>CAZWXD010000058.1:0-1791 GCA_964638035.1 uncultured Gemmatimonadaceae bacterium | reverse complement strand
GCCGCCATCTTCGAGGCGGTGCACGGGAGCGCGCCCGACATCGCCGGCAAGGGCGTGGCCAACCCTTCGGCGCAGATGCTCGCCGCCGCCATGATGCTCGACCACATCGGCGAGCATGACGCGGGAGGCCGGTTGCGCCGGGCGGTCGAGGCCGTGATCGTCACGGACGGGATCCGCACGCGCGACCTGGGCGGCACCGCCAGCACGAGGGAGTTCGGCGATGCCGTCGCCCGCCGAGTGGCCCACTGACGCTCCCTGCATCGACTGCGGCCGGCGCACGCCCGGCCTCCTCATTGGCAATCGCTGTGACCTGTGCACGGTGGAGCGCCGCCGGCGCGCGAGCCGCGTGGCGGGGCGCTACGCCCTCATCGCAGCGCTCGGGACGGCGGCGTGGCTCGCCTGGCGCCCGCTCCCGGGCGGGAGCACCGGGCGGGTCTGGTCCGCCGTGGCGGTCGTGGTGGTGTACCTGATCGTGCGGAAGATCGTCTCGGTGGTGGCGGGGCAGGTGGGGTAGGGCGTTCAGGCGTTCGGACGTTCGGCGTTCAGGCGTTCGGACGTTCAGGCGTTCGGGGTTTTCGAGATCTGGCGATCAGGGGGCACCATGAAGGCATCGCATGCGACGGGGCTTCTTGCGGGACTCCTCGCGCTGGGGCATGGGACCACGGCAGCAGCGCAGAACGGCCTAACCATCTACAACGACGGCCGGGTGCTGGTGCGGCGGGCGATCCCGGCCAGTGTGCCGAAGGGCGCTTCGGAGCACCGCCTGGAGCTGGGGCCGCTGGATCCGGCGACGGTGGTGTCGCTCGACCCGGGCGTCACCATCGTGCGTGGGGTGTTCGACGCCGCCCTGACGGAGGACGCGGTCCTGCGACGGCTGGTGGGGGAGACACTCCGGGTGGAGCGGCCTCGCGCGGGCGGTGGGTTCGAGAGCTTCGAGGTCAAGTTGCTGGGTGTTGACCCGGCGCGCTTCCAGATGCCCGATGGCACAATCTCCTTCCAGGCGCCGGGCTCGCTCCGCTACCCCGCCGGGGCAGTGGCGGCGGCGCCGACCGGGACGCTGTCAGTGACGAGCGCGGCCGCACGGAAAGACCTGCCGCTCGGCTGGTTCACCGACGGGGCCTCCTGGAGTGCTGCCTACAACGTGGTGCTGGGCGCGAAGGATGCCCGGGTGAGTGGCGAGGCAGTCATCGCCTCGCAGGCGCTCAGTGCCAGCGACGCCGACGTGCAGCTCCTGGCCGGGAGCGTGTCGCGGGCCCGCCAGCCCGAACCGGGGCTGGCCAAGATGCGCGGGCAGGTCATGGCAATGGAGGCGCGCGCCGACATGGCGATGCCCTCCGAGGAAGCTGCGGGCGAGTTCCACCTCTACACCCTGCCCGGCAAGGTGAGCCTCCGGCCCGGCAGCACCACCACCATCGCACTCTTCGAGCCGGCCACCACGCCGTACGAGAAGCGGCTCGTGGTCCGCGGGCAGCTCCCGTGGTACGGCTTCATTCCGCAGGTGCCCGATGAGCAGGTCGTCCCGGTCCAGGTGAGCTACGTGGTCAAGCGCCCGCGCAAGACGGCCCTGGGCGACGCACCGCTTCCCGGGGGCGTGGCGCGGATTTACGAACCCGATGCGGCGGGCCGCCTGCAGCTGGTGGGCGAGTCGGCGCTGGGCCACTCGGCGGCTGGTGAAGACCTCGTGCTCTATGCCGGCAACGCATTCGACCTGACCACCAGGCGGGTGCAGACCGAGTACGTGACGACGCCGGAGAAGCGGGCCGGCGTGACGCGCACCATCGCCATGCTGGG
>CAZWXD010000057.1:0-1853 GCA_964638035.1 uncultured Gemmatimonadaceae bacterium | reverse complement strand
CACCGTCGGCTTCCGCACCCGCACCAACTACCTCGGGCGGTTCAACCTCGACCAGTTGATCCTGAGCTACGGAACGGGTGCCGGGTCGGACGACGACGTGCGCACGCTGGATTTCTTCGTGCGCCTGAAGAACCCGACCTTCCTGCGGGCGCCGCGGCAGTCGCAACGATTCGAGGCGTTCAAGTTCGAGGGGCGCTGGGGCGGGCTCGTCGGCTGGAGTGCGTGGTCGAAGGAGCACATGACCTATGGTCCACGGTGGACCCAGGACGTGAGCCTCCGGCTGGTGGGCGTGAACGACATGCGCTTCCTCGATGCGGGGCAGTGGGACAACGTGGGTGTCGTCGAGCTGATGAGTGAAACCGGGGTCACCACGCGGAGCGGACGCTGGCAGCTCGGAGGTCGCCTGGCCCTGGGCGGTGGCCTGGCCTTCCAGCAGGCTGGGCAGCCCACCCCCGCACCAGGCCTCACCGGCTTCTTCTTCCGGGGCGAGCTGGAGGGCACGGCACGGCGCCCCCTCACGTCGTCGCTGGAGCTGGGTACCCGGCTCTATGGCGGATTCGGCGGTGGCAAGGACCTCCCGGCCAAGCAGTTGCAGATCTACCTCGGAAGCTCCGACCCGTTCCTGCAGCTCAACAACCAGTTCCTCCGCTCGCAGGGCGCGCTGCTGGTGCGGGACGACATCGCCTACCAGGCGCCGGGCGGCGCCAACGTGCGCGCGGTGGACTTCCGCGTCTCGGCGCTGGCAGTGGCGGCGGCGAACGTGGAGCTGGAGCAGGCGCTGCACCGCAAGCCGCGCGGCAAGCTCTTCAACAAGGTGACCGTCGCCGCCTTCGGCGATGCCGCGCATGCCTTCGGCAATGACCTCCAGCCGCTCTCCGGCGAGGCGCTGGGCTTCATTGCCGACGCGGGCCTGGGCCTCCGGGCGAGCCACCGGATCGGGCAGACGTCGTTCATGACGCGGTTCGACTTCCCGTTCTACCTGAGCGCGCCCGCGTACGCGCGGAACGACTTTGCACGGGACAACGAGCTTGACTTCCGCTGGATGTTCAGCGTGCAGGCGGCGTTTTAGGGGACGTCAGGACGTCAGGGCGTCAGGGGGGTCAGGGGGAAGGGATGGATTTCGGGGGGAATCGGCGGGACGCGCTGAAGCAGACCTTCGGTCGCTGGATCGAGGGGATGGTGGAGCGCGCGGAGGAACGGGTGGTCGGGGAGGAGCGGCTGCTGCGGCCGCCGGGTGCATTGCCGGAGATCGCCTTCCTGGCAGCATGCACGCGGTGTGGCGATTGCATCCCGGTGTGCCCGGTGCATGCGATTGTGCGGGCGCCCACCAGCGCCGGCCTCGCGGCGGGAACACCCCACATCAACGTCCAGTCGCTGGCCTGCATCGCCTGTCCCGACATGCCCTGCGCCAGGGCCTGCCCCACCGAGGCGCTGACGGTGCCTGCGAACGGATGGGAGGGCTACCGGCTCGGCGCGCTGGAGTTTGTCCCCGAGCGCTGCGTCACCTTCCGCGGCGTCGAGTGCCGGGTGTGCATCACGGTGTGCCCGGTGGGGGAGCGCGCGCTGGTGCAGGACGAGGGAGGGCACCCCGTGCTCCGCGCCGAAGGCTGCGTGGGCTGCGGGATGTGCGTGCAGAAGTGCATCACGGCACCGAGTTCGTTCGTGCTTCGGGCGGGGGGAGGGTGAGGCGTCAGGACGTCAGGACGTCAGGACGTCAGGATGGGGGATGTCAGGATTGGGGATGGTGTATTTTGCTTGGTCTGACGCCCTGACGCCCTGACGCCCTGACGCCCTGACACCCTGACGCCCTGACGCCCTGACGCCCTGACGCCCTGACGCCCTGACGCCCTGAC
>CAZWXD010000056.1:0-1979 GCA_964638035.1 uncultured Gemmatimonadaceae bacterium | reverse complement strand
GCTGGGTGATGCTGCCGCGGATCAAGCGAGAGGCCGAGCGGGCGTGGAGGGATGCTTGGGGTCGAACTGGCGGTTCGCCTCCCGCGTGACGCGTCACGGCGAAAGAGCGGGAACCGGCTGACGCTCGAAGGCGGTGACGTCACGGAGGAATGGACCAGGCAGTAGGACGGCGTGCGCCTCCACCTTGAAGGCTGTCGTGGCCGCGTCACGCATCCTCCCCGTCCTCAGTCATCGGCCTGGCCCGGTGCGGCCGGGCCTCCCCCGATACGGCCGTCAAGGCTTCCGTCCGACACGATGTCGAGGGCAACCAGTTCGTCGTCCCCATCCCGGTCGCCGCGCCCCGTGCCTGTGCCCGGCAGCCAGCCCCCTCGGTGTTTCCCGCCCGCCCCGCCCGCGACGGCCAGCAAGGCAAGGCTCACCAGGAGCACCACGCCCATGACCAGGAGGAATCCGATGAAGCGCATGGTCACTCACCCTTGTGCGCGGAGTGGCTCCGCTCGCCTGCGGCTGTCTGGCTTGGAGTCTCGGGGAGGGGTGTGACACTTCCGAGGTGGGCCACTGTTCCCGGGTCCCTGCCCGGTGCGCCCATGAGCCTCGCGGCCACCGCAGCTGCGGCGCTGCACCTGCCACGGCTTGCGAAGGTCTCCTGCCGGCTCAAGCCTGCAGCCATTCCGCTGGTGTGACAGCACGGGCGCGCGCCCGCAGCTCCCGGTCCCACGACAACAGCACGAAGCCGTTGCTGATGGCATCGGCCGCGTAGGTGGCGTCGGGGCCGCGGAGGAAGCGCTCGGTGCCGAGGACGAGCGCGCGCTCGATGGCCGCGGCGTCGAGGGGAAGTTCGCGCACCTGGGCCAGGGACCAGAGCGACTCGGTGATGCGCCGGGCACGAGCGGGGTTCCGGAGCTTCCGCGCCAGGGCGCAGGCGACCTCGAGGCGCGCGAAGGTGGGAACGGCGACGTGCCAGCCCCGCTCCGTGAGGCCTTCGAGGCAGGCACGGCTCTGCAGTTGGGCGGGTGAGCTGGGGTCAATGGCAGCAATCCACACGCTGGCATCCACGACAGCAGTGCTCACGGACCGGGCTCGAGGCGATCGCGGCCCGCGTCGAGGGCCTGCTGCAGTGACGGACCGGGTGGCGCGTGCGCCACCAGCTCGGCAGTCTCGTCGAGGAATGCCCGGAGCCGCGCGGCCTTCTCCTGGTTGGAGAGGGCCATCCCTGCATCGTGGGCCTCGGTGCCTGCCGCAGGGCCCGAGGCGAGCCACTGCTCGACGAGGTGAAGGAGCACCTGCCGAACAGGGAGGCCGCGGGCGGCGGACTGGGACTTGAGTCGTCGATAAAGGGCGTCAGGAATATCCACGGTCGTGCGCATACATAAATATGTACGCAGATATGTCGACGGCAAGGTTCTGTGCAACACCAATCTCAGCAATGGTTTGCGGCAGGGCGTCATCTCATTCCGGCGGCATGGAGCGGGAGAATGCGGTTCCGCACGCACCGACCCGCGCCTCCGCGCGCTCCTGGCAAGGCGTCGCTGGACACACGAGCCGGGTAGTCACCAGGCCTTTGCCATGGCTTGCAAGCTTGCTAGCTTGCTAGCATGAAGGCAACCATCGATTTCGACGAGGGTCTCTACCGCCGGCTCAAGGTGGAGGCCGCCCGGCGTGGCCGCACGGTGCGGGACCTGGTGGCCGAGGGGGTGCGACACGTGCTCGGCATTCCCGAGGCCGCGGCGCCGGCGGTACAGGAGGAGTCGTGGTTTGGCGTCCTGGGCCCGTACGGACGGAAGCAATCCAGCCACGACCTCGAGGCCATGCGCGCGAGTGTGGCGAGGGGACGCACCCGGAAGAGGCCGCGGTGATGCTCGGGCTCGACACGTCGGTGGTGGTGCGCCTCCTGACGGGAGAGCCACGCTCGCAGGCAGCGCGAGCCCGCAGGGCCCTCGAGACGGCCGCAGCATCGCGAACCGGCCCGCTGCTGGTAT
>CAZWXD010000055.1:0-2273 GCA_964638035.1 uncultured Gemmatimonadaceae bacterium | reverse complement strand
CCCAGCCGCTCCAGCATGCGGATCTCCGCCGGGGTCTCGTAGCTCGGCCCGAGCAGGCCCGCGTAGGTCCCCTCCGCCAGCGCCACGCCCCGCTCGGCGGCGACCTGCCGGGCCAGGGCGCGGAGCCGCGGGCTCCACGGCGCGGACATGTCGGGGAACCGCTCTTCACCCTCGCCGACCGGGCCCACCAGCGGGCTCCGGAACTGCAGGTTGATGTGATCGGCAATGAGCATGAGGGTCCCGGCGACGAACGTGCGGCGAATGCCGCCTGCGGCGTTGGTGATGAGCACGGTGCGAACACCAAGGCCGGATGCGGCCCGCACCATGAGGGCGCTCGTGCTGGCGTCGTGTCCCTCGTACATGTGGAAGCGCCCACCCTGCACCAGCACCTCGGCGCCCGCCAGGCGGCCCGCCACCAGCTCGCCCGCATGTCCGGGAACCGTTGGCGTGGGAACGCCGGGGAGCTCCCGGTACGGGATGCGCACCGCATCATCGAGGTCGTCGGCCAGCGACCCGAGCCCCGAGCCCAGCACCAGGAGCGCCACGGGGCGCCGGGATCCCAGTCGGGACGCAATGGCCCCCGTGAGGCTCGTCACGCGCGTCGTCCCCTGCCCTGCATCACACCAGCATCCCCGCCAGGCTGGCGCTCATGAATGCCGCCAGGTTCCCCGCGATCATCGCCCTGAGCCCGAACTCCGCGATCTCGCCCCGCCGCGCCGGGGCCAGCCCGCCGATGCCCCCGATCTGGATGGCGATCGACGAAAAGTTGGCGAAGCCGAGCAGGGCGTACGTGAGGATGATGGCACTCCTCGGGGAAAGCGCAACGCCGGCGTTGAGGTCAGCGGCAAACTGGGCGTAGGCAACGAACTCGTTCAGCGTGGTCTTCAGGCCGATGAGGCTGCCGACGTACGCCGTGTCCTGCCAGGGCACGCCCATCACCCAGGCCAGCGGCCGGAGGACGAGCCCCAGGATGTACTGCAGGCTGAGGTCGGGGAGGCCGGTCAGGCTCCCGATCCAGCCGAGACCGGCGTTGAGCAGGGCCACCAGGGCAATGAACGCCATGAGCATGGCCGCGACGTTGATGGCGAGCTGTGCGCCCTGTGCCGCGCCGTTGGCTGCTGCCTCGAGGACCCCCGACTCGCTGCTCCCCCGCCCGAACCAGCGACGGCGGCGCGGGGATTCAACGGCATCGGGCACGGCATCCTCGAACCGGAGGCTGCCCCTCGTGACGGGCGTGCCGGTTTCGGGGAGGATGATCTTGCTGAGGAGGAGCCCGGCCGGCGCGTTCATCACGCTGGCGGCAAGCAGGTGGCCGGCGATTCCGGGGAAGGCGCCCTGCAGCATGCCGATGTAGGCCGCCATGACCCCACCGGCCACCGTGGCGAACCCGCCCACCATCACGGTGATGAGCTCGGAGCGCGTCATCGAGCCCACGAAGGGCTTGATGAGCATGGGCGCCTCGGTCTGGCCCAGGAAGATGTTCCCCGCCGCGGAAAGCGTCTCGGCGCCGGAAGTGCCGAGCGTCTTCTGCATCACCCAGGCGAGCGCCTTCACCACCAGTTGCATGATGCCGAGGTAGTAGAGGACCGACATCAGGGAGCAGAAGAAGATGATCGTGGGCAGCACGTTGAAGGCGAAGAACGCGCCCGCATTCGCCACCAGCCCGCCAGTGGTGGCCACCGAGCCGCCCGGGCCGGGTGTCCCGACGGGCACCCACGACTGCACCAGGTTGCCGAAGACGAACCGGGCGCCCTGCTCCTGGAAGCGGAGGAGCGCCGTGACCATGGCGCCCACCGCGTCGAAGAACGCCCGCCCGCCGCTGGTCTTGAGGACGATGACGCCGAAGGCTGCCTGCAGCCCGAGCCCGCCCGCCACGAGGCGCCAGTTGATCCGGCGCCGGTCATAGGACAGGAGGACGGCCAGGCCGAGCATGGTGGCGATGCCCAGGAGGCCGATGAGCCGTGACCCGAGGGGCGTGCCGAGCCCCTGCTGTGCGGCGGCGAGCTGCTGCGCGGCAGTGGGCCCGGCTGCGGCAGGTGCCTGCTGCAGCAGTACGGCGAGTCCCATCAGGTGGCCGCCATCTGGTCCACCGCGGCCCGGAGCAGGCGCTCACGCTCGGGCCAGGGGAGGAAGGCCGACTCGAAGCCGTTCCGGATCATCCGCTCGACCTCGGCGCGCGTGAAGCCCAGCTCGGTGTGGGCCAGCCAGTATTCCTGCGTGAGCGTCGTGGCGCTCATGAGCCAGCTGTCGGTGCAGAGGGTCACGTTGAGCCC
>CAZWXD010000054.1:0-2374 GCA_964638035.1 uncultured Gemmatimonadaceae bacterium | reverse complement strand
TCAAGCTACTCGCCACCGGGCCCGGCGTGCGGGACGGGCGCCAGAGTGACAGGCCGGCCCGGCCGGGAACGGCGTTCTCCTGCCGAAATGGCCCCGAAATGTCGGCACGCCAGATGAACAGTGGGGTGGCGTCGCATGACAGCATCAACAACACCGGCAACAACGCACACGAGGAGCAGCATCATGGTCACCTACAACCTCTCCCGCCGCCCGGCGGAGTCATTCCAGAACCTGCGCCGCCTCAACACGATGCTCGACGAGGCGTTCGGGGGCTGGCCGTTCGGTACCCCCAACTCCAGCGTCACGGCGGCCTGGCTGCCCGCGGTGGATGTCTTCGAGAACAAGGATGCCGTGAAGATCGTGGCCGAGCTGCCTGGCGTGCAGCCGTCCGACGTGAAGATCGCGCTGGAGAACAACACGCTGTCGCTCACCGGCGAGAAGCAGCAGGTGGCCGAGGAGAACGCCGACCGCGTGCACCGGTACGAGCGCACCTACGGCACGTTCGAGCGGACGTTCACCCTGCCCAGCACGGTGGACGCCGACCGCATCGAGGCCCTGTTCGAGCATGGGGTGCTGACCATCAGCATCCCGAAGGCGGAGCGGGCCAAGCCGCGCCAGATCGAGGTGAAGGCGAAGTAACGCCTCTCTGGCACGTGTTCATAGCAGCGGCCCCCGGCATGTGCCGGGGGCCGCGTGCATTCCGGCTCCCGCGAGCGGTCAGGCCCGGAGCGCGCGCTGCTGCTGCCGGACGCGCGTGCGTGCCCCGCCGCACACGAGGTCGCACAGGCGGAAGACGTCGCGGTCGGCGATGGCATACCTGGTGGCGGTGCCCTCCTTCTGCCGGTCCACGAACCCCAGCCGGTGCAGCAACTGCAGGTGCTTGGACACGTTGGCCTGGGTGGCGCCGGTGGCCTTCACCAGCTCGCCCACGGTCAGGTCCCGCTGCCGCAGGGCATCGAGGATGCGAAGGCGCATGGGTTCGCCCAGCGCCCGGAAGCGCTCGGCGACCAGCTCGGTGAACTCGGGGGGCATGGTGGCCATGGCCTCAAAGCTAGCACACTTGACTTCAAAACTCAACAACTGTATAGTTGTAGAGTCATGAGGCCGCCGATCCCCGTCCTTGTCGCGCTGGTCCTGCTGCCCGGCTCGCTCGCCGCCCAGCAGCCTGTCTCGTTGCGCCAGGCCCTGGCCCGGGCCGACAGCACGGCCTTTCCCAACCGCATTGCCGGCGCGCAGGTGGCGCGTGCTGGCGCCGACCGCACCGCAGCGCTCGCTGGCGTCCTCCCGTCGGGCCGTATGGAGGCCGGCTACACGCGGTCGAACGACCCGCTGGTGGCGTTCGGCTTCCTGCTGCGCCAGCGGAGCGTCACGGCGGCGTCGTTCAACCCCGACCTCCTCAACTACCCCGCCGCGCGCGGAGACATGCAGGCCGGCTTCGCGGCGGAAGTGCCGCTCATCAACCTCGACGCGTGGGCCGGCCGGACCGCGGCCTCCCACGCGGCCGGGGCGGAAGCGGCACGGGCCGACTGGACCCGGCTGGGCGTGCAGGTGCTGGTGACGGAGGCCTGGGCTGGTGCCGTGGTGGCGCGCGAGCGGGTGAGGATGCTGGAAGCCCTGCATGCCGCCGCCAGCGCCCACGTGCGGCAGGCAGGGCTCATGGCGGAGCAGGGGCTGGTGACGCGATCGGACGTGCTGCGTGCCTCGGTGCACGAGGGCGAGCTGGAGGCGCAACTGGAGGCCGCGCGCGGTGACCAGGAGCTGGCGATCCGGTCCCTGGCGCTGGCGATCGGGACGCCCGGTGACCCCTCCCTCGCCGTGCCCGACTCGCTCCCGGGAGTGCTGCTGCCGTCACCGGGCCTGGATGAGGACAGCCTGCGTGGCGACCTGCGTGCCGCGCACCTCGCCCAGGCGGCCGCAGAGGCGGGGGCCGATCGCGCCGGGCGCGCGATGCTGCCACGGCTCAACGCCTTCGGGCGCTACGACTGGCACGATCCCACGACGCCGTTTGGCGGCCGGGGCATGTGGACGGCCGGCGTCCAGGTCTCCTGGTCGCCGTTCACCAGTGCTCGCGAGGTTGCCGCCCGCGGCGCGGCCCGGGCCGATGCCGTGGCAGCACGCGAGGCAGCATCCCAGGCAGAAGCGGCGGCGGAGCTGGAGGTGGCCCGGGCGCGCATCCGGGTCCGTGTCGCGGAACGCGCGCTGGCGATTGCGGATCGTGCGGTGGCGCAAGGCACGGAGGCGCACCGCATCGTGACGCGCCAGTACGAGGGTGGCCTGGTGGGCATCAGCGACCTGCTCGATGCCGCCGCCACGGAGACTGCGACCCGGCTGGGCCTGGCCCGCGCACGCCTCGAACTGGTGGCGAGCCAGGCGG
>CAZWXD010000053.1:1548-3138 GCA_964638035.1 uncultured Gemmatimonadaceae bacterium | reverse complement strand
TTCTGGGGCGATCCTGCCCTGGCTGGGGCCATGCGGCAGTTGCTGCTCGAGGCGCGTGAACGGGACGACGATCGCACCTCCCAGCTGGCGGAGCGCTACCTCCGCCGAGCCGGGTTCACGGTGGAGGATTGATGCTGGAAGCCGAACGCCTGGCCGACCTGCTCGAGCGCACCTGGAAGGGCGAGGCCTGGCACGGGCCCAGCCTCGAGGAGCTCACGCGTGGCCTCACCCCGCAGCGTGCTGCCTCACGCCACCTGGGGGATGCCCACTCGATCTGGGAGATCGTGCTGCACTGCACCGCCTGGATCCACGAGGTGGAACGCCGGCTCGACGGCGGCGAGCCAGGCACGCCCTCCGAGGGTGACTGGCCACCCGTGGGCGATCCAACCGACGCTCGCTGGGAGGCTGCGCGTGCGGCACTGGGCGCCGCCGTGGAGGACCTGGCCGGGCGGATCCGCCAGTTCGACGAGCGGCGTTTCGGTGACACCGTGGGCACGTCGACGAGCCCCGAACTGGGCACGGGCCGCACCTACTACGTCATGCTCCATGGCGTGGTGCAGCACAACCTGTATCACGCCGGCCAGGTGGCACTGCTGCGCAAGCAGTGAGCCCGGCCGCGCCGTGGTCAGGCGGTCAGGAGGATGAAGAGCACCATCGCGAGGATGGCCAGCACGCCCCATCGCAGGGCCACGTTGGACTTCCGGAACCGCTCCATGATGCCTGCACCGGGGTTCTCCGGCTTCCTGTCGCTCACGACGCCTTTCCTTTCCCTGGTGGAGCCTTTCCCGGTGCAGCCGGGGCCGCTGCCCTGAGGTAAGGCCCGGGATCCACCTCGGCCGCCTGTCGCAGCGTGGAGTACACCACCGCCCCCGCGACCACGACCAGGATGCTGGTGAGCTGCGCCACGGTGAACGGTCCGAGGAAGCGGTCATCCTTGGCGCGGAGGATCTCCACCAGGAACCGTTCGGTGCCGGCCAGCACCAGGTAGGCGCCGAACAGCCATCCCGTCCCGCCCTTTCGCCGCCTGATCGACCAGAGGAAGGCGAAGGCCAGCGTCATCATCAGCGTCTCGTAGACCTGTGTCGGGTGTACCGCCAGCACGGTGGACGGGTCGAGGCCCTCGGGCACGCGCACACCGAAGTGCTGCAGGCTGGCGACGGTGGAGGGGGGCAGGCCCTGGGGGAACTTCATGGCCCACGGAAGCGAACTTGGCCCACCATAGTCGTCGCCAACGAGCAGGCACCCGATCCGCCCGACCGCATACGAGGCGGCGAGGGCCGGGCCCGTGAGCTGCATCGTCCAGCGCGCCGGGACGCCAAGCCGCCATCCGTTCAGCAGCACGGCCAGGACGCCGCCCAGGAAGCCGCCGTACCACACCAGCCCGCCGCGGGAGAGCAGCGCTCCCAGGTCCTGGGTCAGCACGACGTACCACAGCTTGGCCCCGACGATGCCACCAACGACCGCCGCCACTACCATGTCGCCGGCATAGTTCTCGTTGAGGCGGTACCGGCGGAGCTCGAGGCCGATGATCCATCCAGCCACCAGGAACGCGAACATCATCATGATGCCGAACCCGGTGACCTCGAACGA
>CAZWXD010000053.1:0-1448 GCA_964638035.1 uncultured Gemmatimonadaceae bacterium | reverse complement strand
TGTTCCAGCGTGGGAGCGAACAGGTGGCCCTCCAGGTGGTGCACCCCGATGAACGGCTTCTGCAAGCGCCACGCGAGCGTCTTCCCGTACATGAGGCCCACGAGCAGGGCGCCCACGAGCCCGGGTGCATGCGTGACGGCGATGCCATCGAGCGCCTCGAGGGTGGCACCGGCCTCAGTGAGTGCGCGGTCCACCACCGGGCCGATCGTGGCGAGGTGGGCACGGCTGGCCAGCTCCGGGACGACACCCCCGAAGAGGGCATGTACGTCCTGCGAGAGGATCACGAGGCTCGCGACCCGCGTGCGCCCGTCCCGGTCCCGGGCCACCACGGAGGCCGAGGTCTCATCGCAGGAGGTCTCGATCCCGAGGACGAGGGAAGGCACCGTGGCTCAGCGCGGGCGGGCGGCGCTGACGTCCGTGGTGCCGCCGTCGAGGTAGCGCTCGATCAGCTTCCGGTTGGCGGGCGACGCCCAGTCGTGCTGCCCGATCACGCGCTTCACGATGCGTCCCTCGCGGTCGAGCAGGAAGCTCTCCGGGACGCCGGTGGTCTGGTAGGCCTGCTGGATCGCGCCCGAGCGGTCATGCAGCACGTCGAACGTGATGCCGAGCTGCCGGGCAAACTCGCTGACCGGCTTGCTGTCGCCCTCGTCGATGCTGACGGCGAGGATGCGGAAGCCCCGTGCCTGCAGGTCGGCATAGGCGCGCTCCATGGCCGGCATCTCCTCCTTGCACGGGAGGCACCAGGTCGCCCAGATGTTGACCAGGGTGACGTGACCCTGGCCCAGGGCCCGGAGGGACACGGAATCGCCCGAGGTGAGGCTCACCAGCCGGAAGTCCGGGGCGCGCTGGCCGATGGCCACGCCCGACGTCTCCGGCCCCAGCCGGATGAGCAGGAAGGCACCGCCCACCAGCGCAGTGATGATGCCCCAGAACAGCAGCCATTGGCGTTTCATGCGAGTGTCGTTCCTTGTCCGTAGTCAGACGCGAACCGCGCAGCGCGCCCTGAGTGCACGCACCGCGGCCGCGGGATCGGGTGTGCCGAAGACGGCGGTACCGGCCACGAAGGTATCGGCACCGGCACCCCAGGCGGCCTCGATCGTGTCCAGGGTGATCCCGCCATCGACCTGCAGTGCGGCGGGCGAGCGCCGGTGCTCGAGCAGCCGGCGAACGCGCGCCAGCTTCGGGGTCGAGGCCGGGATGTACGACTGGCCGCCGAACCCCGGGTTCACGCTCATCACCAGCACCAGGTCCACGTCGTCCACCACCTCCTCGAGGTGCGCGACCGGCGTGCCCGGGTTGAGCGACAGGCCCGCCATCATGCCGCGTTCCCGGATGGCGGCCAGGTGCCGCTGCACGTGCACGGTGGCCTCGGGATGGAAGGTGAACACCGAGACGCCCAGCTCGGCGAACTCCCTGATGTAGCGCTCCGGGCGCTCCACCATGAGGTG
>CAZWXD010000052.1:0-3539 GCA_964638035.1 uncultured Gemmatimonadaceae bacterium | reverse complement strand
CATTGGCGTGCTCCTGCCCATGCAGGCCGGCATGAACGCCGAGCTGCGCACCGCGGTTGGCAGTCCGCTCGGGACGGCCTTCGTGTCATTCGTGGTCGGAACCATCGCGCTCGCTGTCGCGGCGGCGGCGGCACGGTCGCCGGTCCCTGACGCCCGAACCCTTGGTGCGGTGCCCGCATGGCAGTGGCTGGGCGGGATCCTGGGCGCGGTGTACATCACCGGGGCCGTGATCCTGGCCCCCCGCCTTGGCGCGGCCACCATGATTGCCGCCGTCGTTGCCGGCCAGATGGTGTCCTCGGTGGCACTCGACCATTTCGGCTGGATGGGGTTTGCGCGGCACCCCGCCACGCCCGCGCGGCTGCTGGGGGCAGTGCTGGTGATCGTCGGCGTACGGCTCATCCAGCGCTAGCACGGGCCCACGCCAGGCCAACGCTACTGCGGCGGCGCGGTCCGATCCTGCAGGGCGTCTCCCACGAGCGTGCACGCCACCACCACCAGGACCAGCGCCAGGCCCGGCACCACGGCGACCCATGGTGCGTTGACCAGCGCATCGCGCCCCGATGCGATCATGCTCCCCCAGCTCGGTGCCGGTGGCTGGACCCCGAGGCCCAGGAACGAGAGGCCGGCCTCGAGGGTGATGGCGTTGCCCACGCCGAGCGTGGCGGCGGCAATGACGGGGCCCAGGGTGTTGGGGAGTATGTGGCGGCGGAGGACGCTGCCACGGCTGGCGCCCAGCGCCACGGCACCATCCACGAATGGCCGGGCCATCAGGGCGCGCACCTGGCTGAACACCAGCCGCGCCACCGGCATCCACCCGGTGAGCCCCAGCACCACGACCACCAGCAGGGCGCCAGGCGCCCAGAGCGTGGCCAGGAGCAGGAGCACCACCACGCGTGGCACCGCCAGCGCGAAGTCGGTGAAGGCCATGAGCCCGCGGGACAGCGGCCCGCGCGCCGTGCCTGCCACGGCCCCCACCGCGATGCCAATCACGACCGACAGCGCCACCGCGAGCACGCCCACGCCGAGCGAGACGCGCGCACCCCATGCCAGCCGGGTCCAGACGTCGCGCCCGAGCTTGTCGGTGCCCAGGAGGTGGAAGGTGCCGTGGTGGTCCACGGTGAGGGGCGCCAGGTAGCGGGTGCCCACCACGTCGCGCGTGGTCGATGGGTCTACCGGCGTGATCCAGGGCGCCAGCAGGGCCACCAGCACCAGCACCACGAGGCAGGCCACGCCGATTCGCGCCCGGCGGTCGCTCCAGGTCGCCTCACCCATCGGCAGCATCGCGGATGCGAGGGTCGGCGAGGGACACCAGCAGGTCAGCAACGAGGCTGCCGACCACGACGAGGCCCGCACTGATGGTGGTGGCGGCGAGCACCACCGGATAGTCACGCGCCAGCACGCCATCCACGAGCACGCGGCCCACGCCGGGCCACGCAAAGATCGCCTCGACGAAGACCGTCCCCGAGAAGAGCGCGGGAAGTGACAGGCCCAGGAGCACCAGCACCGGGATCAGGGCATTGGGTAGCGCGTGTCGCAGGAGCACCTGGTACCGGCCCAGCCCCCGCGCCGCGGCCACGGTGAGGTAGTGGTGCCCCCGGACCTCGGCCATCGCGCCGCGCACGTACCGTGCGATCCCGCCGATGCCGATGATCGTGAGCGTGATGACCGGCAGTGCTGCGTGCCGGAGCGTGTCGGCCACCCGCGCCCAGGGCGGCAGGAACTCGCGATCCACGCCGCCCGCGCCAAAGGCTGGCAGCACGCGCAGCCAGTAGGCGAAGACGAGGATGAGGATGAGCCCGAGCCAGTACCCCGGCATGGCATGCAACGCCACGCTCGTCACCGAGAGCGCGGTGTCGGTGCGGGAGCCTGGCCGTGCCGCCTGCAGCACGCCGAGGCACACACCCAGGAGGTATGAGAGGGCGAGCGAGATGGTCACCAGCAGCGCGGTCGCTGGCCAGGCCTCGCCCAACATCGTGGCGACCGGGCGCCCCGTGGCGATGCTGGTGCCCAGGTCGCCGGAGGCAAGTCGGCCGAGCCAGGTGGCATACTGCACGGCGACGGGGCGGTCGAGCCCCAGGCGACTGCGCTGGGCCTCGACCTGTGCCTCGGTGGCCGCCGGGCCCAGGAGCAGCCGTGCGGGATCACCCGGTGCCATGCGCACGAGGAAGAAGACGAGCGTGGCCACGCCCCAGGTGATGGCGAGGCCCGTGAGGACCAGCCGGAGTGCCCGATGCAGCATCAGGTGAATGTGGATGGCTTCCCGGAGCAGGGCAATTCGGGCTAGAATCCGTCGTGGCGCACTCCCCCTGGACGGTGGTACTCGTGTGCTGTGCAGTGGTCGCGTGTACCCCATCTCCCCACCGGGGCGATACGGTGGTGTACGCCTCGGGCGCCGACCTGCAGAGCATCAACCCCCTCCTCACGGTCCATCCGCTGGCGCGGCAGGTGCAGCGCTACGCCCTGCTCACCACGCTGGCCCGCTACGACAGTGCCCAGGTGGCGGTGCCCTACCTGGCGACTGGCTGGCGCTTCGAGGACGGTGGGCGACGCCTGGTCCTGCGGCTGCATGACGACGTGCGCTGGCATGACGGCGCTCCCGTCACCTCGGCCGATGTCCGCTTCACCCTCGATGCCGCGCGCGACCCAGCCACCGGCTTTCCCCGGCAGCAGGACCTCGCCGGCATCGCGTCGGTGGATGCCCCGGAGCCGGGCACGGTGGTGGTCACCTTCCGGGAGCCGCGGACCGCGCTACCCGATGTCCTCACGGACCTGGCCATCCTGCCTGCGCACCTCCTCGCCTCCGTCCCGCACGGGTCCATGCGTGAGGCCGCCTGGAACGAGGCGCCGGTGGGCAACGGGCCATTTCGTTTCGTGCGGCACGAGCCCAACCGTCGCTGGGTGTTCGAGCGCAACCCCGAGTTTCCGGCGTCCCTGGGCGGCCCACCCAGTGTCGCGCGCCTCGTGATCGCGGTGGTGGACGAGCCGATGACCAAGCTCGCCGCCCTCGCGGGAGGTGAGCTGGACTTCGCCGGCATCCAGCCAGCGCATGCCGCCTACGTGCGACAGCATCCCGACCTCGCTGTGCTCGACTACCCGCTGCGCTTCACGCATGTGCTGGCGTTCAACACCCGGCGTGCACCGCTGGACCAGGCGGCACTGCGACGCGCGGTGGATGCCGCGCTCGACCGCACCGAGATCGTGGATGGGTACGCCTACGGGTTCGGCACGGTGGTGAGTCCGGGGGCCGGGAGCGCGGGCCGGGATGACGCGCCGGGCGCGCGGGGCAAGCCCCGCGAGCTCGAGCTGCTGACGGTGGGCACGGCGGACAATGCGCTGGAACAGCTGGTCCAGTCGCAGCTGGCCCGGGCCGGGATCCGCGTGGTGATCCGGCAGATGGAGCTGTCCGCCTTCCTTGATCGCGTCTACGGCCCGGCCCGGGACTTCGACATCGCCGTGCTCGGTGTCCAGGGTGACCGCGACGGGGGATGGCTCAGCACCCTGGGCGACGTGACGGGCCTTGTGGTGCCGCGTGACAGCAT
>CAZWXD010000051.1:0-3613 GCA_964638035.1 uncultured Gemmatimonadaceae bacterium | reverse complement strand
GGGCCTCGATGCCGAGGTGGCGGGGCCCATCCTCAAGGAAGTGGTGGACCGGCTGCGCTTCCTCTGCGATGTGGGCCTCGACTACCTCACGCTGGGCCGCGGCGCCGCGTCGCTGTCGGGCGGCGAGATGCAGCGCATCCGGCTGGCGACGCAGATCGGGAGCCGCCTGGTGGGCGTGCTCTACATCCTGGACGAGCCGAGTATCGGCCTGCACCAGCGCGACAACGAGCGGCTGCTCGGCACGTTGCGCGGACTGCGCGACCTCGGGAACACGGTGATCGTGGTGGAGCACGACGAGGACACCATCCGCGCAGCCGACCACGTGATCGACCTGGGCCCCCGGGCAGGGCGATTTGGCGGCGAGGTGGTGGCCGAGGGGACGGTGGAGGAGATCGTCGCACATCCCACATCGCTCACGGCGCGCTACCTCCGCGGCGACCTGCGGGTGCAGGTGCCCGCGGGGCGGCGCGCGGCCGACGACGACCGCGTGTTGCGCGTGGTCGGGGCCCGGGCCAACAACCTGCGCAACATCACCGCGGAGTTCCCGCTGGGCCTGTTCGTCGCCGTGACCGGCGTCTCGGGCTCGGGCAAGTCCACCCTGGTGAGTGACATCCTCTACCAGGCGCTGGCGCGCCACCTGTACCGGGCACGGGTGATCCCGGGGGCGCACGATCGCATCGAGGGCCTCGAGTTCCTGGACAAGGTCATTGACATCGACCAGAGCCCCATCGGCCGCACACCGCGGTCGAACCCCGCCACGTACACCGGCCTCTTCACCCCGATCAGGGAACTGTTCACCCAGCTCCCTGACGCCAAGCTGCGTGGCTACGGGCCCGGGCGCTTCTCCTTCAACGTGAAGGGGGGCCGCTGCGAGGCGTGCGAGGGCGACGGCGTGATCAAGATCGAGATGCACTTCCTCCCCGACGTGTACGTGCCCTGCGAGGTGTGCAAGGGGCGGCGCTACAACCGGGAGACGCTCGAAGTGCGCTACAAGGGCAAGAGCATTGCCGACGTGCTCGACCTCACGGTGCAGGACGGCCTCGACTTCTTCCAGGCCCAGCGGCGCATTGCCGACCGGCTCGAGCTGCTGAACGACGTGGGCCTGGGCTACATCCACCTGGGCCAGGCCGCCACGACCCTCTCCGGCGGCGAGGCCCAGCGCGTGAAGCTGGCGACCGAGCTGGCCAAGCGTGACTCGGGGCGCACCCTCTACATCCTGGACGAGCCCACCACGGGCCTCCACTTCGAGGACGTGCGCCTCCTCCTCGAGGTGCTCCATCGCCTGGTGGACAAGGGCAACACGGTGCTCGTCATCGAGCACAACCTTGACGTCATCAAGACGGCGGACTGGGTGCTCGACCTCGGCCCCGAGGGCGGCGAGGGCGGCGGGACCATCGTGGCGGCCGGCACGCCGGAGGCGCTCTCGCGCCAGGGCGCCAGCCACACCGGCCGCTACCTCCGTCGTACCCTGGCAGCGGGCCGCGGTTGACGCCACCCGTTCCGGGCGGCATGCTGACGCAGCATCCGGATGCTGGAGGCGACATGGACTACGCGCGGATCGTTGAGGTGCTCGCCTGGGCTGGCGACAACGAGCACCCGGTGCGGATCACGACCGAAGACCGGGCCGAAGTTGTGGGGGTGCCCACGAGCCTCGATACCCACATCACGGCGCACGAGGTTTTCCTCCGACCGGGTGGAGCGGACGACACCGAGATCGCCATTTCGCTGGGGTCCATCCGTGGGGTGGAGTTGCTCTAGCCCCGGGCCGTGGTCGTGCGGCGGCCCCACCGCCGGGCGTCTCGGAGTGAAACATCCCAGCCCGCATGCTCGTAGGACGGGCTGAGACCAACCGCATACATGAGGAAGGTGCCGGTGCCATCAAGCCCTGGGGCAACGCCATGACGGTGATGCAGGTGCAGGTGCAGGTGCCGGTGCCGGCGCCCCCAACCCCACCGCCAGCACCGGAACTGCCGCACGTCGTGACGATCGGGGGTGGCTCCGGGCCCGACGTGTTCGAAACGCTGGCGATCGTGACGGTTTCGATTTCGATGGCCTGGCTGGCCTACAAGCTCCTGAGCCCGTTGATCCGGGCGTTCGCGGCGCGGATCGAAGGCAAGGCGTCCATGGCCCTGGAGCAACGGCTGGCCGACCTGGAACAGCGGGTACACGAGGGTGACCAGGCGCAGCAACGCATCCTGGAACTGGAGGAGCGACTCGACTTCGCCGAGCGGTTGCTGTCGCAGCGGGACGAACCGATGACGCTTCGGCGGCAGGGGGAGGGTGCGTGACGCCGCTGAGCCTGGTGCTGCAGCTGCCGGCCCCCCCGCCGCTGCCGCCCGTACCGCCGATCCCTCCCATCCCGGACGTGGTGATCCTGCCCCCCTGGATGACGTTGCCACCCCCGGTGGTAACGCTGATCAGCATCGCCTTCATTGCCGGGGTGACGCTGGTGCTCTTCCCCCTCATGCGGGCACTGGCCCGGCGAATCGAGGGAAAGGGTGGCGCCGCCGAGCTGGCGCAGCAGGTGGAGGATCTGCGCGAACGCGTGCGGGAGGTCGAGGTGCTGCAGGGGCGCGTGGTCGAGCTTGAGGAGCGCCTCGATTTCACCGAGCGCCTCCTCTCGCAGCGGGCGCCGGATTCCCTGCGGGGTGGCCATTGAAGGACCGTCGGGAAGGGCTCTTCATCGGGGCGGCCATGCTGGGCCTCGTGGCGCTGCCGCTGCTGGGGCTGTTCTCCTGGCTCAGCATCCGGCTGGGCGAGGACTTCTTCATCCCGGCGATCCTCTTTGGCAGCGCGGCCGCGGTCCTGATCCTGCGCGGCCCGGTGGGGCGAGCACTGGCGCGGCGCATCGAGGCATCAGGCCAGGAGGTCCCCACGGACGAGCAGCAGGTGGAACTGGAGGACCTGCGGGGCCGGGTGCTGGAGCTGGAGGAGCGGCTCGACTTTGCCGAGCGCTTGCTTGCCCGGCCCGAGGCAGAGCGGATCGACCGGGGTTGAAGGGGGCAGGGGGCGGTTACACTTAGGCGTCAGGACGTCAGGACGTCAGGACGTCAGGGCGCATGGAACGCCAACGCCCCGCACGACCGAACGTCATTACGGAGGAGCCGCAAGACTATGGTGACCCGCGAAGACATCCAGAGCTGGCTGGAGCGACTCGATGCCGGCATGCTGGACGTGAAGGAATTGCAGCCTGGCCTCTGGCTGGCACGCAATGCCGATGGGGCCGAAGTGGTCGTGAACTTTGCGCCGCCGGTGGCCATCCTGCGGGTCCGGGTGATGGAGCTGCCGCGCAAGGAGCCGTCACGCGGCGAGCTCTTCCGCCAGTTGCTGGAGCTCAACGCCCGCGACCTGGTGCACGGTTCCTACGGGCTCGAGGGCGACCACGTCGTCCTGACCGACACGCTGGAGCTGGAAAACCTCGACTACAGTGAGTTCGAGGCGAGCTTCGACTCGATCACGCTCGCGCTGGCGTCGCACTACGCGTCGCTTGCACCGTACCGGGAGGCCTGAGGCGCATGGGGATCTGGGAACGCTTCTCGACGATGTTCCGGTCGAACATCAACGACATGATCAGCCGGGCCGAGAACCCGGAGAAGATGCTGAACCAGCTGAT
>CAZWXD010000050.1:0-4843 GCA_964638035.1 uncultured Gemmatimonadaceae bacterium | reverse complement strand
TTCCGCGACGTGGTCGCGACCTACCCCCGGTCGAGCGCCGCTCCCCTGGCCCTGGTCCAGCTCGTCAAGGCGTATCGCACCCTGGGGTACGTGGAGGACGTCCAGGAGACGTGCGGTTATATTCGACGGTTCCATGCCAACGCCGCCGGCCTGGCCGAGGCCTGCCCGCCGCTGGCGGCCGACACTGCCGGCGCGGGGTGATCGGGCTCCTCGGAGGGTCGTTTGACCCCGTTCACCACGGGCACCTGCTGACGGCGCAGGCGGCGCGGGAGGCCCTGGACCTCGAGGAAGTGCGGTTTGTGGTGGCGCGGGCGCAGCCGTTCAAGGCAGGGCATGGCGCTACGGCGGCGCAGCGGGCCGAGATGGTCCGCCTCGCCATTGCCGGCGAACCGGGGTTCCGGCTGGAGACGGCAGAGCTGGCGCGGCCGGGGGCGTCCTATACGGTCGATACGCTGCGGGAACTCCGGCGGCAGCAACCGGCGGAGTCGTTCGTGTTGCTGGTGGGGAGCGACGCCGTGAGCGGGCTGCCGCAATGGAAGGACGCGGCGGAGCTTCCCCGGCTGGCGCGTATCGTGGGCTTCGGCCGGGGTGGTGCGCCACCGGCAGGCGCCGGCCTTGTGGGTGGGTGGATCCAGGTACCCGCCCTCGAGATCAGCGCCACGGCCATCCGCGAGCGGGTGCGGCAGGGCAGGTCAATTCGCTATTGGGTGCCCGATGCGGTGGCGGCCTACATCGCCGCGCACGGGCTGTACCGGGACGGGGCTGGATGATCAAGCAACTGATTACGTCGGTGTTCGGGACGCGACACGAGCGCGAGGTGAAGCGCCTCCAGCCGGTGCTGGATGCCATCCACCGGGAGGAGGCCCGCCTCGCCGGCCTCTCCGGTGAGGAGGTGCAGGCGCAGACGGTGAAGCTGCGCGGGATCATTGCCGAGCGAACCGGGGCGCTCAAGGCCGAGCTGGACCAGGTGAAGGCAGCCAAGCATGGGTGCGCCGACCCGGCGGAGCGGGACGCGCTGGAGGACCAGCACCAGTCCCTGGAGGCGGCCTACCGCAAGGCACTCGCCGACGTGCTCAACGACATCCTCCCCGAGGCGTTCGCCACGGTGCGCGAGGCCTGCCGGCGCCTCATGGGCACCACGGTGCAGGTGACCGGGCACGAGCTGACGTGGGACATGGTGCCGTACGACGTGCAGCTCATCGGCGGGATCGTGCTGCACCAGGGGCGCATTGCCGAGATGGCCACGGGCGAGGGCAAGACCCTGGTCGCGACCCTGCCGCTCTACCTGAATGCCCTCACCGGCCGCGGCAGCCACCTTGTCACGGTCAACAACTACCTGGCCCGGCGTGACTCGCAGTGGATGGGGCACGTCTACCGGTATCTTGGCCTGACCGTCGCCTGCCTGGACGACACCGAGCCCTCGTCGCCCGGCCGTCGTGCCGCCTACCTGGCGGACATCACGTATGGCACGAACAACGAGTTCGGCTTCGATTACCTGCGCGACAACATGGTCTTTTCGCTGGAGCAGCGCGTCCAGCGCGAGCACATCTACGCCATCATCGACGAGGTGGACTCGATCCTCATCGACGAGGCGCGGACGCCGCTGATCATCTCCGGCCCGGTGCCGCACGAAGGCGACGACAGCTACGCCCGCTTCAACCGGCAGGTGTACGAGCTGGTGCGGAAGCAGACCGAGGTCACCAACGGCCTCGTGGCCGAGGCTGAGCGCCTGCTGGAGCGCGGCGGGGAGAAGGAGCGGCTGGAGGCCGCCCGCAAGCTGTACCAGGCACAGCTCGGCAGTCCCAAGAACAAGCGCCTCCTCAAGCTGTTCAACGAGGTGGGCATCAAGCAGATGGTCCAGCGGGTGGAGCTGGATGCCATCGCCGACCGGAAGCTCCCCTCCCGGCAGCAGAGCATGCGCGGCATCGAGGAGGCGCTCTACTTCGTCCTCGATGAGCGCGGGCACTCGGTGCACCTCACCGACCAGGGCGCGGCTGCGCTCTCCCCCGGCGACCCGGCGCTGTTCCTGGTGCCGGACATCTCCGAGGAGGTGCACGCGATCGAGCGCGACCCCTCGCTCGAGCCGGCGGAACGGGCGGCCCGGCGCCGGGAGGTGGAGGCCGAGTATGCCCGCAAGAGCGAGTCGCTCCACGTCATCCACAAGCTGCTGCAGGCGCACGCCCTGTACGAGGTGGACGTCGACTACATCGTGCAGGATGGCCAGGTGCTCATCGTGGACGAGTTCACCGGGCGCATCATGCCCGGCCGGCGGTGGTCCGATGGCCTGCACCAGGCGGTGGAGGCCAAGGAAGGGGTGCACGTCAAGGGGGAGACCCAGACGTTCGCCACCATCACCATCCAGAACTACTTCCGGATGTACGAGAAGCTGTCGGGCATGACCGGCACCGCCGAGACGGAGGAGCAGGAGTTCTTCCAGATCTACGGGCTCGAGGTGAGCGTGATCCCGACGCACCGGCCCATCCGCCGGCGCGACCTGTCCGACCGGATCTACCGGAGCCGGAAGGAAAAGGTCGATGCGATCGGGGCCGAGGTGGAGCGGCTGCACGGGCTGGGGCTGCCGGTGCTCATCGGCACGGTGAGCGTGGACGTGTCCGAGACGCTGAGCAAGATGCTGAAGCGGCGCGGCCTCCGCCACGAGGTGCTGAACGCGAAGTACCACCAGCGTGAGGCCGAGATCGTGGTGCAGGCGGGGCAGCGCGGCGCCATCACGATCGCCACCAACATGGCCGGCCGCGGCACCGACATCAAGCTGGGCAGGGACCTCGACCTCCAGGCCGAGGAGGCCGGGCTCCAGATCATCGGCACCGAGCGGCACGAGTCGCGGCGGATTGACCGGCAGTTGCGCGGCCGCTCGGGACGCCAGGGCGACCCGGGCCAGTCCATCTTCTTCCTCTCGCTGGAAGACGACCTGATGCGGCTCTTCGGGTCGGACCGCATTGCGCGCTGGATGGACAAGAGCGGTGCCGAGGAGGGTGAGGTCATCACCGGCGGGCTCATCACCCGGGCGATCGGCCAGGCCCAGCAGCGGGTGGAGCTGCAGAACTTCCAGTCGCGCAAGCGGCTGCTTGAGTATGACGACGTGATGAACCAGCAGCGCGAGGTGGTGTACTCGCTGCGGTTGTTTGCGCTGGAGCGGGGCGAGGAGCTCAAGGCGGAGGCACGCCGCATGGTGGACGGCGCTGTCGACCGCTCGGTGCGCCGCTTCCTGGCCACCGCCGACACGCCCGAGGAATACGACCGGCAGGGGCTGCGCGATGCCCTGCTGATGCAGTACGTCGTGGGCGCCGACGCCGTGCTGGACGCCGAGGCGTCCCCCGACCTCGCATCCCTCGTGAGTGTCGCGCAGGCGGAGGGCCACGCCGCGTTCAACCGGAAGCTCGAGTACCTCACGGAGTTCGGGCGCCAGATCAACGTGCCGGACGTGGACGGCCAGGTGCTGTCACAGGTGATGCTGTCGGTGCTGGACGAGAAGTGGAAGGACCATCTCTACGACCTCGACCAGCTGCGCAACGCGATCCACTACCGGGGCTGGGGACAGAAGGATCCGCTGGTGGAGTACAAGAAGGAAGCGTACGACATGTTCGAGGACCTGATGCAGGACATCCAGGTCACGTTCACCGAGCGCTTCCTGAAGATCCAGGTGACCCAGGAGCCACCCCCGCCGCCGCCACCGCCCCGGGCCGTGCCGCGCCCGGCATCCGCCAGTGCCGTGGATGACCTGTTCACGGGCCAGGCTGCCACGGCGGTCGCCGATGCCCCCGCTGCGGTCATGACGTCCCAGGGCCCGATCCGCCCGTCGCCCGGGTCGCTGCCCGAGGTGGGCAGGAACGACCCCTGCCCCTGCGGCTCCGGCAAGAAGTACAAGAAGTGCCATGGAAGGCAGGGCGGGTAGGGCCGCGGGCAGGCCGCGAGGGATGCGATGACGAGGCCCGGGTGGCGGCGAAACGATGCCGCTGCCCGGGCCTTCGCCTGCCACCTTGCAGCATGGCCATCGTCCTCGAGGCACTCACCCAGCGCGACCGGCCACGGGAGCGGCTGGCAGCCCTGGGGCCGGCGGCCCTCACCGCGCCTGAGCTGGTGGCGATCGTCGTCGGGACCGGAGGCCCGTCGGCTGACGCGCTCGAGGTGGCGCAGTCCCTGTTGCAGCAGGTCGGGGGCTCCCTGCGGCGCCTGGCGCAGCGCCCCCTGTCCGAACTCACCCACCAGCCGGGTATCGGGCCGGGCAAGGCCGCCAGGCTGGCTGCTGCGTTCGAGCTGGCCGTCCGGCTCGGTCGCGAGGAACGTCCCCCGCTCGTCCGCATCCGCGAACCATCCGACGTCGTGGCGATCCTGGGGCCCAGGCTTCGCGACCTCACGGTGGAAGAGTTCCACCTGCTGGCGCTCGACGCCCAGTCGCAGGTCGTGCGGGAAATCCTGGTCACGCGCGGCATCCTCAACAGCTCCCTGGTGCACCCGCGCGAGGTGTTCCGACCGGCGATCGCCGAGGCGGCCGCCGGCATCATCGTGGCGCACAACCACCCCAGCGGCGACCCGACACCCTCGGCACAGGACCGCGAGGTCACGCGGCAACTGGTGCATGCCGGGCAGCTGCTCGACCTGCCGGTATATGATCACGTCATAGTCGCCGGTGATCGCTGGGTCTCGTTCGCGCAGGCCGGTTTTCTCTGACCCCACGCTTGCTTCCCCCGTCCCGTGCCACCATGCTCCACCCAGGTGCGATCCGCGCACCGGGAAGGGGGCCAGGCAAGGTGACGAAGACGTTTGCCATCGGCGACCACGTGAGCTGGAACTCCGAGGCGGGGCGGGTCTCGGGCACCATCAT
>CAZWXD010000049.1:2658-4932 GCA_964638035.1 uncultured Gemmatimonadaceae bacterium | reverse complement strand
GAGCCGCCCTACACATGCATGACTTCACGCCGCCACCGGGCGAACCGCACCACATCCTCCACGGGCGGCACCGCCTGCTCGTCGCCATAGGCGGTGTACATCCGCCACCGCATGTAGGCGCGATCGGGCACCGGGAGGAAGGGCGCCTGGGCGTACCAGCGCAGCCGGCGGAAGGCCCACGCGGTGCGGAGGAGGTCGACGGCGAGGCGGGGATTCACCAGGGCGCGGCCCACGAGGCCCAGGACCAGGGACGTCCAGCTGCCCCGGTAGCGACCCTCCCATTCGGGCGCCGTCCCGTGTGACCCGGTGTTCATCGGCACGAAGATAACCAGCCTATATTCCCGCCCTTATGCCCTCGCCCATGCCCGCCCTGTGCGCCGCCGCCCGCCCCTGCCCCGTGCCGGACGACCGCTCGGCGCCCCTGGAGCCCCTCGCATGACCTTCGGACACACGCCGACACCGCTGCCCTTCCGCTTCACCCCACCGGTGACGCCGGGAACGGAAGACGAGCAGCTCCTGCGCGCGGCGCCATCGCCCGAGGAGCGCGCCGAGGCGGTGCGGGTCAGCGATTCATGGCGGGTGCTCCGGATCATGGGCGAGTTTGTCTGGGGCTTCGACAACATGGCCGACGTGCGTGACGGGGTGACGATCTTCGGCTCGGCGCGCACGAAGGAGGGCGACCCGATGTACCAGCGGGCCGTGGAACTCGGTGCGCTGTTCGCGAACAACGGCATCCCGGTCATCACCGGGGGTGGCCCGGGCATCATGGAGGCCGGCAACCGCGGGGCGCACGATGCCCACGGGCTCAGCATCGGGTGCAACATCGAGCTGCCGTTCGAGCAGCGCGGAAACGCCTACGCGACCCGGCCGCTCTTCTTCAAGTTCTTCTTCGTCCGGAAGACGATGTTCGTGAAGTACTCCACCGCCTTCGTGGTCTTCCCGGGTGGGTACGGCACGCTGGACGAACTCTTCGAGGCGCTGACGCTGATCCAGACAGGGAAGGTGAGCAACTTCCCGGTCATCCTCTTCGGCTCGAGCTACTGGAAGGGGCTGGTGGACTGGCTCCGGAACACCGTCGCCGAGCAGGGCAACGTGCACCTGTCCGACCTGGCGCTGTACCACGTGACCGACGACCCGGGCGAGGTGCTGCGGATCGTGCTGGAAGCACGGGCGAAGAAGTGAACGCCTGACCGTCCAAACACCAGGACTTCATACATGACCACCATCCGCGCCTTCCTCGACCAGCACTTCCTCCACTTCAACGCCCGGGAGACCGTGGCGGCTGCACGGGCGTACGAGGACCACATCAAGCGCGGCGGGAAGATGCTGGTGACGTTGGCCGGGGCCATGAGCACCGCCAAGCTGGGGCAGATCCTGGCGCGGATGATCCGGGCCGACATGGTGCACGGCATCTGCTGCACCGGGGCCAACCTCGAGGAGGACCTCTTCAACCTCCTCGCCTACAACGACTACAAGATCATCGAGGACTGGCGGGCCCTCTCGGTGCAGGACGAGAAGGCCCTCTATGACCAGGGCTTCAACCGGGTCACCGACACCGCGATCCCCGAGACGGTGATGCGCAACCTGGAGCGCCAGTTGCTCGACCGCTGGAAGAAGGCGGCGGACACGGGGGAGCGGAAGTTCGAGTCGGAGTTCCTGCAGGACATCTTCGCTGGCGGGAAGATGGAGAAGTTCTACCAGATCCCGGCTCAAAACTCGTGGCTCCTGGCCGCGTGGGAGAAGGGCATCCCGGTGTACCACCCGGGATGGGAGGACTCGACCACGGGGAACATGTTCGCGGCGGCGGTGTTCCGGGGTGAGGTGAAGCATCACCAGTGCGTGAAGAGCGGCACCGAGCAGATGGAGCACCTCATGCGCTGGTACCTGGACGCGAGCGGGTACAACGAGAGGAAAGCGGCAGGGAAAGCGGCAGGGAAGGGCGCGCCGAAGGCGGCACGCGGCGGGGCGCTGCACCTCGACCGCCCAAGCGTGGGCTTCTTCCAGGTTGGCGGCGGCATCGCGGGTGACTTTGCCATCTGCGCGGTGCCGGCGATGGTGCAGGACCTCCAGATGGAGGACGTGCCGTTCTGGGGGTACTTCGCCCAGATCTCCGACGCCTCGACGAGCTATGGCGGGTACTCGGGTGCGGTGCCGAACGAGAAGATCACCTGGGGCAAGCTGGACGTGGACACGCCCAAGTTCATGATCCAGAGCGATGCGACGATCGTGGCGCCGCTGATCTTCGGGTACCTGCTGAACGACTAGTTGCCGGAG
>CAZWXD010000049.1:0-2558 GCA_964638035.1 uncultured Gemmatimonadaceae bacterium | reverse complement strand
GACGATCGTGGCGCCGCTGATCTTCGGGTACCTGCTGAACGACTAGTTGCCGGAGCGGGTGCGCCGTGCGGGAGTGGGCATGCCAGGCGCGCCCAGCATGGGATCCACGCACGCCAGCCTGGCGCCGGGATCGCCCCTCGCCTGCGCTTCGTCGAGCAGGGCCCGCGCGCCGGCGGTGTTTCCCGACAGCATGGTGAGGGATGCACGAGCCCGGGGGCTCCACCGACTCCTGTTGGCGGACGAATCCACGCGGACCTGCCGCTGCGCCTCGGTCCGGACCGCGGCCCACACCTGCTCCAGCGACGAGGCGTCGCCGAGCGCGGCGATCGCCCGCGGTGACCCCGCAGCGAACCCTCCCTGCAGCAGCGGTATCGCCTCCTTCCATCGGCCCAGCGCCAGCAGGATCCATCCGCGCTGCACCTCGAAGCGCGCCACCAGCTCAGGGCGCGTCGGGGCGGCGAGCCACCGTTCCACCGTGGCCAGGGCGCTGTCGAGTGAGCCCTGGCACACCTGGGTGCCTGCGAGGGTGTACCAGGCGTAGGGTGTCAGCGGGTCGAGCTTCACCGCACGCCGCAACGCCACCTCGGCTGCGTGGTAGTTGCCCTGGAAGCCCAGGCGGAGCCCCTCGAGGTACCAGGTGTCCGGGCGAGTGGAGTCGAGCGCCATGGCGCGGGCGAGCAGCTGGCGGGCACGGGCGCTGTCTTCCACGGCCAGGAGCGCCCCCAGGGTGGAGAGCGCGGTGCGGTTGGTGGAATCCAGCTCCAGGGCCCGCACGGCATCGCCTCGCGCGGCGGCGAGGTGCTGCGCCGTGGGCTCGAAACCGCTCCATCCCAGCGCAAACCAGATGCGCGCTCGACCAGCCAGGGCATCCACATAGACCGGATCGCGCATCAGCGCCGAATCGAACCGGGCGCGGGCGAGCTGCATGTCCCGGGCCTCGAAGCGGCGATCCCAGATGTAGGCGCCCTCGAGGTAGTAGCGCCGGGCGGCGGCATCGGTTGCGCCGGTCACGGAAGGAGGCGTGACAGGAGATGCGACCGAGGTTGTGGTTCGGGATGTGGCGAAGCGCTGCGTCACCGTAATGAGGAAAATGAGAAGCGCGGCGGCCAGCAGCACGCGCCAGGTGCGCGAGGGGCTCGTGGCCGGTGCGCCGCTTGCGGGAGCGTCGGGAAGCGAGGAGCTGCCGAGCGGCCCTGGCGGATCAGGTGGTGCGGACGGGAAGGGCAGGGGAGCAGCTGCGGAAACCAGTGCGGGCTGCGCGTGCGAAGGTTCCGCGCTACCGGCGCGCAGCCCGGTGTCCGCGAGGCGGCCTCGAAGGCTGCGCGTCTCGGCGGAGAGCTCGGCGCCCACCTCCGCTCGCAGGCGTTCCTCGAGGCGCTGGAAAATCGACATCGCCCTGGCGCGCTCACCATGGGCAAGCAGGAGGGTGACCAGCTGCCGATGTCCCGCCTCCTCCAGTGGTGCGAGGCGAGTACGCCGCTCCGCGGCGCGGATAGCGCCAGCCAGGTCGCCCTCGGCCTGGAGGGCGGCTGCGAGCGAGCCGGCGGCACCCACCATCATCTCGCGGAACCGGTTCCGTTCGCCTGCGAGCCACTCCTCGAACTCAGGCGCCTCACTGACATGGAACCCCGCGAGGAGGTCACCCTGGTAGAGGGCGAGGGCCTGTGCCCATTCCTTTCGTGCGAGGTGCGCCTCCGCGTCGAGCGCATCGCAACAGATTCCCTCGGGCATCACCCCGACCAGCGCGTCGCCCTGGGTGGCCAGCGCCTCGCTGCCGACCGCCTTCCGGAGGGCGTGAAGCACGTTCCGGAGCGCATGGCGGCCCTGCTGCTGGGTGGCCTCGGGCCAGAGCAGGGCCAGCAGGGTATCCCGCGAGTGCATGCGACGGGGGCGGGCCAGGACCAGGTAGGAGAGGACGGCGAGCTGGCGGGGTTGGGTCAACAGGGGAACAGGGGCGCTGCGGCCTGGCGCGACCAGCGACACGGGACCGAGCACCTGGAGGGTGGCGCGCGTTCCGCTGGATGGGTGGAGGGGCCCGGGTTGGTTGCTCATGACGATGCGCGGGCGATCCCGAGCCGGGTAGCGCTTGCAATGGACACCCAGGGGCCCTGGCACAGGGCGACACCCTGGGCGTGACCGACAGCAACCCGGCCCACTCCGCAGCGGCAGGCACGCATTGGTCCTCCTGGCACGGGCTGCAGCCCGTCCCCCCAAGATGCAGCACACTCCGCACCGCGCGCGAGTTCAGCCCGTTTCCTGCCCGCGGTGGATGACGGGCAGCATCCGTGGTATGGTCATCGTCATGAGCAGCCCACTCGACCCGTTCATCCCCCGCTACGACATTCGCGAATACCACACCATCCAGGTTGACGCGCCCGCCGGCCTGGCCTGGGAGGCGGCACAGGCCTTCGACTTCGAGGCCGTGCCCCTCATCCGCGCCATCATCCGTCTGCGCCTCCTGTTCCTGGGCACCGCCAGGACGGTGCGCGAGCCGAAGCCGTTCCTGCAGGAATCGAGGGCCATGGGCTGGGGCACGCTGGTGGACGAGCCAGGGCAAC
>CAZWXD010000048.1:1472-5131 GCA_964638035.1 uncultured Gemmatimonadaceae bacterium | reverse complement strand
GCCCGCAGGGCCCTCGAGACGGCCGCAGCATCGCGAACCGGCCCGCTGCTGGTATCCGACCTGGTCGTGGGTGAAGCGTATTTCGCCCTGCTGCATCACTATGCCGTTCCCCACGCCGAGGCCGTCGCGGCGCTGCGTGCGCTCCTCTCCGACCCACGCGTCCGCAGCACGGGAGCGGCGCGCGATGCGCTCGCGGAGGCAGGGTCGGGGGCAACGCACCCCGGGCTCATGGATCGACTCATTGCCGGGGGTTACGCGTTGGAGGGGTCGGACATGCTCACCTTCGATCGCGGGGCGGCCAGGCTCCCCGGAGTACAGCTGCCCAGCTGAGCCCCGCGACTACCTGCCTTTCAGGCTCGGGTGCGAGCTGAACCACCGGTCCCGCCAGGGCTGCACGCTGCACAGGCGGTCACGCCACGCCCGCACCGCCTCCCACTCTCCCAGCTCCGCGTGCGCCAGCGCCAATTGCAGCTCCACCGGGTTGAAGCGATCGGGCGCACTGGCGAGCGCCGGTGAGTTGGCCCGCACCGTGAGGCGCTGGATCACGACCTGCAGTTCGCGCTTCCGCTCGGCCCGGTACCCCTCCTCGCCATCCTGCGCCAGCGCTGCCGCGAACTGCTCCGCGTTCGCGTTCCCCGCCTCCCGGCGAACGGCAACTGCCTCATCCCACGATCCCAGTGCCTCGAGGCAGCGGAGCAGTCGCTCGCGCGCCGCCCCGTAGCAGGGATCAACGGCCAGCGCCCTGCGCAACTCGGCACCTGCCTCCTGGTAGCGCCCAGCCCGCATGAGCGCATCGGCCAGGCCGTTCCGGTAGCTGGGCATGTCGGGTTCGTGCGCCGCGGCCTGCTGGAAGTGCTGGAGCGCCTCATCCCCCTCGCCGTGGAGTCCGTGCCAGATGGCCAGGAACCGGTGGCCCTCCGCACAGGTGGGCTCCACCTCGACCGCCGTGCGGAACTCGCGCCCGGCGCGCTCGAGGTCGCCGTCCAGGTACATGGCCCGGACCCCGAAGTGCACGTGCGGCATGCCCAGGGTGGGGTCGAGCGCGATGGCCTCGCGGCTCAGCTCGATGGCGCGGCCGAACTCCTGCTCGAACGGGGTGCGCACGCCGCGCGCGGCTGCGACCGCGTGAAAGTTGGCGAGCCCCGCGTATGCCGGGGCGCAGGCCGGGTCGCGCTCCAGGGCCCGCTCGAAGAACTCCCGTGCCTGCTCGAGGTCGGCAGGGTCGCCGTTGGCCGCGGCACGCAGGAAGTGGTACTGGCCCCGCACGTAGTGCACCCAGGCATCGCCCGCGCCGGCACTCACGGCGGGCACCACGTCCTGCAGGGAATCTCCGGGCTTCATCCCCAGCGCATGGCAGATGGCGATGGCAAGGTCGTGGGGCACGGAGTGCAGCCGCTCGCGCCGCGTGTTGCGCGCATCGCCCAGGAGGAGGCGGCCATCGGCCACCCGGATCAGCTCGGCGCGCAGGCGGCAGGCGTTGCCCGCATCGCTCAGCCGGCCAATGACCACCGACGCCACTCCCAGCGCGGCGCCAGCGGCCTGCGCATCGGTGTCGAGTGAGCCGAGTCGCCGCACCACGCCCAGCGCCGGGACATGCAGCCCCGGGACGCGGGCCAGCACGCTGGTGAGGGCGGCCGTCAGGCCCTCGGCGAGTTCCTCGCCATCGGGAACGTCGCCTCCCACCGACCAGGGCAGCACCGCAACCGACGTGATCGGCAGCAGCGCCTCGGTGCGGGGCGAGGGTGCCGCACCGAACTCCGCCTGCATGCGCTGGGCGAGGCGATCGTACACCCGGCGCGCCCTCGCCTGCTCGCCCTGCTCCAGCAGCAGGGTGATGAGCTGCCGGTAGCCGGCCTCCTCCAGTGGGGCGAGGCGGGTGCGCTGCTCGGCGGCACGGGTGGCCCCGGGAAGGTCGCCGGCAGCGGAGCGGGCATCGGCCTGGGAAGTGGCGGCCTGGACCATGAGGCGGTGCAGCCGGAAGCGCTCGTCGGTGAGCCACTCCTCGAACCCGTGGGCCTCGGAGACGTGAAACCCGGCAAGCAACTCGCCCTGGTAGAGGGCGAGCGCCCTGTCCCACTCGTGCCGCTCCAGGTGCGCCTCGGCGTCGAGCGCATCGCAGCGCACGGCGCCGTTGGCGATGCCCACGAGCCCATCGCCGCCTCCCACCAGGCTCTCGCTCCCGATCGCCTTGCGGATGGCGTGGAGCACGTTCCGGAGCCCATGCCGGCCCTGTTCCTGGTCGGCCTCGGGCCAGAGCAGGGCGATCAGGGTGTCGCGGGCGTGCATGCGGCGGGGACGGGCCAGGAGGAGGTAGGCCAGGACGGCGAGCTGCCGGGGATGGGTCAATTGGGGGATGGAATGAATCCCGGCAGGGGGGTGCAGGGCCACGGGACCGAGCACCTGGAGCCGTGGCCGGGAGTCATCCTGCGAGGGGAACGGGAGGACCTGGGCGCTCATGACGATATGAGGACGATCTGAGGCCGGGCGATGGCCACATTGCCGGTCCATGCGCGGGGATCCGCGCCACGAGACCCCAGTCCTGGAGGCATCATGTCATCCCGCATCATTCTTCCGCCCCTCGCGCTGGCGCTGCTCCTCGCCGGCTGCGACGCCCCATCCCCGGTCGAGACCGACGCTCCCGACCAGCCGCAGGAGCAGCCGGCCACCGACCCCGAGCTGAGCTATCACGGGCCGGTGACGCCCGAGGTGTTCGCCTCGGGGCTCCAGGGTCCGCGCGGGCTCGCGTTCGGACCCGATGGCAACCTCTATGTGGCCGAGGCGGGGACGGCCGGGACCAACACGACGACGCCCGAGCAGTGCGCGCAGGTCCTGCCACCCATCGGGCCCTATCGGGCGGGGATGACGGCGCGCATCTCCCGGGTGGATCGCTCGGGGAACGTGACCACCTTTGCGGAGGGGTTCCCGTCGGCGCTGAATGGCGTGGGCGACATCCTGGGCGTGGCCGACGTGACGTTCATCGGCGGGAAGCTGTATGCGCTGCTGGCGGGCGGTGGCTGCTCGCATGGCGTGCCCGACGTGCCGGCATCGGTGGCCCGGGTAAACCACGACGGGAGCTGGAACGTCGTGGCCGACCTGAGCGCCTACCAGGCGGCCAACCCGGTCTCCATTCCCGAGGCGGACGGTGAGCCCGATGGCTCGTGGTACTCGATGATCAGGAGCAACGGCGGGTTGGTGGCGCTGGAACCCAACCACGCCGAGATGGTGCGCATCAACCCGTGGTCGGGCAAGGTGCGGCGCATCGTGGACTTCACCGAGACAGTCGGACATATCACCCCGACGGTGGTGGCCGAGCGGCATGGCGCCTGGTACGTGGGCAACCTTGGCACGTTCCCGGGGCAGGCCGGCACCCAGAAGATCCTTCGCGTGTCGCGGCGGGGGAAGGTGCGGGAGGTGGCGACCGGGTTCACCATGATCCTGGGGCTCCAGTTCGACCGCTGCGGGCGGCTGTATGTGCTCGAGACCTCCACGGTGGACGGGTTCCCGACGCCCAACACGGGGCGGATCACGCGGCTCGACCGCCACGGGCGGCGGCAGGTCATTGCGGAGGGTCTCTTCTTCCCCACGGGGATGACCTTCGGGCCGGACGGGGACCTCTATGTGTCGCACATCGGGTTCGGGCCGCCGCTGCCGGGCCAGGT
>CAZWXD010000048.1:0-1372 GCA_964638035.1 uncultured Gemmatimonadaceae bacterium | reverse complement strand
CCATGGTTCAACCGGGCACCCAGCAGCCGCCTGAGTCGAGCGCGGGGCGGCCAGCGACGAGCGAGGGGTCCGGGAGTCCGGCCATCTCGCGGCGCTACGCTGCCTACGCGCTGGGCCTCCTCACCCTCATCAACCTCCTCAACTACCTCGACCGCAACGTCATCTTCGCGTTGTTCGAGCCCCTGAAGCGCGACCTGGGGTTCACCGACACGCAGCTCGGCTGGTTGGGCTCCGCGTACATCCTGGTGTACTCGCTGGCGGCGTTGCCGTTCGGGGTCATCAGCGACCTCCGCTCGAGGCGTGCGGTGATTGCGGGGGGCGTGGCGGTGTGGAGTGCCTTCACGTTCCTGAGCGGGATGGTGCGGAGCTTCACGCAGTTGTTTGTGTGCCGAGCGGCGGTGGGGATCGGCGAGGCGGCCTTTGCACCGGCGGCGAACAGCCTGGTGGCCGACTACTACCCGGGGAAGGGCAGGGCGGGGGCGCTCGGGATACTCTCGGCGGGGCTGGCGATCGGCGGGGTGCTCGGGATCCTCCTGGGCGGGGTGCTGGAGCAGGCGTATGGGTGGCGGGCGGCATTCATGGCGGTGGGGGTGCCGGGGTTTTTGCTGGCGATGCTGGCGAGTCGGCTCATTGAGCCCACGCGCGAGTTGAAGGCGGTGCCGGTGCGGCCGTACGTCAAGGAGGAGGGCCTCACCACGGTCATCCGCCAGTTTGCGCCGCTCATCGTGAGCGTGGTGCTCGGGTTGGCGGCGGCCCGCTACCTCGACTGGCACTACGGCGAGGACGCCAAGGTGGACGTGGCGGCGCTGGGTGCGATCGTCGGGCTCGGCGTGGTGGTGCAGATCTGGTACTGGGTGCGGAGCATCCGCTCGGGCAAGGTCGACCGTACTCCATTCGGGCACGACGCGGGGACGGCGCTGGACGAACTCCTCGGGGCGCTGGAGCGGGTGCTCAAGACGCCCACCCTGGTGCACGTGTTCGTGGCGGGGGCGATGATCTCCTTCGGGATGAACGGCCTGGTGGGGTGGGGGCCGGCGTTCCTGTCGCGGGAGCTCAACCTGACGTCGGGGGAGGCGGCCAAGCTCCTGGGTGTCACGGGGCTCATTGCGGGGGTGAGCGGGACCCTGGCGGGCGGATTTCTGGCGGACTGGTGGCTCAAGTACAACAAGCGGGCGCGGGTGCTCACCACGGCGGCGGGGATGCTCATCGGGGGGCCGCTGGCGCTGTGGCTCATGACGGTGCGGGACGTGGAGGTGTTCCGGACCTGGTTCGGGGTGGCGTTCTTCTTTTTGAGCTGGTACAACGGCCCGCTCAATGCGACGATCTTCGACGTGGTGCCGGCCCGGATCGGGGCGACTGTCGCAGGGGCGTA
>CAZWXD010000047.1:0-6163 GCA_964638035.1 uncultured Gemmatimonadaceae bacterium | reverse complement strand
ACGCCCTGACGCCCTGACGCCCTGACGCCCTGACGCCCTGACGCCCTGACGCCCAACCCGAGACCCCTTCATGCAAGTCATCATTCCCCTCGCCGGCAAGGGCACGCGCCTCCGCCCGCACACCCACCTCGTCCCCAAGCCGATGCTCAAGGTGGCCGGCAAGCCGGTGATGGACTGGGTGATGGACCGGCTGGAAGGGCTCGACGTCACGGAGCTGATCTTCATCACCGGGCACCTGAAGGAACAGGTGGAGGCGTACGCCCGGGCGCGCTACCGCTACCCGGCCCGCTTCATCGAGCAGAAGGTGCAGGACGGCACGGCAGGTGCCGTGAACCTGGCCCGGCCGCACGTGAAGGGCCCCGTGCTCATCATCTTCGTGGACACGGTGTTCGAGGCCGACCTGACCCTGGTGAAGCGCCCCGACCTGGACGGGATCATCTGGGCCAAGGAGGTGGAGGACTACCAGCGCTTCGGCGTGGTGGTGACGGACCGCCAGGGCTTCATGACGAAGATCGTGGAGAAGCCGAAGGACCCCGTCTCGAAGCTCGCGAACATCGGGCTGTACTACATCCGCGCCGTGGACGCGCTCTGGCAGGGGATTGACCACGTGCTGGCCTCGCCGGCGAACAAGGGGGAGTACTACCTCACCGACGCCTTCCAGCACATGATCGAGCACGGCAAGCGCATCCTCACCGCCGAGGTGGGCGGCTGGTACGACTGTGGGAAGCTGGACACCCTGCTCGAGACCAACGAGATCCTGCTGCGGAAGGGCGCCTCGCGGCGGCCGGAGCTGCCAGCGGACGTGCAGGTGATCGAGCCGGTGTACATCGAGGACGGCGTGACCCTCGCACGGAGCGTCATTGGGCCCAACGTGAGCCTGGAGGCGGGGTCGGTGGTGGAAGACAGCGCCCTGTCCAACGCGATCGTGGGGCGGGACGCGCGGATCACCCATGCCCGCGTGAGCGGTGCGTTCCTCGGCAATGGCGTGGTGGTGGACCACTTCGAGGGAAGCCTGAGCCTGGGCGACCACTCGGAGATAGCCGGCCGCTGAGATGGACGGCGCCGGGATGGGCAGCGGCGAGATGAGTGCCGTTGACGAGCTGTGCCAGTCGTACCTCGACCTCCGCTGGCACTTCGACCCCGCCGCGGCGAGTGCCGTGGGCCTGGTGCAGCACGACGGCCGGCTGGGGCGCTTCGACGAGGAGTCGGTGCGGCAGCACCTCGTCGCGGTGCGGGCGCTGGCAGGCGCCGCTGAGGAGCTGGATGTCGAGACGCTCGCCCAGGAGATCGACCGCACGGCGCTGCTGGACGACATGCGGGTGCTGGCCTTCCGGCTGGAACACGAGCGGCCCCACCGGCGCAATCCCTGTTTCTGGCTCTCCCACCTCTTCGATGGCGTGCACGCCGTTCTGGGCCGGGGCGAGGATGGCGCCGCCGCCGGCGCCATGACCGACCGCCTCAAGGAAGTGCCGGCGTTCCTCGATGCGGCCACGGCGACGCTCGCGTCGCCGCCGGCAATCTTCTCCGAGACGGCGCTGGCCATGCTGGGTGGTGGCGGCACCCTGGTCGCCGCCGCGGTGGAGCGGTGCAGTGCGCTCGCCCCGGAACTCGCGCCCGAGCTGGCGGAGGCCGGCCGCGCGGCGCTGGTGGCGCTCCGGAACTTCGGGACGGCACTCCGCGACCGCATTCCCACCGATGCCGACCCGACTGCCTTTGCGGTGGGGGAGGAGCAGTTCGAGCGACGCTTGCGCTTCGAGCACGCGCTGCAGGCTGGCGCGCCCGAACTCTGGCGCTACGGCCTGCACCTGCGTGACGAGGTCGAGGCGGAGATCGTGGCGGTGGCGCGGACAATCGCCCCCGGGACGCCCTGGCGGGAGCTGGTGCAGCGCCTGCGGGAGGAGGCGGCTCCCACCGAGGCGTCGGTGCTGGGGCAGTACCAGGACGAGGTGGCCCGGGCGCAGCGATTCCTCGAGGAGGAGCGGGTCGTCACGCTCACCGATGTTCCCCTCGAGGTGGTGGCCACACCGTCCTACCTCCGGCCCATGCTGCCATTCGCCGCGTACGAGATGCCGCCCGCGTACCTGCCCGGCCGGCCCGGCCGCTTCTTCGTGACGCTGCCCGATGGGGAGCACGACGGCCGTTCACGCGCGGCGCAGCTCCAGGAGCATGCGCGCTACGGCCTGCCCTCGCTCATCGCGCACGAGGCGTGGCCCGGGCACCACCTTCAGCTCACGCGGGCCCAGGCGCTGCCGTCGCTGGTGCGGCAGCACCTCTGGTCGCCGCTCACGGTGGAGGGATGGGCGCTCTATTGCGAGGGGCTCATGGACGAGCTGGGATTCTACCCCTCGCCCGAGGTGCAGCTCTTCCGCCTGGTGGACCTCCTCTGGCGTGCGGTGCGCATTGACGTGGACATCGGCCTGCACACCCGTGGCATGACGGCCGAGGAGGCGGTGCAGGAGCTGGCTGGCCGGCTGCCGATGGACCGGGCCGGCGCCCTGGCCGAAGTGCGACGCTACTGCCAGATGCCGACATACCAGCTCTGCTACGCCGTGGGGCGGCGTGACTTCCTGGCGCTCCGCGACTCGGTGCGCGCGGCGCGCGGGACGGCATTCGACCTCCGCACCTTCCACGATGAGGTGCTCGCCTACGGTGGCCTGCCGATTTCGCTGATCCGGTGGGGCGTGGAGCGGCAGGACGGGTAGGACGGGCGTGGCGGAGCCGGCGGTCCCGCAGGGGGCGGGCGATCGGGTACCGGGGACGGTGAAGGGGCTCGCCGCCGTCTCCTTCTGGAATGACGTGGCGAGCGAGATGGTGCTGCCGCTCCTCCCCGCGCTGGTGACGGGGACGCTGGGCGCCGGCGCGACGATGCTCGCGGCGGTGGATGGCGCGGCCGATGTTGCCTCGTCCCTCCTCAAGTGGGTGAGCGGGCACCTGTCCGACCGGCGTGGGTGGCGGCGGCCGCTCATCCTGGTGGGCTATGCGACAGCCATCCTCGTACGCCCGGTGCTGGCCCTCACTTCCTCCGCGGCCCAGGTCGTGGGGCTCCGCGTGGTCGATCGCATCGGCAAGGGCCTGCGCACCGCGCCACGCGACGCCATGATCGCCGACGTGACGCCAGCTGCCCTGCATGGACGCGCGTTCGGCCTGCACCGCGGACTCGACCACCTGGGTGCCGTCGCAGGGTCGGTCCTGGCCTGGTGGCTCCTCTCCCGCGGGCTCGGCGTGCGGGAGGTGATGGGCTGGAGCCTGGCCCCCGGTCTCGTGGCGCTCGCCGTGGTGGCCGTGGTGCTGCGAGGGTCAGGAAGGCGGGGCGCGGAGCAGGCGCACCGGGCTGGGGCGCCCGCGCATGCAGCGCCATCGAGCGGGAGGCCGGGTGGGTTGGCCGTGGCCATTGCCGCGCTTGCGGCCTTCACGCTGGCACGGATACCCGAGCTGCTGCTCCTGCTGCGGGTGCAGGACCTCGGCGTGACACTGGCGATGGTGCCACTCGCCTGGGGTGGGCTGCACGTGGTGCGGAGCATTGCCTCCTATCCCGGCGGCTGGCTCTCCGACTGGATCGGCCCGCGTGGGATGGTTGCCGCGGGCGCCGTGCTCTTCGCCATTGTGGCCCTGGCCCTGGCCCGTCCCCTGACGGCCGCCATGGCCGGTCTCGTGTTCCTCGCCTTCGGCCTGGTGGCAGGACTCACCGAGTCGGCGGAGCGCGCGCTGGTCGCCAGCCTGGCCCGTGAGGCGCGCGGGCAGGGGTACGGTGCGTACAGCGCCATCACCGGCCTCGCCGCCCTGCCTGCAGCGCTGGGCTTCGGCTGGCTGTACGAGCGGCATGGCGCCAGCGTGGCCCTCAGTGCCTCGGCTGTCCTCACCCTGCTGGCAACGGCAGGTTGGCTCAGGGCGATGCGATTCGTGCACAGGCAGGCGAGGTCGCACCGATGACGGTGCCGGGAGTGGTCCATGAATGACCGGGTGCTGGTGCGCGCAGCCATGACCGTGCTGCTGGCAGGCGGGGTGGCACCGGGGGCAGCGGCGCAGGTGCAGGTGCGGCTCGCCGATTCGGTGCGGGGCACCTACTCCGAGCTCCACGATGGCCTGCGGATGGGCACGCCGGCCGCCGACACCGTGGCGCGCATCCTCGGGCTCACGCGCGGCGCCGACCTGTGGAAGCGCACGCAGCAGGCACTGGCGGGTGAGGTGCCGTGGAACGAGGGGCTCCTGGCGCTCACGCGGCTTGCCGACCTGCGGCGGCCTGCATGGGCGGACAGCGCAGCGATCCTCACCGGGCACATCAACGAGGGGAAGGTGAGCGCCCCACCGGGCATTGACCCGGGCGACCTGATCGAGCCGCTCCGGGCGGTGCAGCTCATGGCTGAGCGGGCCACGGTGGGCGACGCCGCGATGCGGGACCGCATCCTGGCCGCGGTGCCGGAGGGCCACTACGGGCTGGCCGATGCCTGGGTCCTCGGTCGCCTCGACCGCAGCGTTCATGTGGCCGACAGCCTGATGGCACGCTTCAGCAGCGCAACCGACGAGAACTTCCGGGTCCGCTACCTCACGCTGCTCAGCTTCTCCGATGACCCGGTCGCGATTCCCTTCCTGGCCCGGGTCTACGCCGCGCCCGACAGTGTGGGGATCCCTCCGCGCGCCGCCACGCGAGCGTCGGATGCGCTGCTCTGGATCGGCACCAGGGAGGCGTACGCCGCGCTGCTGCGCGCACGCGAGGCGGCGCGGGCGCGCGGTGTCTATGCCGACCCCTACCTGGGGCGTGACGGGTACAGCTTCCTCGAGAACGACTCGTCGGCGGTGATTTCCCGCACGGGGCGATGGATCGCGCCATAGCGGCGCATGTGCTCAGGGCGCCCGGTGCGCCTCGCCATGGCCCGGCAGGGAGATCCCGCCCGAGACGATGAACGCGAGCACGTCCGCTGGACGCGCGTCCACCGGCGTCACCCGCGCACTCGGCACCAGGATCGTTTGCCCGGCAAAGTTGTAGGACTGCGGCAGGTACACCGCGACCATGTCCTGCAGCCCGAAGGCGTCCAGCGCGTCCTGCGTGAGGAACCCCATGACCCTGGTGCCACTTCCGGGGAGGAGTTCCACCAGCACCGGCCGCGTGAAGCGCTTCTGGTCTCCCGCAAAGGCGCCGAACACGTCGCGGAGCGCGTTGTAGAGGAGGCGCACGCCGGGCAGCCGGCCCAGGGCCTGGTCCACCAGCCCCATCGCCCCGCGCGCCACCACGCTCGACATGATGAAGCCCAGCAGGGTCACCAGGGCCAGGGTTGCCACGAACCCCACCCCCGGGAACGGGATGCGGAGCCAGCCATCGACCCAGCGGAAGGCAAGCACGCACACGTACACGGTGAGGGCCAAGGGCCCGATGACGATCAGGCCGTTGAGGAAGTTCTTCGCCAGCAGGCGGGGCCACGAGCGGGCGGGCTCAGCAGCAGCGATTGGGTCCATTGGCGTAGCGGCGCTCGAGGTAGTCGGTGAAGTACTCGGCCTCGCTCATCGGAGCCTGGCCAGGATGGTGTGCGGAGACGTGACGGAGGTACGCGTGGTAGTCGGGCATGCCGGCCAGCTGGCGTATCCAGGTGGCGAGCAGCGCGCAGGCCCGCGCGGCCCGCGGCGCGTCACGCATAGGCACTCTCCACGAAGGGTGCTTCCTGCGAGCGGGCCGGCTTCCGTCCCCTGAGCACCAGCCACCACTCGCGGGCCGCCGCCAGGACCACCCACGCCGTGACCAGCGCGAACAACGCGGCCAGGGCGGCGTCGAGCCGGGCGTTGAACGCCACCCGCCGTCCCACCTCGGCGGCCAGCTCCCCGGCGGCCACCCGGGCATCGGTCGCGTTCGCGAGGGCGAGGAAGCCGATGCGCGGATCGCTGGAGAGCACCTTCTGCCAGCTGGCGGTGCCGACCACCACGACCAGCCAGGCGAGCGGGGCCAGCGTGACCCAGGCCAGCCGGGCCTTCCCCGCCTTCACGATGATGGTCGTGCCCACGGCGAGCGCCACGATGGCGAGCAGCTGGTTGCTGATGCCGAAGAGCGGCCACAGGGAGTTGATGCCGCCGTTCGGGTCGCGCACCCCCTGGATGAGGAACCACCCCCAGGCCGAGACCACCAGCACCGAGGCCAGGACGCTGCTGGGGTACCACGAGGTGCGGCCGAGCGGCG
>CAZWXD010000046.1:0-8709 GCA_964638035.1 uncultured Gemmatimonadaceae bacterium | reverse complement strand
CCTGCATGATGAGGCCGTAGGCCACGTTGTTGAGGCCGGCGCAGCCATACTCCTCTGGCAGGTTGGCCCCGAACAGCCCCAACTCCGCCATGCCGGGGATGAGCTGCTTCGGGAACTTCCCCGTGATGTAGGCCTCGCCGATGACCGGCATCAGGTGCTCATCTACCCAGGCGCGCACGGTGTCGCGAACGGCCCGCTCCTCCTCGGAGAGGAGCGAGTCCATGTTGTAGAAATCAACGCCGGGGAACTGGGAGGTTGCGATCGCGGAACTCATGCCTGCCTCGTGAGGGTGTCTGGGTGCCGGGAGCGAGCAAATATAGGCGCCCGGGCACCCTCATGCGCCCCGTACGCACAGGGGCCGGCTCACCTCGCCACCACCGGCTGGATGATCGTCCACGGGGCCGCCGCGTGCGGCGCGGAGACCTCCAGGTCCAGGCGCTCGCCCCGCTGGAGTTCCACCATCACGTCCTGCGTCATCCCCGGCCCCGTGAGCCAGTCGGCTGGGCGTGGCACCGCCTGTCCGGGCGGCAGGTCGGCGCCGTCCACCGCCACGGGCCGCCACGATTGCAGGGTGGAGTCGTGCAGCAGCCGGAAGTGCACGCGGGCATCGGCGTTGATGCTGATGAGGCGTAGCTTGAAGGGGCGGCCGGGCGGGACGACAATGGGTGCCGGCGTGGGGCTGCCGTTCACCCAGCCGCCCGCGTTCGCCTGGCTGGGGCCGTCCAGGCTCACGATGACGGTCGCTTCCCGCCGCGGATCGGGGCGCTCCCCCGGTTCCATCACCAGCAGCGCCCCGTAGAGGCCCTGCGCCAGTTGCACCAGCTCGTTGGCATGCGCGTGGTAGATGAACGTCCCCGCACGCGGCGGCGTGAACGTCGCCACGAACGAGTCGCCCGGTGCAATGGGCGGCATGACCTGTGAGCCGACCCCGCTCCAGCCGGGGACGCCATCGCTCCAGCTCGAGAGTTCGATCCCATGCCAGTGCACGGCAGTCGGCTCGGCCAGGCGGTTCACCACCGTGATCCGCACCGGCCGGCCCCGCTCGAGGATGAGGGGTGATCCCGGCATGGGGATCGAGTCGTGCGCCGGCTCAGCGTCGCCATCCTGCACCACGTAGCCGAAGCCGGTCGCAGCACCGAACACGGCCGGCCGCGACTGCACGAGGAGGCGGATCGCCCTCGGGGCGGTGCCGGCACTGGCACCCGCGTAGCTCGCCGGGGCGGGCACGGTGATCCCCAGCACCATGCCCGCCATGCCAAGCTGGGCGGTGTGGTCGCCGTGGCCCAGCGTGTCGCCCGCCAGCGTGCGCGTGAGGGAGGTGAACGGGGACACGTGGAAGGCAAAGTGGCAATGAAAGAGCCAGTTACCCGGCTTCTGCGGAGCCCAGCGCATCGTCATGGTCGTGCCGGGCAGCATGAGCTCTGTCACCACGCGTCGCTGGTCGGCCTCGTCGTAGACCGTATCGCGCGCCCAATCGCCCCGGCCCCCGACCAGGAAGTAGGTCCCGTGCAGGTGCATCGGGTGCGCGTTGAGGTTGGTGTTGATGACGCGCCAGGTGACCGAGTCGCCCAGCGCCGCCGTGATCCGCTCGGTATGCGGCCAGGCCCGCCCGTTGATGGTCATCACGTCGCGTATCGGCAGCCTCGGCCGAGCGGTGGTGTCGGCGTCCTTGAACCAGCCCCCGATGACGAAGATGCGGTCGGATGGAGGGGGCCCGGCCGGATCCACGATGAACGCCCCGGCGAGCTGGCTGTCGTAGTCCTGCCGGTCGTCAATGGTGTGGCCGTTGGTGGAGGCCCAGTAGTAGTACGTGCCCGGCTCCCCTGCGACAAAGCGGACATGGCGCGTCGCACCCGCAGGTATCACGAGCGAATCCCGTCCCGGCCGTGCATGCAGGCCGTGCACCACCACCGGGAGCGCCAGCCGGTTCTCCACCTGCATGCGCACCTCGGCGCCTTCGGTGACCCGGAGCAGCGGGCCCGGGATGCGCGGCGCCCCGCCGCGCTCGGCGAACGCTGCCACCACGAGGCTCGCGCCAGCCGAGTCATCGGGGAACCAGGTCCCCTCCTCCAGCAGCAGGCGAGCGGAAAGCAACCCGGGGGCTGACATGCCGGCCGGCACTCGGTTGTCGTTGACCTCGACCACTGCCGGCGGCCGCTCGATGGCCGCACAGCCGGCAAGGGCCGCGGCAAGGACGGCCAGGCGCAGCGTCACGAGCGCACGGGAACCAGGATGTGGCGCGGGCTCATGCCTTCACCCCGAGGTTCATTCGAGCCAGCAACTGTGCGTACCGTGGGTTTCCTCGCAGGGGCTCGAAGAGGAAGGAACCCGGGATGGAGTAGGAGCCGCCCGAGCGCTCGTTGTACGACTGCTCAAGGTAGTCCATGGCCCGATCCAGGTTGCCAAGGCCCGTGTGGATGTACGCGAAGTACTTGGGTGATACGTATCGCTGGCTCGCCACCTTATCCAGCGTGTGCAGGATCCCCAGGGCAGCGCCGCGTTGCCCGGCGAGCGCCAGCGCCTGGCCATACTGGGCCAGGTAGAGTGGCTCATCCTCCAGCTCCGTCGCGCGCTTGAGCGCGGCCAGCCCCTCGGCAGCCCGGCCCTGGCGGAGGAGTGCCCAGCCCAGCGTGGCATGGAGGCGCGGGGCGTCCGGGTGAAATGTCAGCGCCGACCGGAGGGCCTCCTCCGCTTCCCGGTTCCTGCCGGCGCGGAGCAGTGAGGTGGCGACATCGGTTCGGTGCGCCATGGGGTCGATGAGTCGGGCCTTTTCCTGCATGGCGATGGCTTCGTCATGCCGCTCCATGGCCTCGAACCAGTTGCCGTACATGTTGTACGCGTCCGCATTACCGGGGTTGAGGTCGATCGCTCGCTGGAATCCCGCCGCGGCGCCGGCCCAGTCATACTCCCAGATCATGCGCAGGAAGGCACGCACCGAATGTGCGTCGGAGAGGTCGGGGTCGAGCTCGATGGCGCGCTCCGCGGCGCGCCGGGCCTGCTCGTAGGCCGCGCTCGCGTCGTCCACGTTGCCACCGCGAATCAGGTCTGCCAGCACCATCGCCAGCGCGGCGTGCGCCAGGGCAAAACCGGGATCCCGCTCGAGCGCGCGCTGGTAGAACTCCATACCCCGCACCCGGGACTCCCGGGTGTCACGAAGGATGCTGTGCCGGCCCTTCAGGTAGAGCTGGTACGCCTCGACGTCGGTAGTCGGCTCGCGCCGGATCCGGGTGGCCTCGTCCGGGGTGAGCGTGGCTTGGAGCGCGCGCGCGATCTCCAGCGCCACGTCGCCCTGGATCGCGAAGATGTCGGTGAGCTGCCGGTCATATGTCTCGGCCCAGATCGTCTGCTCGGAGCCCACATCCGCCATCTGCGCCACGATCCGCACACGGTCACCCGCCCGGCGCACGCTCCCCTCCACAATGGCGCCGGCGTTGAGGCGGGCACCGATCTCGCGGAGGCCCAGCTCCCGACCCCGGAACTGCATCGCCGACGTCCGGGCGATCACCCGGAGCCCGCGGATCCGGGACAGCTGGGTGATGACGTCCTCCGTCATCCCGTCCACGAAGTATTCGTTGTCCGGATCACGGCTCAGGTTCACGAAGGGAAGGACCGCAACCGACGGCTGGTGCGCGGTCCCGGGGGCGCCGGAGGTACGGAGGGCGGCGGCGAATGCCGCTGCGGAAGGGTAGCGATCCGCTGGCGCCGGCCTGAGCCCCCTGGCGATCGCGTGATCCACGCTCGTCGGGGTGGCGCCCCGCAGTGTTCGCACGGAGGGCACCGGTCCTACCATGCGCTTCGCGATCACCGCCTGTGCCGTGGGGCCGGTGAAGGGCGGCTCGCCCGCCAGCATCTCGTACAGCACGCTCGCCAGGCTGTACACGTCGCTGCGACCGTCGAGTTCGCGCTCGCCGGCCGACTGCTCCGGGCTCATGTAGGCGGGCGTCCCCACCACCAGGCCGGTCTCGGTGAGGCGGCCGCTGCCGCCACCCAACGCGGCGATGCCGAAGTCGGCCAGCATCGCCTCACCCTCGTGCAGCAGGATGTTCTCCGGCTTGAGGTCGCGGTGGATGATGCCCTGCCCGTGCGCGTGCGCCAGGGCAGACGCCACCTGCTCCGTGACCCGCAGCGCGTCCTCCAGCGGGAGCTGCCCCTCCTGCTCGAGCCGCCGCCGCAACGACTCCCCCGACACGCGCGGCATGACGAAGTAGAGACGCCCGCCGGCCTCGCCGGAATCGTGCAGGGCCAGGATGTGGGGGTGGTTGAGCCGGGCAACGATCGCCACCTCCTGCAGGAAGCGGTCGCGACCCACGGCAGCGGCCAGCTCGGGGTGCAGCACCTTGATCGCCACCTGGCGTTGGTGCCGCAGGTCGGTTGCGAGGTACACCGTGGCCATGGCGCCGCGGCCCAGCTCGAAGGCGATCGAATAGCGCCCAGCCAGTGCCGCCCTCACCGCCTCGAGTTCCGCGCCACCCGGTTGCGCCATGCCCGAGCTTACCGCGGGAAACACGCCGCGGCCAGCACGCCGCCCTGCCCCCCCGCCACCGCACGCGGCGTCACCCCCACCTCCCGGGCCTTCCGCCGGAACCCGGCGCCATGATTCACCGGCTGGCCGGTCTCGGCCTGCCACTGGTGCACCATCTCGTGCAGCAGCGTCTCTTCCACCTCGGCCCAGGGATGCCGGCGCAGGAGCCGGCGGCTCAGCGTGATCCGGAGGGCACGGCCGGTGGCGCGGTCATGGCGCAATTCACCCAGCATGCGCCGCATCCGGCTGGAAATCACGATTGGGATTGGATGAAGCGCGTCGCCGAAATGCAGCGCGTTGAACTCGGCCCAGCGCGCCTGCAGGCGATCGACGATGGGTTGGTCTCCGGGGGCCACCCGGGGCAGCCGAACCATGCGCTCCACGGTTGCCGGGTTGGAAGGAACTGGCCAGGACCGGATCACGGCGAGCGCAGCACGGCGCGTGATGCGCCACGCCCCGGGCCGCACGAACCGGACGATCGCCCGAAGCACCCGGTCGGGCGCCTCGGCGTAGCCCTCGTGCACCCGGAGCTCCCCGCGCGCGGTGAGGGAGACCAGGACGGTCTGGTTGCGGTGAAGCCGCAATCCGGCCACGTCGTGCAGCCCGAGTTGCCTCAGGCGTGCGGACAGGAGCGTAGATGCCCTCCTATCCGCCGTCTCCACGAGGGTCACAGGTCTACGCCCAGGCCGACAACCAGCTCCGCGTCAGTTCCAGCAGCGCCATAGAGGTGACTGGCCCAGATGCTGCCTTGCACCAGGCCACGCACCCGTGAGAACGGACCAACTTCAGCCATCAACCCGCCGCCATATGTGACGCCCGTCGGATCGTCGGCAAAGGCCCATGGTATCTCCAGGCCCTCCGGCGGCCCACGGTACGCAACGCCCGCAGAATGCACGATGCCGAGCAGTCCCCTGGCACCTACGACAAGCCCGCGCGTGGGCTGCGTCACGAGCGCCGCTGACGCTGCGGCACGCCAGAGGCGCTCATCAGTGCCGGGCCCGGCGAACAGGCGCGACGGCGCCCCGATATGCGCTGTGCTGCCCAGGAGCCCGAGTTGAAATACTGGGGTGACCGAGTATCGCAGTTGCAATCCGTACGTGAAGTACTCCTCGCTCCCGCCGAAATCATAGTTCAGCACTCCCGCGACCACCCCCGCATTCAGCGCCTGCGCCTCACCCCGGCCAGGGCAGGCCAGTGCCGGCCCAAGCCCCAGCAACACTGCAAGCGGGAACTGCCGGGTTGATCGCAGGTGCACGGTCGGCTACAAGTCCAGGCCCACGCCGCCGAGCAGCTCGGGATTGTCCAATACGGCGCCGTAAGCGTGGTCACGCCAGTAGTTGCCTTGCAGGTAGAACCTGATGCCGGAGTACGGCCCTACCTCGAAGCCAATTCCGGCGCCGTATGTCACGCCGGTGTTCGTGTCCGTGATGCGCGAGTACGGCGCGATATCCGGTGGGGGCTCCTGGTAGATCACCCCGCTCGAATGGAAAACGCCGAGCATGCCTCGCGCCGCCAGCGACGACTTGTGAAATGGCTTGGTGGCCAACTCTCCCATAGCTGACACGCGCCAGATGCGCTCGTCCGTTCCTGGGCCTGCCCAGCTGCGAAGTGGGTCACCTATGTGAGCGGTGGCCGTGGCGATACCCACCCGGAGCGCCTTGCTCAAAGGGTAGCGTACCTGCAGCCCGACGGTGGTGTACGTTTGGTCGCCTCCCGCATCATAGACCATCCACCCGCCCACGGCTGCGATGTTCACTCTCTGGGCTTCGACCGGCACGGGAGCGCCGAGCACCACCAAGACCAAAACTGCCCTTGACGCGTTGAGCGGCACTACCACGATCTTGCGATCACGGAGATGTATGCGATCGAAGGCGGGTCTGTGAAGTATCTGCGTCCGTAGTTGCCGATGGTGATTCCGGACATCCAGGAACCGAGGTAATCGTCATCGCCGTTGCGCACACATCGATCGTTGTCGTCCTCATACGCGGATAGCTTGAACCTGCTTGCACCCGTCGGGATCGCATTGGCAACCTTGAAGACCAGGTTCGCACTGGTGTAGACGCCATAGGCCTCACCCCACCACAGGTTGGTGAGCGAGCCGCATGCTCCCCAGAATCCATTTACGCTGCCCCATACTTCGATCTCATTGTCGCCCATCAGCAAGCCCTCCATGTGCTGCTCGAGCGACACCCAGTACAGCTGTGTGTTCTGGGCAGTACTGCCTCCGGTTGGTTGCGTACCGCCAGCGCCACTGCAGTTCTCGATTTCGATGGTGCACTCCACATGCGGTATCGTGGAGCCCGGCAAGGTGTCCGTGCCAAGCATCTGATCTGGCGTCACGCCCAGCCGCCTCATCGCGGCAAGGATGCCCTCGCCAGTGGCTGACCCGCCCTTCAGCGCGGTCGCAGGATCCTCATAGTCGATTTCTGATCGCCCTAGCCCGACCGTGAGTTGGGACCCCGGGTCATACCACTCGCCCACACGAAAGGCGCTTCCGTCCGGCCGCACAACGTAGAAGGAATCCCCTGCTGCCCTGACTGCGACTTGCATGGTCGACGAGATATTCGCCGCCGCAAGCTGGGACCTGATCGGGATGTAGAGCTCCAGTTCTGGCAACCGGGAAACATCTTCGGCGCTGAGGACACGCCCAGTTCGCTGCACAATCCTGCGTACCTGGGCGCTCGAATCGGCGGCCAGGACTCGCCGAAAGGGAATACGGTTCTCTACGTACCTGGAAGCATGAATGGCCTGAAGGAGCCAGTGGCGAGTTCCCTCTTCCTTCAGCGTGAGGGCAAGTCCTACCCCCAGCTCCTCGAGTCGTGTGCGCGGCTGTGAGCCGGACACCGCTGTCGCCAGGCTTGCCCCAGGGGATGTGGGAGCCGCGCTTTCTTCAGAGCACCCCCCCCCCTATGCCGACGATGAACAACATGATGCCGAGCTGCACCATCGCCTTGCGGAATTGCACGACGCCCTCCGTTGCTTGAAGGATCAGCGCGGACCACGCGGGCAGCGTCGGCGCGGCCTCCCAGGCACAGCTAGACAATCGATGCCCAGTTCGCGACGCTGGCACCATGGTAGGTGAAGCAACGGCCGGTACGCAATATGGGCCGTTCGCCCCATACCCTCATGCCCTCGCGAAGCGCGCCGACTCTGCCCGCCCGAACTCCACCCCATCCCAGCGCCAGAACGTCACCGTCACCTCATCCGGGCCGATCGTGACCTCATTGAACACCTGGGCCCGATGCCCCCGCGTGCGGCGGGTGAGCGTGCTCGCCGTACTCACCACCACCCGGTCACCCAGCAGTGCCGCCCCTTCCTCGTGGTCGTGCCCGCAGAGGATCACGTCTGGTTCGAGCGCCGCCAGCCGCTCCTGCGCCACGCGCCAGCGGCTCAGGCCCATGCGCTCTGAGATCTTCCCGCGCAGCACGTTCTGGTGCAGGACCACCACCCTCGCGTCACCCGGCGGCGCCGCCGCAAACACCCGCGCCACGCGCTCCACCTGGGCCCTGGGCAGGTGGCCCTTCACCGCCATGTCGTTGAGGTTGGGCGTCATCGACGGGAAGCACACGCCGTGGCTGGTGAGCACCGAGGCAATCACGGCGCCCGGCACGGTGAGCGTGGGCGTGAGGTCGGCATTGATCCAGCGGCGGTACTTGACGTACATGCGCTGGCGGCCCAGGATCCAGAACGGCGACTCGAACCACTGTACGTCGTGGTTCCCTGGCACCGTGAGCACCGGCGCCACCATGGCCAGGCGATCCAGCCAGCGACGCGCCGCCACGAACTCGCCGTGCCGAGCGCGCTGGGTCAGGTCGCCCGACACGACGATGGCGGTTGGTGCGAGCGACGGCACGAGCCGCTCGACCGCCGCCACCTGTGCCAGGTCGGCGTCCCGCCCGAAATGAAGGTCTGAGAGATGGACGAGGGTAACTGCCCTCACCACACCGCCCTGATCCGGTAGGTCAGCACCGCCTCACCGCCGGCAGGCACACTGAGCCGGAAGCGCGTCACCCCGGCCGACAGCTTCTCGGGCGGCAGCGAACTCGATTCCACCGACCACTCCCCGCCCCGCTCCTCCCGCACCTCCACCGCCCGGGCCTCCGTGCCGGCGTTCCGGATGGTGACCCGGTAGCCCAGCATGGCGATGGTGCGCGTCACGCCGGCCCGCTTCTCCGGCGTCGTCACGT
>CAZWXD010000045.1:0-9168 GCA_964638035.1 uncultured Gemmatimonadaceae bacterium | reverse complement strand
AGCGCCGACACCTCGGAGCCCGCCTGGGTGAAGCGGAAGATGTTGTCGATGAAGAGGAGCACGTCCTGCCCCTCGACGTCACGGAAGTACTCGGCGATGGTGAGGCCGGTGAGGCCCACGCGGAGTCGTGCACCCGGCGGCTCGTTCATCTGGCCGTAGCAGAGCGCCACGGAGTCGAGGACGTTGGCTTCCTTGAACTCGAGGTAGAGGTCGTTGCCCTCGCGGGTCCGCTCCCCCACGCCGCAGAAGACCGACTTGCCGCCGTGGCCCTTCTGCACGTTGTTGATGAGCTCCTGGATGATCACCGTCTTGCCGACACCCGCGCCGCCGAAGAGGCCGATCTTGCCGCCCTTCACGAACGGGGCGATGAGGTCGATGACCTTGATGCCGGTCTCGAACACGGTGGTCTTGGGCTCGAGCTCCACGAACTCGGGCACGTGACGGTGGATGGGCCACCGCTCGTTGCTGGCCGGGATCGGCGCCCCGCCGTCCACCGGCTCCCCGATCACGTTGAGGATGCGGCCGAGCGCCGCGTTGCCCACGGGGACGGTGATGGGACCGCCCAGGTCCTCCACCTTCATCCCGCGGACGAGGCCATCGGTGCTGGACATCGCCACCGTGCGCACGGTGTTCTGGCCGATGTGCTGCTGCACCTCGAGCACCAGGTCCACCGGCGCCGGGCCACTCGCGTCCCGCACCCGGAGGGCGCTGTTGATCTCGGGGAGTCGCTCGGGGGCGAACTCCACGTCCACCACGGCACCAATGACCTGGGTGATGGTGCCGATATTGGCCTTCGTGTCGGTCTTGCCGGGCTTGCTGCCCGTGGCGGCCGTTGCTGCTGTCATGTGTTCCTCACAAGGACGTTCGGTCACTCTGGCGTACTGGCGGTCCGGCTCCATCGAATGTCCGAACGTCTTCACGTCCGGACGCCCGGGCCTCACCCCTCCAGCGCCGCCGCTCCTCCGACGATCTCGGAGATCTCCTGCGTGATCCCGGCCTGCCGCTGGCGGTTGTACGTCCGCCGGAGGAGGCCGAGCAGTTCCTGGGCATTGTCGGTGGCGCTCTTCATGGCCGTGCGCCGGGCCCCATGCTCACCCGCCGCCGTTTCCACGAGCCCGCGGTAGATGGCGTTGCGCACGTAGAGCGGCAGCAGCTCCGTGAGGATGGCCTCGGCGTTCGGCGCCAGCAGGTAGTCCCGTTGCCGCTTGCTTGCCGCGGCTCCCGCCGCTGCTTGTCCCGGCGCCTCCACCGGCAGCACCTGCGTGGCCACCGGCGGGGTGGAGAGTGCCGAGTTGTACTTCGCGTGCACCATCTCGACCCGTCCCAACTGGCCGGCCACGAACGCGGCGATGAGCGGTTCGGCGATCTCGTCGGCGTGTGCGGCCGTCGGCTTGTCACCGATGTCCACCCGGTCGCTCGCCGCCTTCCGCTTCAGGAAGCGGAAGAACGCCCCGCCCTTCTTGCCAATGGTGTGCAGGTCGACGGTGTAGCCCTCACCCTCGAGCGCCGCGATGCGCCGGCGCGCTTCCTTGATGAGGTTCGCGTTGAACGCACCACACAGGCCGCGGTTCGACGTGACGAGGATGACCGCCGCCAGCGCCGGGCCACCCTTCGAGGGCGGCGGCGGCTGCCGCAACAGGGGAAAGCGTTCGACCAGGGCCGGGGAGAGCAGGTCGCCCAGCACCTCGCCCAGCGCCTCGGCGTAGGGCCGGGCCGCGCTCACCCGGTCGGTCGCACGCCGCAGCTTCGACGTGGACACCAGTTCCATCGTCTTGGTGATCTTGCGCGTGTTCTGGACGGAGCGGATCCGCCGGAGCAGCGCGCGGCTCGCCTTGGCCATGGTGCCTCAGCCCGCGACGAACTTGGGCTTGAAGGCCTCGACAGCCGCCTTGAGCCGCGCCGTGAGCGCGTCGTCCAGCGTCCGCTTCGTCCTGATGTCGGACAGGATGTCCGGGTGCACCGCCTCGAGGCTGGCGATGAAGTCCTTCTCCCACTTGCGCACCTGGTTCACGGCGACGTCGTCCAGGAAGCCGTTGGTGGTGGCGTAGATGATCGCCACCTGCTTCTCGACCGGCACGGGCTGGTACTGCGGCTGCTTCAGGATCTCGACCAGCCGGGCGCCGCGGTTCAGCTGCCGCTGGGTGGCCGCATCGAGGTCGGAGCCGAACTGGGCAAAGGCCTCGAGCTCGCGGAACTGGGCCAGCGAGAGCCGGAGCGGGCCAGCCACCTGCTTCATCGCCTTGATCTGCGCGTTGCCGCCCACGCGGCTCACGCTGATGCCCACGTCCACCGCGGGGCGGACGTTGGCGTAGAACAGGTCGGTGGTGAGGAAGATCTGTCCGTCGGTGATGGAAATGACGTTGGTCGGGATGTACGCCGAGACGTCGCCCGCCTGGGTCTCGATGATGGGGAGTGCGGTGAGCGAGCCACCCGGCACCTTGATGCGCGGGTCGGCCCTGGTCTTCCCGGCGTCGGTGGAAATCTTGGCCGCACGCTCGAGGAGCCGGCTGTGGATGTAGAAGACGTCACCCGGGTAGGCCTCGCGACCCGGCGGGCGCCGCAGCACCAGCGACAGCTGGCGGTACGCGACCGCCTGCTTGGAGAGGTCGTCGTACACGCAGAGCGTGGCCTTCCCTTCCTCGTACATGAAGTACTCGGCCAGGGCACAGCCGGCGTAGGGAGCCAGGAACTGCAAGGGCGCCGACTCGGACGCCGAGGCCGTCACGATGATGGTGTACTCGAGCGCCCCTGCCTGCCGGAGCTTCTCCACCACCGACGCCACCGTGGACTGCTTCTGCCCGATCGCCACGTACACGCAGATGACGCCGGTGCCCTTCTGGTTGATGATCGTGTCGATCGCAATTGCCGTCTTGCCGGTGCCGCGGTCGCCGATGATCAACTCGCGCTGGCCGCGGCCGATCGGGATCATCGCGTCGATGGCCTTGATGCCGGTCTGCAGCGGCTCGTTCACCGGCTGCCGCACGATGATGCCGGGGGCAATGATCTCCACCGGGCGCGAGGTCTTCGCCTTGATGGCGCCGCGGCCGTCGATCGGCTGTCCCAGCGGGTTCACCACCCGGCCCAGCATCTCCGGGCCGGCGGGAATCTCGAGGAGGCGCCCGGTGCGGCGGACCTCGTCGCCTTCCTTGAGGACCAGGTAGTCGCCGATCACGGCGGCGCCGACCGAGTCCTCCTCGAGGTTGAGCACGAGGGCGGTGACCACCTCGCCCGTCTCCGCCGAGGTGATCTCGAGCATCTCGTAGGACATCGCCGACTTGAGGCCGTAGATCCGGGCCACACCGTCTGCGACGGTGAGCACCGTGCCCACTTCGGCATCCTGCACCGTCGTGAGGTCGGCAGCGGCAATTTCCTTGAGGAGGACTTCCTTCAGTTCACCAGGGCGGAGCAGGGTCTCGGAGGCCATGTCGTCAGCGCTGAAGTTGTGTGTTGGCAAACGGTTGCACGACAGCTTGTGAAATTAATCACAAGAGGGGTTCACAGCAAGGCACGAATATAGGCTGTCGCGCTCCACGGCGTGAGGGCTGGCGGGTGCGGACGGCGGGCCATCAGGGACGTGCCTGGCGCCGGGGAAACTCAGCTGTTGCGGCTCCGGGTGCGGCCCCGCACGAATGCCGCGAGGACGCCCGACGGGCCCAGCGCTGCCAGGGCGCTGGATGGCACGTTCGCGATGCGGCGTGCGGTGAGGGAGAGGTGGCTCGGCGTGGCGAAGCTGAGCATGCCGGCCACCACCGGTGGTGTCAGGCTCGGGCTGGTGAGGAGCTGCGCGGCACACGCCACCCGGGCGAGGTCGATCACGCGCTTCAGGTTGGGCGCGCCGCCGGCGCCGAACTGCCGGGAGAGGTGTTCGCGGCTCACGCGGAGCCGGCGCGCAATATCGGACGTCCGGAGGGGCTTCTCGACTTCGCGCACCACGACCTCCCAGACCTTGCGTTGCAGTGGCTCCGAGAGGCGTAACGCCCTCGGCCCATCGGCCAGGGCCACGCGGCGGAGGGCGCCCAGCGTGACCCGACCAAGGAGGTCGCCGGCCACCGGATCGTCGACCCCTTCCACCAGGATGAGGGCGGTTCCTGCCGCACGGCAGGCGTCGAGGGTGTCGGCATCCTCGGGGCGAAACGGGGCCCACGCCACCACCGGCAGGGCCGGCAGGGTCGCGCGCACGCGCTGCAGGAGTTGCAGGCCGGGTCCCACGGGCGAGATCACCACCGCGTCGACCAGGCGGCCCATGAGCATGCGATCGAGCGCGTCGGCGTTGCGGCACCGAACCAGGCGTGCGGGCCTCGGGAGGGACCGGCGGAGCGCGACGCCAGCGGCTGGGGGCGCCAGGACCGCGATGGCCGCCACGGATCAGGACGGACTGGAGGCGGGTGACTCGTCAGGCTGGCGGCGGGGGCGCCCCGCGCCGGCGGCCACCAGGGTGCGCACCATCTCGCCGGCGCGCTTGAGGACGCCCCGCGCGTTGTCATAGCTCAGCAGCTCGAGGGCCTGGTCGTGGCTGCACCAGCGGCAGTCGGAGATCCCCTCGTCGGCCTGGGGCGACGGCTCGCCCTCGGGCGACTCGAGCAGGAAGAAGTGGCAGTACTTGTGGATGCGCCGGCCGCGAAAGCGGAAGTGCCAGTCGATGAGCCGGATCGGGCCGTGCAATACCAGGCCATCGAGCCCGGTCTCCTCGGACGTCTCCCGAACTGCCGCCTGCGCGGGGGTCTCCCCTTCCTCGAGGTGGCCCTTGGGAAAGCCCCAGTTGCGGTACGAGTCCCTGATCAGGAGGAAGCGCGCTGCCTGCCCGGGCTGCTGGCGGAAGACGATCCCGCCCGCCGACACCTCCACGTCCACCGGCTTCTTGCCCATCTCAGAACACGCTCACCTTCAGGTACTTCCGCGGGTTGTTGCGGATGTCGGAGATGAGGGCGCGAGCCTCGCGCAGGGTCAGCGTGGTCTCGACATAGAGGGTCGAGTCGCGCGCCAGCATGCCCAGGGTCCCCTGCCCGCTGTTGAGGCGCCGGAGGATGGAGTCGGCTGCCTGCAGCGCGTTCACCAGGCTCATCTTGTTGGCCGACGCCGCCTCGGTGACCTCGCGGAGGTCGGCCGCGGCCTTCCGCAGGTCGGCCACGGCCTCGCGCGAGTTGGTGGCCACTTCGGGCACGATGCCGCCCGCGGTGGCCGAGTCGAGGCGGCGCACGGTGTTCACGAACGCCGTCGAACCCATCGAGATGTTCTCGCCCACGGTGTCGAGCCGTTGGGTCTGGGCCCGGGCAAAGCCGGCGAGCCGGCGGGAGATCTGGGCCAGGTCATTGATGCTGGACTTGAGTTCGGCAACGGCATTGGTGTCCAGCACGCCCTCGAGGCGCTGGGTCACGTTGCCGATATCGCCGGCAATGCGGCTGGCCTGCTGGGTCAGCTCACCGATGTCAGGCAGGGTGGCGCCCGGCCACGCGCTGCCCCCAGCCGAGTCGGCCTCGGCCAGGGCGGCCGCCACGCCCGGGTCACTCTGGGGGTCGCCCATCCCGAGGATGTTGGCGCGCCACTCGCCGAAGAGGCTCGAGGACGCCGCCACCACGGCCGGATCGGTGGGGAGCTCAACCCGGCGATCGAACTCCATGTCCACCTGCACCCAGTCGTTGGCGGCAAGGCTGATGGCGGTGACGCGGCCAATCTTCACGCCGCGAAGCGCCACCGGGGCGCCGGGCTTGAGTCCGCCGACCTCGCGGAAGATGGCGCTGCTGCGCACCACGTCCCGGCCGAGCCGGGTTTGCGAGAGCCAGAGTGCCGCGATGATCACGGCCGCCAGGGCGGCGAGGACCGTCCCGCCCACGGCCACTTCGCGCCCGCGCCTCACGCCGACTCCCCGGCCCAGGTGGGGCGACCGGCGATGAAGCCCGCGACCACCGGGTCGGCGCTGGCGCGCATCTCCGCAGGCGTCCCCACGGCGCGGAGCGTCCCCTCGTGCAGCATGGCGATGCGATCCCCGCAGGTGAAGGCCGACCGGAGGTCGTGTGTGACGATGAGGCCCGTGGCGCCGAGGTCGCGGGTGCGGACCATCAGTTCGTCAATGACAGCGGACGTCACGGGATCGAGCCCGGTCGTGGGCTCGTCGTAGAGAATGTAGCGTGGGCGAAGAGCCAGCGCCCGCGCCATCCCGACCCGCTTCCGCATGCCGCCGGACAGTTCGGCCGGGTACCGCCCTTCCGTGCCGGGAAGCCTCACCACCTCGAGGCTTTCCTTCACGCGGGCCACCTGTTCGTCGTCCCCCAGGCCCTGCCGGCGGAGGCCGAGGCGGATGTTCTCCTCGACAGTCATGGAGTCGAAGAGGGCGGCGAACTGGAACACGAACGCGAGGCGGCGGCGCAGCTGTGCGAGGCCCAGGGCGTCGAGCTCGGCAACGTTCTCGCCGTCCACCAGGACCTCCCCGGCATCAGGCTCGATCAGGCCTGCGATCACCTTGAGGGTGACGCTCTTGCCGGAACCGGAGGGACCCAGGAGCACCAGGTTCTCGCCCTCGCGCACGCTGAGGGTGAAGCCGCTGAGGACGACCTTGGGGCCGAAGGACTTGTGCACGTCGCGGAGCTCGATCATGGCGTCAGGGCGTCAACGCGTCAGGACGTCACGGGTTGGCCTGACGTCCTGACGTCCTGACGCCCTGACGCCCTGACGCCCTGACGCCCTGACGCCCCGACGCCCCGACGCCCCGACTCACAGCAGCACCACCGCCCAGAACGCATCCAGCACCAGGATCGCCTCGCAGCCGAGCACGACCGCGCGGGTGGCCGCGGCCCCGACGCCCGCGGCGCCGCCCTCGCTGGTCAGTCCCTTGATGCACCCCATGAGGGCCACCGCGAACCCGAAGCTCGCCGCCTTCACCAGGCCGAACCAGATGTCCTTGAACAGGTAGAACTGCCGGAGGCCACGCACGAACTCCTGGGTGGGGAGGTCGAGGATGAGCCGCGAGGCCATCCAGCCGGAGGCGACACCCACCAGCATGGCAAAGGCGGTGACGACGGGGAACATGGCCGTGGACGCCATCACCCGCGGCACTGCCAGGTAGGCGATGGGGTCGTACGACAAGGTCTCGAGCGCGTCCACCTGCTCGGTGACCTTCATGGTGCCCAGCTCGGCGGCGATGTTGGCGCCGACGCGACCGGCCAGGGCCATGCCGGTGAGCACGGGGGCCAGCTCCATCATGATCGTCTTGCCCACGAGGGCGCCGACCAGGTAGAGCGGCACGGTGTTGGTGAAGATGTAGGAAGCGAGGAGGGCCAGGACGATGCCGGTGAAGACGGCGATGAAGATGGCGATGGGCACCGACTTCACGCCGAGGATCACGAACTGGTCGAGCAGTTGGGAGCGCCACGCGGGCACGTCGCGCAGGGCGCGCGCTACCCGGAGCGTACCACGGCCCACCTGCCCGAACACGTCCTGCATGCCCGAGAGGCGCACCTCGGCGGCCAATGTCATGGGGTTCAAGCTACATGGCTGGGGCACCGAAGGAGCAACGGGGCGATGCCTACGCGGCGAAGCTTGCCAGGGCCCGGCCCACGTCGCCCTCGCGCAGCCGCTTGAGGGCCCGGTCGCGCAGCTGGCGCACCCGCTCGCGGGTGACGCCCAGCATCCCGCCGATTTCCTCCAGCGTGTGCTCCCGGCCGCCGTCCAGGCCAAAGTAGAGCCGCAGCACCTTGGCATCGCGCGGAGGCAGGGTGCGAAGGGCGCCCTCGATCTCCTCGGACAGGAAGGTGTCCATGGCCTGCTCTTCGGCGTTGGCCTGGTCGTCCGCAATGAACCGGTCAATGAGCGACCGGTCGCCCTCGGGGTCGAGCGGGGCGTCGAGCCGGACGTCGCTGGTGTTGAGCGCCGAGAGGGACTGCACCACCTCGAGCGAGAGCTGGGTGGCGTGGGCGATCTCTTCCGGCGTCGGCTCCCGGCGCAGCTCCTGCCGGAGCGCCTCGGCGGTGCGGACGATCTTGCTGAGGTCGGCGGTGCGGTTGAGCGGCACACGCACCGTGCGGCCCTGGCGCGCGAGCGAGGCCAGGATGGCCTGGCGGATCCACCACACGGCATAGGAGATGAACTTGACGCCCTGGTCGGGGTCGAACTTCCGTGCCGCGGTGAGGAGGCCGACGTTGCCCTCGCCGATCAGGTCGGTGAGGGGGAGGCCCCGGTTCTGGTACTTCTTGGCCACGGAAATGACGAAGCGGAGGTTGCGCTTCACCAGCTCCTGCATGGCCTCGGGGTCGCCGTTCCGGACCCGCTTCGCGATGGCGATTTCCTGCTGGGGGGTGAGCAGGGGCGTCATGCTCACCTCATAGAGGTACTGGTCGAGGATGTCCCGGTCGGCATCGTAGACGCCCAGGGTCTTGGCGGTCTCGCGCTTGCGGCTCCGCCGCGGCTTGAGGGGCGGCGTGGCGGCCAGGATCTGGGCCGTCGTGAGGTGCTCCGGCAGTGGCTTGTGGGGATCCCAGACCTGGGGCTCGGCCTTCTTCGCCGCCTTGGCCCCCTTGGCCGTGACGCCCTTCCCCGCCTTGGCCTTGATCGGGGCGGCCGCCTTGGCCCCCCGGGCGGCCCTGGCCACGGCCTTTCCCCTGGCCGGGGGGGCCTTCGTCGTCTTTGCCGGTGCCGCCTTCTTCCTGCTGCTCGCCATGTGTCCGTGTAGTCCCCGACCCGACCGTGATTGGTGTGCTGGCACCGTGCAGGAAGTGCCAGAATCGCTTGACACCCCTTCGGGCCCCTCACTAGCTTCTTGTGCTGCTTCGGCCCGGGGCACCTTGATTTCGAGGCGCGACGGGCCGCCCAATATAATGGGGGCGTAGCTCAGTTGGGAGAGCGCGTGAATGGCATTCACGAGGTCAGGGGTTCGATCCCCCTCGCCTCCACTCGCGCCCGGGACGCCTGAGCAGGGCGCCGGGCGCACCGGGGAGTGCGGTTGCGGCGCCGGTAGCCCGGCACTACAATCTGCATCCTCGCCAAGCGGGAATAGCTCAGTTGGTAGAGCACAACCTTGCCAAGGTTGGGGTCGCGGGTTCGAGTCCCGTTTCCCGCTCTGAGAGGACGTCAGGACGTCAGGACGTCAGGACGTCAGGATGTCAGGGCAACGTCGCAGGAATCGTCGCGGGGTGGAGCAGTCTGGTAGCTCGCCGGGCTCATAACCCGGAGGTCGTG
>CAZWXD010000044.1:0-10006 GCA_964638035.1 uncultured Gemmatimonadaceae bacterium | reverse complement strand
CACCCCAGCGCAGCGCATGGCAGAACGACAGTGAACAACGTCTTCATCATCTACAGCTAGGCCAGGCATCGCCGGACTGATCCGGGACGTCTCGGACACGGCGAGGTGGGTCGCCACCTACCGGGCCCTCGAGACCGAGCGGCCGGACGCCCTCTTCAGCGACCCCTACGCGCGGCGCCTTGCCGGCGAGCGGGGGTTCGCCATCCTCGATGCACTGCCGGACGGGAGGCGCTGGGGCTGGCCCCTCGTGACCCGCACGGCGATCCTCGATGAGATCCTCCTCCGCACCATCCACGAACAGCAGGTGGACACCGTCCTCAACCTGGCCACCGGCTTCGATGCGCGCCCCTGGCGGATGGCGCTGCCGCCGGCGCTTCGCTGGGTCGACGTGGACCTGCCGGCGATGCTGGAGGAGAAGGCGGCGATCATGACCCACGAGACGCCACGCTGCCGGTACGAGGCCATCGGCGTGGACGTGTCGGACGAGGCCGCCCGCCGGGCGCTGCTCGCGCGGGTCGGCAGCGAGGCACGGCGTGTGCTCGTGCTGACCGAGGGCCTGCTGATCTACCTCGAGCCCACCGCGGTGGCCGCACTCGCGGCCGACCTCGCGACAGTGCCCTCGATCCGGTGGTGGCTGATGGACCTTGCCAGCCCCGAGCTGCTCCAGCGCATGGAGAGGAACTGGGCCCCGGTGGTGCGGACCGGGAATGCACCCTTCCGGTTCGGGCCGGCAGAGAACACCGGGTTCTTCGCACCATTTGGCTGGAAGGAACTGGAGTTCCGATCAACGCTGGAGGAAGCGGTGAGGATCGGGCGCGCCTTCCGCTTCGCACGGGTACTGCTCTGGCTGGGCCGGCTGGCCCCGCCAGCGGCGCGAAACCGGCGACGACGGTTCTCGGGGTACGCCCTGCTGGAGCGATCGCGGGACACCACGCCGCCGCTGCCCTGACCCCCACGCACCAATTGCCGGTGACGTACCCCGCGCCACCTCAGGGTCGCGGCGTCACCGGGACAACCTCGGTCCGGGTCACCTCGAAGCCCCGGCGCAGGTAGTTGGGGAGCGCTGCGGGATGGTCAAGGGTGCAGGTGTGGAGCCAGACACAGGTGGGTGACCGGTCCCACGCGTCCCGGATAGCCGTCCGGAGCAGCCATCCACCCAATCCCTGCCCCGTGTGCGCGGGCAGCAGGCCAAAGTACGCAATCTCGACCGAGCGGTCGGCCGCGTGCTCCACCAACTCGTAGTAGCCCGCCAGTGCGCCACGCACCGACAGCACCGTGACATGCACCTCGGGACGCGCCAGCCACGCGGCGAGGGCCTCGTCGCTCCAGTGGCGGCGTTCGTACCACTGCCAGGGATCGCCCACCCCCTCGTAGAGGCGTCGGTACACCGGGACCGGACACGGCGACAGCGGCTCCAGCACGGCCCCATCCGGCGCGGGCCCGGGCGCCTCGCCTCCGGGGGCGCGCATCTCGAGGTAGGTGCGGACTGTGGTCGCCACCCCGGCCACCCGGGCGCCCTACGAGGTGGGCGGGTTGAACTGCGCGTGCTGCTGGTCCAGCCAGCTCTTGTGGTAGTCCGGGTCCTCGATCGACATGGCCGCCTTCGCCACCCTGAGCGGGCGGAAGCTGTCCATCATCACCGCCAGCTCGTTGGTGTACTTGGCCCCGATGCTCGCCTCGGCGCGGCCCGGATGGGGACCATGGGGCAGGCCATCGGGATGGAGCGTGATGGAGCCGTACTCGATGCCCTTCCGGCTCATGAACTCGCTGGAGGCATAGAAGAGCACCTCGTCCGAATCCACGTTGCTGTGGTTGTACGGCGCCGGCACGGCGTTGGGATCGAAGTCGTACGGCCGGGGACAGAAGCTGCAGATGACGAAGCCGTCGCCCTGGAAGGTCTGGTGCACGGGCGGCGGCTGGTGGATCCGGCCCACGATCGGCTCGAAGTCGTGGATGTTGAAGATCCACGGGTAGAAGTAGCCGTCCCAGCCCACCACGTCGAGCGGGTGGTGGTCGAGCACCAGCTCGTTGATGGCATCGTACTGCTTGACCAGGATGGGGAAGTCACCCCGCTCGTCGTGGGTGTGCAGCTCCATGGGCCGGCGGATGTCCCGCTCGGAGTACGGTGCCCCCTCGAGGAGCTGGCCGAACTCGTTCCGGTAGCGCTTGGGCGACCGAATGTGCCCGCGGCTCTCGAACACCACGAACTTCGTGGGGCCGGCCGCGAGGTCCAGCCGCCAGCGGTGCAGGATGTTCCGGTGGATGGTGACGTAGTCGCCCGTCACGTAGGGAAGGTCACCGAAGACCGTTTCGAGCGTCCCCTTCCCTTCCACCACGTAGATGCACTCGTCTGCCTGGGAATTCCGGTAGAAATGCGTGTCGTTCCGGTCGGGCTCCACGTAGAGCATGCCGATGTCGCTGTTGAACAGGAGCGGCGTGCGGTCGAGCGTGGGGCTCCCGCCCTTCCGGTTGCGCGACGTGAGGAAGTGCCGGTGGCGCAGCGAGGTGTCGTCGTCCGCCTCCCACACGATGTCCTTCACCTTGCGGGCCGACTTCACCGTGGTGGGCGGGTGCACGTGGTAGAGGAGGGACGAGGTGCCGACGAACCCCTCGTGTCCCATCAGTTCCTCGGCATACAGCCCGCCATCGGGCCGGCGGAACACGATGTGGCGCTTCCGCGGAATGGACCCCAGCGTGTGGTAGAACGGCATCTACAGGTTCCCTCGTGCTGCCTGCTCGCGCTCGATGGCCTCGAACAGCGCCTTGAAGTTGCCCTTGCCGAAGCTCCGGGCGCCCTTCCGCTGGATGATCTCGTAGAAGAGCGTGGGCCGGTCCTGCACCGGCTTGGTGAAGATCTGGAGCAGGTAGCCCTCGTCATCCCGGTCCACCAGGATCCCGAGCTCGCGGAGCGGCCCCAGGTCCTCGTCAATGTGGCCCACGCGCTCGAGCAGGGTGTCGTAGTAGGTGGAGGGGACCCGGAGGAACTCGATCCCGCGGTCGCGGAGTGCGGAGACCGTGCGGACGATGTCCTTCGTGATGATGGCCACATGTTGCACGCCGGGGCCGCGGTAGTACTCCAGGTACTCGTCGATCTGTGACTTCTTCTTCCCGGCCGCCGGCTCGTTGATGGGGAACTTGATCCGCTCGTTGCCATTGGCGACGACCTTGGACATCAGGGAGGAGTATTCGGTGGAGATGTCCTTGTCGTCGAACGAGACGAGGTTCTTGAAGCCCATGACCTGCTCGTAGAAGCCGACCCAGTGGTTCATCTTTCCCAGTTCGACATTGCCGACGCAGTGGTCCACGTACTCCAGGCCGACTGGCTCGGGCCGGTACCGGGGTGACACCGGCTGGAAGCCGGGCATGAAGGTACCCTTGTACTTCCGGCGCTCGACCAGTGAATGGATGGTATCGCCGTAGGTGTGGATCGCTGCGACCACCACCTCGCCGTGGTCGTCCCGCAGCACCTGCGGCTCATGGACCGGCACGGCGCCGCGCTCGACGGCCAGGCGGAAGGCCTCGCGGGCATCGTCCACCCAGAGGGCCAGGTCGCGGACGCCATCGCCGTGCAACTGGACATGGGCCTGGATGGGGTGGTCCGGGGCCAGGGCACTGGTCAGGACGAAGCGCACCTTGCCCTGTGCCAGCAGGTAGCTTGCGCGGTCCCTGGTGCCGGTCTCGGGCCCACGGTAGGCCAGGAGGTGGAAGCCGAAGGCCGACTGGTAGAAGTTGGCAGCCTGCTTGGCGTTGCCCACCCAGAACTCGATGTAGTCCGTCCCGTTGATCGGGAAGGTGTCATGGGCGGTTTCGGGGGCTGGCTTGGCGATGGTCGTCACGGTATGGGGCTCCATGCGAAGGCTGGGGGAAATATAGGGGCGGAGCGGGCTGCGGGGGTTGGGGCCGCAGGCGGGGTGCAGGTGAGGGCGCGAACCAGCGGGAGGGGGCCATGGATGTTGCAGCGTTGCGGGCAGAGACACCGGGGTGCAAGCGGCTGGTTCACCTGAACAACGCGGGCGCCGCGCTGATGCCGGCCCCGGTGGTGGCCGCGATCAGCGAGTACCTGGCGTTCGAGAGCGAGGTGGGGGGGTACGAGGCGGAGGCCCTGCGGTCGGCCGAGGTGGCCCGGGCATACGAGGCAATCGGTGCGCTGGTGGGCGCGGCGCCCGGGAACATCGCATTCACCAGCAGCGCCACCGCCTCCTTCGTGCAGGCGCTGTCGTCCATTCCGTTCGCGCCGGGCGACACCGTGCTGGTCACCCGGCACGACTACGTGTCGCACCAGGTCTCGCTGCTGGCCCTTCGGGAGCGGTTCGGCATCCGGGTGGTCCGGGCGCCCGACCAGGAAGCCGGCGGGGTGGACGTGGCGGCCATGGCAGCGCTGATCGAACAGCACCGGCCCCGGCTTGTCTGTGTCACCCACGTGCCCACCAACTCCGGCCTCGTGCAGGACGCCGCCGGCGTGGGGGCCGCCTGTCGTGCGCATGGCGTGCTGTACCTGGTGGACGGGTGCCAGACGGTGGGCCAGATGCCGGTGGACGTGGCCGCGCTACAGTGCGACTTCCTCACCAGCACGGCGCGCAAGTTCCTGCGCGGTCCGCGTGGCCTCGGGTTCCTGTACGTGAGCGATCGAGCCCTGGCGGCTGGCCTGGTTCCGATCTCGCTCGACATGCGCGGAGCGAACTGGGTGGGCCCCGACGAGATCGCGCTGGTGGATGACGCCCGGCGCTTCGAGCAATACGAGTATCCCTGGGCCCTGGTGATGGGAATGGCCGAAGCGGCGCGGTACGCGATGCGGCTTGGCCTGGGGCCGATCCAGCAGCGGGTGCGGTCGCTGGCGTCGCTGGTGCGCACCGAGCTGGCACGGGTGCCTGGCGTCCGGGTGCTCGATCACGGGGCGGAGCTTTCGGGGATCGTCACTGTGTGGGTCGAGGGGCATGACCCGGTCCGGGTGGTCGAGGCACTCCGGCAGCAGCGGATCAACACCTGGGCGCAGGGCCGCGGGGCCGCCGTCCTGGACTATGACGCCAAGGGTGTGGCCGGGGCGGTGCGGATCTCCCCTCACGCGTACAACACCGACGAGGAGATCGGGGCCGTGACAGGTGCCATCAGGCGCCTGTGTGCAGGTTCCCGGGGCCCGGTCATCTCCCGCTCACATGCCTGCTGACGTCGGTGCGCTGTTCGAGCAGTACTACGAGTCGCTCGTCCGGATGCTCTATCGCCGGACGGGGGACCGCGATCGCGCCGAGGACCTGGCCCAGGAGACCTTTGCCCGTGCCGTTGCCGCCCCGCCCCACAACCCCCGGCCCTGGCTCTTTGCCGTGGCGCTGAACCTGGTGCGTGAGGAGGGCCGCCGGAGCGTGCGGCGCGGACGCCACCTCGAGCTGATCCGCGCCGAGTCGCCCACCGGGACCGTGTCGCCGGACGAGGAGTATGTGCGTGAGGAGGACCAGGCGCGGGTGCGGCGGGCGCTCGGGAGGTTGACGGAGCGGGACCGCGAGGCGCTCCTGCTCAAGGCCGAGGGGTTCAACTACGACGAGATCGCGGCGACGCTGTCACTGGCCAAGGGGGCCGTGGGCACCACGCTCGCGCGTGCGCGGAAGCGGCTGGTGGAGGCATATCGGGAGGAGGAACGGCGCCATGTCGCATCCTGACGAGGGCGTGCTGCAGGAATGGCTGGATGGGGAGCTTGCCGGTGAGGCGCTGAAGGCGGTGGAGGCGCACGTCGCGAGCTGTGCCGCCTGCGGAACGAGGCTCGATGAGATGCGGGCCACCATGGCGATGGCGGATGGCCTGGTCGGGTCGCTGCGTGTGCCGGACGATGGGGTGGGACGGCGGGACGGCGGGACGGCGGGACGGCAGGAGACGGCGGGACGGCGAGTGACGGCGGGGCGGCTCGGGTTCCGGGTGTCACGTGGGCACATGGGCATCGCGGCGGGCCTGCTGGTGGCCGTGACTGCGGGACTGCTCCTGCGTGGACGAAGCGTCACGCCTCCCCAGCTGGACCGCGCCCCCGTCGTGGAAGGCCAGGGCGGCATGACCGTGCCGACATCCCAGGCCGCGGCGCCGGCGCCGGCACCAACCACGCCCGCAGCGGCGGCGAACCCCGCCCCCGCCGAACGCGTAAACGGGGACACGTTCAGGCTGCGGGCAGGGCTCGATCGGCCGGAGGTGGCCGCGAGGACCGGGAACGCGGATGTGGCAGGAAAGGCGGTTGCAGCAGGGGAGGCAGCGAAGGTGGAAACGACCAGCAAGGCACCGGTAGCAGCCATCGCCGAAGCACCCCGCCCAGCCGCGGCGGCAGCGTCCCAGGCCGCACCGCCGTCCGCGCAGCGACTGGAACACTCCGTGGTACTTCGGCCCCGGCGCATCGGCGCCCTGGTGCCCGTGCACATGGACACCCTGCCGGGGGCATTCCGGAGCACCTATGAGGTTGGGGGTACCACCGTCGTCCTGGACGAGAGTGTGCGGCCGCTGCCGCCCGTGTCCCGCCAGGCAGACCAGGCCGCGCGCCAGGCCAGCCCCGACTCGGCGTACGACTGGGAGCTGCACGGGGCGCATCTCAGGTTGCGCGGCGCCCTCGGCCAGGATTCCCTGGTGGCGCTGTCGCGCCTGGTGCGCTGAGCCCGCACGTCGAGGGGCGGCGCCTCGGGCTATGCTGCGGGCTGGGCCTGGCTCTCCACACGGCGCATGAGCGCACCGAAGGCCCGGGCGATCCCGGCGTCAAACATGGTGCCGGCGCCTTCCTCCACGAACTCATACGCACGCTGCGGTGTCCACGCCGGGCGATACGCGCGCGGCGTGCGCAGGGCGTCATACACATCGGCCACCGCCACGATCTTGCTGGCGTAGTGCATCTCCCGCGGGAAGCGGGTGCGCGGAAAACCGGTGCCGTCGGGCCGCATGTGGTGCTCATAGCAGACGATTGCCGCCAGGTCGAACATGGCGCTCTTGGCGAAGAGCATGCGAGCGCCGATCTCGGGATGCTGCTCGATGACCCGGCGTTCCTCGGGCGTCAGGGCCGGCTTGCCGAGCAGTTCCTGCGGCAGCCCGGCAATGCCGACATCGTGCAGGAGCGCGGCGCTGCCGACCGCATGCACGTCATGCGATGCCATGCCGAGGGACTCACCCAGGGTCATGGCCAGGAGCGACACGTTGATGGCGTGCAGGGCATTGGCGGCGTCCTGCCCGGGAAACTCGAGGATGGGCATGAGCAGCTGCCCCTCGGTGTGCATCGCCACGGACAGCGACGCCACGACCGTTTCCACCTCGTCGAGGGGAACCCCACCCTCCGCCGCCGCACGCTGGTAGATACTGCGGACAATGTCCGATTCCTCGTTGAGCTTGTACTGCTGGTACTCGCGGCCAGCACGGTCACGCGCCTCGGCCTCCTCCATTTCATCACTGCCCACGTCGACACCGAGGAGGCCCCACCGGATCCCGCGCTTCTCGCCGCCGGCTTCCGCGTTGCCCGGCCGGCCGGACAGCAGGCGACCCACCACCTCATCGAGGAACTCGCCGTAGGCAATACGGGTGACGGTGTTGTCGAACTCGAGCCGCTGGATTGCCACGTCCACGAACCGGGCTGACCAGGGCCAGCTGTGCAGCTCGTGGAGCGCCTTGTCATTGGCCACGACCGCCTCGCCCAGGAAGGAGAAGCGGACCGGACCGGCCTTCAGCATGTCCTTGAGCCGGGCGAATGACGCGTCAGCCACCGCCACGCACGCGGGGTGTCGCGCGGTGTAGAGCGTCATGGTGCTGAGCGCCTGCGCCAGCGAGTGGAGGAACTGGGCAGGAGGCGTGGCGGAGTTGCTCATGGCGCGATCACATGATCACCCGGGGCAACTGGGGTGGGGGTGGGGCGTCAGGATCCTGCTGGGAGGCCGGGACGCTCGCCTTCCGGATCTCGTGGTCCTTGTGCTTCTGGGCCAGGTCCAGGACCTTGGCCGCCTCGGGATGGTAGGGCCAGTGCGCCGCGAGTCCCTGCAACGCCGCGAGGAGTTCCGGGCTCTTGGGCGCCAGCTTGCGGCCAATGCCCAGCGTGCCCGACGTGGCCGAGAGCCCCAGCAGGCAGGCAATCACGTTGGGGTTGTCCACCCCGGCGACGGCGCGGATGGCCACGGCACGCAGCTGGGGATCGAGCCCGCCCGCATGGATGCGCTGCAGGAGGAGCGGTGCCACGTTGGGCGGACACCCCTCGCCAGCCGCCACGATGCCGAGCCGCACCGAGGGCGGGTCGGGTGCCTCGAGCGCGCGCTTGATGGCCTCGCTCCGGCGTGAGCGGTCGCGCAGCATGATGCGAAGGGCCTCGTGCCGCACCCGCGGGTCGGGGTGCCGGACGTGTGCCCCGAGGGAAAAGCCCTCGGGGAGTTCCGGGAGGAGGCCCAGGAGCCGGAGCAGGTTGCGCTGCACGAACCAGGGCGCCCCGCTGATGCGCGCCACGACCTCGCCGCCAATGGCGGGGCCGAGCTGTGCGGAGATCTCCAGGAGCCGAGCGCGCACCTTCCGGTCCTTTGCCGTGGACAGGGCGTCCAGGAGGATACCCACACTCTGGGGGCCGACTTCACGCACCAGCCGCGACAGAGTCTCGAGGTCCACCGGCTCCAGGGCGAGGACCCGGCTGATGGTGCTGGGGTTGAAGATCGCCTCGCGCAACTCCGGCACCACCGGATTGTCGGCCCGCACGCGATCGAGCATCTCGACCAGGAGGCCCGTCTCCCCGGCCTCGACCATGCGGTCGAGCGCGCGCCGCGTCCCCGACTGCACCACCCCGAGCTCGAGGCAGGTCATGATGATGCGCTGCGGCTCGGGACCGTAGACCAGCACCGGCTCGAAGTCGGCGGCGCCGCCCGGCAGTGACTCGAGCATGCGGTCGTACTCGCTGGACCCGTAGGGCACGTCGGCCAGGCTCCAGCGGGCGATGAGGTGCTTGATGCGTGCACGGAGCGCCTGCTCGGCACGCAGGCGCGTCCGCGGCGGACCCTGCTCCACATGGCTCGAGAGCTTGGAGAGGAGCTGGAGCATGGCCGGCGAAATGGACCGGTTGGACGCCCGCGCGGCCGCCTCCACCAGGGCCACGATCACGTCGGCGGTCATGATCTTCGATGCCTGGAACAGCCACCGGCGGCGGCGATCCTGGTCGCCACCCATGTGCATCAGGCGCTCGAGTGTCCCCGGCTTGAGCGAACCGATGAGGCGGGACAGCTGCCGCTGCAGCGCGATGGTCTCGGCCCGGCCCCGACCCTGGCACGCCTCGGCCAGGTCGGTAAGGGCCGTGATGACCCGCTCGTCGCGGCGCGGCTCCTTCTGCTGGTCGTTGATCGCCTGCGCGATCTCCTCGGGATCGACCTTGGCCGCGAGGTCATCCGAGAGGTGCTCGCCCAGCGACGCCCGGGCCAGCCCGAGCCAGAGGCGGCCAGCCCAGCTCCCACCCAGGGGATCGAAGAGGGCCGTGTCCTCGTCTTCCTCGTCGAGGAGCGCCAGCCGGTCGTAGGTGAGGCCGAAGAGCCGGATGTGGGGCCACTGGGCGGCCGGCTCGTCGTGCGCGGTGCTGGTGCCCTCGGGTTGCTCCGCCCCGATCACGCCAAGGAAGCTCGCGACCTCGGTGCGGTTCACGCCGCGGTAGATCTTGATCCCGCCCAGGTTCCGCCGATGAAGCTTGGAGGCCAGTTCCCGGAGCATGGTGTGCTCCGGGTCGGTCGGGATGCCCGACACGAGGAACTGAGTCGGGGTGATGCCCATCGACACGCTGGCCCGCTCGAGGAAGAGGTTGTTCAGCCGCTTCATGAGCGAATCGACTGACGGGTCGAGCAGGGGGTGCCCCACCGGGTACATCGAGTGCCGCTGCTGGGCCCCCAGGAAATCGAGCAGGAACTCGGAGAGTTCCCGCGAGAGGACCTGGCCGTCAGGGGCGGTGGGAGAGATGGACATGGTTGACGGAAGATACGACGTCAGGGCGTCAAGGCGTCAAGGCGTCAAGGCGTCAAGGCGTCAAGGCGTCAAGGCGTCA
>CAZWXD010000043.1:0-10566 GCA_964638035.1 uncultured Gemmatimonadaceae bacterium | reverse complement strand
CGCGTAGGAATCGAACCTACAACCTAGTGATTAAGAGTCACTTGCTCTGCCAATTGAGCTAGCGCCGCGAAACACCCTTGTGGAATAGCCCCAACGGGAATCGAACCCGTCTTTCGACCTTGAAAGGGTCGCGTCCTAGCCGATAGACGATGGGGCCGGCCACCGCATCGCGGGTACTTCCCCCACTCCAGGCGAGCACCACCAGGCCTCGCCCACCCGCCCCGGTCCATCATAGCGCTAACGGGATTCGAACCCGTGTTCCAGCCTTGAGAGGGCTGTGTCCTAGGCCCCTAGACGATAGCGCCATCGTCACTGCACCCTGCACCAACAGGCCCGGAGGGAATCGAACCCCCAACCCCCGGTTTTGGAGACCGGTGCTCTACCAATTGAGCTACGGACCTCTGTACCGCTCCGCGGACGACCGATTCCGCGACCAGAGGGTGAGTGACGGGAATTGAACCCGCAACCTCCGCAGCCACAGTGCGGCGCTCTAACCGATTGAGCTACACCCACCACGAACGCCGACCCCGCCCCCGGTCCCGCGAGGCTCACAAAACTAAGCTACGACGGGGGTTGGTCAAGGCCAGAAGGCCTGCGCCAGGGTCTCTGTCCTGGGGTCCGGGGGTACCGGAACAGCATCCAGCGAGGCCACTGGCACGACGCCACGGACAGCGTTGGCCGCAAGGAGCGAGCGAAGGGGCCGGAGCGGGCGGACGGGGCGCAATGGTCCCACCAGTTCCTCGATCCTCATGCGCGACACGCTCCGGAGCACCCCAGAGGAAAGCGGTGGGGCCACGAGGCCGTCGTCCTCCCACCAGAAGAGGCTCCAGATCCCGCACTCAGCCGGTTCTCCCGACGGGAAGAGCAGCACCCCGTCGTCCGCCCCCCGCCCCACCGCCTCGGCGCGGGCCTGGTCGAACGGCCCGCGTTCGGTGGTCTTGTGCGCATAGGGGCGGTGCGTGATGCGGCTGGTGATCAGGCGGAGTGGCGACGCCGAGGGGTGGGGGCGCTCCGACGCCTCGATGCCCCGGCTGCTCACGTCCCAGCGAAGCACCCGGTCGGGCCCGGAGGGCACCTCGAGCTTGAGCGGCAGCGGCACGCCAAGGGCGAGGCAACTTTCGCTCAGGCGCCGCACGTGGAGGTACCAGAGCGGGGCGCGCCCAGCCTGCACGCGCATGGTCTCGATGAGGGTCGGCACGATCGGAGGGCCCGGGGAGTGGCGAGGCTCAGGCTTCCGCGGCGAGCGCACCGCGGCGCGCACCTCGTACTGCCAGCACCACGGTGCAACCCAGGATGATGAGGCCGCCCAGGAGGGCGGCGCGCCCGGGCTGCTCCCCGTGCGCCAGCCAGGCCCAGACCGGGTTCAACACCGGTTCCACCAGCAAGAGGAGGGAGGCTTCGAGCGCCGGCACGATGCGCATCGCGCCGGCCACCAGCACGTAGGCCAGGCCGATCTGGAACACGCCCAGGTAGCCCACCACGACGAGGTCCGTGGCCGTGGCATGTGCCACCGGCAGGGCCAGGGGCAGCGCAGCGACACACGCGAGGATGTTCCCCAGGGCTACCGCGGCAAGGCCGCGTTCGCCCTCGTGTCGGCCCAGCCACCTGAGGCCGAGGACCATGGCCGCGTAGCAGACGCCGCTCGCGACGCCGAGGATGTTGCCGCGCACCGGGTCGGGTGCAGTGGCGCCAACTGTTGACTCTGCCCGGAAGCAGATCACGAGCCCCAGCGCAATGAGCCCCATGACCCACCACTCGTCCCGCCGCACCCGCTCACCCAGCACGAAGGGGCTCGCAATGGCGAGGTACAGTGGTGCCGCAGACTGGAGGAAGATCGCGTTGGCGGATGTGGTGGCCTTGTTGGCCAGGACGAACAGGACCAGGGTCGCGGCGTATGCGATCGCCACCAGCATGACCCCGCGGCTCCACCCCCGTCGTGCCGCCGGGAGGCAGAGGAGCAGGACAATGGCCGCCACGCCAGAGCGCCCCGCCGCCACCTGCCACCCCGTGAGGGTCGTGGCCTTGATGGCGGCGCCGCCGGTGGAGAAAAGGACCGCGGCGCCCAGGAGGCCCAGGCGCGCGCTGGATCGTGTCGTCAGGCGTTGGCCTGCTGGTGCGCCTCGACGAACCAGAGGAACTTGTCGATGCCGCGGGAGACCCCGGTCAGCAGGTCGGCGGAATCCTTGTCATCGAGGTCATCCATCTCGTCAATGCCCATGCGCACGGTGCGCCCGAACGCGGCGAGGGAGTCGGACAGCGCCGCGACATGCTCCTCACCGGACGAGATGGCGGGGGGATAGTCGATCAGGCTGCTCCGTTCCGCAACGAGCCGGGCGGTGCCCATGGCCTGGCCACCGAGCTGCACGATGCGCTCGGCAATGTCGTCCACGTAGTCCTCCACCGCCTCGTTGACCTCGTCGAAGAGCTTGTGCAGTGCGATGAAGCCCGGCCCCTTGACGTTCCAGTGGGCCTGCTTGCAGTGCGTCTCGAGGTCAATGCAATCTGCGAGGCGCTGGTTGAGGAGTTCAATGACCTGGATCCGGGTTTCCTCGGGCAGGTCGTTCTTGGTCTCGATGAGCGCGGGGGCGATGGCCGACGCGCCATTGCGGCGGGAACGGGACATGTCAACCTCGGCGTAAGCGTGAAGCGTCGTGCAACCAGCGAAACTGTTCCTGCGATAGCAAAGATACCCGGTTTCCGCCGCGCCGTGCGGAAACGCTCATGGTGCGCGACGCGTGCGCCGCACCACCAGGATCGTCGCCAGGATCACGAGCACGGCCACGATTGTCACCCAGGCGACCCGATAGACGTGGTGCAGCAGCGGCAGGAGCCGCTCGCCCACCGCGGCACCGGAGTACCCGAGGAACACCGCCCACCCGGCCCACGCCAGGGCGCCAAGGGCATTGGCCACCACAAAGGTGCCCCGCCGGAGGTCGGTGGTGCCCGCCGTCATGGCAGCGATGACACGGAGGCCGGGCACGAAGCGCGCGAGCACCACCGCCAGCGGGCCATGTCGCACGAAGAGCGCATTCACCGACTCGAGGCGCGCCGCCGTGAAGAGGCGCGGAAAGTGGCGCGTGAGGCGCGGCCGACCGACCAGCCGGCCCACCTCGAAGCCGAGGTTGTCACCCGTAACTGCGCCCAGCACGCCGGCCACGAGCACCCACGGCAGCTGCAGGACACCTTCACGTGCCGCGCCAGCGGCCAGCACGAGCATGGTTTCGGCGGGGACCGGCACGCCCAGGTTCTCGAGGAACACCCCGGCGGCCACGACCCAGTACCCGTGCTGCTGGATGACGGCGCGCAGTGGCTCCGCGCCGACGGCCAGCAGCATCAGGCTGTCCGCATGGACTCCAGGCGGTCAGGCAGCCCCTTGAGCTTGAAGGCCAGCGTGAGGAGGAGCACACCGAAGACGATGGCGTAGGCGGCAATGATGAACACGAGCGACACCGCCCCGGCACCAGGCCGGGCAATGAGGAGGCCCCCGAAGACCACCGACAGCACCCCAGCCAGCGCCAGCACCCACTCGTTGGTGAGTTCGCGCCGGAGCCTGATGGCAATGGAGATGGCGACCAGGCCGGTGACGATGGCCCACGCGGCGATCACGTACAACAGGACGAGCGCGGTGAGCCCCGGGTACCGGAAGGTCGCGATGCCGGCGAGAATGCCGACGACCCCGATGAACACCAGCGACCAGACCTTCGTCCTGAGCCCACCGATGAAGGCGATGCCCCCGTCGAGGAGTGCATACACGCCCCAGAGGAGCACCAGGGCCTTGAGCGTGAGCGCGGGCCACGCGAAGGCCAGGATGCCGAACGCGATCGCGGCGGCACCGCGGATGGCAAGCGTGGACCACTGGGAGGCCAGGGAGCGGGCAAGTGCGATTGGCATGAGCGTATCCGGGTGGAGGCGGAGGAACACGAGCTGCAGGACTGACGCTCTTCGCTGGTGAAGCTACTGCCCTGTCTCCGGGGCGCCAGAGCCCAGTGGGGAGGGATTGCTGCTGGGCCATCCGGGCTGCCCCAGCGCCACGGCCAGCGCCGCACGCGAGGCCACGAAGCGAGCCTCGAAGTCCGCCTGCCTGAGCAACTGGTCCAGCAGGAGGCGGTCGCGCTGGTTCACGAGGAAGAGCGTGCTCTCCCCATTCTCGAACCGGCGGATCTCGCCGGCGCGAAGCACCCGCGCCTGCGCCACCGCCTGGCCCTGAAGGCCCAGCACCTGGTCAATGGTGGTGAGCTCGAAGGTGGCAGCGAGGACGGTGGCGTGCAGGTCGCGCAGGACGCGCGCCGAATCGAGTGTCACCGTCTCGAGGCGGGCATTCGCCGCGCCGAGGCGGCCGCGACCCTCCATGAGGAAGAGGGGCGTGGAGACGCCCACCCCATACTTGTAGTTATCCGACAGGGCACCCCAGTCGTTGAAGAGGCCCCCACCTCCCTCCTTCATCGTGTACCCCTCGAGGAAGCCTGCGGGGACGAGGTCCTGCGCGTAGAACCGCCGGTTGATGCCGCCTTCCCGCACCCGGGCCCGCGCCCGCGCCAGCTCCGGGTGCACACCGAGCACCATCGCGAACCAGCGCTCCGCGTCGAGGCTGTCGAGCGCGAAGATGCCCGTGGGAAGCGACGGCACCACGCCCCGGGGAACGTCCACCGGCACGACACCCTCATCCCACAGGTAGGTGTTCATGACCTGGGTGGCGGCATACCAGTTGTTCTCTGCGTCGAGCAGCGCCACACGACGCACCTGCAGCTCCAGCCCCGACTCGACGGTGTCAATCGCGGCTGCGTCACCGTCCAGGAACTTGACCTGGGTGGCCCGGTACACCAGGTCGGCGAGCGCCACGCCCTCGCGGGCCACCTGCCGCCGGCGCCAGGCCCGGTACCACGCGGCGTAGTCGCGGGCCGCCTCGTAGAGCAGCTGGTTGAGTGCGGCCTGTCGGTCGGCCCCAGCCGCGTCGCGCAGGGCCTTCGCCACGCCGAGCGCCTGGCGCCTCGGATCGGTGATGAGCCCCGAGCCAATGGGGATCCGCACACCGGCGAGCACGAGGCCGCCGGGGGGCGTGAACCGATCCGGGTTGATGATGCTGCCCTCGGTGCGTTCGTACTCGAGCTTGAAGTCGATGCCGATGGGCGTGGGAACGGTGAGCCCGGCAAGCGTATAGGAGTAGTAGTCGGTCCCGTCGAACGACTTCCGGCTGTACGAGCCCGACACGCGCGGATCGAGGATGCCACCCTTCGCAGCCAGCACCTCGGCTCGCGCAATGTCCTCGATGAGTACCGCCTGGCGGGCCACGGGATGGTGGGCCTGGACACGGGCCTCGAACTCGTCGAACCCGAGCACGCCCACGGAATCGGTGGCGATGGTCCCGGGCACGAGCAGCGTGGGCCGGAGCGTATCCTGTTGCGCCAGCGCCGCCAGGACGAGCAGGCCGGCGAGCATCACGGGGCGCGGGTGACGCCGGTCGGGCGCGGACCCAGTCCCGGGTCGGCGTCTTCCGGCCGCACCGTCGGCGGGAAGCCATTGAGCTGGCGCCAGACCTCGAACCACACCGGCACCTCATCGAGCATGGCCCAGGCCTTCACACCGGTTCCCATGCGGAGCTGGGTGGGCCACGCCTCCTCCGTGGAGTCGGGCACCACGAGGATCCGGAACTGTCCGTCGCGGCTGTCCACCAGGTCGATCACTTCCACGACGCCCCCGAACGTGCCGACGGAGACGCTGGGCCAGCCGCTGAACTGGATGGCCGGCCATCCGTCGAAGAGGAGGCGCACCTTTCGCCCGCGCGCGAGCAGCGGCACGTCCACCGCCCGCACGTACACTGCCGCGGCCTGCTTCGGTCGCGCCGGCACCACGGTGAGGAGCGCCTCGCCTGCCTTCACCGTCTCCCCGACGCCGCGCACCACGGCGCGGACGACGTAGCCGTCCTGCGGTGCCTCGATGACGTACATGCTGTCGCGAATCTTCATGCTGGCGTGCTCGTTCCGCAGCCGCGCCACCAGCGCCTCCCCTTCCCCGATCTCGGCCCGGGTCTGCTCCCGGTTGGCGCGCGCGGCCTCGATCTTCTCCGCATACGACGCCTCGACAGCGGCCACCTCGAGCTGCGCGTTGGCGAGCGACTGGCGCTGTTCCTCGAGGCGTGCGGTGGCCTGCTGCAGCTTGAGGAGGTTGGCTTCGTATTCCGTGCGGGTGCTGAGCCCGTCGCGGTACAACCTGGCACGGCGTTCGTACCGGTCCGCTTCCACCACGGAGTCCACCCGGGCGGCCTCGAAGGCCGCTTCACGCAACCGCACCTCGTTCCGGGCCTGGTCCAGGTTGACGACCCGGTTGTTCTCGAGCGCCTGGATCAGGCTGTCGAGCGAGCGCGCCTTGGCCTGCTTGCCGGCCACCGCATCCCGCTGCCCGGCCACCTGCTCACCCAGCCGGTCCACCAGGTGCGGGTCGAGGAATTGTTCCCGCACCTCGGAGATGCGCACCAGGGGCGTCCCCTTCGTGACGAACTGTCCCTCGTCCACGTACCACGCGTCGATGCGGCCGGCGATCAGGCTCGGCACGTACTGGGGGCGGTCCTCGGGCTTGAGCGCTGAGATGATGCCCACGCCCCGGATGTTCTGCTGCCAGGGGAGGAACATCGCCAGGATGGTGGCGAGTGCCATGCCACCCACCCAGCGCGCGAACTTGCGGTAGGAGTGGCGCGTGTTGAGGAGTCGTGCCGACTCCAGGGACGACGGGTCGAAGCCGACGTCATCCCGGTGGATCGCCGGGTCGCCGGGGCTGCTGCTCACAGGCCGGTCACCCCTGCCGGCACCAGGGCCTGCATGGCGGGCTGGCGGCTCAGGTCGGCAAACGGGCCTTCCATGATGACAGCACCCTCGTCGAGCACGTACACGCGGTCACACGCTGCAAGCAGCGCGGGATCGTGGGTGCAGATCACGAGCGACCAGGGGGCCTGTTCCCCGGTGAGCGTCCGGATCACCCGGGTCCGGTCCTCACCCTCCAGGTGCTGCACGATGTCCTCCAGCACCAGGAGCCGCGGCCTGCCGGCCAGGGCCTGCGCCAGGAGCAGCTTCTTGGCACTCGACACGGGGAGCGACCCACCACCGGCCGCCACGGGAGTCCGCAGGCCGAGCGGCATCGCCTGCACCTGCCGGTTGAGCGTCGCCAGGTCAAGTGCGGTGAGCACGTCGGCCGTCCCCAGCCAGGGCCGGCCCACCGTCACGTTCTCCTCGATCGTGCCGTCGAAGAGGTCGTGCAGCGACAGCATCTGGCCGACCTGCGCCCGCAGGGCACGGCGGTCGAGGTCGCGGAGGGTCAGCCCATCATAGGTGATGGTGCCCTGGTAACCCTCCAGCAGGCCGCTGACCACCCGGAGGAGCGTGCTCTGCCCGGAGCCGTCGGCGCCCACGATCGCCACCTTCTCGCCTGCGGCAATGCGGAGCGAGATGCCCCGGAGCGACTCGTCGGCGGCTCCCGGATAGCGGTAGTGCAGGTCGGCCACCTCGATGGTGAAGCCCTCGCCGGGGGCCACCGGCGCCACGGGCGGCAGGCCATCGGTGGCCTCGACCGGGAGGTCGCTCACGAAGCCGAGCTTCTCCACCCCCACGAGCAGGTCGTAGGCGCTGGTGATGCTGAAGATGAGCTTTTCCAGGGCCACCAGCACCGTGATGATCACCAGGTCGGAGGCGACGAACTGGCCGAGCGTGATCTGCCGGTTGACCACGAGGAGCGTGCCCATGACCAGGAGGCCGGCGACCACCGCCACCTTGAGCAGGATGATGACCCAGGCCTGGCGGATCACGACCTTGAAGTGCTTGCGGCGGTAGCGGAGGTACCCTGCCACCTGCTCGTCCATCCGCTCCACTGGCATGGCACTCATGCCCGAGAACTTGAAGGCCGTGATGGCGCGCGACATCTCCTCCAGCCAGTGCACCGTGCGGTACTTGTACTTCGACTCGGCGAGGCCGGTCTCGATGCCGGCCGGGCCCAGCAACCGGGCGGCCAGGAAGACCACCACGACCAGGGCGAACCCGAAGAAGGCAAAGTAGGGGTGGTAGAGTGTCAGCAGCACCAGGCCGAACAGGATCTGCAGGACCGACGTGGCACCCTCCTGCAGCAGCTTGGCGAAGCTCTTCTGGATGTTCACCACCTCGAAGAACCGGTTCATCGTCTCCGGCAGGTACTCCGGGAGCGTGGCCTCGAAGTCGAGCCGGGGCACCTTGAAGCCGAACTCCAGGGCCACCCGCGCATAGATCCGCTGCTGGATGGTCTCCACGACCTTCATCTGGGCGATGGTGAGGGCGCCGGAGGCGAGGGTTCCCAGGATGACGAACCCGATCAGCAGGATGACGGGCTGGAGGATCATCCCGCCCTGCACCAGGCCAATGAAGCCCTGCACGGCGAGCGGCAGCGTGAGGCTCAGGAGGCCCACCAGCATCGCAAACAGGATCACGAGGTTGATCTCGCGCCGCTCCCTCGCCACGAGCCGCCAGGCCCGCTCCAGCGAACTCAGCGCCTGCCCGCCCTCGCGTGCACGCACCTCCTTCCCGAGCCATGGGGCCACGTGCACCGGCACCAGCCCCTCGATGGTGGCGCCGCGCGCCGACTCGAGGAAGGCCGCCGCCTCCGCCTCGAAGGACTCCTGCGAGCCATCACCCCGCACCCGCACCACCTGCAACCGGCCGCCGTGCCGTCCCCTGAGGACGAACACCGAGTGCCGTTCCGCGGAAAGGCCGGCGAGGACCGCGGGAAAGGCGGAGGTCTCGATGACCCGCTGGAGGTCACCCCGGGTGATGGGGCGGCGGAAGAAGGCGATGCCCGCCTTCCCGCCCAGCTCGATGATACGGGTGGCAGGATCATCCGGGCGCTGCGCGCGTGACTCGGCGCGGCGCACGGACTCCCGAAGCTCGGGGGCAAGCTCCACCCCCAGCTCCCGGGCGACCAGTTCCACCACGATCCATCCCTGGGAATCCATGAAGATGCGAACAGTCCGTTAAGGGGCAGGTTGCAGGGGCATGACAGGCCGGTGGGCTGAAACCTAAGCCGGCAGAACGATGGTGCCTACTGGGCATTGCGGGCCGGCGCACCGCGGCGGAGCGTCCCGCCCCATGCCCCGCATCCCGGCAGTATGTTCTCCGCCATGCAAACCATCATCGAGCCGTTCCGGATCAAGTCGGTCGAGCCGATCAGGATGACCACGCGCACCGAGCGGGAGGACCGGCTCCGGGAGGCGTCGTGGAACATGTTCCTCCTCAAGGCGGAGGACTGCCTGATCGACCTCCTCACGGACAGCGGCACCGCCGCGATGAGCGCCGAGCAGTGGGCGGCCGTGATGCGGGGGGACGAGTCGTATGCCGGGAGCAAGTCGTGGTTCCGCTTCGAGGCGGCGGTGCAGGACATCTTCGGCTTCAGGCACGTGCTCCCCACGCACCAGGGCCGCGCGGCGGAGCGGATCCTCTTTGCCACGCTCTGCAAGCCGGGCGACGTGGTGCCCAACAACACCCACTTCGACACCACCAGGGCCAACGTGGAGTACACCGGGGCCAGGGCGGTGGACCTGGTGATCCCTGAGGGCCGCCAGCCCTCGGCGCGACACCCCTTCAAGGGCAACATGGACGTGCAGGCGCTCCGCACCCTCATCGCCGAGGTGGGTCGCGAGCGGATTCCCTGCTGCATGCTCACGGTGACCAACAACTCGGGGGGCGGGCAGCCGGTCTCCCTCGCCAACGTGCGCGACGTGTCCGCGGTGTGCCGCGAGCACGGGATCCCCCTCTACATCGACGCCTGCCGCTTCGCCGAGAACGCCTGGTTCATCCGGCTCCGCGAGGAAGGCCAGGCCGGGCGGGCGCCCATTGACATCGCGCGGGAGCTGTTCTCGTACGCTGACGGCTGCACCATGTCGGCCAAGAAGGACGGCATGGCCAACATCGGCGGCATCCTGGCCACCAACGACGCGACGCTCGCCGCCTCCCAGCAGAACCTCCTCATCCTCACCGAGGGGTTCCCCACCTACGGCGGGCTCGCGGGCCGCGACCTCGATGCCCTGGCGGTGGGCCTGTATGAGGCGCTCGACCCCGACTACCTGCTGTATCGCATCCAGTCTACCACCTACCTGGGCGAGCACATCGCACGCGCTGGCGTGCCCATCGTGCAGCCTCCCGGGGGCCACGCCATCTACATCGACGCGGCGGCGTTCCTGCCCCACATCCCGCCGCTCCAGCTTCCGGGCCAGGCGCTGGCGGTGGAGCTGTACCGGGAGGCGGGGATCCGGGGGGTGGAGATCGGGACGCTGATGTTCGGGCGTCGCGACCCCGACACGGGCGAGGAACACGCCGGCCCCATGGAGCTGGTGCGACTCGCCGTGCCACGGCGGGTGTACACCCAGAGCCACATCGACTACGTGGTCGAGGCCATCCTCGAGGTGTGGAAGCGGCGCGACCAGGTCCGCGGGTACCGCATCGTGGAGCAGGCACGGTGGCTCAGGCACTTCAGTGCCAGGCTGGCGCCGGTCGATGGCTAGGTGTAATTGATGAGGAGGTTGTTCACTGAGCCATGACGCTACAAGCTGGGGTTGTT
>CAZWXD010000042.1:0-10760 GCA_964638035.1 uncultured Gemmatimonadaceae bacterium | reverse complement strand
GGCCCCGGCGGCGCCCGTCGTCACCGACGCTTCCTCCAGGCTGTTCGTGGCGAAGCTGATGCCCGCCGCCGAAACCCCTCCACTCAATGGGCCGCTGTTGGTGCCCGCGGCCACGAAGCCCGTGCCCCGGTTGCCCGGCTGCACCGGGACGCCGTCAACGTAGAAGTTGGCCTCGTCGATCCGGCCACCGCGAATCGAGAAGTTGCTGGTGCCGGCGCTCGACACCACGCCCGGCTGCAATGCCAGCACCTGGGTCACCCGGTCCACCGGGAGCGCCTCGGTGAATTCGCCATCGATCCGCTGCTTCGTGGTCACTTCGTCACGCGGCACCAGCGGGTTCTCCGCCGCCACCACCGTGATCTCCTCCAGGGCCACCGCCGTCCGCTCCAGCTGGACGTCCTGGCTCGCCGTCTGGCCCGCCAGGATGCGGATCCCCGCCACCTCGACCCGCTTGTACCCGATGAACGAGGCACGCAGCGACACCGTGCTGGCCGGGATGTTGTTGATGAAGTAGTACCCCTGCGGGTTCGTGAGGGCGCTGAACGCCGTCCCCACGATCACCACCTGGGCGTTCTGGATCGGCGCTCCCGCCTGATCGCGAACGTAGCCCTGAAGCTTACCAGTCTGTGCGGCGAGGGAGTCGGCCGACGTGACCGCGAACAGGGCCAACGTGGCAAGCGGGCCAGCGCGGCAGGGCGCGAATCGGCTCATCAGGGCTTCCCCCACGGATGCTGGTCCGGGTGGAGACGTGCGCCCGCAGTACGGTCGCTTTGATAATGTGCGGCCAATGGGCAACTGTCCATCGCGGGCGACCGGGTTCGATTCGGTCGCTTCCTTGGCACCGTAGCCCAGCCGGGCGATATTCCCCGCCCTTGCAGGTTCGGCTGCCAACCCTGTCCCCGTGACCCGTTCCCGATGACCCAGCCCCGCTACCTGATCCTGGCCGATGGCGACTTCGGCCCCATGACGTCCAAGACCGCGAACTCGGTCATCCGCTACCGTCCGGAGCAGGTGGCAGGCGTGATCGACCGGCAGCATGCCGGGAAGACAGCCCAGGACATCCTTGGCTTCGGTGGGGGCATCCCGGTGGTGGGGAGCATGCAGGAGGGCCTGGCGCTCCGGCCGGATACCATCCTCATCGGCATCGCCCCGGCAGGCGGCCGGCTCCCCGAGGCCTGGCGCGGCTGGCTGGGCGAGGCGCTGGATGCCGGGTGCCACGTGCTGAGCGGGCTCCACACCTTCCTGTCGGACGATCCCGTCCTGGCCGCCAAGGCGAAGGCGCGTGGCGCCAGCATCACCGATGTGCGGCGGCCGCCGGCCGACCTGCCGGTGGCAAGTGGCCTGGCCCGCGAACTCGAGCCCTACGTGCTCCTCACGGTGGGCACCGACTGCAACGTCGGCAAGATGACCGCCCAGCTCCAGTTGGTGGACACGCTCCGGGCGCGCGGCACCCGCACCCGCTTCGTCGCCACCGGCCAGACCGGGATCTTCATCGAGGGGTGGGGCATCGCCGTGGACGCCGTGGTGGCCGACTTCATTGCCGGGGCGGCGGAGCGCATCACGGTGCAGGGCGCCGAGAACGCGGACATCGTGCTGGTGGAAGGCCAGGGGAGCATCAACCACCCCGGGTACAGCGGGGTCACGCTCGGCCTGCTCCACGGATCCTGCCCTGATGGCCTGATCCTCTGCCACCAGGCCACCCGGGAGTACATCGGCGACTACCGCCAGGCCGCCTGGCTCCGGCTCCCGCCCCTCAGTGAGTACGTGCAGTTGTACGAGCAGGTCGCCTCGGCGGTGCACCCGACGCGGGTGATCGGCATCGCGATGAACACGTACGACATGGACGATGTGGGTGCCCGGCGGGCCTGCGACGCCGCCAGCGCCGAGACCGGGCTGCCGTGCACCGACCCGGTGCGCTTCGATGGGGCGCCGCTGGTGGACGCGATCCTCGCTGACCGGGCGCGCTACCTCGCACGCCGTCGCGCCGGCTGATGCAGGGCAGCGTCCAGGTGCCGCAGTTCCTCATCGACATCGTGCGGGTGTTCGACATCCAGCCCGAGGTGCTGCTCCGCCGGCTCGTGGCCGTGCTGCTCACCTGGGTGCTCGCGTGGCTGGCCGACCGGCTGGTGCGGCTCCTGGCGCGCCGCATCGAGCAGTCCGTGGATGACGGGGACGCGAACATCATGACCTCCCAGGAGAAGCAGGGCCGCACCGTGGCCCAGCTCCTCCGGAGCGTGGGCCGCATGGTGATCATCGCCCTCGCCATCCTGGTCTCACTCAACCAGTTCATCAACATTGGCCCGATCCTGGCTGGTGCCGGCATCCTGGGCCTCGCGTTCTCCTTCGGGGCGCAGAACCTGGTCAAGGACTTCATCACCGGGTTCTTCATGCTGGTGGAGAGCTCCATTGCGGTGGGCGACACTGTCGAGGTGGCCGGGAAGACGGGGACAGTTGAGCGCGTGACGCTCCGGGTGGTGCGGCTGCGGGACCTGGATGGCACGCTGCACATCATTCCCAACGGCGAGATCACCACGGTGAGCAACCAGACCCGCGGGTGGTCCCGTGCCGTGGTGGACGTCACCATCGCCTACGAGTCGGACATCGACCGGGCACTCACGGCGCTGCGGGAGGAAGCCGCCTCCCTGGCGAGGGATCCGCACTGGTCGCGGCTCCTGGACGGCCATCCCGAGGTGCTGGGGGTGCAGCAGCTCGCCGAGCGCGGGGTCACGGTGCGCACGCTCCTGCGAACGCACGCCGGCAAGCAGTGGGAGGTGGCGCGCGGGTACCGCTACCGGATCCTGGAGCGGCTCTCGCGCGAACGGGTGGCGATCGCCGCGGCACCCAACGTGTCCGCGATGGGCATGGCCGCCGCCGTACCCGGATCACGAGGCGGCGTGGTGGCCCAGGGGGGCGAGGGGTGACGCTCCGGCTGTACAACACCCTCTCCCGCTCGGTCGAGCCGTTCGTGCCCGCCGCCCCGCCGGCCGTGTCGATGTACACCTGCGGGCCCACGGTGTACGGCGTGGCGCACATCGGGAACTTCCGCACCTTCCTCTTCGAGGACCTGCTCCGCCGCTGGCTCGAGGCAAGCGGGTACCGCGTCTTCCACGTCATGAACCTCACCGACGTGGACGACAAGACGATCAACGGTGCGCGCGCTGCCGGCGTCTCGCTTGGTGCGTACACCGCCCCGTTCATCGAGGCATTCCATGAGGACTGCGCCTGGCTGCGGCTGCGCCCGGCGCACGCCTGGCCGCGCGCCACCGACTACATCGGCCCGATGGTCCGGCTGGTCGAGGGACTGCTGGCGAGCGGCGTGGCATACCGGGGCGAGGATGGGTCGGTCTACTTCTCCATCGAGCGGTTCCCCGCCTACGGGAAGCTCTCGCAGCTCGACCGGCGGGAACTGCGCACCGGGGCGAGCGAGCGGGTGAGCGCCGACGAATACGCCAAGGAGGACGCGCGCGACTTCGTGCTCTGGAAGGCCGCCCGCCCCGAGGACGAGGCCGTGGGCGCCGCCTGGGACACGCCCTTCGGCCGGGGTCGCCCCGGGTGGCACCTCGAGTGCTCGGCGATGGCGCTCGACCTCGTGGGCCGCGAGCTCGGCACCGACGTGCTCGACATCCATGCCGGCGGGGTGGACCTCATCTTCCCGCACCACGAGGACGAAATCGCCCAGAGCTGCGCCTACACCGGGAAGCCCGAGTTCGCCCGGTACTGGCTGCACGGCGAGTTCCTGTCCATCCGCGGGACCAAGATGTCGAAGCGCTTCGGCAACATCACCACGCCGCGCGACCTGCGGGAGGACGGCGTGGACCCGGGCGCCATCCGCCTCCTCATGTACCAGACGCACTACCGCCAGAAGATGGACCTCACCGACGAGGCGCTCGCGGCGGCGCGCGAAGGTGCGCGGCGATTGGGTGAGTTCGGCGACCGGCTGCAGAAGGCGGAACGGGCGGAACAGGTGGGGGAGGCGGAGCAGGGGGTTGCGGCGCGCTTCCGCGAGCGCGTGACGGCGGCGCTGGATGACGACCTCAATGCGCCGCAGGCGGTGGCGGCGCTCTTCGACTTCGTGCGCGAGGCGAACCGGCTGCTCGACGAGCAACGCGCGGCAGGCCGGGCGATGCGGGACGCGTGGGCCTGGGGCGAGTCGGTGCTGGACGTGGCTGGCGGCGTCCAGAAGGTGGTGATCTCGCCCGTCGGCGTGGAGGCCGCGGCGGCAACCGGTGCGCCACTGGCGACCGAGCCGCCCGACGCCGCGGGTGCGGAGGGGTGGGCCCAGGCCTGGGCGGCGCGGCGGATGGCCGCCAAGAAGGCCCGTAACTTCAAGGAGGCGGACGAGATACGTGATCGCCTCGCGGTGCATGGCTTCGAGGTCCGGGACACCCCGCAGGGCACCGAGGTCGTCCGCCGGGGCTCCTGACCGGCTGACCTAAGCCGTTGACCCAGCGTCACCTCCCCCTTATTCTACGGGTCTCTTTTGTCCGGGGTCGGGTTTCGGGCGGCCTGGTGCGTGTCCGCTGACGTAGCTCAACCGGCAGAGCACCGGTTTTGTAAACCGGCGGTTGTGGGTTCGACTCCCACCGTCAGCTTGCGGTTGGTGGATGCGGGGGATGTCGAGGGGCAGGACCGGTGGGGTGGCCGAGTGGCTAATGGCAGCAGACTGTAAATCTGCCGGGCTCACGCTCTACGTAGGTTCGAATCCTACCCCCACCATGCAGCGGACGGGACGGTTGTGTCGGGCGCGGGTGTAGCTCAGTTGGTAGAGCATCAGCCTTCCAAGCTGAGGGTCGCGGGTTCGAGTCCCGTCGCCCGCTTGATGGGGTCGCTCGCGTAGCTCAGTTGGTAGAGCACATCCTTGGTAAGGATGAGGTCACCGGTTCAATCCCGGTCGCGAGCTCTCGGGGTATTGGCGTCACGGACAGGGGAACGAGCACAGCATGCGCGACAAGGTCATTCTCGAGTGCACCGAGTGCCGGAACCGCAACTTCTTCCAGACGAAGAACAAGCGGAAGCACCCGGAGCGCGTGGAACAGCGGAAGTACTGCCCGCGGTGCAACCAGCACCGGGCGCACAAGGAGTCGAAGTAGCCATGGAGGCCCTGGAGCAGGCGCCTGCCGAGGGCGGCGGGCGCATGGCGCGCCTGCGCGGGTTCCTCGAGGCGGTGCAGGCCGAGATGCGCAAGGTCACCTGGCCCACCCGGCCCGAGCTGGTCAAGGCGACGCGCATGATCGTCGTGTTCTCGCTGCTGCTGGGCGTGGTCATCGGCCTGCTCGACTGGATGCTGCAGAAGATCCTGGTCGACGGCGTCGCCGCGCTGGCGCGGTAGCGCCATGGAATATCGCTGGTACGCGATCCAGACCACGGCGGGTCACGAGAACAAGGTCCGGAGCCTGCTGCAGAAGCGGATCGAGGACGACCCGCGCGCGGCTGAGGAGAAGCTGATCCGCCAGGCGCTGGTCCCGACCCAGGAAGTGGTCGAGATCAAGAACGGCAAGAAGGTCACGGTGGAGCGGAAGCTCTACCCCGGCTACGTGCTGGTCGAGATGCAGCTGGGGCAGGAGGCGCTGCACGTCGTGAACAGCATCCAGGGCGTGATCAAGTTCGTGGGCTCGGGCAAGCTGCCCCAGCCGCTCCGGCAGGACGAGGTGAACCGGCTGCTGGGCATCGTCGAGGAAGTGGCCGAGGCGGAGCCGCGGGAGGAGATCCCGTTCCTGCCGGGCCAGGTGGTGGAGATCACCGAGGGACCGTTCTCCGACTTCAGCGGCACGGTCGAAGAGGTGCTGTCGGACAAGGGGAAGGTGAAGGTGTCGGTGAGCCTCTTCGGGCGCCCGACGAGCGTGGAGATGGACTACCTGCAGTTGCGGGGGCACTAGCCGCCCCCAACCCGCCACCGCACGGGGATGATCCTGCGGGAGATCGCGCTGCGATCGCGAGAAAGGTTGTGACGTGGCAAAGAAGATCCAGGCCATTGTGAAGCTGCAATGTCCTGCGGGGGCCGCCAACCCGGCGCCTCCCGTGGGCACGGCCCTGGGTCCCCATGGCGTGAACATCATGGAGTTCTGCAAGCAGTTCAACGCCAGGACCCAGGCGCAGTCGGGGATGGTGATTCCCGTGGTTGTCACCATCTTCGCCGACCGAACCTTCACCTTCATCACCAAGACGCCCCCGGCGCCCAACCTCCTGCTCAAGGAGGCGGGGATCGAGAAGGGGAGCGCGCAGCCCAACCGGACCAAGGTGGGCAAGGTGACGAAGGCACAGGTGAAGAAGATCGCGGAGATCAAGATGGCCGACCTGAACGCGTCCGACCTCGACAGCGCCATGCGCATGGTCGCGGGGACGGCGCGCTCGATGGGCCTCGAGGTGGCCGACTGATGCCGGCGACCGGAAAGAAGTTCCGCGCGGCGGCCGCGAAGGTGGACCGGAGCCGCACCTACAGCATTGCCGAGGCGGCGGCGCTGGTGAAGCAGGCGAGCTTCGCGAAGTTCGACGAGACCGTGGACGTCGCCGTGAACCTCGGCGTGGACCCGCGGCATGCCGACCAGGTGGTGCGCGGCACGGTCGTGCTGCCCCACGGGACCGGCAAGTCGGTTCGCGTGCTGGTCCTGGCCCAGGGCGACCGGGCCAAGGACGCGGAGGCCGCCGGTGCCGACTTCGTCGGCATGGAATACATCCAGAAGATGAAGGACGGCTGGCTGGATACCGACGTGATCGTCGCCACCCCTGACGTGATGGCGCAACTGGGCGCCCTGGGCCGCATCCTCGGCCCGCGGGGCCTGATGCCGAATCCCAAGGCCGGCACGGTGACGCTCGACGTGGGCAAGGCGGTGCGGGAAATCAAGGCGGGCAAGATCGAGTTCCGGGTGGACAAGACCGGGAACGTGCACGCCCCCGTGGGCAAGGTGTCGTTCAGCGCCGAGAAGCTGGCGGAGAACGCGCAGGCGTTCATGGACACGCTGGTGCGTGCCAAGCCCTCGGCGGCCAAGGGGACATACGTGCGCTCGGCCACGCTGTCGAGCACCATGGGCCCGGGCGTGCGGCTCGAGACGGCGGGGTACCGATGACCGACGCAACGATGAGCGCCAGCAAGAGCGCGCGACAGGGCGAAGTGGAGAAGCTCACCCAGGAGCTCAAGGGAGCGTCCACCATCTTCGTCACCGACTTCAGCGGCCTGAGCGTCCTCCGGATGACGGAGTTCCGCCGCCGCCTCCGGGCAGCCGGCGGCCGCTACGTCGTGGTCAAGAACACGCTGGCCCGGCGCGCCCTCGCGGCCAACCGGATCGCCGCCCTCGAGTCGCACCTGAAGGGCCCGGTCGGCCTGGTGCTGGCCGGCGCCGACCCGCTCCCGGCCGCCAAGGTCGTGGGCGACTTCGCACGGGAATTCGAGAAGCCGACCGTCAAGGTGGGCCTCGTGGATGGGCGGGCGGTCGAGCCCGCGTATGTGAAGCGGCTGGGGGAGCTGCCCTCGCGTGAGGTGCTGCTGGCCCAGCTCGCCGGGTCCCTCAACGGGGTCCTCTACCAGGTGGTTGCCGCGCTTGAGGCGCTCCGCGACCAGCGTTCTGCATCTAACAGTACGGAGAACTGAGCAATGGCGACCACGACGCTGAGCAACGAAGAGATCCTCGAGGCCATCGGCAGCAAGACGGTGGTGGAGCTGGCCGACCTCATTGAGGCGTTCAAGACGAAGTTCAATGTCTCGGTGGTGGCGGCGGCCGCCCCCGCGGCAGGCGGTGCCGCCGGTGGCGCGGCGGCCGTCGAGGAGAAGACCGAGTTCGCCGTCGTCCTCAAGGAGGGCGGCGCGAAGAAGATCCAGGTCATCAAGGTGGTCCGCGAGATCACGAGCCTGGGCCTCAAGGAGGCCAAGGACGCCGTGGACAACACCCCGAGCACGCTGAAGGAAGGCATCTCCAAGGCGGAGGCCGAGGAAATCAAGAAGAAGCTCGAGGACCAGGGCGCGACGGTCGAGCTGAAGTAGGGGCGGCGGGGCGGCGGGACGGCGACACGGCGGGGTGGTTGACCGCGGGGGCGCCGGCCCGCTGGCCGAAGGGCGAAGAGCCTGCGCAACCCTGTTTCAGTGAGACCGTGCATGCGTGAAGCGAGCGTCAGCAGTTGAGGTAACGTGGTGCCCCAGGACCCCCCGCCCCCGGCGGGGGTTCGGTGCTGGGGCCAATTGTGTTGTGCCTGAGCGAGCGATATGACTGAGACCAACCGGGTCATCACCTTCAGCAAGCGCGGCAGCAGCATGCCGATGCCGCACCTGCTGGACATCCAGACGGCGGCGTTCGACTCCCTCCTCAAGGACGAGGATGCGGAGGGGAACCGCCAGGACGTGTCGCTGGAGCGGGTGTTCCGCGACCTCTTCCCGATCAGTGACGTGAACGGGAAGTACAGCCTGGACTTCCTGAAGTACGCCATCGGCGAGCCGAAGTACTCCGTGGAGGAGTGCATCGAGCGCGACATGACGTACGCCGCGCCCCTCAAGGCGACGCTGCAGCTCATCGTCTACGAGGAGGTGGAGGGCGAGAAGCGGCCGAAGAACATCATCGAGAAGGAGGTCTACCTCGGGGAACTCCCGATCATGACCCCGCTCGGGACGTTCGTGATCAACGGCGCGGAGCGGGTGGTGGTGAGCCAGCTGCACCGGTCGCCCGGCGTGGTGTTCGAGGAGGACACCCACCCGAACGGCCAGCGGCTCTTCTCGGCGCGGATCATCCCCTTCCGGGGCTCGTGGGTCGAGTTCACGATCGACATCCACGACGTGATCTACGTCCACATCGACAAGAAGAAGAAGTTCCCGGCCACGGCCCTGCTCCGGGCCTTCGGGCACGGGAACAATGCCGACATCCTCCGGCTCTTCTTCGCCACCCGGTCGCTGTCGCTGGCCGGCAAGGGCGAGTCGCGGCAGGAGAAGCGGGAGCTGTTCGGGGCCCTGCTGGCGGAGGACGTGCCCAACCCCGAGGAGCCGAAGGGCGAGCCGCTGGGCCTGGTGGGCGACGAGCTCACGCCCGAGCGGGTGAACGCCATGCGGCACGTGGGCGTGAAGGCGGTGCAGGTGTTCGCCGGCTATACCGCGGTGGACCTGCGGGACGACGACACCCCGACGTCGACCCGGGAGCGGAGCCTGCCGGTGCTGGCCTTCCCCGTGGCCGACCAGGATGGCGAGGTGCTGGCCGATGCCGGCGCCGAGCTCACCGACGCCCTGCGGAGCAAGTGCCTCAAGGCCGAGGTGTACAAGGTGGACGTGCTGCTGCCGCCGGGACGGGGCGAGTCGCAGCTCATCAAGAACACGCTGCTCAAGGACCCCACGCACTCGGAGGCGGAGGCCCTGGAGCAGATCTATGCGCTGCTCCGGCCGGGTGACGCCCCGAACCTGGAGACGGCGCGGCAGCAGATCCAGAAGCTCTTCTTCAACCCCAAGCGCTACGACCTGGGGCGGGTGGGGCGCTACAAGATCAACCAGCGGCTCGGGCTCCGGACCGACCCGAACCACACGGTGCTGACCGAGGAAGACTTCATCGCGATCATCCGCTACCTGATCGACCTGGCGGACGGCCGCGGGCACACCGACGACATCGACCACCTGGGCAACCGGCGGATCCGGTCGGTGGGCGAGCTCATCGCCAACCAGTTCTCGGTGGGCCTCTCTCGCATGGCGCGACTGGTCAAGGAGCGGATGAGCATCAACTCCGACCCGGAGAAGATCTCGCTGGACGACCTGGTGAACGCCCGGACGGTGTCGGCGGTCATCCAGGCCTTCTTCGGCTCGTCGCAGCTGTCGCAGTTCATGGACCAGACCAACCCGCTGGCGGAGCTGACCAACAAGCGCCGCTTGTCGGCGCTGGGGCCGGGCGGCCTCACGCGCGAGCGCGCCGGGTTCGAGGTGCGCGACGTGCACTACTCGCAGTACGGCCGCATGTGCCCGATCGAGACGCCGGAAGGCCCGAACATCGGCCTCATCACCAGCCTCTCGACCTTCGCGCGGATCAACGACCTCGGCTTCATCGAGACGCCGTACCGCGTGGTGAAGGGCGGCAAGGTGACCGACGAGGTCCGCTGGCTGTCGGCGAGCGAGGAGGAGGAGTTCGCCGTGGCGCAGGCCAACGCGGCGGTGGACGAGTCGGGCAGGCTGACCGACCAGCTGGTGCTCTGCCGGAAGCGGGACGACTACCCCCTGCTGCCGCCGGAGCGCATCGACTTCATGGACGTGGCGCCGGAGCAGCTGGTGTCCATCGCGGCGGCCCTCATCCCGTTCCTGGAGCACGACGACGCGAACCGGGCCCTCATGGGCTCGAACATGCAGCGGCAGGCGGTGCCGCTCCTCTTCCCCCAGGCGCCGGTGGTGGGCACGGGGCTCGAGGGCAAGGTGGCGCGCGACTCGGGGGCGGTGATCATCGCCCGCCGGGCGGGCACGGTGACGCGGGTGACGGCGGACGAGATCATCATCGACGCCGGGCTCGACACCGCGCGCCGGGGCGACACCCCGCTGGCGCGGCTGCACCAGCACGACCGCTACCGGGTGCGGAAGTTCTGGCGCACCAACCAGGACACGGCCATCAACCAGCGGCCGCTGGTGCAGGTGGGTGACCAGGTGGCGGCGGGGCAGGTGATCGCCGACGGCGCGGCCACCGAGCACGGCGAGCTGGCCCTGGGGAGCAACGTCCTGGTGGCCTTCATGCCGTGGTACGGGCACAACTTCGAGGACGCGATCGTGCTCTCGGAGCGCCTGGTGAAGGACGACGTCTACTCGTCGATCCACATCC
>CAZWXD010000041.1:0-12375 GCA_964638035.1 uncultured Gemmatimonadaceae bacterium | reverse complement strand
ACCACCAGGATCGCGCCGTCCATCTGCGCCGCCCCCGTGATCATGTTCTTCACGTAGTCGGCGTGGCCCGGGCAGTCGACGTGCGCATAGTGCCGCACCTTCGACTCGTACTCCACGTGCGACGTCGCGATCGTCAGGATCTTGGTCGCGTCGCGGCGGCCCTGCGACGCCGACGCCTTCGCGACCTCGTCGTACGGCACGTACTTGGTGCCCCAGCCCTGGTCGGCTGACACCTTGGTCAGCGCCGCCGTGGTGGTGGTCTTGCCGTGGTCCACGTGCCCGATCGTCCCGACGTTCACGTGTGGCTTGGTCCGCTCGAATTTCGCCTTGGCCATGGTCTCTCTGCTCCGGTTCCTGTCTGCGTTGCCTGCGTGACTATCTGTCGGACTTGCCCGCTGCCTTGCTGATGATCTGCTCGGCGACGGCCTTCGGCACTTCCTCGTAGTGGTCGAACTCCATCGAGTACACCGCCCGGCCCTGCGTCATGCTGCGCAGCGTGGTCGAGTACCCGAACATCTCGGCCAGCGGCACGTGCGCCGACACCACCTGCGCATCGCCCCGCTGGGTCATGCCACCCACCTTGCCCCGCCGGGCCGACAGGTCGCCCATCACGTCGCCCAGGAAGTCGGCCGGCGTCACCACTTCCACGTCCATCACCGGCTCCAGGATGATGGGGGTGGCCGCCCGCGCCGCCTCCTTCACCGCCATCGAGCCCGCGATCTTGAACGCCATCTCGCTCGAGTCCACGTCGTGGTACGAGCCGAACACCAGCTGCGCCTTCACGTCCACCATCGGGTAGCCCGCGATGATGCCGTTCTCCAGCGCCTCGCGGATCCCCGCCTCCACCGGCTTGATGAACTCCCGGGGGATGACGCCGCCCACGATCTTGTCCTCGAAGATGAAGCCCTGGCCCGCCTCGGCCGGCTCGAGGTTGATGACGACGTGGCCGTACTGGCCCTTGCCGCCCGACTGGCGGATGAACTTCCCCTCCACGTCGGTGACCCGCTTCTTGATCGTCTCGCGGAACGCCACCTGCGGCTTGCCGACGTTCGCCTCGACCTTGAACTCCCGCTTCATGCGGTCCACGATGATCTCGAGGTGCAGCTCGCCCATGCCGGCAATGATCGTCTGCCCCGTCTCGGCGTCGCTCCGCACCCGGAAGGTGGGGTCTTCCTCGGCCAGCTTCTGCAGCGCCACGCCCAGCTTGTCCTGGTCGGCCTTCGACTTCGGCTCGATCGCCACGTCGATCACCGGGTTGGGGAACTTCATCGCCTCCAGGATGACCGGCTTGTCCTCGTCGGCCAGGGTGTCCCCCGTCCGCGTCTCCTTGAGCCCGATCGCCGCGGCGATGTCCCCCGCCAGCACTTCCTCGATCTCGTCCCGCTTGTTCGCGTGCATCTGCAGGAGCCGCCCGATCCGCTCCTTCTTGTCCTTCGTGCTGTTGTACACGTAGCTGCCCGACTTGAGCGACCCCGAGTACACCCGGAAGTAGGTGAGCCGCCCCACGTACGGGTCGGTCGCCACCTTGAACGCCAGGGCCGCGAACGGCGCGCCGTCGTCGGCCGGCCGGGCCTCGAAGGTCTCGTCGTGCTGCGGCAGGTGCCCCTGCACCGCCGGGATGTCCACCGGGCTGGGCAGGTAGTCGATCACGGCATCCAGCAGCGCCTGCACGCCCTTGTTCTTGAACGAGGCGCCGCACAGCACCGGGACGATCTTGCCCGTGACCGTGGCCTTCCGGATGGCGCGCATGACTTCCTCGAGCGACAGCTCCTCGCCATTCAGGTACTTGGCCATCAGCTCGTCATCGTGCTCCACCGACGCCTCGATCACCTCGTGCCGGTACTGCTCCACCCGCTCCCGGTAGGCATCGGCCACCGGCATCTCGGTGAAGGTCTTCCCGAGGGTGGCCTCGTCGAACACGATCTCCACCCGCCGGAGCACGTCGATGTGCCCCGTGAACAGCTCGCCCGACCCCACCGGGATCTGCAGCGGGTAGGCCGCCTTGGTCAGCCGGTCGCGGATCATCCGGAGACAGCGGTCGAAGTCGGCACCGACCCGGTCCATCTTGTTCGAGAAGATGATCCGCGGGACGTTGTACCGGTCGGCCTGGCGCCACACCGTCTCGGTCTGCGGCTCCACCCCGGCCACCGAGTCGAGCAGCGTCACCGCGCCGTCCAGTACCCGCAGCGACCGCTCCACCTCGACCGTGAAGTCCACGTGGCCCGGGGTATCGATGATGTTGATCCGGTGCTGCACGCCGTTCCGGGTCCAGAAGCACGTGGTGGCCGCGGACGTGATGGTGATGCCGCGCTCCTGCTCCTGCTCCATCCAGTCCATCGTCGCCGCACCCTCGTGCACCTCACCGATCTTGTAGTTCTTGCCGGTGTAGTAGAGGATGCGCTCGGTCGTGGTCGTCTTCCCGGCATCGATGTGCGCCATGATGCCGATGTTGCGATACTGTTCGAGCGGCGTGGTTCGCGGCATTGCTGTGCTCAACCTTTGTCCTCTGCGCCGGCATGGCGCCAAGCCGAAGCGAAAAAGCGGGGCGACCGAGCCGGGCGTCTGCCCGTGGTATCGCTCCGCACGCATCCGGGAGGGCTGGACCCTTCCGGAACACCCGCCCCGAAGCCGGCTGGCCAGGGGGTGGGACCGCGTTATCCTGAAGGCGAGAGGTGGCCCGGCAACCGCCGCGTCACGTCACCCGATGTATGCCACGTGAACCCTGTGTTTCCGGGCCCAAAAGCAGCTAAGCCCGAGGAAATTAACGGGGTTACGCGGTACGTCAAGGGGACTCCACATTGCGGGCTCACCAGTCCGGGCCTAGCTTCGCGAAGGGGCCCGTAGCCACCCGTCCCGGAGGACCATTGGACCAGAGCGCAGACCGGCGCCACCAGACGACGGCCCTCCTGGCGGTCCCGGCGGAGGGGCCCCTCCCTCCCCTCGACGAGCTGGTGCCCCTGGTCCTGGACCAGCTCCAGGCGCTCGCCCACCGCCACCTGCTGCGCGACCCCAACAACGCAACCCTCCAGACCACCGCCCTGGTCCACGAGGCATACCTCAGGCTGGTGGACGACGCCAGGGTCACCAGCCGGGGCCGGGCCTACTTCTTCGCCGCCGCCGCCCGGGCCATGCGGCAGGTGCTGCTCGACGCCGCACGCCGCCGCCGGGCCGCCAAGCGCGGAGCGGGCGCCCCGGTCATCACGCTGGGAGGCGATGAAGGCGGGACGGTGGATGCCTTTGCCGAGGAGCTCCTCGACCTGGACCACGCACTCGAGGAACTGGGGCGGCGAAATCCCCGGCAGATGCGCGTGGTGGTATGCCGCTACTTCGGCGACATGAGCGTCAGCCAGATCGCGGCCGCACTGGACGTCTCCGAGCGCACGGTCAAGGGGGACTGGGCCTTTGCCCGGGCATGGCTCTTCGATGCCCTGCGGAAGTCGCCCCGTGACTGACACGGAACGGGCGGCGCACGTCGAGGCGCTCTTCGGCCAACTGTCCGGGGCATCGCCCGAGGAGCGCAGTGCCGCCCTCACGGAAGTTGGCGACCCCGCAGTCGTTGCCGAGGTCGCCCGCCTGCTGGCCGCCCATGACGAAGTCTCGGCGTCCGGCGACGGCTTCGCAGGCGGCCTCCATTCCAGGCCGGTCAAGGCCTTGATCGATGCGGAGGCCGCGGCGGGGCGGAAGCAGATCGGGCGCTATCCGGTGGTGCGCCGCCTGGGCCAGGGCGGGATGGGGGTCGTCTGCCTCGCGCATGACACCCTGCTTGACCGGCCGGTCGCGATCAAGCTCCTCTCCCCCCATCTCGGCGGAAGCCCTGCCGCAGTCCGCCGCCTCACCACGGAGGCGCGCCTCATCTCGGCGCTGGATCATCCCAACATTGCCGCGGTCCACGAGATCGGTGAGACCGAAGACGGACAAAGCTTCATCGTGATGGGGTACTACGAGGGTGAGACCCTGCGGGAGCGGCTGGACCACGGGCCGCTCGCGGTGAATGAGGTGCTGGACATCGGCATCCAGCTGGCCGAAGGCCTGGGGGCGGCACACCGGGCAGGGATCACCCATCGCGACATCAAGCCGGAAAACGTGGTACTGACGACCGAGGGGCGAGCCGTGATCCTGGACTTCGGGATCGCCAAGGGTGCCACCGACCTGCTCACCGGTGGCCAGATGCGCGGCACGGTGGCGTACATGAGCCCGGAGCAGTCGCGAGGGGAGGATACCGATCCGCGGACCGATGTCTGGTCCACCGGCGTGGTGCTGCATGAGCTGTTGACAGGCTCGCGCCCCTTCCCGGGCGATGATCGCGCCCTGGTGCATGCGATCCGGGAAGAGCCGCCTGTCCTGCTTACCCCGGGCCGCGGGGTTCCTCCTGCCCTGACCCACGTGATCGAGTCCTGCCTGTCGAAAGCACCGGCTTCACGCTTACGCTCGGGAGGTGAGCTCGCCGCGGCCCTCAGGGCCGTCAGGGACGGCCGCCCGCCTGCCAGGTCCAGGCGGCGCCGCATCGCCGCGGTGGCCGCGGTGGCACTCACGGTGCTGGCAGCGACGGCGCTCTACCTGCGCCACACGCGGCCACCCCCGCAGGCAGTTGGCCTCGGCATGTCGTCCGCCCCCGCGCCTGGTATCGCCGTGCTCCCATTCGAGGTGCGCGGGGACGAGCACCAGATCTGGCGTGAGGGAATGGTTGATGTGCTCTCGGTCAACCTCGATGGCGTCGAGGGCCTCCGGGGCATCGACAGCAGGACGGTGCTGGCGCTCTGGGCCGCACACCCAGGCGCCCCGGGGTCGAGCCTGGCGTCAGCGCTTGCCGTCGCGCGCGATGCCGGTGCGCAGTACGCGGTACTTGGATCGATTGTGCCCTTCGGGCGCGACCTCCGGATTGCCGTCAGGGTGTATTCGGTGTCAGGGACAAATGCGCTCGCCAGCTTTGGCGTGGATGGTCCCGCCGACAGCCTCCTCTCGCTGGTGGACCAGGTCACGATCAAGGTGCTGGCGGCGGCCTGGCAGGGGCGACAGCCCACGGCCGAGGTGAACCTCGGCCGGATCACCACGCGGTCCGTCCCGGCCCTGAAGAGCTTCCTCAATGGCGAACGGCTGCTTCGGAAGGCGGACTATGCCGGGGCGGCGGCGCACTATCGGGACGCCATCGTCGCGGATTCGGGCTTCGCGTTCGCGCATTACCGCTTTGGCATGGCGCAAGTATGGGTCGACGAAGCCTTCGATCCCGCGCCCTCCTGGCAGGAGGCGCTGCGGGAAGCCGCACGGCTGTCGGTTCGGCTCCCAGAGCGCGAGCGGCTCCTGGTGCAGCTTGCGCTCGCGGTCAATGCACGCACCCCTGCCCGGAACTCCCGTGCCACGCTCGAGCTGGCCAGGCTCGCGGTCTCACGCTATCCCGACGAGGCGGACGCGTGGTACTTCCTGGGCGACACATACTTCCACCATGGTGACCAGCTGCTGACCTCGCCCGAAGCGGCCGACTCCGCGTTCCAACGGGCGCTGGCGCTGGATCCGGCGAGGGTCATGCTCTACGAGCACATGATCGAGAACGCGATCAACGCGTCCTTCGACAGCGCCCGGGCACGCAACCTGTTGGACGTGTACTCGAAGTCGGCGGCACCTGACCGTGTCCGGCAGTTCGAGCTGGCGTTCGCCTTCGCGTTCGGGGATTCTGCCGCCCAGCAACAGGCGCTCGACCTGCACGCCACCCTGCCGGAGATGGAGCGTGTGCGCATCACCTTGGGGTTGCGCGACGTTCGCTATGCCGATGTCCAGGCGCGCGCCCTCGGGGATTACGGCCGCTGGCAATCAATCTCTGCCGCTCTCGCGGCGGAGCGGCTGCTCCAGCTGGCCATCGACCGCGGCGACACGGAGCAGGCACTGCGGCACCTGGCCGCACCGCGCCTGCCTCCGGTGCTCGGGGCGTTGCACGCCTACCGCGCAAGGCTCGGTCGGCTTCCGCTCCCGGACTCGGTGTACCGGGCCACCCTGGCGATGCCGGCAGACTCCACGGCCGGCTTCAGCATGGCCGTCGCCGGCGCGGTTGCCGCCGAGGACGGCCGCGAGAATGAGTTTGAGTCCGCGCTGGGGCGCCTCGAGGCGATCCAGCAGCGGTACCGCGAGCGGGCCGATACGGGAGTCGTGCGCTTTGTCGGGGGCACGCGCACGGCGCTGCGAGGTTACCGCTTGGGCCATCGTGGGGACCGGTCGCGCGCCCTGGATTCGCTCATGACGGGCCAGGAGGACGCCACCGGAGGCGAGTCACCCACGGCCGACGCCTGGAATGCGATCCTGCGGTGGTGGATAGGTGACTTCATGGAGCAGGAAGGCCGGCTCGATGACGCCGCGCGCTACTTCAGCTCCATCCGGCGCGACCCGTTCGCAGCCGAGCGGGTGGCGCCGATCTACGAGCAGCTTGGACAGCTGGACAGGGCCCGAGAATCGTACCTGTTTGTCGCCGAGGCATGGCGCGACGGCAACCCGGTGATGCAACAGCGGGCGGCCGCCGCCCGGGACGCGGCGCGGCGCCTGGCCTCCGGACCTCAGGGCGACTGACCTCCCAGCACCGGCGTCAGGCCGCTCGGCACGGACGCTGGCACGGCGTGGAGTGAGGGGTCGAGGTGCATGCCGGGATCGGTGAGCGCCAGGAGGAATGCCACCAGCGCGGCCCGCTCCTCCCCTGTCAGCCCGATCGGGTCAATCACCTGCGGATCCACTTCACCCGCGTTCACGCCAGGATGCCGCGGGATGGCGCCGTCGTCGTAGAATCGGACGACGTCGTCGAGGGTCGCGAAGGCACCATCGTGCATGTACGGCGCGGTCAGCTCGACATTCCGCAGGGTTGGCGTGCGGAAGGCGTGGCGATCTGCCATGAGCCCGGTGTGTTCCTCGCGCCCGAGGTCATCGCCCGCCAGTACCGTCCCGCCTGGTCCCACCTGTGGCACGCCAAGTACGTGAAAGCGGTAGTCGCTGAACATCGGGCCGCCGTGGCACAGGGCGCACCGTGCCGTGGTGAAGAACAGCGTGAGCCCACGCTTCTGCTGCGCGGTGAGCGCGGCATCGTCGCCCGAGGCATAGCGGTCGAACGGCGTGTGCCGGGTGGCGAGCTCGCGCTGATAGGCGGCCAGCGCGCGACCATACGTATCCATGGTGATGACGCCGGCCCCAGGCGCGACCGCCGCCTCCAGGGGGAAGGCGGCGCGGAAGCGCTCGACATACTCGTCGACGGCGCGGAGGCGCGCCACGACGCTGTCGTGTGCCACCTCCGGGGCGTAGGCATCTCCGGCCATCTCGATGCGCGAGGTGATGGGGCCCCGTGCCTGTTCCGCCAGCCCGGCGGCCCGGCCGTCCCAGAACTGGTGCCCGAGGTGACTGGGGTGGCCCAGGGAGTCGGCGTTGTACGCGGCGTTGAGCACAGTGGGGGCATTGCGGGGCGTCAGGCCGATGGGCTGCCCGCTGATGGCGGAGACGGACAACACGCGCGCGGGTCCAAGGCCCCGACCGGAAACCCCAGCGCTGAACTGCCTGCCATCGGCGAAGGCAAACGCAGGATGATGACAGGTGGCGCAGGAGACGTCCTTCTCGCCACCCAGGATGGGGTCGAAGAACAGCAGCCTGCCGAGTTCGACTCGCTCGGCCGGCGCCCTGCCCTCCGGGGGCTGGGGCGCCGGGCCGAGCGGCGCCAGCGAGAACTGCTGGCGCAACTCGTCGTCGTTGAATGCGTCCGAACCGGCGCCTTCGCCACAGCCCGCCAGGGAACCCACTACGACGGCAAGGAGGACGAGCGAGCGGCGGCGCCCCACGTCACTGCACCGTGATGGTGCCGGCCATGCCCGGGTGGAGCGTGCATTCGAACTGATACACCCCAGCCGTCGGCAGGGTCACGCTGAAGCTCTGACCCGGCTGAAGGGTGGTCAACGTCCACGCGTCAGTGAGGGAGCGAACATCGTGAACCGCCGGCGAATCGGCACGGTTCGTGAATGTCACCGTGCCCCCCGCCCGAATCGTGACCGTGGACGGGATGAAGACGGGCGGCGGAACCAGCGGCGTCGTAATGGTGGCGGTGGCCGGGGCAGGCGGGGGAGTAGGTGGAGGCGTAGGATCCTGGGGATCGTCGCCCCCACAGCCAATGACCAGGCCTCCGGCGAGCGCGAATGAGAGCAGCGCAAGGCGCTTCATGGTTTCCTCCCGTTGGAATGATGGGCGCACTGACCTCTCATTCCTGCGCAAACCGGAAGGGAAAGGGGCAATTCCCCCGAACCTGAACCGGGGGCGACGGGGAGCAGCCGCAAAAAACAAGCGGAGCGACCGCTCCGGGCTCCCCCGGTGGTTTCGCTCCGCTCTGACTACGGCAACTGGTTACTGGTTGCTGGTCGCTCGAAGGTCCAGCGACAGGCGACTACCAGCGATAGTGTGCAAACGCGCGGTTGGCCTCGGCCATCCGGTGCGTGTCTTCCTTCTTCTTGATGGTGCTGCCCTCGCCCTTCGACGCCAGCACCAGCTCCGCCGCCAGGCGCTCGGGCATCGTCTTCTCCGAGCGCGTGCGCGTGTACTGGATGATCCAGCGCATCGCCAGCGCCGTCCGGCGCTCCGGCCGCACTTCCACCGGCACCTGCAGCGAGGCCCCGCCCACCCGGCGGCTCTTGACCTCGACCATCGGCTTCGCGTTGTTCACCGCCTGCTTGAACACCGCCACGCCAGGCTGGCCGGTGCGCTCCTCGATCAGGTCCATCGCCTTGTAGAACACGCCCTCGGCCAGGCTCTTCTTGCCGTCGTACATGAGCGCGTTCACGAACTTCGACACCGTCTGGCTGTCGTAGCGCGGATCGGGCGGCACCGGCCGCTTCACGGCACGCGTGCGCCGGCTCACTTCTTGGCCCCCGCCGCGCCCGCCTTCGGCCGCTTGGCGCCATACTTGGACCGGCTGCGCCGACGGTCGTTCACGCCCGCCGAGTCAAGCGAGCCCCGCACGATGTGGTAGCGCACCCCCGGGAGGTCCTTCACGCGGCCGCCCCGGATCAGGACGATCGAGTGCTCCTGCAGGTTGTGCCCCTCGCCCGGGATGTAGGCGATCACCTCGAACCCGTTCGTCAGCCGGACCTTGGCCACCTTCCGGAGGGCCGAGTTGGGCTTCTTGGGCGTGGTGGTATAGACGCGGGTGCACACCCCCCGCCGAAACGGGTTCCGGGCGAGCGCCGGCGCCTTGTCCTTCCGTGCCACGTCTTTCCGGCCGTGCCGGACGAGTTGATTGATGGTCGGCATATCCCTGTGTCGTTCGTCGCTTCCTGGCTGCTTGGACCCGGAAAACGCCAATCCGGGCATAGACTTGCCAATTTAGGGGGCGAACAGTCGCAGGTCAAGCCGCAGCCCCCGGCCAGGCCCTTAGGGGGCGGCCGCCGCGGCAGCCTTGACCCTACCCTCGCCCGGGGTGCACCCTCCGGCCCTGCCGCTCGTCCCTGAGCATTGCCACAGGGGCCCGTCCTGATGACCCTTCAGGTGTTCCCCCCACCCCATCCTGGAGACCACGCCGCATGCCTCCCTTCGTCCGCACGCCTGGACGGGCTGCCACAGCCTGCACCCTGCTCGCCCTGGCGGCCGCCTGCGGCAGCGGCGGGAATGACAACAACCAGGGGCCCCAGCCGACCAGCATCACGGTCGCCTCGGGGAACTTCGGGTCCGCCCGCTACGGCACCGTGCTGGCGCCGGCCCCTACCGTACTGGTGGCCGGGGCGTCCGGCCCGCTGGGCTCGGTGACAGTCAACTTCACCGTGCGTGAGGGTGATGGCACCCTGGCCCAGGCCACCGCCGTCACCAATGCCTCCGGCCTTGCGACACTCCCCGCGTGGACCTTGGGTCCCGCCCCCGGCACCAACATCGTGCGTGCGTCGGTGGGGTCGCTCTCCCGGGACATCACTGCCATCGCCGTGGCAGGCCCACCCACGACCGTCACGATCGAGGCCGGCAACAACCAGTCCTGGGTGGAGCACGCCACCGTGCCCGTGGCACCCTCGGTGAAGGTCACCGATGGCACCTTCGGCGTGATCGGTGTGCAGGTGACCTTCGCCGTGGCGAGCGGAAACGGCACGGTGTCCATCCCGCAGGTGACCACGAACGCGCAGGGGATTGCGAGCGTCGGAAGCTGGCGCCTGGGTGACGTGGGCACCAACACGGTCACCGCCACCGTCGCCGGCGTGGGCAGCCCGGTCACCTTCACTGCCAGCGCCGCTGCCCTGGTGGTCTCGGCCATGACCCGCGTCTCCGGTGATGCGCAGGTCGGGTACGCCGGCAACTATGCCGGCGCCTTCCCCGTGGTGGAGGTGCTGAACCAGTTCAACCAGCCCGCCGAGGGGGTGCCCGTGACCTTCGCCGTCACCGGCGGCGGCGGGACTGGTTACGGCCTCGTGGACACCACCGGGCTCAATGGGCGTGCGAGCCCGGGCGGCTGGCGGTTCGGCGCCGCAGGCGCCCAGGCCCTGACCGCCACGGCGGCGTCCCTTTCAACGATGTTCAGTGCCACGGCGAGTGCCGCACCAGCCAGCCAGTTTGGCATCGAGATCCGCTACCTCGGCACCCCGCCCAATGCCGGCATCCAGGCCGCGTTCTCGGCCGCGGCGACCCGCTGGGCCCAGGTGATCGTGGGCGACCTGCCGGATAACACCAGCAACCTCCCCCAGGTGACGGTGAACTTTGGCGGCAGCGTGGGCATCCTGACCTGCTCGCCGGCCCTGTCAGGCGCTCCCGCACAAATCGACGACATGGTGATCTTCGCCGACATCCGCGCGATCGATGGCGCGGGCGGCATCCTGGGCGGCGCCACGCCCGCCATTTCGCGCACCGCAGACAACACCACCATCACCGGGTGCATGATCTTCGACCTGGACGACCTCGGCACGATGCAAACGCAGGGTATCCTGGGCGACGTGATCCTGCATGAGATGGGGCACGTCATCGGCATCGGGTCCAACTGGCCCGCACAGAACCTCGTCGTGGGCAACTGTCCCACCGGGAGCCTCAAGCCGTACTTCCTGGGTGCGTCGGCGCGGCAGGGCTTCCGCGGAAGCCTCGTGTCGGTGTTCACCGACTCCATTGTTCCGGTCGAGGGCAGCGTCAATGGCCAGGGCATCACACCGAGCCCCTGCCCCGCCGACGGCACGCGTGACGCGCACTGGGCGGAATGGGTGATGGACGGCGAGCTGATGACGGGCTATGTGGGCACGCCGCCCAACCCGCTGAGTGCCATCACCGCGGCGTCGGTGCGAGACCTGGGCTACGTAGTGAACGACGCCGCGAGTGATGCCTACAGCCTGCTCCGCATGCCGGCCGCCCGCCAGGGTGCCGCGCGCGGCACCAGGCTCAACGAGGTCAACCTCACCGGCCGCCGCCACACGGTGGATGCGGCAGGCAACGTCGTCAGCACCTGGTGAGGGGCGGGACGCGCCGGTGCAGCGTGGCGCTGGCCGGCGCGCTCGTCGCATGCGGCGGTAGCGCGACCGGCGAGCCCCGGGTCGAGGTCCTCGCCGGGCAGGACCAGCAGGGGTTCGAGGGGAACTTCGCCGCCGTGGCGCCCACGGTGCGCGTCGTGGACGCGCGCGGCGACCCGGCTGTTGGCGCCACCGTCACCTTCGCCGTCACCCAGGGTGGCGGCACGCTGGCACACGCAGATGTCGCTGCCAGTGACCAGGGCGAGGCGACGGCGGCCTGGCGCTTCGGCACCGGCCCGCTGCAGCAGGTGGTCGCCTCATCGCTCGGGGCCAGCGCCACCTTCAGCGCCAGCACCACCCCGCCTCCCGCGTCCGGGGTCACCATCGACATCCGCTATGCGGGCCCACCACCGTCCCCGGCGGTGCAGGCAGCACTCGCGGCGGGCGCTGCGCGCTGGCGCGAGATCGTCGTGGGCGACCTTGCCGACATCGTCCTCTCGGGCGACGACTACATCGGCCCCATCGAGGTTGAGACCGATGTCCCTGGCATCGGCACCGTCACCTGCGTACCCCGGCTCGCGGACCAGGTCATTGACGACATGGTCATCTATGCGGACATCCGGCCCATTGACGGCGCGACGGGGGCCAACATCCTGGGCTTCGCCATTCCGGCCGTGGCGCGGAGCGACTTCACGACCATTGCGGGGTGCATGGTGTTCGACGAGGAGAACCTGGCCCAGCTGGAATCGCTGGGACGCCTTGGCGACCTCGTCCTGCACGAGATGGCCCACGTGATCGGGATCGGCGCCACCTGGCTGGACCACGGCCTGCTCGTGGGTGGGTGCCCGGCCGGTGCTGCCGAGCCGTACTTCGCGGGCGCCTCGGCGCGCCAGGCCTTCCGTGCGAGCCTCACCGCACCCTTTGCCGGGGCGATCGTGCCGGTGGAGGGCAACGGGCC
>CAZWXD010000040.1:0-13250 GCA_964638035.1 uncultured Gemmatimonadaceae bacterium | reverse complement strand
GCGCCTCGAGCAGCAACTGCCGCATGGCCCCAGCCAGGGCAGGATCGCCCCAGAAAAACCCCGTCGCCGCCTCAGCGCCTGCGGTGTCGCCCCGGTCCGCGCCCAGGAGGAGTGCTCGCGCAGCCGCCACAGCAAAGCCGGGATCCGTGCGCGCAGGAAGGGTGTACACCGGCGCCGGCCCGTCAGGACCGTCCTCCTTCACGAAGGCGCGGCTCATGTGTCGCTACTCGGCGTCCACGTGGTGCACGAGTTCATGCGGCGGCGCCCTGGCGGGCGCGGGTGCCTGCGGTTCGGCTGCGCCGGCCGGCGCGTGCTGGCGGCGCGCCACGCGGGTGGGCGCGATGATGAACGTCCAGGCCAGGGCGAACACCAGGAGCACTGCGAGCACCAGCTGTGCGGCCAGTGACTCCAGCGTGGGGTAGATCCCGAGTGCGGGGATCCGCGGCGCCCATGGCAGCACCGTCGTGGAGATGATCCCGCCCTCCTGCAGCTCCGCCACGCCGCGTCCCGCGAACACGAACGCCATGTAGTACAGGAACCCGCCCGTCACCGCGAAGAACGGCTTCAGCGGAAGGCGGACGCCGAACCGGTTGATGCCGATGTACGCCCCCGCGAGCGCCACCGACCCGAGCGCCATCCCGCCAGCCACCGGCACCAGCGTCTGGCCGGGCGGGCCGGCCAGCACCAGCGCCTTGTAGAACAGCACGGTCTCGAACCCCTCACGGTACACCGCCAGGAAGGCGGCGGTCGCCAGCGCCAGGGACGAACCGCTGGTGACCGCGTCATGCACCCGGCTCCGGACGAAGCTCGTCCACTTGGCCACCTCGATCTTCGACAGCAGCCAGTAGCTCACGTAGAACAGCACCACCGACGCCGTCAGCATGGTGATGCCCTCCAGCACCTCCTGCCGCGCCCGCGAGACCTGGAACACGGTCTCGATCACCACCGCCGTGAGGAGGCTCGCCGCCACCGCCATCGCGACGCCGACGTGGATGTCCCGCTTCCGGTGGGCCGCGCCCGTGCGGGCCAGGAACGTGAGCAGCGCCCCGACGATCAGGATGGCCTCGAGTCCCTCCCGCAGCAGCAGCATGAACGACTGCACGAAGAGGGAGCGGGGCGACAGCGTGTCCCCCAGCGTGCGCTCCGCCTTCTCCAGGCCGGCAAGCAGGGTGGCCCGGATGCCGGCCAGCTCTGCCGCCGTCGCCCCGCCCGCCGAGCGGGTGCGCAGCGAGGCGAAGGCAGCTTCAAGCTCGTTCGCCAGCGCCGGGTTCTTGGCGCGCACTTCACGCTCGGCACCCTCGAAGGTCATGTAGGCGTCAAAGGCCCTGGCGCTCGCCGCCTCGTGCTGGCCAGTGCCCGCCAGCCGGAGCGCCTCGTCCACCTGCTTCCGCACCTCGACAAGCGTCGCGAGTGCCGCAGCCTGAAGGTCCTCCGGCGCGGCGCGCCTCACCGCCGCGACCCTGGCGGGCGCCGAGCTGTCGCTGAAGTCCAGCCCGAGCGACGAGGCGACCGCCACATCCGAGAGCTGGGCCGTGGAGGGGAATGAGGCCATGCCCGCCGGAACCTCACCGATCGAACGCGGCAGGCGCAGGGTGGACGCGTAGACGGCGACCGCCCAGCGATCCTCGGTCGAGAGCGCCGTCTCATACGCCGGCATCGCCGTGCCCACGACGCCGATCGTGATCCGGCGGTAGAAGTCGAGCGGTGACTGCTCCTTCAGCGCCGCCAGGTCAGCCAGGTTCGCCGGTGGCGGGTTGAGTCCGGCCGCTGCAGGGCCATCGGCCTTGCCGCCCACCCCGTGGCACGAAGCACAGGTGGCTCGGTACACCTCCTCGCCGCGTGCCAGCACCGGCGCGCGAGCCGGGATCTCATCCAGCGCCACCCCCAGACCGGCGGCCAGCGTGCTCGTGAGCCGTCGCACCCGGCCGGCAACCTCATCGGGCGGGGCCACACGGTCCACCAGCGCCACCAGCGAGTCGAGTTCCCTGGTCGTGGCCCCGGCCCACTCCGGCGGGAGCTGCTCGGCGCTACGGCGCGCCTCGATGAGGAAGAGCCGCGCTTCCTCGACTTCCGCGGCGAGGATGACCCGGCCGTCGCTGACTCCAAGCGCGTACTCCTGCGCCGCGAGCGTGGCGGTTGCCGCCAGCCGCCGAACCGCGGGCGCCGGGTCGGGGGCCTGTATCAGGAGCAGGGCAGAAAACGAAAGTGCGCTTATGAGAATCATTATCAACTGGTTTGAGAGAGTGGCGCAGGAAAGTAGGGCGCGCGACTCGGGATTGGAAGGGTGCTGCCTATGCTCCGGGGAGTTCTGCCACGGCAACCGCTGCCGCCGTGCTGTCCGCGTGGGTGAGCGACAGGTGCAGCCTGAGCCCCGGCATCAACTCCACCACCGACACCGCACGGCCGTGCAACCGGACCTCGGGCCGCCCCGTGGCCCCGCGCACCACCTCGATGTCGGTCCATCCGATGGCGCGGGCACCAGCGAGCGGCTGCAGTGCCTTGTACACCGCCTCCTTGGCGGCCACGCGGGCGGCGGCATGGCGATACGGATCGGCCATGCCCCATACGTAGGCGGCCTCGGCCGGCGTGAGCAACCGCCGCACAGCCCGGTCGCCGTGACGGGTGAAGAGGGCCTCCACCCGCGCCGTGTCCACCAGGTCTATGCCGATCCCCACGATGCTCATGCGATCGTGACCACTGCCCACCACCAGTCAGCGAACGGCTTGAGCCACGCCGGCACCAGGAGGTAGCCGCCGAGCGTGAGTCCGAGCCAGGCGAGCAGCCCAAGCACCACGGCGCTGACCAGCCAGGGCACCCAGGCCGGGCGGCGCCATGCACTCACGCGGCTGATTTCCCCGCCCCAGCGAGCCACCTCCGCCTCGGCTGCCTCCTCCACGCCGTGCCAGGCGTTGTCGAGCGCGCGGGCCGCGTCCGTCACCGCCACCCACCAGGCAGCGAACCCCTCCTCCCCTGCAGTGCCGGCGGCGGCCGCCGGTCCGCCGAGTTCATCCAGTCGAGCCAACCGGGCCTCGAACGCGGCGCCGCTCGCAGCGAGGCGGGCCGTAATGGCGCCAAGCTCGGCCGACGTGACCTGCAGGCGGCGGAGCTTGCGGGCGGGGAGCCGGGATTCCGCCGCGGCGGCGGCGAAGGCGGCGGCGAGCACGGCCCGCGTGCGCTCAGCTGCCGTGGCGACGGCGGTGTTCCATGCGGCCCGCCAGTCGCGCGCGCGAAGGGCGCTGACGGCGGCGGCGCGATCACCGTCGGCGAAGTCACGCGCGGCACCAGCCAGGTCGAGTGTCGCGGTCGCGAGCGAAATGCGCACGTCGTCGAGCGGGACGCGCCGCCCGGCCATCGCGTGCGGGGCCGCACAGAGCCGGCCCAGCCACGGGCCGAGTTCAGGCAGCCTGGCCGTCCCGGTCACCGGGCCTCCCCCACCCGCCTGCGAGCGCAACCGGACGGCATGGTCAGTCGAGGATCGCGGCCAGGACCGCGTCGGTATTGGAGAGGTCGTCGAAAACGGCGTGCGGTGCGCAGGCGGCCAGCTCTCCCGTGGTGTACGCGCCGGTGGCGACGGCCACGGCGCGGGCCCCGATGCTGGCACCGCACGCGACATCGGCCGGCGTGTCCCCGATGATCACGACATCGGCGCCCGCGGGCACGCGCCCGAGCACCGGCCCGGCGCGGCGGGCGGCAATGGGCGGGAGGTCGGGGCGGTGGGCGCTGTCGGAGCCGTAGGCGCCCACGACGAACCGGGCAGGGTCAAGGCCGGCCGCCGCGAGCTTGAGGGTGGCGCCGAGGGCGAGGTTTCCGGTGACGAGCCCGAGCAAGTGGGCCTGCTGCCGCTCGAGGGCATCGAGCAGCGCTGCAACACCGGGCATCACCGTCACCGTACCGGGTGCACGCGCGAGTTCGACGGCCAGGAGCTCGGTATAGCGCTGGCAAACAGCGGCCACGCGCGCGGGATCGTCCGGCTCGGGATCGCCAGCCGCCACGAGCAGCTCCACCACGATCTGCGGATCGGTCTTGCCGTCGAAGCGGACACTGGAGAGGCGGTGCGCGACGCCTGGCGCCGCGTCCGGCGCCGCGGGACCACCCAGGTGCTCCAGCAGGGCCGCGGTGATGGCCCGGCGCCCGGCGCCCGCAGTGAGCAGCAGCGTGCCATCGATATCGAAGAGGACGAGCTTGCGCCGGGTCATGTGGGGATCCTGCGGGCAAGCACGAGGCGCTCGCGGAGGTCCCCGGTGGTCCCGTCGGTCCAGCGCTCCCGCACCAGGGCCCCCCGCCGGACCGTGGCATGCACGATGGAGTCATCCCCGGCGAAGATGGCCACGTGCGTGATGCGTTCCGAGGTCTCGCCGCGGAAGTAGCAGAGGTCGCCCGGCCGCAGGTCAGCGGGCTCCACGGGACTGCCCACCGCCGCCTGCTGCCAGGCATCCCGCGGGAGGGCGACGCCCCGGGCGGCAAAGGTGGTCTGCACCAGTCCCGAGCAGTCCACCCCGGCCGGCGTGACGCCACCCCAGAGGTAGGGCGCGCCCCGGTATGCGTCCCAGGCCCACGCGTCCGCGGTGACGCGTCGCGCGGCCGCCACGACGTCGCTCATGGGTCGCACGCCGCCAGACACGACCGTTCCCTCGCTGCCGTCCGGGAACCGCACGCCGGACCCCGTCGGCATGAGCCGCGCCCGCAGCGGCAGTTGCACCGGACCCGTTGCCGTCTCGGCGAGGGCACCGTCACTCCAGGCGCTGGCCGCGGCACGCCAGTTCGCGGCACGCGGGCGATCCACCTCGATGACGTACCCCTGGTGGACCCATCCCTCGTAGCCGTCGGCGTCGTGCCGGATGCGCAGCCACTCCCCCCGCCGTTCGCTGACGCTGGCCGTCTCGCCCAGCACCAGCTGGGTCACCTGCTCGGTGCGCAGCGAGGCGTCCGCCAGCACGGGCGCCACCGGCGCACGGCAGATCATTGACATGGGGCCGCAAGGTGGCGGGCCCCGGCCGGGGCGTCAAGCAGCGGGCGGCGGCGCGGGAGGCACCGGCGTGCCAGCGCACCTGGCGCACTGCGTGACGCCGCGGAAGGTGCAGATCAGGCAGAGGAACGTCCCGCACGTGGCGCAGGGGTACCCCTCCGATGCGCGCTCCTCGCGGCCGCAGGCGCGGCAGGTCATGGCATCGTGCTCAGGCATTGATGGCGTACCGCTTGATCTTGTTGATGAGGGTCGCACGCGAGATCCCCAGCTCGTGTGCCGTCCGCGTCCGGTTGCCGTTGTGGTGCCGGAGCGTCCGCTCGATGTGCCCGCGTTCCAGCTCGTCCAGGGTCATTGGCGCGTGCCGCCGGTCCCCCACGCCCGGGCGGTTGCGGAACTCGCCCGGCAGGTGTTCCACCGCGACCTGCGGCAGGCCCTTGCCCAGGATCAGCGCGCGCTCCAGGACGTTCCGGATCTCGCGCACGTTCCCCGGCCAGGGGTACGTCACGAACCGCTCGACGACGTCGGCCGGGAGCCCCGACGGCCCGTCGGGCAGCTCCCGTCGCAGGTCGGCCATGATCCGGTGGACGAGCGCCGTTCGGTCTTCCCGCGAGCGATCCCGCACCGGCGGCAGGCGCAACGGCATCACACTGAGCCGGTAGTAGAGGTCCTCCCGGAACTGGCCCGACTCCACCTCGGCCGCCAGTGGCCGGCTGGTGGCCGCGATGAGCCGCACATCCACCGCAATCTCGCGCGTGCCGCCGGCGCGGCGGAAGGTGCGCGTCTCCAGCACCTTGAGCAGCTTGGGCTGCAACTCGGGCGGGAGGTCGGCCATCGCCCCCAGGTAGAGCGTTCCCCGGTCGGCGATCTCGAAGAGCCCCTGCCGGCGCTCCTTCGCGTCCCCGCCCTTCTCCTGGCCGAACAACTCGACCTCGAGCTGCTGGGCGGTGGTGCCGGCACAGTTGAGGGCCAGGAAGGGGTACCGGGCGCGCGGGCTCAACGCGTGGATGAGCCGCGAGACCCAGCGCTTGCCCGTGCCGGTCTCGCCCTCGACGAGCACGGTGGTCCGCTCGCTGCCCGCCAGCAGGCGAACCTGCTGCGCGATGTCGAGCATCGCGGCCGAGGCGCCGAGGCTCTCCAGCGTCTGCCCCGCCTCCGGGGCCAGGAGCGCCTCGTTCACCCGCTGGCGCCGCACCTCGTCGGCCAGGTGGCGGACCGCGGCCTCGAGCAGCGCGGGCTCGAGCGGCTTGGCCACCCAGCCCGACGCGCCGCCCTGGAGCGCCCGGGCCACCGCACCGGGCTGCCCCGCGGGGGCGACCACCACCACGGCGGCGCCGCGCTCCTTCAGGTGAGCCAGCACTTCGGAGCCCTGCATGCCGGGGAGGTCGAGGTCGAGGAGGACCACATCCGGCCGGATCCGGTCGAACGTGGCCAGGCCCGCCTCGCCGCTCAGCTCGCGCGTCACGTCGAACCCCGCGCGCTCGAGGTGCGCACCCGCCGCGCGCAACAGCTCGACGTCGTCGTCGATGAGGAGCACCGCGTCAGCCATACCTGCCGCTCCAGGAGAGTGTGTGAAGGGTCAGCCCACCGGCGCCATCACCGAGATGGCGCCGGGGACACATGTTGCCGTGAACGGGGTGAAGCCGCCGTCGTCGCCGTCGAGCTGCACCGGTTGCACCGGGTGGGTCTCCACCCGGACCTGCCGCCCCCGTGCGTACCCCACGAAGGCATCGCCGCCATGGCCCTCCCGCAGGAGGTCCCAGATGGCGCGCACGCTCTCACCGAAGCTGTTGGCTCGCAGGACCACCACGTCCAGCAGCCCGTCGTCCGGTGCGATCCCGGTGCGGAGCTTCACGAGCGGCGGGATGATCTCGCCGCAGTTGGCCACCATCACCATCGCCGCCTGCGCCTCGAACTCCCTGCCATCCACCGTGATGACGTGGGCCAGGCTGCGGACGTCCCCGATGAGCTTGAGGGTCGTGGCCACGTACGCCAGCATGCCCCACTTCTGCTTGTGTGCCGTCTGCGTCCCGGTCATGACCAGCGCATCGTAGCCCGCGCCGCAGGCCACGGCGAAGTAGTCGGTGCCGGCAGCGCGCTCCAGCAGGCCCAGGTCGAGGCGCCGCGGCTTGCCGGTGACCAGCGCGCGCGCCGCCCGCTGCGGGTTGGCCGGGATGCGCAGGTTGCCGGCCAGGAGGTTGCCGGTGCCCCCGGGAATGAGGCCCAGGGTCACCCCCGTGCCCACCAGGGCGGCGGCGGCCTGCATCGTGGTCCCGTCGCCGCCAAACACCGCGCACACGTCCATGTTCTCGCGCACCGCGTACTCGGCCAGCCGCCGCGCATCGCCGGGCCCGCCGGTGGCGAGGAGCTCGGCCTGCCACCCTGCGCCCTCCAGCACCTGTCGCACGGCCTCCAGCGCCAGGGGCTCGGTGCGCGCGGCGGCCGGGTTGGTGATCACCAGGGCGCGCGCCATCAGTACTCCCGCTCCCACAGCACGTCGGCGCCGAGCTGGTACCGCAGGTTGCTCGACACCGTGCTGCCCACCGCCGTGACACCGCAGTTCCGGAGCACCGGTTCCATCGACAGCTGCAGGCGCCACCAGGAGTTCCAGCGCCACTCGACGGCTGCACCGAAGTTCCGGTAGCTCACGTCGGGGGAGTTGGCGGTGGTGCAGAACCCGGCGTTGAACCGGACGAAGAACGCCCTGGTGAGCTGCCACCCCGCATCCACCGCAATGGCGCTCCCGAGCGCGCTGGCGTTGGCGCCGGCCGAGTTGATGGTGCGGACCTGGAACATCGACATGCCCAGGTCCTCCTGCATGGCGGCCTCGAGCGCGCTGGACCCGGCGCTCAGGATGTAGTTGGAGACGTTGGTGACGAGGATGGCCTGGCCCTGGGACAGGGCTTCGCTGGCCGGCGCGCCCGTCACCAGGTACGAGGCGATGTCCAGCTCCGAGAGTGGCGGGCGCTGGGTGCTTTCGAGGGTGAGCTTGGGTTCCTGCAGGGTCCCGGTGATGAGCGCGATGATCGGAAGTTCCTCGTTGCGGTTGGTGCGCACCGTGTAGCGCGCCTCGATATCGAGCGCGGCATTGAGGTCGCTGGTGCCGAAGAAGCGGACATTGCCCTTCGTGACGTCGAAGTCACGGCTGAAGCCCGGCACCGGGCTCAGGCGATAGCGACCGCGGATGGCGCGCATCGTGCCGTCCACCCGGTAGGAGTCTCGTGACCGGTTGGCCACGACGCTCCCGCCGAGCTGGATGTTGGCTTCGGCCGAGCGGAGCCAGAAGTCGCTGCCCATGTCCACCCGCAGGTCCTCCACGGCGATGGACGAGAGGATCCGCGAGCTCAGGTCCGAGCCGAGCTTGCGCTCACGCACCAGCGTGGTGTCGATGAAGGCAAGGTTGGCCGGGTCGTCGAGGTCGATGACCCGCTTGTTGAGCAGGTCGGCAAAGTAGAGCACCCCACGGTCGGCCCGGAGCGACCCCGACACGACGAGCCCGTCCCACGGGCCCCGGATGCCGACCTCGCCCGACGCCGTGAGGTTCAGGAAGTCGCGCTGGTCGATCGCGGCGAACTGCGACAGCCGCGCGTCGAGGTCGAACACGGGCCGCGTCAGGCCCTCCAGCCGGACGACCCCGGAGACGGCCAGGGACCCGCGGTCGCCCTGCACATCGAGCGTCCGGACGATGATGGAGTCATCCTCGAAGAGCAGGCGGCTGTTGATGCCCGAGAAGCCGACTCCGAGCGGCACGGCGTACAGCGAGGCGTCAAACACGTCGAGGTCGCCGCCCAGCACCGGCTCGGCCCACGTGCCCACCACCTTCACGTCCGCATTCATCGTGCCCTGCACCCGCCGGATACTCGGCACCAGCGCCTCGAGCACGGACAGGTCCACGCTGTCCGCCAGCGCCTGCACACTGAGCGGCCCGTCCACCTGGCGCCGCTTCACGGCGGTGAAGGCCAGGTCCAGCGGCAATGAATAGCGCAGCTGCAGCACCGGGTTGCCGGTGCGGTACAGCAGGAGGCCGCCATCCATGCGCCGGTCGGCATAGCGGACGATGCCCTGCACGAAGGGACCCTGCGTGTCACCGACGGTGATGTCCTCCACCGAGGCCGTGCCGTCGATCTCGGGGTCGTAGCGGGTTCCGGCGAGCCGCACGTTGAAGTCCATCCAGCCGCCGGACCCCAGCGTGTCCAGCTGCGCCAGGGCATTGAGGTCACGCACCGAGATGCCCAGCGCCTCCATGGTGAAGTCGCCGGCCTTCTCCCACGGAAGCTGCCCCCCCATGCGCAGGAAGCCGCTGCCGTCGTTTGCCACGAGCTCGGTCGGGGTGACCGTGATGGAGGAATCGGAGAGCGTGATCGCTGCGGGATCCGCCAGCTCCCACGCCCGTGACGGGAGGTTGAGGCCGAACCCGTCCACCGCCACCTGCCGGCCCAGGCTGTCCGTGCGGAAGGTGCCCGTGCCCGCGAGGCCGATCGACCCGCGCACCGCGCTGCTCACGACCCAGCGGGTCGAGTCGAGCGGCCCGAGGAGGACAAACCCGATGCTGCGGGCGTACTGGTCCTTGTACTGCAGCGAGTCCACCCGCAGGTCCAGGTCGAGCACCGGTCGCGTGCCACCCCGCCATGCCCCGCGCACGGTCGCCTGGTTCACCAGGGCGTGGTGGAAGGCCAGGTGGTCGAGTGTCCCGTCAAACTCCGCCTCGAGCGTGTCGAGGCTGCCCGCCAGCGTCGCATCGAACCGGAGCACGCCATCGAGCTCGCGCCAGCCAGGGAGGGTGTCACGGGTGAAGCCGCTCGTCGCCTGGGCCAGGGAGTCAAGCGACGTGAGCGAGTCGGCCACCACGCTGAGCAGGAGGCTGCCGCGGTGCGGCGCCGCCCAGCCCAGCGCCCCACTCCCCCTGAGGGTGAGCCCCGATGCCGCCCCGGCGAGTTCCTCGAACGAGAGCATGCTGTCGGCGGCCCGGATGGCCAGCCGCAGGCTGTCGATCGAGGCGCCATGCGCCGTGCCGGCCCCGAGCGCAATCGCGAGCCGCCCCTCCGGCGCCACCAGTGTGTCGATCGCGCCGGCCGCGGCGAGCGTGCCGTTGAGCCGGGTGCTGCCCTCGCGCCCCAGGAGCGCCGACAGGTCGAGGTTGCGGTACGTGAGGGCAAGGCTGTCCGCGGCCCACCGCGGCGGCAGGATGGTCACCGTGCCCACCCCATGCACCGCCCCGATCGCCCCCTGCACGTCCGCGTCCACGAAGAGGCGATCCACCGGTCCCTCCAGGCGGACGCGGCCCTGCAGGTCCCCCCGCGATGCGATGGCAGGAAACGACCGGCGGATCCCCTCGAAGCTGAGGGGCGCCAGGGTGAGGTCGGCCGCGACGCGAACGGTGGCCTCACGCGAGTCGAGCCGCGTGGTGCCGGCCAGCATGCTCTCGGGACGGTCCCCATCGCGGTGCCGCACCACGCCGGCAAAGGTGGCGTTGTCGAGCGGCCCGTCGAGCACCCCCTCCGCGCGAAGCCGTCCCTCCACGATCACGGCGGGCGCGAGGCGGCGCACGGTCCCCAGGTCAATGTCGCTCGAACGCACCTGCACCTGCCGGAAGGCCAGGCCATCGGCGCCGGTCTCGAACCCTCCATCAAAGTCGAAGAGGCTCACCGGGCGGGCGGCCAGCGCCAGGTCGGTGAAGGTGATGGTGCCGGAGGCCTGCAGGTTGGTGAGCAGGCCATCCGCCCGCACCGGGCCGGAGACGGTGCCCACGAAGGGCAGCGAGTCCACGAACGGGCGCACCTTGTCGAGGTTGAGGTCCTGGAGCCGGAGGCGGGCATTGCGGAGGCCCAGCCCGCGCCGGGCGTCCACCACGGCGACCAGGTCGCCCTCCAGGCGCTCACGCCCGTCGGCCAGGGCAAGGTCGCGGATGTCATAGTCGGTGACGGCCCCGCTGTGTGCCGTCGCCGTCACCCGGCCACGCCCCTGCATGTCGGGAAAGTCGGGCGAGATGAACCGGAGGTCCTTGAGGTCGAGCGCGCCCGCATCAGCACGGAAGTCCCACATCACCGTGTCCCGCGGCCAGCTCACCAGGCCCTCGGCCCACGCCTGCGTCCCCGGCAGCGCGGCGCGGGTGAGCGCAAAGCGCAGCGAATCGCCCTCCGCCTCGATCGTGCCCACGAGGTGGCGCACGCGCACCTGCGGGTCGCTCACGTCCACGTGCAGCGTGTCGATCACCACCAGCAGGGGGTCGTGCGCCGGGGTGGAGATCCGCAGGCGCCGGACGCCGGCCGTCAGGTCGGAGAACGCAATCACCTGGCGCGTCCCCTCGGGCGTGTCCGCCACCATGCGGCCCTCGGCCCGCGCCGCGGCCACGATCGCGTCGCGCTCCGCCCCGGTGCGGTCGCGCCCGGGCCAGGGATACGCCAGGCTCGCCGTGCCGTGGTCGATCCGCAGGTTGCGGAACTCGATCAGGTCGGGCGTGCCGCCGGGCTTTCCCTCACCCAGCTTCAGCACCTCCTCGTAGTTCCACCGCCCCGAGGCATGCCGGACCAGGTTGATCACTGGCTCGTCCACCACCAGCGTCTCGAGGACATAGCGCCCGGCCAGGAGGCTGGGCAGCACGTAGGTCAGCCGGGCACGCGGCAGCGAGGCGAGCAGCACGCCGCTGGTGTCGCGCACCACCACGTCGCGCAGGACCAGGCCACGAACGAACGACCCGCCGATCCCACCCACCCGGACCTCGCCGCGGAGGAGCGTCTCGAGCAGGTGCGAGACGTTCCGTGACAGGAGCTGCCGGCCCGGCGGCGTCAGGGTGAGGGCAGCCAGCACCCCAATGGCGGAGGTGGCGATCGCCACCAGCAGCACGACGAGTCCCCGCGCCAGGTGCCGCATCAGAAGGGCTGGCCCACGGTGAGGTTGAGCTGCCAGCCCCGCTTGTGCTGCGGGGAGAGGGTGTATCCCTCGCCCGTGGCGGGATCCACCAGTGCATCCAGGTCGCCGTTGGCGCGCGAGATGTACACCGGGCCGCGCTCCAGCCGGTTCCAGTTGTAGGCGGCATCGAGCCGGAACGGCCCCACGGGCGTGTTGAAGCGCACCCCCACACCCGGCGTCGCGACGATGCGGTTCTCGGACTGGGCAGTGCTGCCGAACTGGAAGACGCCACCCATGTCGAGGAAGGCGGCGAGCTTCATGCGGGCGGGCCACACCGGTGCCGGGAAGCGAAGCTCGACGTTCCCCAGCAGCAGGCCGTTGCCACCCACCGGAAAGACCTGGGAGCGATCCTCCAGGAACGCCGTGTTGATGCTGCCATCCGGGTTGTAGACCGCCGCGGTGTCGGGCGCGACGTAGGTGACCGGGCCCAGCTGGTTGAAGCCGAACCCGCGGACGTCGTTCGGCCCGCCGCCGTAGAAGCGCTGCTCGATCGGCACGAAGTTGCCGCCGGTCGAGAGCCCCTCGTCGCGCAGGCCCCGGCCGAAGATGCGGCCGGCACGCACCCGCCACGCCACCACCAGGTCGGGCATGAGCGTGCGGTAGAAGCGCGCCTCGCCCACCAGCCGGGTGAACTGCTGGAACGAGGAGGACCCGATCAGGGTCGAACTCACCGCCACCTCGGCCGAGAGCACCTGCCCCCGCGTCGGGTACACCAGGTTGTTCACGCGCGGCTGCGCCGCCGCGAGGCTCAGGATGCCGATCGGCTTCCGCAGTTCCTGGATGGCCCGCACGTCGGGCGTGCAGACGCTGAAGAAGGAGCAGAACGCCGCGTCGGTGGCGAAGGTGGCGCCGTAGGAGAACGAGTAGGCCAGCGTGATGGGATCACGCTTGACCGGGGACTCGCGCGTCATCGACACCGCGGCGCCCAGGTCCTCGCGCATGTACACATTGAACTCGCTCCGGCGCTCGCCGAAGCCCGACACTGTCATCGCCACGTTCGAGGCCAGGAACCCCGGGCGCCGCACCGACATGGTGACGTTGTAGTTGAGCTTCCGGGAGCCGATCTCGAGCGAGTCGTCCACCATCAGCGCGCCGCAGAGGTTGTCCTGCAGCCCCCAGTCGAGTGGCTGGCCCACGCCGACCTTGGACATGCGCGCGGAGATGTCGAACACCTTGGCCGAGCCCAGGAAGTTCCGGATGGTGAGGCCGGCGCTGCCGCGGAAGCAGTCGTTGGTGGCGTAGCCAACCCCGCCGCGGACGCGGTAGGTGCGGTTCTCCCCCACCTTCACGATGACGGGGATCACCGAGTCCTGCGGGTTGAAGGCCGCCGAGTCGAACGACACCGCCGCCAGGCGGAAGAGGTCGGACCGGTACAGGT
>CAZWXD010000039.1:0-15896 GCA_964638035.1 uncultured Gemmatimonadaceae bacterium | reverse complement strand
CTGGAGGTGGTGCGGGCCGGCATGCTGCCCGGGCATGCGGCACGGGCGGCGGGATGACGGCTCCGGAATCCGGATCCCGTGATCCTGCCGACCTGACCAGGGTAGAGTCGCATTTCCGTTTCGGTGAGAATTGGAAGGATTATTCGCGCCTGATCGACGGCTCGCGGGTCACGCAGGCGACGATGGACCTGCGGCGCCTGGTTGGCGATTCGCTGGCTGGGCTGACCTTTCTGGACATCGGCTCAGGGTCGGGGCTGCACTCCGCAGCCGCGCTGGCGCTGGGTGCGAGCGTCACGGCTACCGATATCGACCCCGACTCGGTGGCGACAACCACAGCCGTGCTGGAGCGGTTGGCGCCGGCAGGGGCCTGGGTAGTGCACCGCCGGTCAGTTTTCGAGTTGCCTGCCGTATGGGCCGGTCGTTTCGACGTGGTGTATTCGTGGGGCGTGCTGCATCACACCGGGGACATGTGGCGTGCGATTGGCGAGGCGGCAGGTGCTGTTGCCCCCGGAGGGTGCCTGGCGCTGGCCTTGTACCGCCGCACCCTGCTATGCGGCCCATGGAGGGTGGAGAAGCACTGGTACACCCATGCGTCGCCGGCAGCACAGGCCCGGGCGCGACGACTGTTCGTCCGCGCGTTCCGGATCATACACCAGATGCGCGGTGGTGACCCCGACCAGTACATGCGCGACTACGCGTCATCCCGCGGCATGGACTTCGAGCACGATGTCCATGACTGGATGGGCGGCTACCCATATGAGTCTACTGGACCGGTCGCGCTGAGGGAGTTCCTTTGTGAGCGCGGTTTTGTGGAGGAGCGGGCATTCCTGGCGACGGGTGGGCGCATGACGACCGGCGTGCTGGGATCCGGCTGCGACGAGTTCCTGTTCCGGCGGACGCCTACGGGAGAGAGTGCATGAGGCGCTACCTGGTGACCGGCACGGCCGGTTTCATTGGCTACCACACGGCCGAGCGGCTGCTCGCGCGTGGTGACGAGGTGGTGGGCCTCGACAACGTCAACGACTACTACGACGTCAGGCTCAAGCACGCCCGCATGGCCCGGCTGGCTGATCGCCCGGGCTATCGCTTCCACCGGCTGGACGTGGCGGACACCGACGGGGTGATGGCGCTCTTCCGGGAGGCGAAGCCGGAGGTCGTCATCCACCTGGCGGCGCAGGCGGGGGTGCGGTACTCGCTCACCAACCCCCATGCGTACGTGCAGAGCAACCTGGTCGGCTTCATGAACATCCTGGAGGCCTGCCGGCACACGGGTGTGAGGCACCTCACCTATGCGTCATCGAGCAGCGTGTACGGTGGCAACACGCACATGCCCTTCAGCGTGCACCAGAACGTGGACCACCCGGTGAGCCTGTACGCAGCGAGCAAGAAGGCCAATGAACTCATGGCCCACACCTACAGCCACCTGTACCGGCTCCCGACCACCGGTCTGCGCTTCTTCACGGTGTACGGCCCGTGGGGGCGGCCCGACATGGCGATGTTCCTCTTCACGAAGGCGATCCTGGAGGGGAAGCCGATCGACGTGTTCAACGAGGGCCGGATGAAGCGCGACTTCACCTTCATCGACGACATCGTCGAAGGGGTGGTCCGCACGTCGGACAACTTGGCTGCTCCGAACGCCGCGTGGAGGGGCGACGCTCCCGATCCCGGGACGAGCAACGCCCCCTGGCGGGTCTACAACATCGGGAACAACAACCCGGTGGAGCTGATGCACATGATTGGCGTGCTGGAGAGGCGGCTGGGCCGGACCGCCGTGAAGCGGATGCTCCCGCTGCAGGCGGGGGACGTGCCCGCGACCTGGGCAGACGTGGATGACCTGACGCGCGACGTCGGGTTCAAGCCGTCCACGTCGATCGAGGACGGGATCGACCGGTTCGTCACGTGGTACACCGACTACCACGGCGCTACTTCTCGCTGAGCACCTGCTCCATGAGGAGCCAGCGGTTCATGCCGGCGAATTTCTGGTGCATCTTCGTCATCGGGATCCCGCCGTCCGCGTCATCTTCCTGGTTCTGCAGGTCGGCGAGCGCGTCGAGGCCCGACGCCTTGAACTTCTGCAGCCCCTTGTCGAGGGCCAGGCCCACAGTACGGAAGTTGAATAGCGTGGAGAACTGCAGGGTGTAGCCCAGGTCGGCGAGTTGCTGGTTGGTGATGAGCGTGCCGGCCTTCTTGGCCTTTCCCCAGTAGAGTGAAGGCGAAAGGTTGAAGCCCAGCATCTGGTTGGGATAGTACTTGCGCACCCCTTCCGCGAAGGCCGCGGGCTGCTCGAGTTCGGTGTTGTTGAACTCTGCCCAGATCACGTCGCAGCCCAGTTCGGCGGCCTCCCACCCATCCTCAATGGCCATCTGGATGCCACCCTGCGGCTGGCCGGGGATGGCGCCATCCACCGAGTCGGTGCGGGCGATAAGCACGAGCGGCCACGCCGACGCCTCGCTGGCAGCCTTGACAGCCTTGAGCTTCGCCAGCCACGCCTTGCGTGGGACCAGCACCTTGTCGCGCTTGGCCTTGCCCACGTTGACGATGTGGCCGCAGGTCCGGTCGGCGGGATCCTGGTTTTCGAGGTGCACACCGGCCGCCCCGACCCGGATCAGTTCCGAGGCCAGGCTGAAGGTCTGCCCCGGTCCGCCAAAGCCGGCCTCCATGTCCACGAATGCCGGCGGCATCTCGAGCAGCTCCTTCCCCTCACTGTCAAACCAGGCGGCATGCCGCGCGCCCTCGATGCCCTTTCGCAGCATCAAGGTGAGTTCAGTCATCTGGTGCGAGTGGTACACCCCGATGTCGGGGTACATGTTCCAGGTGGCGGCGAGCTGCCAGCCGCTGCCATAGAGCGCCTTGAAGCCGAGCCGGGTCATGATGGCCGCAGTGTAGGCATCGTAGGCACCGGCAGAGTGCAGGTACGAGCGCGCGTCGCGCGCCTCGTGGAGGAGCCGACGAAGCTTGACGGCAGGGTTCTCGGTTTCGGGTGGAGCGAGGAGCTTGGCCATCTGCGCGGAGGGGAAGGGAACCCTTCCGGCGACGGGCGACTTCGGCTGGGCGGTAGCGGACACGGGACGCTCCGATTGAAGGCTCGCCTGACTGGGGGTCTCGACCTACACAAGATGTCGGCCAAGGCACGAAGGCCAAGGCCCGTGCTTGTGAATCATTTCACAAACATAGAGCGACCCGGACGATCGAGCCAGCCCCATCAGGGTAGCGGTGGCCGGCGGCTGTGCAGCAACCCCAAGGGGGACTGCAGTTTGCGCCCATGATCCACTAGTTTGCTCGCGACTTGCATGGCCCCCGAACCCGTCCCCGAAGGCTTGCCATGACGCCCCACCGGATTTCAGGCAGGACGTCCGTGTGAGCGCATCGATACCGGCAACAGAGGTGCATCAGGGCATCATGCGCGGCATGGTCGCCGTGGCCGGGTTCGCGCTACTCGGCAAGGTTGCGGGTGCAGTGAAGGAAATGGCGGTTGCCTGGCGGTATGGGGTGAGCGCCCCGGTGGATGCCTACCTGTTTGTCCAGAACCTGATGAACTGGCCCGTGGCCGTGTGGTTCAGCGTCCTCACGGTGGTCCTGATTCCGCTGGCAGGTCGCCTTGCGTCGGAGCGGCCAGCAGAACTTCCACGCTTCAGGGCCGAGCTGCTCGGGGTGACGCTGGGTACGGGAATCCTGCTGGTGATCGCCGGCATGGTGGGGCTTCCGCCACTGCTCCGCAGCGACTGGGTGGGCCTGCCCATGGCGACCCGGACGCTCGCGGTGCACGTGGTCCCGATCATGGCACTGACGGTCCTGCCCGGGCTCATGGTTGGCCTGTACTCGACCTGGCTCATGGCGGGCGGGGGGCACCTCAACACCCTATTCGAAGGGATCCCTGCGCTCGGGATCCTGGTGGCCGTCCTGCTGGTCGGTGGCATTGATGCGCTTGCCTGGGGCACGCTCGCGGGCGGGCTGGCGCAGCTCGCGGCGGTGGGCATGGCCGCGCACCGCCGCGAGGCCCACGGCTTCCCGGCATTCACCCTCACCTCGCCGAGCTGGGCGCCCTTCAGGCAGGGCTTCGGGGTGATGATGCTGGGCCAGGCTGTCATGGGCGTCACCGCTCTCGTGGAGCAGTTTTTCGCTGCCCGCCTGGGCGAGGGGGCGATCAGCCAGCTCGGTTACGCCAACCGGGTCATCGCACTCGCACTCGGGTTGCTCGCCACCGCGGTAACCCGGGCCACGCTTCCGGTGTTCGCGAGATTGCGCAACAGTGAAGGGGCCAGCCTGCGAGGGGTTGCGCTGCGGTGGGCGCTGTGGCTGGCACTGGGCGCCACCGTGACAGTTCTGCTGGGGTGGCGCCTGGCACCCTGGGGGATTCGCCTGCTTTTCGAACGGGGCACCTTTACGGGGACCGACACAACCAACGTGGCGTTGCTGCTCAGGTACGGATTCTTCCAGATTCCCTTCTACGTGGCAGGGCTGGTACTCGTAAGTCTTCACGCAAGCGAGGGCCGCTATTGGCTCCTGTTCGTGAGCGGAATCCTGGGACTGGGGGTCAAGGTGGGGGCCAGCCTGGCACTGCTGCCCGCACTGGGCCTGGGCGGCCTCGTGCTCTCATCCACAGCTGTGTATGCGGCGAATGTCCTGCTCCTTCTCGGTGTGAGGCCCCGGTGACTGGCGCCACGGTGCATGCCCTCTCGCCGTACCTCATCGTCGTGAGCCGGAGCTGAGCCAATGTGCGGCATAGCGGGCTTCCTCGACCCCAGGGGACTTGACCGGGATGGCGACGGCATCCTCGCGCGAATGCGCGACGCCGTCTGGCACCGCGGACCCGATGACTGCGGGGCGTGGACCGATCCCGCGGCCGGCATCGCCCTGGGGCACCGCCGCCTCTCCGTCCTCGACCTGACGCCCTGCGGCCACCAGCCCATGGTGTCGGCCGATGGACGATGGGTGATCATCTTCAATGGCGAGATCTACAACTTCGCCACGCTGCGTCGCGGCCTCGAGGGCGCTGGGGAGCGGTTCCGGGGACATAGCGACACTGAGGTCATATTGGCCGGCATCACCCGATGGGGGCTCGCACCCACCATCGCGAGGATGGCCGGCATGTTTGCCATTGCGCTCTGGGACCGGCAGGAACGCGTGCTGCACCTCATCCGTGACCGGCTGGGCGAGAAGCCGCTGTACTACGGGTGGCAGTCCGGCGTGTTCCTGTTCGGCTCAGAGCTGAAGGCACTCCGGCAGCACCCGGCCTGTGGATCTACCGTCGATGCTGATGCGCTGGGCTCGTACCTCCGGCACGGGTACGTGCCCGGGGCCAGGGCGATCTACCAGGGCCTCCACAAGCTGCTCCCCGGTTGCCGCGCGGAGGTGCGGGGCGACGGCACCGTGCAGGTAGAGCCCTACTGGACCCTGTCGGGCGCGGTGGAAGCGGGGCAGCGTGATCCGCTCACCGGCAGCGACGATGAGCTGGCGTCGGCCTTCGAAGAGGCGCTGGCGGCGGTGGTGCGCGAGCAGGTGGTGGCAGATGTCCCGGTCGGGGCGTTCCTGTCGGGCGGCATCGACTCCTCCACCGTCGTGGCCCTCATGCGGCAGGTCGGTGACGCGCAGGTTCGCACCTTCTCCATCGGGTTTCACGAGCCGGCGTACAACGAAGCCGACCACGCCTCGCGGGTGGCACGGCACCTGGGCACTGCCCACACCGAACTGTACGTCACGGCGGCCGAGGCACGCGACGTGATTCCCGACCTGCCCTGCATCTACGACGAGCCGTTTGCCGATTCCTCGCAGATCCCCACGACGCTCGTTGCCCGGCTCGCCCGGCAGCACGTGACGGTCGCCCTCTCCGGTGATGGCGGTGACGAGCTGCTGGGGGGCTATACCCGCTACTTCCAGGGAGTCGAACTCTGGCACCGCCTGGGGCGCGTGCCGCCCCTCGTGCGGGATGCTGTGGCGGCCGGCATCGGCGCCATGTCACCCCGGGGGTGGGATCGCGTGTTCCGCGCGCTTGGACCGATCGTGCCGGCGCGTGCAAGGGTGGTCCAGGGTGGGGATCGCGTCCACAAGCTGGCTGCCGTCCTGCGCGGCCGCTCGCTCGCCGCCGTGTACGAGCGCCTCGTGTCGTTCTGGGATGTTGACGAGGGAGGCTTGTTGCGCGGGGCGGGAACCGGGGCGGTGGCCCATGCGGGGATGGTGCCACCGCCGGGGCTCGGGGGCGTGGAGCAGATGATGTACTGGGACGCGCGCACCTACCTGCCCGACGACATCATGGTCAAGGTGGACCGCGCCGCGATGTCCGTGAGCCTCGAGACGCGCGCACCATTCCTCGACCACCGCCTCATCGAGTTCGCCTGGCGGCTTCCATCGAGCTTCCGGGTGCGCGACGGGGTCGGCAAGTGGGGCATGCGGCGCGTCCTGTCACGCCATGTCCCCAACGCGCTGGTCGACCGGCCCAAGCAGGGCTTTGGCGTCCCGATCGACACCTGGCTCCGCGGCCCGCTCCGGGCATGGGCCACCGACCTGCTGAGCGAGTCGCGCCTCGGGCGTGAGGGTTACCTCGAGGTCGGCCCCATCCAGCGCCGCCTGCAGGAACACCTGAGCGGTGAACGGAACTGGCAGTACCACCTTTGGATCATCCTGATGTTCGAGGCCTGGGTCGAAGCAAACCGAGCTGGCACTCCTGAGTTGGTGGTGGCCTCTGGAGGAGCGGAGTGAGCGCCTTCGGTACCCGTGCCGGGCTCAAACGACTGGTGATTGTCCACCTGAGATGTATTGCCGGGGCCAGAGATGAGACAGCATGAACGACACGGCGATCGGGACGTGATGTCAGGGGAGCCTGCCGCGACTGGATCGGACCGTCGACTGACGACTCACGGCTACTGGGACGCCGGTTACGAGCGTTCGGTGGAGCAATCCCGGCCGCTTGACGTGGGCGACTTCCGGCATCGGGCCGACGCTCGCCTGGCTGACGTCCTTGCGGGACTTGCCGTGGGCGCAAGGCAGGTCCTCGAAGTGGGCGCAGGCAACTCGGCCATGCTCTGCCACCTCTCGCGACAGCACTCCCCGGGAGCCAGCTTCAGCGGCCTGGACTATTCGGAAGCCGGCTGCTCCTTGCTCCGGACGAGGGCCGCAATCGAGGGGGCGCAGGTCGAGGTCCTTCACCAGGACCTGTTCAAGCCCTCAGCTGAGCTGCTGGGTCGGTTTGACCTTGTATACAGCATCGGAGTCGTCGAGCACTTCACGATCCTTGCGGAGGCGCTAGAGGCCAAGGCGCGTCTGGCTGCACCGGGCGGACGGCTCTTCACACTCATCCCTAACATGCACGGAGTGCCAGGTGCCCTGGTCCGACGGTTCAACCGTACGGTGTACGATCTGCATATTGCCCACGACCTGCCTTCCTTCATCCGTGGGCACCATGACGCGGGCCTCGAGGTGGAGTCGGCCGGCTATCTTTGCTCCGTCAATTTTGGCTTGCTTTCGGCCTGCTTCACGTCGCCGCGGGATCGGGGGTTCACCACGTATCTGTGGCTGTCGCGGTTGACGAAGCTAACTTGGCTGATTGAGTCGCTCGTGGGCGAGTTCCCACGTACGGCAACTTTCTCTCCCTACCTCGTCGCAACCAGCCGCAGGCCGGCATGAAGGTGATGCTGGTGATCCATTCCCTGGCCTGTGGTGGTGCAGAGCGCGTGACAATGCTGCTTGCAAATCATTGGGCGAGACTCGGGTGGCGCGTGACAGTAGTAACGCTGGCCGATGCAGCTGATGATCACTATCGATTGGATGCAGCAGTACAGCGGCTCTCCTTGGGCCTGGCCGACCGGAGTGAAACAATCGGCCAGGCCGTGGCAGGCAACTTTCGGCGGTTGCGCGCGCTGCGGCGCGCGCTTCGGGTGGAGCGACCAGACGTTGTCGTGGCGATGATGGTGACATCCAATGTGCTGGTTGCGCTCGCACGCCTGGGGCTTGACTCGGTGACGGCTGTCGGGTCGGAGCGCTCGGATCCAGAGGCGTTCCGCCTCTCAGCGCCCTGGCCCTGGCTCCGGGCGGTGACCTATCGCTGGCTGGACGCGATGGTGGCCCTCACGGATGAGAGTCGCGAATGGTTGGAACGGAGGACGTCTGCTCGCCGCGTTGTGACCATTCCGAATCCTCTTGCGTTGCCCCTCCCGATGGAAGAGCCTGTTCGGTCTCCTGGCCTGGCCGCTGCGCGAACGCCGCGGCGCCTTCTGGCAGTTGGACGGTTGGGTCCCGAGAAGGGATATGATCAGTTGCTCGCCTGCTTTGGAAGGCTGGCAGCGACCCACCAGGACTGGGAGCTGGTCATCGTCGGCGAGGGGCCGGAGCGCCCGCGGCTCGAGAGATTGGTGCAGACCCTCGGCCTTGGAGACCGCGTCTTCCTGCCTGGGCGGGTCGGAAACCCCGGGGATTGGTACGCCTCGGCAGATCTCTTTGTGCTTTCATCCCGGTACGAAGGGTTCCCTAACGCGCTCGCGGAGGCGATGGGGCATGGGCTGCCTGTGGTGAGCGTCGACTGTACTACCGGTCCCCGTGAGTTGATCAGAGATGGCGTCGATGGTGTGCTGGTGCCGCTTGGCAACGATACCGCGCTCGACCACGCCCTCGATGACCTCATGCGAGATGAGGGGCGGAGGAAGCAGTTGGGTCTTCGGGCATTGGAGATCCGTGAACGGCTCTCCATCGAGAGGGTGCATGAGCAGTGGGTGAGCCTCTTTGCCACGGCGGCGCGCTGATGGCGACTCGACACCGGCGCGAGGTATTCTGGTGCCGACGCTCATGGTGGTGAGGGCACCGGCCCGAGAAGGCTGCTGTTCAGGCCAGGGACCTTTTCGCGCACCACATACGTGACGGCCGGACATGCCCTTGCCGCATGGGTGAGCGCGGCTTGCACGGCGACAGCGGGAAAGGGCTCCGTTTGGACAGGATGAGTGCCTCGAGGCCCGTGGCCTTCTTCCTCCCATCGCTTGGTGGAGGCGGGGCAGAGCGCAATGTCGCCCGGCTGGCTGGGGCCCTCGCGGCCCGGGGCCACGAAGTTCATCTCGTGGTCGGCAACCCCGATGGACCGGTCGCGGACGAGGTCGCGAGGTCCGTCCGCGTGGTCGGCCTCGGGGTGGGTCGCATGGCGTGGGCCATCGGTCCACTCGCGGCATACCTTGCGCGAGAGCGGCCCAGGGTGCTCCTGTCCGCCCATGAGCATGCCAACGTTGTGGCGGTGACTGCCAGGTGGCGGTCGGGCGTCGACGCACGCCTCGTGCTCACCTTGCGAAGCACCTTGAGTGCGCAGGCACTGGAGGCGAGGGCCTGGCGGGATCGCTGGTTGATCCCCTTGCTGGCCCGCCTGTTTTATGCTCGAGCGGACCGGCTCATCGCGCTCTCACGCGCTGCGGCGGAGGACGCGGAGCGGTGGCTGGGGCTCGCGCCCGGTGCCGTCGCCGTGATTGGCAGCCCGGTGGTGGCCGATCGCCTGATGGCGAGCGCGGTGATGCCGGTCTCCCACCCGGTGTTCGAGCCGGGCCGCCCGCCCGTGATCCTCGCCGTGGGACGCCTGGCCCCGGAGAAGGGGCACCTCCTGCTGTTCGAGGCGGTCTCGCAGCTCGTGAGCACCGGGGCACGCGTGCAGCTGGTGGTGATGGGTGATGGTCCGCTTCGCGGCGTCCTCGAGGCAGAGGCCCGGCGCCGTGGGATGCATGGCACGGTAGTCTTCGTCGGGTTTCAGGCCAATCCGCTTCCATGGATGTCGCGGGCAGCCGTGGTGGTACTTGCCTCACGCTATGAGGGGCTGCCAACCGTCCTGATCGAGGCGCTTGCGTGTGGTGCCCGGGTGGTGGCCACCGATGCCCCGGGCGGAACGCGCGAGGTCCTTGGTGGGGGGGCGTGGGGCACCCTGGTGCCGTTGAATGACCCAGGCGCCATGGCACTGGCCCTGGCCGGTGCCCTGGCTGCTGGAAGGCCCTCCAGCTTCCCGCCGGAGGCCGTGCAGCGCTATACGGAGGCACATGTGGTACACGAGTACGAGCAGCTCCTGGCTGGACTCGAGGGCGGCGCACCGTGACTGGTGGCGACCAGCTCGTGCTCGTCCTTGCTGCCTGCCTGCTCGCGTTGCTCGCCTGCGCCGTCCTCGCACGCGCCCTTCCCCCGCGCCTGCTCCTTCCCGTCGTGGCCATCAAGTTCGCCATTCCGGTGGCCTACTTTGCGTGGTTTGCGGACGGTCGGTGGGTCCTGGTCGACGACGTGACCTACCTGCGCCAGGGACTGACGCTCCTGGCCGAGGGCTACACGGCCTTGAGCATCCTGTGGAGCCAGAAGGGGCTGCAGCAGCTCGTCGTCCTCAGTGAGGGCCTGCACGTCCTCTACGGGTGGTTCAACCTCCTTGCCGTCGCGCTGATCGGGCCGTGGTACTTCAGCCCGGTGCTCCTGAACGTGTTCGTGAGCTGCCTGAGTGGCAGGGTGCTGTGGGGGTTTGCCCGTGATGCAGGCTTCGGCCCACGCTACTGCACGGGGCTCACGGCTTTCTTCCTCCTGCACTGGGACGTGCTCGCGTGGTCGAGCTTCGTGAACCTCAAGGACACGCTGATCGTGCTCCTCACGCTTCTGCTGCTGCGTGCCGCGGCCAGGTTTCAGGCCACACTGGCACGGCGTGACCTGCTGGTGGCAGGTGGCGTCGCCTTCATCTTCCTCTGGATCCGCTTCTACGTCCCGTTGGTAGTCGGTGTGGCCATCATGCTCCGGAGCCTTGTCACGGGGGGGATCGTGGCGCGTCACCGTTGGATCGCCCTTGGCGTTGCGGGGGCGACGTTGGCGGTGGCGGCGTGGCGGATGGGCCCGCGCTGGCTTCCCCTGGTTTCAAGCCGATTGGTGTGGGAACCATGGCAGGTGGCCCTGGGCGGCGTGCGCATGCTGCTCACCCCGCAGCCATGGTCGGTATCACCAGAGCATGGATTCCTGCTCCTTCCGTCCATCCTCCATTTGGTAATGCTGCTGCCCGCGGCAGTGGGTGCCGCGTGGCTGTGGCAGCGGAGCCCGTTTCTGCGGCTCCCGTTGCTGTACAGCCTGCTCATCGTATGCCTCTTCGCTGCGTTTCCAGCGCAGCAGGGGCCAAGGCACCGTCTGCAGATTGTCTTCATGCTGGCCTGGTCCCAGTTCACGTTTGTGTGGCAGGTACTACGCGCGGTGGCACCTCCGGCGCACTCGCCGGCCCCACCCTCCCTGAGGGCAGCGTCATGACCCATCCGCTTGTCTCACCCGTGCCGGACGACGCGAGCCTTGCCGCCATCGTCGCACTGGTGCGCCGCCATATCCGCCTTTTGCTTGCGGTGCCACTCACGCTGGCCGTGCTTGCAGTGTTCTGGAACCTGAGCCGGCCGCGCAGCTTCACAGCCCGCGCATCATTCCTCCCCCAGCGCTCCGACATGCCGCGCTCGGGCCTGGGTGCCATCGCGAGCCAGTTCGGGCTGGACCTGAACCTCGATCGAACCGGCCAGTCTCCAGCCTTCTACGCAGAACTCATGCAGACGCCGCAACTCCTGGGCGATGTCGCGGCAGCCACGTACGTCGTTGGAACGCGGCCGGATACGGGGACCCTCGCACAACTGCTCAAGGTGCGTGCACGCACCCCGCAGCTGGAGCGCGACGCCACCATTCGGCGCCTGGCGCAGATGATCGAGGTTCGGGTGAACCCCGCCACCGACGTCGTGCGATTCTTCGTCACGTCACCATGGCCCGAGCTGTCACAGCAGCTCGCGGCTGCAATCCTGTCCGAGGTGAACCGGTTCAACGTGGACCGGCGACGGTCACGCGCCACGGCCGAACGACAGTTCACCGAGGCACGGCGGGAGCAGGCGCGGACCGACCTGCGCGCCGCGGAGGAGCGGATGCAGCGGTTCCTCGAGTCGAACCGGAACTATACGGGCTCGCCCGCCCTCACCGTCATGCGCGACCGCCTGCAACGAGACCTGTCGCTGCAGCAGCAGGTGTACTCCACGCTCGCCCAGGCATACGAGCAGGCCAGGGTGGACGAGGTGCGCAACACGCCGGTCATCACCATCCTGGAGCAGCCTGTCCCGCCGGCACGGCCCGACTCGCGCCGGCTCGTCACGTGGCTCGCGGCATCGCTCCTGGTCGGCTTGCTGGCAGGTGTCCTGGCGGCGCTGCTGGTTGACCGCGACGCGCACCGGTTGCTGCGATGGCCGTGGCGGCGCGGGCCGCGAATGCCGGAGTGATCGCACGGTGCACATGCGCCTGCTGATGGTCATCACCACGCTCGACCGGGGTGGCGCCGAGACGCAGGTCGCTGCCCTGGCGGGCGGCTGGCACGCACGAGGCTGGCAGGTGGAGGTCGTATCGCTGCTTCCGGCAGGCGCCGTTGGTGCCCAGGTGCTGGCGGCGGGCATTCGGGTGCACTCGCTCGGGATGCGGCGCGGGCAGGCGGACCCGCGGGCCATCATGCGCCTCGCCCGGCGCTACCGTGCCTTTCGCCCGGACGTGGTGCACAGCCACATGGTGCATGCGAACCTGCTCGCCCGGGTCGCCCGCCTGGCCACACCTGTACCGCTACTCGCCTGCACGGCCCACAGCATCGATGAAGAGGGCCGGTGGCGTGAGGCTGCCTACCGCGTGACCGACCCCCTGTGCGACGTGACGACCAATGTCGGCCTCGCCGCCACGGACCGGTATCGCCGCCGGCGCCTGGCACCGCCGCACAAGCTGGAGTGCATCCCCAACGGGATCGACACCGGGCGCTTTGCCCCGGACGCGAGTCGCCGGCTCGCGATGCGCGAGGCGCTGGGGCTCGACCAGCGCACGCGACTCTGGGTGGCGATCGGTCGACTGGATCCTCCCAAGGATCCCGTGACGCTCGTCCAGGCGTTTGCACGCCACGCCGCGCACGACGCGCAAGCCCGGCTGGTCATCGTCGGCGGTGGCGTCCTGGAGCCACTCGTCAGGGCCGAGGTGGCTTCCACCGGGATGACGGACGTGATCGAGCTGCTGGGCCCGCGTGACGACATTCCTGAGCTGCTGGCGGCGGCCGATGCCTTTGTGCTGTCCTCCCGGTGGGAGGGGCTGCCCGTCTCCGTGCTCGAAGCCGGCGCCGCGGAGCTGCCAATCGTGGCGACGGCAGTGCCCGGCACGCTGGAACTGGTGGAGGACGGCGTCACCGGGGTTCTCGCGGAACCCGGAAGTGCTGCGGCGCTGGCGGCGGCCATGGGCCGAGTGGCGGCGCTCCCCGAGGCCGGACGCCGGGCCCTGGGTCAGGCTGCCGCGAAGCAGGCCGCCGCGCGGTACAGCCTGGCCGCCGTGCTCGACCAATGGCAGGACCTCTTTGCACGGCGCTCAGTAGCGGGCCGGAGCCCGCGTCAGCGGCAGGCCGCCATCGCGTGAACCGCCTCCTGTATGTGTGCAATGCCGCGTGGTTCTTCACCTCGCATCGCCTGGCACACGCCGTCGCCGCGCGACAAGCTGGCTACGATGTGCACGTGGCCGCCGCGGCTGATGCCACGGTGGACGTCATCACGGCCGAGGGCATTGCGTTCCACCCGGTCGCCATCGACCGCGGGGGCAGTGCCCTGGCTGGAGACCTGGCGGTGTGGCGCGCCCTGGCGCGACTCTATCGCTCGCTGAACCCGGCCATCGTGCACCATGTGACGATGAAGCCGGTGCTGCTCGGGTCCTGGGCCGCTCGCTCGGCGCGCGTGCCGGTCGTGGTGAATGCGATCTCCGGCTTGGGGACCCTGTTCCTGGCGGAGGGGGCCCGCGCCACGCTGCGGCGGCGCGTGGTGCTGTCGCTGTTGCGTCCAGCCTGTGACCGTCCCGGCGTATTCGGCATCTTCCAGAATCCCGATGATCGCGCCGTCTTCGTGCAGGCAGGGGTGATGCCCGCGGACCGGACGGTCATCATTCCGGGAGCGGGGGTGGACCTCGACCTCTTCCGCCCCGAGCCCGAGCCGCAGGGTATGCCGGTGGTCGTGCTGCCCGCCCGCATGCTGCGGGACAAGGGTGTCACAGAGTTCGTGGCGGCCGCTCGCGAGCTGGCGCGGCAGGGCGTCCGGGCGCGCTTTGCCCTGGTGGGTGGAACCGACGAGCACAATGCCACCTCGCTCACGCCGGATGAGCTTCACGCCCTGGCGCACCCACCGGTGGAATGGTGGGGCCTGCGCGAGGACATGCCGGCCGTGCTGGCGTCGGCGAGTGTGGTATGCCTGCCGTCGTACCGGGAGGGCCTGCCGAAGGCCCTGGCGGAAGCCGCAGCCGCGGGGCGGGCGATCGTCACGACCGACGTGCCTGGTTGCCGCGACGTGGTGCAGCATGAGGTGAATGGCTTGCTGGTTCCGCCGCGGGATCCCCATGCCCTGGCCGCAGCCCTGGGCCGTGTCCTCGCCGACGCATCCATGCGGGCCCGCTTTGGGGCGGCGGGTCGTGCGGTGGCAGAGCAATACCTGGGCATCGAAGCCGTCACCCGGAGCACGCTGGCGCTCTATGCGCGGCTCACCGGAGCGTAAGTGCGCATCGCCGTGACCGGTGCCTCGGGGTTCGTGGGGCACGCACTCGCCCGGCGCCTGCCGGCGCTGGGGCATGAGATGGTGGCGGTGTCGCGCGGCACCCCGCCCGTGGGCGCGGCTGCCGCCGTGCGCTGGACCGGCGTGCACGACCGTGCGGCCCTCGCCACGGCGCTGCGAGGCGCCGATGCGCTCGTCCACCTTGCGGCGCGGGTGCACATCATGCGGGAGACGGCCCCCGATCCCCTTGCAGCCTTTCGGGCAGTCAACGTGGATGGCGCCCGTGCGGCCGCCGGCACCGCACACGCCGCTGGCATCCAGCGCGCCCTCTTCCTCAGCACCATCAAGGTGCTGGGGGAGCAGCGCCCGGCGGCATACACCGACGCCGACGTGCCGGCACCGCACGGTGCCTATGCCGTGTCCAAGCTCGAGGCGGAGGAGGCGTTCACGTCGGCCCTGGCATCCCACGACTGGACCGTCCTGCGTCCCTGCCTCGTGTACGGCCCCGGTGTCGGCGGCAACTTTGCCCGCCTGCTGCACCTGGGCGTGGATCGCGCCGGCCTGCCGCTGCCGCTGGGCCGCGCCCAGGGTGCGCGCAGCCTGATGTACGTGGACAACCTCGCCGATGCCATCGTCGCGGCCCTCACGAGCGCCGCGGTGGTGCGCCGCACGTTCGTGGTAGCGGACGCCGAGCGCCCGACGACGGCAAGCCTGTTGCGCACGCTGGGCGCGCTGGCAGGCCGGCGCACCCGGCTGGTGCCCGTGCCAGCCTCCTGGGTGCGTGGGCTTGCGCGCGCGGCGGGCCGGCCTGGCGTAGGCGCACGGCTGTTCGAGCCCCTCACGGTAGATGCGTCGGGGTTTCGCGAGGCCACGGCATGGACGCAGGGCGTGTCGCTGGAGGATGGACTCGCGCGATGCGTGGCGTGGTGGCAGCGCCAACAGCAGGACGGCGCGTGAACGGGATGTCCGGGCTGGTGCCTTCCACGGTGCTGAGTGCCGTGCTCGTCGGGGTGGTGAGGGCGTATGCCCTGCGCACCGACCTGCTCGACGTACCGTCGGACCGCAGCTCGCACCAGCATCCCGTGCCGCGCGGGGGCGGCGCCGGCGTGGTAGCGGCCATCCTCTCGGTGCTCGCGTGGCAGGTGAGCCGTGCGGGAGCGATGTCCGTCCGCCTGGGTGCCGCCTTCGCGGCCGTGGCACTGGTGGCGCTGGTGGGATGGCTGGACGATCACCACTCCCTGCGCGCCGCGCCGCGGCTGGCGGTGCACGTGGTCGCCGGCATTGCCGTCGCATGGGCGGTACCGGACGCCCCCGGGCCGTTCGGGGCCGTCGGCATCCTCGCTGTGGCATGGTGGATTGCCTGGGCGGTGTCCATGATCAACGTGACGAACTTCATGGACGGGA
>CAZWXD010000038.1:0-16986 GCA_964638035.1 uncultured Gemmatimonadaceae bacterium | reverse complement strand
AACAACCCCAGCTTGTAGCGTCATGGCTCAGTGAACAACCTCCTCATCAATTACATCTAGGCCTGGCTTGTTGGGAAACCGCGCCCGGGCCGTGAATCGGCGCCGCGGCTGATGCGCGAAACGTTATGCGCCATCTCATCAACGACGCACGGGGTAGATGCTCAAGGAGCAGTCAGCATGCACCGCTTCAACCGAGCGGTCCTGATCGGCACAACCTTGGTCTTGTGCATCGACCTGGTGCAGCTGATCATCATTCGCGTTGCGGGCTGGTCACCGATGTGGACACTATTCGCGAATGCAGCTACCTACGGACTCACAGGCTTTCTTGCTGCTGAACCGCCCGCGTTACGACGCAGCGCTCTCGCCGGCTGTATTGTCGGGGCTCTTGATGGCCTGGCGACTCTCGGCGCGCTCTACCTCGGCGGCATTCTGAGGAATCAGCCTCCGTGGATGACGCTTATTCCTCTCATGCTTGCTTTCGCTGGACTGGCGGGCGCGGCAATCGGGACTTTGGGCGGGGTCGTCAGTCGTAGGACTGGGCGGGGTCCGGTTCAGGCTGGCGCATAACAAGCGTATCTGGACTCCTCCCCCTGCTTCCGCAAGGGGCGTTGGGTGATGTAGGGCTGTCCTCTCCAGATCACTGACGGCACGGGGTCGACTGCAGTCGTATCTGCGGCCCGTGTGGTGGGCGCTCATGGGTGGCACCGCTACTGTATTCAGTGATACGCTGGTTTCTGACGGCCCGTTGGACTATCGGGTGCTTCGCAGCAAGACGTGGATTCAGGCCAGGCACATTCCTTGCCGCGCCGAGTAGCCCGACTGTTCGCATGGAGTCCGCGGCAAGTACCTGGCCCCCCCGCTGGCGAGGATCCACCGCCCGATGCACATTGCCCCGGGCCAGAAGGCGCGCCAGTTCGCCTGACTCCACTTCACGAGTTCGACATCGCGACCCGCTGACTCGACGGCTCTCCACGTGAGGTCTCCTTGAGCATCGCCACGCCGCGGTTTCGCCTTACCAGTGCCATGGCCGTCGCCGCCCTGCTGGCACTCGGCTGCGGCGATGACGCCGAACAGCCGCCAACGTCGGTGGAGCCTGTCCTCTCCACCATTGCCCCCAGCTCGACAGAGGCAGGCGGCCTGGGTTTCACCCTTGTGCTGACCGGTCGCGACTTCGCTGCCGATGCGGTCGTACGCTGGGGCGGCGCCAGCCGCACCACGGAGGTTGTGAACGCCACGGAACTCCGGGCCGACATCTCCGCCGGCGACATCGCCCTCGCGGGAGTGGCTGACGTGACGGTTCAGAATCCGGGCCCGCAGGGTGGGACGTCAAACGTCGTTGGCTTCACGATCGCGTCGCCTGTCCTGAACCCGGTACCAGCGCTCGGCGTCGTTGAACCCGCACAGGTAGCATCCGGCGGGACAGGACTTACCCTGACCGTGCGCGGGAGCGGTTTCGTGCCACTCTCCGTTGTGCGCTGGGATGGCAGCGACCGTCCCACGACGTACGTGGACCAGGCAACGCTGACCGCCACCATCGCCTCAGGCGACGTGGCACGCGCCGATACCATAGGCATCACCGTGTTCTCGCCGCCGCCGGGCGGCGGGGGAACAGCGTCACGCCCATTCGTGGTGACGTCGGCCGGCCTCTCAAGCCTCAAGATCGTCGATCTCCCGGCAAACGACCTCCTGCTTGAGCCAACAACCGGGCGCTTGTTCGCCTCGGTGGGCGGTGCAGGAGGGACCTGGGCCAACAGCCTCACGCAGGTTGACCCGGTCACCGGCACGATTGGGGCCTCTGTTGCAATCGGGAGTGAGCCAAGCCGCATGGCTCGCTCGGACGACGGCCAGTTCATCTACGTGGCCCTGCGTGGCGCCGCCGCCATCCGCCGCTACGTCATCGGAAGCGGTACGGCCGAACTGCAGTTCGCGCTTGGCAGCGACGGCTTCTTCGGCCCAATGTATGCCGAGGATATCGCCGTGCTACCGGGCGCGCCGCAGTCCGTGGCGGTGTCGACGATGTTTCCGGGGGTGAGTCCTCGTCACGCCGGCGTGCGGATCTATGACGATGGCGTCGCCCGCGCCTCGGCAACAGCGGGTCACACCGGAAGCAACGAGATCGAGGCCGCCTCGGCGACCACGCTGTATGGGGCGAACAACGAGACTACCGAGTTTGGAATCCGCACCATGCTGGTCTCCGCCGCAGGGGTTGCCGTCACGCAAACGTTCGGGAACCTGGCCTCCGGCTTCGGCGGAGCATATGTCCTGGCTGGTGACCGCCTCTATACGCCGGGCGGCACCGTGCTCGACCCGGCGGCGGGGCAGCTGCTGGGAACCTTCCCCGGGGCTGGCGGTCCGCTTGCCGTGGACCTGACGAACGACCGCGTCTTCTTCCTGCAGGGCGGTGGCATCGCCGTGTACCAGGCCTCCACCTTCGGGCGCGTTGGCACCATCGCCCTTTCGACCGGAGGAGATCACCTGGTGCGCTGGGGCACGAACGGGCTTGCCTACATCACGGGCGGGACCATTCACGTCATCACCACCTCGTTCTTGCCTGGGCCTTGACCGGGGACGTGGCGCAGGGAGAATGATGCAGTGGCGGACCTACCTGCGCGGATTCGCGAGGGCCAGAAGGGTCATCCTGCCATGCCGGGAACCGTGACGCTCGAGTGACCCGCCTGAACAGCGCGGCCCTTACCCATTGGATGCAGCACCCCTCCCCGGCGTTCCCACGCGACCGCATGCACCGTGCATCGCGGTGGTTGACCGAGGTAGATTGCCGCCAGGTACGAGGTACACGAGGCCGCCATGACAGTCCGCAAGCGAGGCATGCCCTCCGGGCCCACGGCCCGGAAGGCCAAGCGCACGAAGGCGCCGGGCAAGGCTGCGGCGCTGCCGACATCCATGGTCACCGGAAAGGCAAGCCGGGCGAGGGCGGCGGACGGGGACCAGCCGGTCTTCGACTACATCGCCAGCCTGCCGCAGCCGCAGCGTGGCATCGCCGAGCGAGTCGATGCCCTCGCGGCCACGACCCTGCCCGGCCTGAGGTATCTTGGCTGCATCCCAACCTGATGCCCATGACTACTCCACAGGCTCCGCCCGCAGCCAAGCCCGTCCGCAAGCGCCGTCGCTGGCCCGTCGTCGTGGCGGCGCTCGTCCTCATCCCCCTCCTCCTGGGCAGCATCTACACCGCGTTCGTGCTCAGCTGGGCGTATGCGGATGGCGATCGTGCGGGGGTCCTGCAGAAGTTTGCCCGCAAGGGATGGCTCTGCAAGACATACGAGGGGGAACTGGCGCTCTATGTCGTGGGTGGGGTTGCGCCGCAAATCTGGTACTTCTCGGTGCGGGAAGCGGACGTGGCCGAGCAGCTCAATGCGGCGGTGGGGAAGCGGGTCCAGTTGCACTACACCGAGCATCGGGGGGTCCCGACCTCGTGCTTTGCGGAAACGCCCTACTTCGTGGACCAGGTCAAGGTGCTGCCAGAGTAGCCCGCCGGAGCGGCCGTGTGCAGCCCGCGTCGTCCCGTGCGCCGGCGCCTGCCGTGGAAGAACCTCCGCATCAAGTGCAGCCAGGTGGCCCAGAGGGGCGCATCCACCAGACGTTGAGGAAGGAGAGCCCGTGCACGGCCCGGGTCGCGAGGGGCGCGCTCCATACGGCTGATGCGCAACGCGTCATGAGCCCTCCTGCCGCCCTCATACCACCACATAGGAGACTGCTGCATGCGCACCACCCTCTTTCTCGTCTCGGGCCTGCTGCTGATGGCATCGCTCCTCATCGTGTCGAAGCTGTTCTCCGAGCACTTCCCGTCGGCGCCCAACTGGGCGCTGGCCGCCGGACTGATCACGTGGCTGGGGATCACCGGGGCCAACATGTGGGTCGGTGTCAGCAAGGCCGGGTACTCCGTCACCGAGGAACTGCCGATCCTGCTGCTGCTGTTTGCCGTACCCGCCGCGATCGCGGGGCTCGTGCGCTGGCGCCTGCTCCAGTAGGACATGCATGACCTGCCCGGCCCCGGCCCGGCACACGGCTTAACACGCGCCGACCCCGCTCGTCATCCCATCTCGCATGGACGACCGACTGCATGCCCTGAACCGCTTCGGCCTCGGTGCACGGCCCGGCGAGGCCGATCGCCTTGGTGATCCGCGCGCCTGGCTGACGCGCCAGCTCGACGACCTGGCGCCGCTCCCCGGTGCCGACCTGGAGGAGATCGCAGGTGTCATCGAGCGCCAGCGCCAGGCCCGGGAGCTTCCGGAACAGGACCGCGCGGCCGCCCGGCGAGCCCTCCGGGAGCTCGTGGTGCAGGAGGCCACGAGCACCCTTTCCCGGCGCTATGACTCCGACGCCCCCTTCGTCGAGCGGCTGGTCGCGTTCTGGTCCAACCACCTGTGCGTCTCGAGCAGCGCCAACCCTGTCGTCGCCGCGCTGGCGGGCCACTATGAGCGGACCGCCATCCGCCCCCACGTGCTGGGGCGATACGAGGAGATGCTCCTGGCCTCCGCGCGGCACCCCGCCATGCTGGCCTACCTCGACAACGCGCGCTCGATCGGCCCGAACTCGCCAGGGGCCAGGATGGCGGGTCGCCGGCAGCAGTCCGGAAGCCAGCCCCGCGGCCTGAACGAGAACTATGCCCGCGAGCTGCTCGAGCTGCACACGCTCGGTGTCAACGGCGGGTACACCCAGGCCGACGTGGAGCAACTCGCCAGGATCCTCACCGGGTGGACGGTGGACCTGGGTGGCGGCAGGGCGCGGCGACGCGAACCCGCGCAGCCGCTGCACTTCCGTTTCGCTCCCGCCCTGCATGAACCAGGCTCGAAGCGACTCCTGGGCGTCACCTACCGTGAGAGCGGGGAGCAGGAAGGCGTGTCGGCCATTCGTGGGCTTGCCCGCCATCCCATGACCGCCCGGTTCCTCGGAGAGAAGCTGGCACGCCACTTCATCGCCGACGATCCCCCGGAGGCCGCGGTGGCCCGCCTCGCGGAGACCTTCCAGCGGACACAGGGCGACCTTCGACAGGTGGCACTGGCATTGATCAGCACGGACGAGGCTTGGGATGCCCAGTACCTCAAGTTCCGCACCCCACAGGACTGGCTGGTGGCCGCCTTCCGGGCGCTTGGAATCACCCAGGCGGCGGGGCCACACCTCGAGGTGTTGCGCGCGCTGCGCCAGCCGCTGTGGGCCCCGCCGGCACCCAAGGGCTACGACGACCTGACTCGCTCGTGGGCGGATCCCGATGCCCTCATGAACCGCGCCGAACTGTCACGCACCATCTCCCGACGTGCCGGGAACCTGGCTGGTGCGCCGGAGCAGCTCAGTGGCGTGGTGGCCCCGGGGGAGGCGAGCGCACTGGATGGGTTCCTGCGTGATGGCTCACTTGACCGGGGCGAGCGTGTGGCACTGGCGTTCGCGAGCCCTGACTTCCAATGGCGGTGACCATGGATCGGCGCACCTTCGTACATGGCATGTGCCTGGGCGGGCTCGCCACGTGGGGCGCTCCCCGGGTCCTGTTCGCACGCGTGCCCGGCGGGGACCGCTTCGTGTTCGTGCTCCTGCGCGGCGCGCTCGACGGACTCGCCGCCGTGGTTCCGGTGGGCGATCCCGGCTATGCCCGGGTTCGGGCTGCGATGGCGTTTGAGCGTGGGGCGCTCACCCCGCTCGACGACGGATTTGCGCTCGCGCCCGGGCTCACTCCGCTCAAGGCACTGTGGGACGCGAACGAGCTCGTCGTGGTGCATGGCATGGCCATCCCCTATCGCACCCGGAGCCACTTCGATGGCCAGGCCATCCTCGAGACCGGGCTCGACCGACCGAGCGGCTCCGCAGATGGCTGGCTCAATCGCCTGTTGCAGGTGATGGAAGGCAGCCGGTCCGGGATCGCGGTTGCAGCGGGGCTGCCGCGCTCGCTGAGCGGCAGCTACCCGGTGACGACCTGGTCCCCGGCCAAGCTCGGCGCCGTGGATGACGCCTACCTCGAGCGGCTGCACCTGCTCTACCAGCGGGACCCGCGCCTCCACGACCGGTTCGAGGCCGCGCTCAACCTGCAGGGCGTCGAGATGGGCGACGGGATGGGGCGGATGGGACGCGGAGCGCAGGTTGCACCGACCATGAAGGCCGCCGCGCGGTTCCTCCGCGATCCGGGTGGGCCCAACGTCGCCGCCGTCGAGTTCGGTGGATGGGACACCCATGCGAACCAGGGGATGGCGAACGGCCCTCTCGACCGCCGCCTGCAGGGCCTCGCCGAGGGATTGCTGGCATTCAAGGCGGAGGTGGGAAGCGACACCTGGCAGCGAACGACCGTGGTAGTGCTCACCGAGTTCGGCCGCACCGCGAGGCCGAACGGCACGGGCGGAACAGATCACGGCACGGCGGGCGCGGGGTTCGTGATCGGGCCACGCCTTGCGCGGAGCCAGGTGCTGGTGGACTGGCCCGGGCTCGCCGATCGCGACCTCTACGAGCAACGCGACCTCAGGCCCACCCTCGACACGCGCGCCGTGCTCAAGTCAGCCCTTCAGGGGGCGTTCGACCTCACTCCCGGCCAGCTGGACCGGGTGTTTCCCGGATCAGGCGGCGCCGTACCGCTTCCCGGCATGATGCGCTGATTGCACTGGCTGTCGTCGTCCCGCTGTCGGCACCACCGCGCAAGCGCCACTGGCTGGACACGATGGGTACGGCGCGGCATGTTCGGCAGTCCCATGGCATCTCCTGGACTCACGACCCGGCCAGCTCCCGCCGTCAGCGTGCGGCCGGCAACGACCGCTGACCTGCCCCGCATCGGCGGCATGGGAGCGCTCCTCGTCGAGGCGCACCATCACTTCGACGCGCGGCGATTCCTCGCCCCGACGCCGCACACTGCCCGGGGTTACGCGTCGTACATGGAAACCCAGCTCGACAAGCCGGATGTCGGGGTACTTGTCGCCGAGGCAGGCGGCGAGGTCATCGGCTACACGTTTGTTGCCCTCGAGGGCTCCGACTACCTGGCGCTGCGGGGTCCCGCTGGGGTCATACACGACATCATCGTGGATCCGGGCTTCCGTGGTCGCGGGGTCGGGCGCCTCCTGCTGGATGCCGGCCTGGGATTCCTCCAGTCGCGGGGCGCGCAGCGAGCCGTCCTGATGACCGCCGAGAAGAACGAGGCGGCCCAGGCCCTGTTTGCCCGCGCGGGATTCCGGCGCACCATGATCGAGATGACACGCGAACTGTCCGGATGACGGAACTCGAGCAACTCCTCGGCCTCTTCGTCGCAGCGGTCGTCCTGGCGGCGGCCGCCCGCCGTGTCGGGGCTCCCTACCCGGTGTTCCTGGCCCTGGGCGGCGTGGTGCTCGCCCTGGCCTCGGGCACTCCCCTGCTCACCGTCCCGCCAGAGCTCGCCCTGGCGCTCTTCGTTGCTCCGGTCCTGCTGGATGCAGCGTACGATGCGTCGCTCCGGGACCTCCGGCGCAACTGGGCCTCGGTGACCGGTCTCGTCGTCGGTGCGGTCGGGCTCACCACCGCCGCCGTCGCGCTGGTGGTCCACTTGCTGGTCCCCTCCATGCCCTGGGCGGCGGCGATCGTGCTGGGCGCGGTGGTGGCGCCACCCGACGCGGTCGCGGCGACCTCCGTGCTCCGGCAGCTGCGACCGCCGCAGCGCCTGCTCACCATCCTGGAGGGCGAGAGCCTCCTGAACGACGCGACGGCCCTGCTGACGTACCGCATTGCCGCGGGCGCCGCCCTGGCGGGCAGTTTTTCCGTCTCGGAGGTCGCTCCCGCGTTCCTGCTGGCGGTCGCGGGCAGCGTGGTTGCGGGCCCGCTGCTGGGGTGGGCCATCCTCCGGGTGACGGAACGGGTGCAGCATGTCCCAACCTCCAACATCCTGCAGTTCCTCAGTACGTTCGGCGTGTGGCTGTTCGCCGAGGCCGTGGGACTCTCGGGCGTGCTCACGACGGTGTGCTGTGCCATCTGGATCGCGCGCAGCGCACCTGAGAGGATCCCTGCGCGGATGCGCATCCCGGCCTACGCCGTGTGGGACACAGTGGTGTTCGCAGTCACCCTCCTGGCATTCGTGTTCATCGGCCTCCAGATCGGGCCCATCCTGGACAGCCTGGATCCCGCGGACAGGGGCCGCTACCTGAGTGTCGCGGCCGCGGTCCTGCTGACGGTCATCGTGGCACGGTTCGCCTGGCAGCTGCCATTCGACGCGATCGCCGGGTGGCTCCAGCGCCGCAGGCACCCGCAGGCGCCAGCGTCGTGGCGGCCTGGGTTCCGCAGCACCCTGGTCATCTCCTGGGCGGGCATGCGCGGCATCGTCTCGCTCGCGGCGGCCATGGCCCTGCCGCCGGCGTTTCCGCACCGGGACCTCATCGTGCTGACCGCCTTCGCCGTCGTGGTCGGCACCCTGACCCTCCAGGGACTGACGCTCAAGCCGCTCCTGCACGTGCTCGACCTGCGCGACGATGACCCCGTGGGCCGCGAGCTGGCACTCGCCCGGGACCGGGCCTGGCAGGCGGCGCTCGTGACCATTGCGGATGACCGAACGCCGGCGGCGGAGGCCCTGCGACAGGAGATCGCCGCGCGGCAGGCGTATGCCCGGTGCGCCGACGCGCCGGGCGGTGACATGCTGTCCAGGGATGGCGATGTCCAGCGAAGGGCCCTTCGGGCAGCACGGCGCGAGGCTATCACCATGCGGGACCATGAGGTGATTGGCGACGACGCCTTTCATCGCCTCGAAGAGGAGCTGGACTGGCTGGAGATGGCGGCCGGCCATCCTGCCTGACCGCGCGTGCCTGGGCCGCGGGCCCCGATCCCGGTCCTGGCGGTGCAGGCCATTGGTCTCGTCGATGTTGAAGCCATCAAGGAGTGCATCTCACGGAACTCCGTGGAAGGCTGTACCACACACGAGGTCACCATGACAGCCCGGAAGCGAGCCAGGCCCCCCAGGCCCACAGCCCGGAAGGCGACCAGGCGCACGAAGGCACCAGGCAAGGCTGCCTCCGCGCTGCCAGCATCCATGGTCACCGGCAAGGCAAGCCCGGCGAAGGCGGCGGCCGGTGACAAGCCGGTTCTTGCCTACATCGCCAGCCTGCCGCAGCCGCAACGTGGCATCGCCGAGCGAGTCGATGCCCTCGCGGCCAGGACCCTGCCCGGCCTGCAGCGATCCGTGAAGTGGGGCATGGCGTACTATGGCGTGGGTGACGGGTGGTGCTTCAGTTGTGGCGGCTTCGCGGGGCACGTCAAGCTCATGTTCGTGAATGGCACCGCCCTCACGCCGGTGCCGCCCGTGAAGCCGGTGGCGATGGGCAAGGCAACGCGGGGCGTGGAGCTCATGTCGGTGGACGACATCGATGAACGCCAGGTTGCGGCGTGGATGAAGCAAGTCACGGCCGTGCCCGGTGCTGGAGGGAAGAAGCGATGAGAACACTCATCACCGAGTTCATCAGCCTGGACGGCGTCGTGCAGGCTCCCGGGGGAGCTGATGAAGACAGGGACGGCGGCTTCTCCCACGGCGGCTGGTCGATGAAGTACTTCGACCCCGAGGTCATGGGGGGCATGTACGCCGAGCTCGCCGCGCAGAGCGACGCGCTCCTGCAGGGCCGGCGCACCTATCAGGTGTCGGCCGCCGCCTGGCCCAGCCGCTCAGGCGACCCGTTCACTGACTGGATCAACCGCGTGCAGAAGTATGTCGTCTCCGATACGCTTTCGGAGAAGGCCGCGACATGGAACCCCACCACCATCATCCGTGGCGCTGACTTCCTCCGGACGGTGTCGGACCTGCGTGCGCGGCCAGGGGGCTACATCTACGTCTACGGTAGTGCGACGATGGTCCGCTCCCTGCTCGCGGCCGACCTCGTCGACGAGCTGCTCCTCACGATCGAGCCGATCATACTGGGCGGAGGAAAGACGATCTTCGCCGCAGATGGCAAGGCGATGCCGTTCACCCTGGCATCAACGGCCAGGGCCAGCACCGGCGCCCAGGTGTGCCGCTATGTTCGCGCCCGGTAGGCCCGGGTGCCCGCTGCGAACGCGCAGCGTGCATCGGTGGGTCTCGCCGTTGCTGCTTACTCTCCTGGCGATCGCTGGCTGCGGGTCGAGGGCCGAGGCCGGAGACGCCGGCAAGGATGGCTCCCCTGACGCCCCTGGCGCGCCCCAGGCCTTGTCGGGCCCGCCAGTCGCCTGGCGGATCGCGTACGGCAGCGACTCGAGCCAGTACGGAGAGCTCCGCGTGCCGCCCGGGCCAGGCCCGCACCCTGTGGCGGTTCTCATTCACGGCGGCTGCTTCAAGGCCGCCTATGCGACGCAACAGGCCATGGCGCCGCTGGGTGACTCGCTCAAGGCGGCCGGGATCGCGACCTGGAACATCGAGTACCGCCGCCTCGGCCAGCCGGGCGGTGGCTGGCCCGGTACCTACGGCGATGTCGCGAACGCGGTGGACTACCTTCGCGTGCTCGCAAGCCGGTATCCGCTGGACCTCGGCCGCCTGGCCATTGTTGGGCACTCGGCCGGGGGCCACCTTGCGATGTGGGCAGCCGCCAGGGTGCGCGTGCCAGCTGGAAGCGCCATTCATTCCGTGGATCCGCTGCCCGTAAGCGGCGTGCTGGACCTTGCCGGCCCGGTAGATCTGACAGCGAACATTGCGGGATACGAGGGATTGTGCGGTGATACGGTGGTCACCGGTCTCCTCGGTGGCGCCCCGGCGGCGGTACCGGAACGCTATGCGCAGGCGTCGCCCATGTTCCTGCTCCCCCTGGGGGTGCCCCAGGTCATCCTCATCGGCGACGATGAAGAGTTCGTCCCCCGACGGCTCATGGAGGACTATGTACGCGCTGCAGAACAGGCAGGGGACCAGGTACGGCTCATCGTCGTGCCGCGCGTCAGCCACCATGACCTCGCCAGCCCGCTCGCGCCAGCGTGGCCCCGCGTCGAGTCAGTGCTCGAGTCGTTGCTCGACGGGCGACTGCCGCCGGGCAACTTCGCGGCAGTTCACCAGTAGCCGCAGCTTCCGCGGCGCCATGGCCCGGCGGCATCGTGGTGGCGCACCTTGACGCACCCGGACCCACGAAGCAGCACTGTCCACTTCCCGCCTGACCGCAGCTTCGCTGTCCGGATACGGCGGCGGCTGGCGATCGTGCTCATCGTCGCGCTTGTCGCGCCTGTTGCGCTGGCCTGGGTGCAGTACCTGGCGTCGGGACTGCCGCAGGTCACGATGCCGCCACCACCGTTCCCCGGCAACGAGGCGGCGCCGCTGGCGTTTCCGCCGTGGCTGCGCGCCGCCCACTTCGCGAACTTCCTGCTCCTGGTCCTGCTTGCCCGCAGCGGGCTGTCCATCCTGATGGACCACCCGCGGCTCTACCTGAACGACCACTGCACGCCCGGCACGGAGTGGGTTCGCTTCACGCCCGTCGTGGTGCCAGCCGAAGGGGTGTGGACGGCCAAGGACGACGCCCGCTACATCTCCCCGTGGCTGGCGCTGCCCGGCTATCGCCACACCATCGGCATGGCCCGGCACTGGCACTTCCTGCCCGCCCTGTTCTGGTTCGTGAACGGGCTGGTGTACGTGACGTTGCTGTTCGGCACCGGCGAGTGGCGGCGCCTGGTGCCGGCCTCCTGGCAGGTCATCCCGGAGGCGTGGGGCACCTTCGTGCACTACGCAACGCTGCACCTGCCGCTCGAGCCCGTGCCGCTCCTCCACTACAACCCCCTCCAGCAACTCTCCTACTTCGGCGTCGTGTTCGTCATGGCCCCGCTCTCCTTCCTGACCGGGATGGCCATGTCTCCCTCCATCGTCAGCAGGTTCCCCTGGTATCCGCGATTGTTCGGCGGCCGCCAGTCGGCGCGCTCCATCCATTTCCTCCTCCTCCTGTCCTACCTCTGCTTCCTGGCAGTCCATGTGAGCGTGGTGGCGGCGACGGGGCTGGCCCGGAACATGAACCGGATCGTCCTGGGGGTGGAAGGCGGGGGCTTGCGGGGTGCCACGTGGGGACTCGTCGGCATCCTGCTGGTGGTGGCTGCCTGCTTCGCTTCCCATTGGATGGCATGGAGGCACCCCCGCATTCCCCAGTACCTCGCACGGAGCGTGCACCTTGGCGTGATGCGGCGCCTCATCTTCCGGCACCTGACACCGCGAGCGCGCTACACCAGGGACGACATCTCACCCTACTTCTGGCCCAACGGCAAGGTCCCCGACTCCGGCGAGTGGCAGCAGCTCGCGGACCGGGGGTTCAGGGATTTCCGGCTCAAGGTGTCCGGGCTGGTCGAGCACCCGGTGGAACTGTCCCTGGAGGAGATCAAGGCGCTCGGCAGGGCATCGCAGATCACGATGCACCACTGCATCCAGGGCTGGTCTGGCGTCGCGCAGTGGGGAGGGCTCCCCATGTCGACGCTCGTGGCACACGTGCGGCCCAGGCCGGAGGCCGCGACCGTCGTCTTCCGTTCCTTCGGGGAGGGGCTGTACGGGGGCGAGTACTACGACACCCAGCGCCTGGCGAACGTGCTGCGGCCGCAGTGCCTCCTGGCCTACGAGATGAACGAGCAGCCCCTCGGCCTGCTCTATGGCGCCCCGTTGCGCCTGCGTGTCGAGGACCAGCTCGGGTACAAGATGGTGAAGTGGATCCGGTCCATCGAGTTCGTTGCCAGTGAGCTGGAAGTTGGCAAGGGGCATGGCGGCAAGAACGAGGACGACGAGTACTTCGACCTGGTTCCCGACATCTAAGGGCGTCGCCGATCGGCGCGTGCGGAGGCACGCCTGGCGGCCTGCCGTCAGCTACTTCCGGAGCCGCACCTCGACCCGGCGGTTCTGCTGTCGACCTTCCGCCGTGCTGTTCGGTGCGACCGGCTCCGTGGGGCCCAGGCCCCGGGTCGTCATCCGGCCCTCCGGCACGGCCCCGTTCGCGGCCAGCCACTGCTTGACGGCTTCCGCCCGTGCCAGGGAGAGCCGCGCGTTGTACGCGCGCGTGCCCACGCTGTCCGTGTGTCCCGCGATCTCGATCGGGAGGTCGGGATGGTCGCGAATCAGGTCCGCCAGCTGCCCGAGCGCCGCGGTCGCTTGCGGCCTCAGGGTGGATTCACCGGTGTCGAACAGGATCTCGGCGCCAAGGCGGACCTCGATCTCACGCTCGTTCTCGGTCACCCGGATTGGCCCGTCATCGAGGAGTACCACGGCCACCCGGTCGATCGCGGCACCGTATCCGGTTTGGGGCGACTGCGTGAGGCTGCTAAACTCGAGGGTGGTCGAGTCGGCTGCCGCCGTGAACTCCCACTCGCTGGCGACCCAACCCATGTCCCGGCCACTCCGCCCCGTGGCATCAAAGGCAAACTCGGCTGACTGCCCCGCCGCACTGACCCGCAACGGCTTCCTGGTGGGGCCGCGGTTGGGGTTGCCGGCCAGGTCGAACGTCACCCGGTAGCGCCTGCCCGGCACGGTGGCGAACGACTGTGCGATCCCCCCGCGGACATGGGGCGGCGTTGTCCGGCTCCGGGCGCTTCCGTCGAGGTCGATCGCGTAGGTGCCCTCCGACGAGCGCCAGTAGCCTGCACCAACGAGGTCAACGCCCTCGCCCGTCACCAGCCAGCCCGGTAGCGCGGTGGATCCGCCCGCAAGGTTGAGGAAGACCCTGGTGCCAGGCCCTTCCTCGAAGCTGCCGTTCCGGATGAGTCCTGCCGGTTGCTGGGCATGCGAGGCCGCGGACTGGAGGCCTGCCATTGTTGCGGCGGTGAATGCCGCACGGGTGGCGATCGTTCGCACGGCCGGGAGGGTGGACATGGTGCGGAAGATATGCGATAGGCCGCCGCCCAACCGTCGGGCCCACCGGATGACGTGCCATCGGGTCCGCGCTACCTTCCTTCCTGCCCTCGAAGGACGAGCCTGCTGAACCCCGGACACGCACTGCAGGAGGCCCCATGCCGTTCAAGCCAGGTGGGTACAACTCCGTTGCACCCTACCTGATCGTCAATGGCGCGCAGGCAACGATCGAGTTCCTGGTGCAGGTCTTCGATGCCACGCCACTGAGGTCGTTCCCCGGCGAGGCGGGGAAGCTCGCCCACGGCGAGGTGCGCGTCGATGACTCGGTCCTCATGTTCTGCGATGCGATGGAGGGCTGGCCTGCGGTACCGGCGCACGTGCACGTCTATGTTGCCGACGTGGATGCCACCTATGCCCGCGCGCTCGCGGCAGGCGCCACGCCCGTGCAGGAGCCGGTGCAGAAGGATGACCCCGACAAGCGCGGCGGCTTCCGTGATGCGGGGGGCACCACCTGGTGGATCGGGCAACAGGTGGTGTAGGGCCCCCGACCGGCCGAGCGCTACTTCATCGCCATCACGTGGTCCACGAACTGCGCGATGGCGATTTCCGTTCCCTCCTGCCAGCCCGATTCCTTGTTCCTCGCAAGGTCCGCCTCGTCCCGGTGCAGGGCAGTGAAGACGTAGCGCGTGCCGGTGCCCTCGCCCTCCATCGTCATGATCGCCGTGATCGGGATGTCGTCGAAGACTGCCGGGCGGTAGCCCGGGAAGAGCATGGAGGTCCAGACAAGCCGCCGCATCGGGACGACCTCCAGAATGCAGCCGAGGTTGGGAACATCCTGGCCATCGGTCCCCGCGATGTCGATGCGGATGATGCCGCCGGGGCGCAGGTCCAGCTCGGCCCGCGACACCCGCCCCCAGGGCCGGGGCATGTACCACTCCCTGAGGTGCTCGGGCTTCGTCAGGGCTTCCCAGACGAGGCGCACGGGCGCGTCAATGAACCGCTCGATGGCGAAGTCCTGCTTCGCGTTGAATGTGTCGGTGGCAATCATGTGTCGGCTTCCTCCGCCTTGAGTTGCGTGACATACCGGTCGAACTGGTCCAGTCGAGCCTCCCACACCTGGCGACGTGCCGTGAGCCAGTCCTCGGCGACCTTCAGGCGCCCGGGCGCGATCCGGTACGTGCGCACACGCCCTCGCTTGGTGGACCGCACCAGGCGGCTCTGCTCGAGCACCGAGAGGTGCTGCACAAACGACGGGAGCCGCATGTCGAACGCCGTGGCCAGCTCACTGACGGTGGCCGGACCTGCCGACAGGCGTTCCAGGACCTGCCGCCGGGTCACGTTGGCCAGGGCGTGGAATACGTCGTCGGCGACAGCGGTTGCAACCATGCTCGGCCCGTGGTGACAGGGTGGCAGCCCGATCGGGACCGGGCGATTTCATCAGGCTATCACTAAGGTAAGTGCCTAAGTGAATCCGTCAAGCCTGCCTTGGCCGGGAGCAGGGCGGGGCACCCCATGATGCTGGGGCGGGATACCTTCCCGTGGAATGGACATGCTTCCGGTGACGACGCCCCCTGCGAGCGTGGACGCTCCCGGACGCGCAACCTCACCCCTGCCAGGAGGCCATCGTGGCCCCGAAGAAGGACGCGCGAAAGCCAGCCAGGAGTGCCGCCGCGAACGGCGGGAAGGCAAAGGGCTTCACTGACATGGAACGACAGGCGATGAAGGACCGCGCCCGGGAGCTCAAGGACGAGGCCCGCGCGAGCAGGACCAGGGCAGATGGGGAACGGGAGGTCCTGGCGAAGATTGCGGAAATGTCGGGAGCCGACCGGGCCATGGCGACGCGGCTCCACGCGATCATCACCGACTGCGCGCCCAGCCTGTCGCCGAGAACCTGGTACGGGATGCCTGCCTACGCCAGGGACGGCAAGGTGGTCTGCTTCTTCCAGGATGCCCGGAAGTTCCGTACCAGGTATTCGTCACTGGGCTTCAGCGACGCCGCGCACCTGGACGACGGGGCCATGTGGCCCGTCGCCTTCGCCCTGAAGGAGCTGACCGCCGGCGCGGAGGCACGGATTGCTGCGCTCGTGAAGCAGGCGGTGGGCTGACTACCCGACCTGCGACGCCCAGCGTCGCGCCAGGTACACCCCGACTGCCGTGCCGACGACGCTCAGCATGAACGCCGTCATCGTGCCGAACGCACGCCCGGCCACCCAGCCGAGCCAACCACCGAGCGTGGCCCCGACCAGTACTGCGATGCGTGTCATGCTGCCTAATCTACCGTGGCGCGGCATGCTGCGTGCTTGCGGACGCCATCGTCATGCTGCATCCTGGGGGGCGAGGTACGTGCATTCGAGCAGCGGCGCCCAGGGAGGAGCAACAGATGAACGAGCATGACCGCGTCAAGTACCTGCGTATCGCCATGGTGCTGGTCGGAGTGGTCTTCATCTTCGGGATCTGGCCGCTCACCATCCTGTGGCCATCGGGATGGTCCTGGCACACGGGCGGACGCTCCAACTACCTCGAGATGATCCTGGGGATCTACGCGACCCTCGGCGTCTTCCTGGTCATGGCCTCGCGTGACCCGCTCGCCAACCGGAGCCTGATCTGGTTCACCGTCTGGTCGAGCCTCGTGCACGGGGTGATCATGGGCGCGCAGGCCCTCACGAACCCCGAGCACATCGGGCACCTCTGGGGTGATGTGGCGGCGCTGCTCATCGTGGCGGTGGTGCTGGCCGCCCTGGCTCCCCGCCGGGGTCACTCGGCACCTGCAGCCATGTAGGAGGCACAGCAGCAGGCCCGTACTACTATTCCAGATGCACTCCATACCAGAAGCCTGGCTTCGCGGCCCACTCCCAGGCATCCAGGCCCACCTGCAGCCGGCCGCGCACGCATTGCTGCAGGTCCGCGAGGACATTGAGCCGGTCGTCGCGCCGCTGGACGAGGCGCACCTGTGGGTTCGACCCGGTGGCGTCGCGTCGATCGGGTTCCACCTCCTTCACCTGGCCGGCAGCACCGATCGCCTGATGACCTACTCGCGTGGCGAGCCGCTGTCCGCGTTGCAGCTGGACGCCCTCGCTGCCGAGAAGGCGGTGTACGAGGCGCGCCCGGCGAAGGCAGTGCTGGTGGGCGGCCTGTCACGGGTGATCGACGACGCGCTCGCATACCTGCGGAGCGTGCCCGCCGGGCAGGTCCTTCATCCGCGCGAGGTGGGGCGAAAGCGACTGCCCTCGAACACCCTCGGGCTCATCTTCCACGCCGCCGAGCATGCGTCCCGCCACGCG
>CAZWXD010000037.1:0-17319 GCA_964638035.1 uncultured Gemmatimonadaceae bacterium | reverse complement strand
CAGGTCCAGGATGCCCGCCGCTGGGATCCCGTCTTCCTGCAGCGCGCCCTGTCCGATGCCGACACCGTGGTGCGGGTGCAGGCCGCGCTCGCCGTGGGCCGCCTACGCGATCCGCGCGGCGTTCCGTTGCTGTTGCCCCTCCTCAATGACCCCGATGCCACGGTGCGCCCCTCGGTCGCCTTCGCGCTGGGGCTCCTCAGGGACACTGCTGCCGTGGATCCCCTCATCCGGCGAGTGACCGATCCTCCGGGTACCGACCTCGCCACCACGCTGGAGGCCATCTCCGCGATTGCCCGGATCGGCGGGCGGCGCGCGGCCGAGTTCTTCTCGGGTGCCATGGGCGGCGCCATCACGGTGGCGACCGACAAGCCCGAGCCGGTGCGGCAGCGCCTGGCGCTCGAGTCGTGGCGCCTCGGCGCGCAGGCCCCCGTGACGGATCTCCTGCCGCTCGCCCAGGACACCTCGGACGTGGTTCGCTGGTATGCAACGCAGTCCCTGGGAAGGATCCGGCAGGCCGCCAGGCCAGCGGGTGAGCGAATGGCGTCCGCGCTGCGCGACCGGCTGGCGGCCGTGCGCGCCGTCGCGGCACGAACCCTGACGCCGAGGTTCGCCGACGCTGCCGGCCTGTCCCGGGAAACCGTGGCCGGCCTGCTCGAAGGGGCCCTGGCCGATGATGACCCTGGAGTGCGCATCAATGCCCTGCGCTCGCTGGGGCTCTATCAGGCACCGGCCTCGGCTGAGCGCGTCATACCCCTGGTCCAGGATGGCCGGCCGCATGTCGCCCTGCAGGCGGTCAGCTCACTCGGCGACATCGGGGGCGCCGAGGCGGTGCAGGTGCTGGCGGAGCAGGCCACGCCGGAGCATGCATACGCCTTCCGGCGGGAAGCACTCCTGGGCCTGGCCCAGGCAGACACCGGTGCCTTTCGTACCGCGGTGCAACCATTCGTGGCCGCAACGGACTGGCGCGACCGAGCCGTGGCCGCCCTGGCAATGGGGTCGGCGTTCGGGCCTGGCGCCGCAACATTCCTGGCCGACCCTGATGGTCGCGTCGTGGCGGCGGCACTGGAAGGCTGGTTGGGGCAGGGCGACCAGCCCGACCCGGACCTTGCCGACGCGGCGAGGCCGCTCCTCTCCCACGAAGACGTGATGGTGCGCACCCAGGCGGCATCGGCACTGGAGCGCGTCGCCGACCCGGCCGACATTCCGCGGCTCGCTGGTGCGTGGGACCGGAGCGCCGGCGATTCGATTGCCGACGCCCGGCTTGCCATCGCCAGCGCCGCCATGGCCATCGCGCGCACCTCCGACGCGAATCGTGACCTGGTCACGGCCGGCTTCCTCGGGCGCGTGCGTGCGCCGGAGAGCTACGTCGTCCGGATGTGGGCCGAGGACAACTGGCCGGCGGCGGCCCAGCGCTGGGGACCCGCCTTCCCGCTCCAGACGGGACGCTCAATGGACGATTATCGCGCCATCGCACGGCGGTTCTTCAGTGGCGGCGACCGCCTGCCGCGCATCACCTTCGAGGTGGACCAGAAGGGGACCTTCGAGGTCGAGCTGTTCGGGCCTGACGCTCCCATGACCGTCGCCAGCTTCCTGCAACTCGTGGAACGACGCTACTTCGACCGCCTTCGGTTCCACCGGGTGGTACCGAACTTCGTGGTGCAGGACGGCGACCCGCGCGGTGACGGCAATGGCGGTCCGGGCTTTCAGCTGCGGGATGAAGTCAACCCGCAGCGATTCGAGGGCCCGCGCATCGGCATGGCCCACGCCGGCCCCGAAACCGCTGGATCGCAGTGGTTCATCAACCTGAGTGCGCAACCGCACCTCGATGGCGTGTACACGGTGTTTGGGCGTGTCACCAGTGGCATCGGCACCGTCCTGCGGATCGTTCCAGGGGACCAGATCCGCACGGTTCGTCGATGAGTTACCTTAACTGATGATGCCGCAATGCTTTCGGCTTGACCGCCTCGCTGCCGTTTCCTATCTTGGCCTCGCGGTGGCCGCCTGCACGTCAGCCGGCGTGGGGAAGGTGCCGCCCTCGGTGATCCCGGTCGATGTCGAGCCAATGCGCAGCGACCAGGTGCGCGCCATCGTAGAGGCCACCGTCCCGAGCGAGAACCAGCGGTTGCGCCTCAAGTTCAAGTTCCGGGACAAGAAGGGGCAGGTTGGTGGCAGTGGGGGTGTAAGCATCGCAGCCCCCGATTCGCTTCGGCTCGACATGCGTGGCCCCCTCGGCATGGGAAAGGGCGCGGCCATGGTCGTGGGTGACTCCGCGGTCTGGATCAGCGGGGCCGACGTGATCGAGCGGATCATCCCCGACTACCGCCTGTTCTGGGGCATGCTGGGCGTGGCGCGGCAACCGCCCGATTCCGCCGGGTTGCGGGGTCGTGTGGTTGCCGACACCACCAGTTGGGAATACAGCATTGGTACCGATACCGTGGAGTACCAGCGCAAGGGCGCGGCGAGCTTCACGACCCTGGTGCGCCGGAACGGGAAGGTGGTTGGACGCGCGGTCACCCAGTTTGCCAATGGCGCACCGACGTCATCCCAGCTGCTGGTGCCCGGTGCTCCCGCTCGGCTCGACATCACCTTCACCGAGGTCACCAGGCCTGCGACGCTCAAGCCGGATATCTGGGTTCGTCCTGAGCCTTAGCCTGCTCGCGGCAAGCGGGTGCTACGGATTCGCCGGTGGCGGCCTCCCGCCCGGCGTCAAGACCGTCGCCATCCTGCCGTTCGACAACCTCACGGCGGAGCCTGCGCTGCAGCAGGAAGTGAACATCGCCGTGCGGGAAGCCGTCACCGGCCGGCTCGGGCTCCTCGAGGCGTCCGAGTCCCAGGCCGATGCCCTGGTGCGCGGCGTGATCCGGCGTTACGAACCCGACCTGCCGGTGGCGTTCACGGGGTCGCAGGATCCGGCGGACCGCAACGTGAACGTGACCCGGCGCCTGGTGCAGCTGACCGTGGACGTCGAGATCGTGGACCAGCGGGCCAACCGGACGCTCTGGCAACGTCCCAGCCTCACGGTTGAGGGCGATTACGATACCAACGGGGGGCGGGAACTCGATGGCCGCCGCAAGGCCCTCGATCGCCTCACCATCACCATCGTCGAGGGAGCGCAATCCCAATGGTGACCAGGCTCGGGAACCGCCGGGGTGCCGGGACCCTCGGCTGCCTGTTCACGGTCCTGCTGTTCGGGGCCGCCCTGTACTACGGCAGCCACATTGGCACGATCTACTGGCGCTTCTACCAGCTCCAGGACGCCATGAAGTCACAGGCGCGCCTGGCCCCCAGCCTCAATGACGACGTCATCCGTCGCCGGCTGGCCGAGAGCGCCGACGAGATCCTCCAGCGGCGGCTCAAGTTCACCATCTCCCGCGGTGGCAAGCCGCGGAAGATCGTCATCACCACGACCTACGCCGACACGCTCGACCTGCCCCTGTTCCGTCGCATCTTCGAGCACGAGCCGCGGGCCGAAGAGCCCCTCTGAGCCCGCCCGGACCCATGGACACCAGCAGCAAGGTGATGGACCGGACGGGCGCGCAGGCCTGGCGTGCGGCCCAGCAGGGCCGTGTCGTCTTCACCAACGGCGTGTTCGACATCCTGCACCCAGGCCACCTCCAGCTCCTGGAGGCGGCGAGCGCGCTGGGCGATGCGCTGGTGGTCGGCATCAACACCGATGCCTCGGTGCGGCGCCTGGGCAAGGCACCCGACCGGCCCATCAACTCCGAGGGCGTCCGCGCCCGCATGCTCGCGGCCCTGGCGGCCGTCTCGGCGGTGACGGCGTTCGACGAGGACACCCCATACGAGCTCATCAGGGAACTCGAGCCCGATGTCCTGGTGAAGGGTGCCGACTACCAGCCGGGCCAGATCATCGGGGCCGACCTCGTCGAGCGCCGTGGCGGCCGCGTGGTTCGGGTGCCGCTCGTGCCCGGCCAGTCCACCACCAATTTCCTGGAGCGCCTGCGTGCCCCGTCCTGATGGTCGTGCCCCCGGCGAGCTGCGCACCGTTGCCCTCGAGCGCGGCGCCAACCCGTACGCCGAGGGATCCTGCCTGATTCGCATGGGCGGGACGCTGGTGCATTGCACCGCGAGTGTGGAGACCGGCGTGCCACCGTTCAAGAAGGGCAGCGGCGAAGGTTGGGTGACTGCCGAGTACGCCATGCTCCCGCGGGCCACGGTCGAGCGCACCAGCCGGGAGCGCAACGGCCCCGGGGGACGCAGCCAGGAGATCCAGCGGCTCATCGGGCGGTCGCTTCGCGCGGCGATGGGGACGATGGCGTTCGGGGAGTTCACCATCAAGGTTGACTGCGACGTGCTGCAGGCCGATGGCGGGACGCGCACGGCGAGCATCACGGGTGGCGCGGTGGCCCTGGCCGATGCCTGCGCCTGGCTGGCAGCGAAGCAGGGGATCGAGTCGCCGTTCGGGGCGCTCGTGGCGGCCGTGTCGGTCGGACTGGTGGACGTGGAGCCGCGGCTCGACCTGGCCTACCTCGAGGACCGGGACGCTGGCGTCGATGCGAATGTCGTCCTGCTCGAGCCCGACCGTTTTGTCGAGCTGCAGGGAACCGGGGAGCATGGCACCTTCTCGCGCAGCCAACTCGACCACCTCCTCGGCCTGGCCCAGGCCGGGATCACCCAGCTCTTCGCCGCCCAGCGTCGCGCGCTCGGCTGGTGAAACTGCTCGCAGCGACCCGCAGCGCCGGCAAGCAGCGGGAGGTGCGCCGGATCCTCGACGCGGCGGGGCACGAAGTGGTGTTTCCCGCCGACCTGGGCATTCCGGAGCGGGCGGAGGAGGACGGCCTGGAGCACGAGGCATCCTTCGAGGGCAACGCGCGCCGGAAGGCCGAGTACTTCGCGCGGCTCGGCGGCCTCCCCACCTTCGCCGACGATTCAGGGCTCGAGGTCTTCGCGCTGGGCGGCGCGCCAGGCGTGCGGTCCAGGCGCTTCGCCGGCCTGCAGGGCGCGGGCCCTGACGTAGACCACGCCAACAACCTCGAGCTCCTGCGGCGGCTGGCCGGGGCGCCGGAACCACGGCGGGCGGCGCGGTATCGCTGCGCCATCGTGTTGCTGCGAAGGCCAGGTGGCATTCCCGAGGTGTTCGAGGGGCAGACCGCCGGCCGCATCCTCGAGGCGCCCGCTGGCGATGGCGGCTTCGGGTACGACCCGTACTTCTTCAGCACCGAGCTGGGCAAGTCGTTCGGTGAGGCGACGGCAACAGAGAAGGATGCCATCAGCCATCGAGGCCGGGCCCTGGCCCTGCTGCTGGCTGCGCTGTCGTCCCGAGCTTCCCCCTGACCGCCCGAACACCGTCACGCCCAGCCCCCGGACGCCCCCTGCCTACATCGGATACGCGAGCGTCGCCCCCAGGATCGTCACCATTGCCAGCACCAGGGGGAACAGCACCAGGAACACCGTGAACGTCACGCCCATCACGTCCCGCGCCTTGAGCCCGAGCATCGCCAGCACCGGCAGCATCCAGAATGGCTGGACCAGGTTCGCGAGCGCTTCACCCAGGTCGTAGACCGCCACGGTCCAGCCCAGGTGCACTTGCAGGTGATGGGCAGCCTGCATGACGTAGGGCGCCTCGAGCACCCACTTCGAGCCTCCCGATGGCACGAAGACACCCAGGAGCGCGCTGTAGGCCGCGATCAGGGGTGGAAAGGTGATGGGCGTCGCGGCGCGCGCGAAGAGGCCGGCGATCCGGTGGTTCAACTCGGTGTCGGTGATGATTGCCGCGAGGCCGGCATAGAACGGGAACTGCAGCACCACGCCCCAGGTGGAGGGCACCGCATCGCGGAAGGCGCGCATGAGCCGGTGGGGGGTCCGGTGCAGCGCAAAGCCCAGGGTCAGGAAGAACAGGTTGAGGCGGTCGAGCGTGATGGCCGCCGTCAGGCTGTGCGCCTCCCCAAGCGACAGGGCCAGGTAGCTCCCGGCCAGCACAACGACCAGCCCGTTGAGCCACCATTGGTGCTCCCACCACTCGCCTGGCACGGCGCACTCAGCGTCCGGGGGGGGCGGTGGGTCGTCAATGGCAATGCCGAGTGACGCCGCGGTGCGGACCCGGGCACCTGTGGGCGCGATGAGCCACATCACCAGGGCCACTACCACGATCTCCACGCCCACCGAGAGGAGCGACTGCCAGAGGAAGATGGTGTGCGCCAGCGGGATGATGCCGTCCGGGATGGGGACGCTCCCGCCAGTCTCCACGATCCTCCGGATTCCCGCCGGCAGCATGCCTGGGGTGGCCATCTGCAGGGCCGCAGAACCGCTCAGCCCCTGGGCCCACACGCTTCCCAGCCCGAGCAGCGAACAGGCGGCCAGGGTGCGGTAGTCGACCTCCGGCACTCGCCGCGCCACCGCCCGCACCAGCACCGCGGAGAACACCAGGCTGAAGCCCCAGTTGAACCATGAGGTGACCATGGCAACGACGGCGACGAACACGATGGCGCCGCGCCCGGTGCGCGGGAGGCCGGCCAGGGCGTCGATCAGGCGGCGCACGGGAGCGGCGGTCGCGACCACGGTGCCGGTGATCACGATGAGCGCCATCTGCATGGTGAAGGGGATCAGCGACCAGAAGCCCTTGCCCCAGGAGGCTGCGACATGCGGAAAGGTGCCCCGGCCCACGGTGAGGCCCGCAACCACCACGAGCAGCGTCGCGAGCAGCGCGAAGATGAACGCATCAGGCAACCACCGTTCCGCCAGCGCGGTAAACCGAAGCGCGAGCCGCTCGAGTGGCCGGGGCGGGGTGGGGGTAAGGGAGGGTGAGGGCACGGCGAATGCTATCCGGCCGGCTGCCCGCTCGCGCCCAGCAGCGCACGGTCGTAGGCGGCCAGGATGTGCCCGCGGGACAGCAGCCCGACGAGGCGGCCGTCCTCCCGCACAACCGGGATCGCCGCCACCCCACGCGCACCCAGGCGGCGAAGCGCAACGTGGAGCGAGTCGATCGGCTGCACCGTCTCGGATGCCGTGGCGAGGTCGCCCGCCAGCACCAGCGGCTCATCCACCTCGCGTACCCGCGCGAGCCTGGCCAGGTCCTGGATCGTCACGACCCCGATGCAGGCGCCAACGCGATCCGTCACGGGGTACACCTCCTGGTCGCAGGTCGCCATGCGCTCCAGCAGCGCGGGGAGCGCCTCGTCCTCCTGGAACCGCACTGGGTCCTGGTCGAAGGCGTCCACCACCCGGAGCCGCGCCAGCAGGTCCCGGCTGGCTCCAAACTCCAGCACCTCACCTCGACGCCGCAACCAGCCGCTGTAGAGGGAGTCGCGCTCCAGCCGTCGCGCCACGACGGCACTGATGGCCACGGTGACCATCAGGGGCAGCATGATGGCATAGTCGTTGGTGATCTCGAAGACGAGCAGCACGCCGGTCAGCGGCGCTCCCAGCGCCGAGGCCACGAGCGCGCCCATGCCCACGAGTGCATACGGCTCGGCCTGCGGCACCGAGGCGGGAAACACCTGCTGGAGCAGGGCCCCGGCCGAGGCACCCATGACGCCGCCCACGAAGAGCGTCGGCGTGAAGAGCCCGCCCGAGCCACCCCCCTGCAACGTGATGGCCGTCGCGAGCATCTTGGCGACCGCAAGGCCCGCGAGGGCATACCAGCTCAGGCGGGAGAGGGCCGCCAGGTCGAACGCCAGGTGCCCCGAGCCCAGCAAATGGTTGTCGGAGAGCAGCACCATGCCGCCGACCGCCATGCCCGAGAGCCCCGCCAGCGCCCACGCCGGCAGGCGGACCCTCGCCAGGGCATCCCCGGTGCGGAAGTACATGCGGACGAAGCGCGCGCCCACGTAGCCCGCGAGCAGGCCCAGCACCGGATAGAACACGAGGAGTTCACGGGCCATCGCGAAGCCATACTCTTCCGGAATCGGGAAGGCCGGATGGTTGCCGAACGCCGCCCGCGAAACCACCGCTGCCACCACGCTCGCCACCACCACGCAGGGAAAGGCCCCGACACTCAACGTCCCGAGGATCTCCTCCAGCGCGAAGAACGCCCCGGCGAGTGGGGCGTTGAACGCAGCCGAGATGCCAGCGGCCACGCCGGCGGCCACCAGCACCGTGGATCGGCCGGCGGCGAAGCGGAACCAGCGCGAAATGGCCGAGGCCAGGCCCGCGCCCAGCACCGCCACCGGCCCCTCGCTGCCCGCCGAGCCGCCGCCGCCGATGGTGACGGCACTCGCCACCGTCCGCGCCAGCGTGCCCCGCAATGGCACGTCGCCGGCCTGGCGCGCCACCCGTAACTGGATGTCGGGAACGGTGAAGCCCGTCTCACCCGGGGCCATCCGCCGCATCAGCACGCTGGCCATGATGAAGGCAATGCCCGTGAGCAGGGGACGGTAGGCCAGCAGCGAGCCGTGGGGGAGGGCAGGCGTCCACTTGTACAAGAGCAGGTACGACAGGTCGATCAGGCGATAGAACACGATGACGCCGCCCGCCGCACTCCCACCGATGACGACGCCGAAGACGAGGAGGAGCCCGTTCTCCGAGAGCCCGAGCCGGTCGAGGGCCGCCACCGCACGCGCCGATCCCCGGCGAAGCGGGACCAGGGTCCGCAACTTCAAGCGAGCGCCCCCCGGACCGGGCCAGCCTGGTGGCGCGCTCGGGGAGTCAGCGGCCTGGGGCCTGGCCCGCCGGCCGCGACAGGAACGCGAAGGCCCCGATGCCAGCCAGCAGCATGAAGTTGGTCACCAGCGTCGAAATGGGCAGGAGGCCGCTCACGGCAGCACCGTTCAGCACCATCGCAGCGGCAATCGGTGCGACGGCCCGGAAGGTGAGGTCACCCCGCGGAAGGACCAGCATCGCCAGGCCTCCGGCCGCCATGAAATAGCCGAGCCAGCGCATGACGGTGAGGGTCGTGCCCGACCGCGTGGCCAGGGCACCAATGAGCCAGGCGATGGCGAGGCAGCCGATGAAGAGGACCAGCTTGCGCGAGAATGTCATGGCGTCCTCCCCGTGGGAGTGGCTGTCGTACAGTGAGGTCGAGTGACGGCGTTGTCAACACTTGGAGCGAGTCACGCACGCGGGCACCCCAACCCGTTATGTTGTCGCACCACGGGGCGTAGCTTAGTCCGGTAGAGCGCCTGCTTTGGGAGCAGGAGGTCCCCGGTTCGAATCCGGGCGCCCCGATGTCCACCCCTATTGCGGCACCCAGGCAGGTCGCTGCCACACGCCGGGATCAAAGAGTGCGTCGGGCAGCGAGTCGCGCAGCTGAATGTCCTCGTACGACTCCGACTCCACCTTCTCGCCGTTGTTCAGGTAGGTCACCTTCGTTGCGATCCAGCCGCCACCCAGGGGCCGATGATCGGTGAAGTGGATCTCCGCTACGTCCCGCTTGCCCGGCACGCCGGCGCGAGGGGCTGCCTGCACCAGGCGGGACACCAGCAGGCGCTCCTGCTCCACCCAGAACTCCCGCGAGACGGAATCGCCCACCAGCGCCCCGACGATCCAGTGCCTGCGGCCCTGCCAGGTGTCCTCGCGAAGGCGCGCAAGGTCAAATCCCAGTTCCCGCAGCTTGCTGATGGATATGTCAGGCGACTGGGCATACACATCGAAGGCGAGGAGGAGGAGCGGATGCACCATGGCATCGGCACTGCGGAGCTGGCCGCCCCGGAATTGGTAGGCGGAATCCGCCCGGAAGATCGTGGCCTGCCTGCTGGCCAGCGGCGCCACGTCAATGCGGAGGCGGCCGGGGAGGGCCAGCGACTCGTACCAGGTCTCGACTCGCGCGTTCGGGTACGCCGTCATCTGGACGAAGGTGACCGCGCCGTACCACTTCCCGGCATAGGCGTGATGCATGGCGCGGATGAGTTCGGCCCCATCCCGTGGGGCGGGGGACGCCGCCACCGAGGCGACCAGCAAGGCGGCAACGGTGGCCAGTCGCGACATGCGCGGAACCTCACCGTGTGGAAGGAGTGCGCCCGGGAGGATTCGAACCTCCGACCCACAGCTTAGAAGGCTGTCGCTCTATCCAGCTGAGCTACGGGCGCCGGCCAACAGGTACCGCGTCGAAGGGTAGCCACCCCCCGCTGGCGCGACCAGCGGCGGCAGGCGAAGTTCCAGCCCATGACGACCCCCGTTCCACCATCTACGTCGCCCCACTCCCGTGGTACCGCGCTCGGCCTTGCCATTCCCCTCGGCATCTTCGGCGCCCATCGCTTCTACGTGGGGAAGACCCACACCGCCGTCCTCATGGCCCTCACCTTGGGGGGCATGGGGCTCTGGTACCTCTACGACTGCATCCTGATCGGGGTGGGCGAGTTCACCGATGTCCAGGGGCGGGTGCTGGCGCGCTGGGAATCCGGCGTGGCGACCCGCGAGTCACGCGACAGCGATACCCGCGCCGAGGTGGACGCGCTGCGGCAGGAAGTGGCGGAACTCGCCGACCGCCTCGACTTCGCCGAGCGCCTGCTGGCCGATCCCGGTCGGCGGAGGGAGTTGCAGCCCTGATCGCCCGGGCACGCACCCAGCCGCGCCCTACATCGCCCGGACGATCGCCTCCCCGAACCCGCTGCAGCTCACGAGCGTGGCGCCGTCCATGAGCCGCTCGAAGTCGTAGGTCACTGTCTTCCGCGCAATGGCCCCCTCGAGGCCGCGGATCACGAGGTCGGCCGCCTCGCCCCAGCCCATGTAGCGCAGCATCATCTCGCCCGACAGGATCACCGAGCCGGGATTCACCTTGTCCTGGTTGGCGTAGCGCGGCGCCGTCCCGTGCGTGGCCTCGAACACGGCGTGGCCGGTGACGTAGTTGATGTTGGCGCCGGGCGCGATCCCGATCCCGCCCACCTGCGCCGCCAGCGCGTCGGAGATATAGTCGCCGTTCAGGTTCATCGTGGCGATCACGTCATACTCGGCCGGCCGGGTGAGGATCTGCTGCAGGAACGCATCGGCGATGACGTCCTTGACCACCAGGCCCGAGGGTAGCTTCAGCCACGGGCCGCCGTCGACCTCCTGACCGCCGAACTCTTCCCGGGCCAGGGCGTACCCCCAGTCGCGGAAGCCACCCTCGGTGAACTTCATGATGTTGCCCTTGTGGACCAGGGTGACGCTCTTCCGGCCCTGCTGGATGGCGTACTCGATGGCGGCACGCACCAGTCGCTTCGTGCCCTCCTCCGAGATAGGCTTGATGCCCAGGGCGCTGGTCGCGGGAAACCGGATCGTGCTGACGTCGAGGTCCTCCGTCAGGAACCGCAGGAGGCGCGTGGCCTGGTCGGACCCGGCCTTGTACTCGATGCCGGCGTAGATGTCCTCGGTGTTTTCCCGGAAGATCACCATGTCCACGAGTTCAGGGTGGCGCACGGGCGACGGCACGCCCTCGAACCAGCGGACGGGGCGCACGCACGCGTAGAGGTCGAGCTGCTGGCGCAGCGCCACGTTCAGGGACCGGAACCCGCCACCCACCGGCGTGGTGAGGGGGCCCTTGATGGCAACGAGGTGGCGTGAGATCGCAGCCAGGGTATCGTCAGGAAGCCAGCTATCGAGGCGGTCCTTCGCCTTCTCACCTGCGTACACTTCGAGCCACTGGACCTGGCGCTGGCCGCCATAGGCCTTGCCCACGGCAGCGTCGAGCACGTGCTTCGCCGCTCGCCAGATGTCAGGCCCGGTGCCATCGCCCTCGATGAACGGGATGACGGGATGGTCGGGAACGTGGAGGGTCCCGTGCTCGAGCGTGATGGAGGAGGCGGTACCGACGGACATGGTGAACACCTGCGTGAGGGGGGTATCAGCGTGGACGTGGGACAAACCTAATGCCGGCATCCCCGTCCCCGGCGACCCGCGATCCGTGCGGCCATCCGCGCCGATGACCACGCGCGTCAGCGACGCCCTCGCCGTGCGCATCGCCGAGGCCTATGCGGCCTGGCATACGGCGTTCCGGGGGATCAGTCGCCGCGCCAGGGGACGGTTCGCCCGTCGTGAGTGGCAGGGTGGCCAGGAGGACGCCGCCAGCAGGCTGGCGTCGTACCAACTGGGGGTGGCGCGGTTCGTCGCCTCCCTTGGCGTCCTGCCCCCCAACCCGCGCCAGCACTGGTCCCGCGTACGGGATGCCTACGCCACGTACTTCGCCGGGTCGCCGGAGGCCGACCATGCCGCCACCTTCTTCAACTCGGTGACCCGGCGCCTCCTGGGCACGATCGGGAGCGACCCCCACGCCGAGTTCACGACGTCCATCGCACCGGCAGCCAGTGGTCATGCCGCGCTCCTCGCTGTTCCTGCGGGGGGCCTCGACGCGGCCTTCGTCGGGAGGATCCTCCAGGACCTGGACCTTGGCGCTGCGTGGGCCGATCCGCATGGGGACGCCAGCCGGGCCGCGACCGCCATTCAGGACCAGCTCCGCGAGCTGCATGCCGGGCCAGCGGCGGCCGGTGACATCGTGGAGCTGCTGCCCGGGGCGTTCTACCGGAACAAGGGCGCCTACCTCGTGGGGCGGCTCCGCCTCGGGGCCAGGGTGCTGCCCCTGGTGTTCGCGCTGACCCACCGCGAGGATGGTGTGCGCATCGACGCAGTCCTGCTCAGCGCCGATGAGGTCAGTGCGGTGTTCGGCTTCTCCCGCTCATACTTTCACGTGGACATGGAACATCCCGCTCCGGTGGTGGCCTTCCTGGCGTCCATCATGCCGTTCAAGCGGGAGGACGAGCTCTGGACGGCCATCGGCTACCACAAGCACGGCAAGACCGTCTTCTATCGCACCCTCATGCGGCACCTGGCCGAGCCGGAGGCGTGCTTCGAGGTCAGCGAGGGCGACCGGGGGATGGTGATGGCCGTGTTCACGCTGCCGTCGCTCAACGTGGTGTTCAAGGTCATCAAGGACCGGTTCGACCAGCCCAAGTCGGTGACGCGCGACCAGGTGCTCGCCCGGTACAACCTCGTCTTTGCCCACGACCGCGTGGGGCGGCTGGCCGACGCCCAGGAGTTCGACCACCTCCGGTTTCAGGCCAGTCACTTCGCCCCGGCACTCCTGGACGAGCTGCGCCAGGTGGCAGGGGCCACGGTCCAGGTGCAGGGTGGTGATGTCGTCATCCGCCACTGCTACACCGAGCGCCGGGTCACCCCGCTCAACCTCTACCTGCGGAACGCATCGCCCGGAGACGCGATCCAGGTCATCGTGGACTACGGGCAGGCGGTGCGCGACCTGGCCGCCGCCAACATCTTCCCGGGGGACATGCTGCTCAAGAACTTCGGGGTCACGCGCCACGGCCGGGTGGTCTTCTACGACTATGACGAGCTCTGCCTCCTCACCGACTGCCACGTGCGCCAGCTCCCCGCTGCGGGCACCCTTGAGGACGAGATGAGCGCCGAGGCATGGTTTGCGGTGCGGGAGGGCGACATCTTCCCCGAGGAGTTCCGGCACTTCGTGGTGTTGCCCGGGGCCCTGGGGGAGGCCTTCCTGGCCCACCATGACGAGCTCTTCGAGCCCGCCTTCTGGCGTGCCATGCAGGAACGCCAGCGCGCGGGCGAGGTGGTGGACTTCTTCCCCTATCCGGCGCACCGGCGCCTCGGCGCAGGCCCGGGTCGCTGAGGGGGCACGTCCGGCCGGAAGGCCGCAACTTGTGGGAGCCCGGCGCCGTATATTGTTCGTTTCCGATCCCCATCCCTCGCCTACGATCCCAGGACAACCATGTCAGCGCTCACGCTTGTCATCCTTGCCGCGTTCCAGCAGCAGCCGGCCGCGCCGGCCCCCCCGAAGCCCGCGCTTGCGCCATCACCGATTGCCCGGCTCGCCGTCACACCCGGAAACAAGGTGACGGTCACGGCGGGCGACACGCTGCGCCTCCGGGTTGCGGCGTATGACGCCAGCGGGAAGGCCGTGGAGAACGTCTCCTACCGGTACTTCGCCTCGGGTGGCCGCTTCGAGGGCACGGTCGATTCGACCGGCCTGGTCTCGTCGGGGTCGACGGGGAGCATCGGCGTGGCGGTCGTTGCCGCCGTCCCGGGGACCAAGCCCTTCGTGGAGCGGGTGGACGTCCGGATGGTGCCGGGTGCCGCGGCGCGGATCGCGGTGACGCCGAGCGTGAGCAAGCTCGTGGTGGGGCAGCGTCTCCGGCTCAACGCCACGGCCTACTCTGCGGCCAACGACGCCCGTGACGATGTCGCTGCGTGGACATCCTCAGCGTCGTCGGTGGCCCGCGTGGGGGGCGATGGCGTGGTCACGGCGGTGGCGCCGGGCCGGGCCACCCTCACGGCGCGGGTGGGCGACGTGGAGCAGAAGGTGCCGGTGCAGGTTGTGGCGAACACGATCGCCACGGTCGAGGTTACGCCGGCCAGGGCCGACGGGCGCACGGGTGACGTGATCCGCTTCGCGGTCACGGCCCGGGACCGGAACGGCGGGGAGATCAAGGGCCTGACGCCGACCTGGAGCTTCTCGCCCGGGAACGGAGCCATCGACCCGGACGGTGCCTTCGTGGGCTACACCCCCGGGGCGTACTTCGTCACCGCAAGCTTTGGCACGCGCAGCGCCGACGCGTCGGTGACGCTCAAGGGGCGTGACGTCCGCCGGCCGGTCACCGTGGTGGGGCGGGTGCCGCGCACCCGCTTCACCACCGAGGAGGTGTGGGTCCTGCCCGACGGGAAGCATGCGTACCTGGGCTCGGGGAGCGGCGGCGACGTGCTGTACGCCATCGACATCAGCGACCCGGCCAAGCCGGTCGTGACCGACTCCATCATCACCAACACCCGCCGGGTGAACGACGTCATGTCCACGCCCGACGGGAAGTTCATCGTCTTCACTCGCGAGGGCGCCTCCGACCGCAAGAACGGCATCGTGATCGCGTCGGCCGAGGACCCGGCGCACCCGAAGGTGATCGCGGAGTTCACCGAGGGGGTGACCGCCGGCGTCCACTCGGCGTTCATCTTCCGGCAGGAGAAGTACGGCACCCACGTCTACCTCACCAACGACGGCACGGGCGCCATGCACGTCATCGACATCAACGACCCCTACAAGCCGCGCGAGGTGGCCCAGTGGCGGACGCCGCGGCCCGACGCGGGCCGTACCCTCCACGACATCGACGTGCAGGACGGGCTGGCCTACCTGAGCTACTGGAACGACGGGCTCGTCATCCTGGACATCGGCAACGGCGTGAAGGGCGGCCGACCGGACAACCCGCAGCTGGTGGCGCAGTACAAGTACGACCTCAATGCGATGTACCGGGACGTCGAGGCCGTGGCGGGGCCGGGCTTCATCCGGGGCACGCACACCGCGTGGCGGCACAACAACTACGTGTTCATCGCCGACGAGGTGTTCCCGGCGGCGGGGGTGAAGGGTGCCAGGGATGCGGCAGCATTCCGGGCCTACGGCAACCTGCAGGTCATCGACGTCAGCGACATGGAGCACCCGAAGGCGGTGGCGTGGTACAAGCCGGAGTACGGCGGCGTGCACAACATCTGGGTGGCGGGTGACACGCTTTACATGGGCGCCTACAACGCCGGGTTCCGGGCGTTCGACATCTCGGGCGAGCTGCGGGGCGACCTCGGCGCGCAGGGCAGGGAGTTCGTGCACCTGCATACCGGTGACATGGAGGGCAAGACCCAGAACTCGCCCATGACCTGGGGGGTGGTGGTGAAGGACGGCCTGGCCTACGTGAACGACATGAACAACGGGCTCTGGATCGTGCGGATGGAGCCGAAGCGGGAAGACCTGACTCCCTGAGCTGAGGGGTGGATGGCACGAGCAGGCAACGGTGGGCGGCCCCGGGGGGTCGCCCACCGTTGCTTGCGGGGTCCGTGGGCCTTGCGGGGCAGCCGTCCGGCCACCGCCCCCTGGGTGAGCCCCGGTGCGGGGAAGTGTCGCGTTAAGGGGAAGAGCGGTCCAGCCGCCCCATGTGCGACACCCTTCACCCCGAGGACTCCATGCGTCTCCTGCGTCTCCCCCGGCCGGGCCGGCCCGCCACCCGGCCATTTCCCGGGGCTTCCGGGAAGTCCCCCTGGCTCCATGCCTGGCTCGGGCTCGCCCTGCTCCTCGTACTCGCTGCCTGCGGCAGTGACAGCACAAGTCCGCCCCCCCCGCCCCCGGAAGGGCCGACCCGTACCACGCTCGTGCCTGACGGCAATGCGGGGTACGTGGAAGCCCGGACGTCCATGGTGGTCAGCGACGGGTCGCCGCCGTCCTGGGTCTTCGATGACTTCACCTTCGATCGCGATGGCACCATCGGCACGGTGGTGTGGCAGGGGATCTACTGCGTGCAGACCGCGGGATCCAGCGCTCCGACGCCAAGCGCCACCGGCTTCACGGTGTCGTTCTATGCCGACCAGGGCGGCCGGCCGGCGGTGGGCGCGCCGCTGCAGACCTCGACGTATACGTTGGCGCAATCGAACCAGCGGTTCATCCGGAACGTGAGTGGCCTCACCTGTGGCTCGGCGACGCCCACGGAATGGTCGTTCTACAGCTACGAGGTGGACCTCAACACGCCGTTCCAGGCTACGTCGGGGACGAAGTACTGGCTCAGCATCCAGGCCAACACCCCGTCGTATGCCGTGTACTTCGGGTGGCGGGACGGCACGCCGGACAACAACCTGTCCCTGCAGCTGTACGACGGCACCTATACCGTCTGGGACGTGGACCGGGCCTACTCGCTGGCGCCGTAAGGGGGTGGTGCGGCAGCCAGGCCCGGGTGGGACCGGAGCGGACCGTGGGTGCGGTCCGCTCCGTGGCTTTCCGGCCCCTTGCGCCTCCTAAAGCCGTCGGCTACGTTTGCCGTCCCTTTGCCACCCCATGGAGGGCGTGGCAAGCGGCTTCTGACAAAGGACTTGACCCAGCGGCATCGGTCGTCTATTGTTGGTGGCTGTCGCCAAAAACAGCTGGCGAAGTGTGGGGCAGCAGGTGGCCCCGGGCTCTTTGACAAGTGATGTGAACGTGGAATCGACGGGAGTGCGGACCCTGTGATCCACCGGCCCTTCAGAAGCCGGTGGGGATGGGTAACAAAACTCTGACGTGATTCGGACGACTGAGAACAACCAGGTCGTTCGATCTTCGAGCTGATTGAATTCTCATTGGAGAGTTTGATCCTGGCTCAGGACGAACGCTGGCGGCGTGCCTAACACATGCAAGTCGCACGGGGTAGCAATACCCAGTGGCGAACGGGTGCGTAACACGTGAGGAATATGACTTCCGGTGGGGGATAGCCGGCCCAACGGCCGGGTAATACCGCATACGCTGCGCGAGGGGCATCCCTTGCGTCGGAAAGCAGCAATGCGCCGGAAAGGTACCTCGCGGCCTATCAGCTAGTTGGTGGGGTAATGGCCCACCAAGGCGACGACGGGTAGCTGGTCTGAGAGGATGGCCAGCCACATTGGGACTGAGACACGGCCCAGACTCCTACGGGAGGCAGCAGTGGG
>CAZWXD010000036.1:14081-17655 GCA_964638035.1 uncultured Gemmatimonadaceae bacterium | reverse complement strand
GCACCCGATGACCTGAACCGCCGCGAGCTGCTGAAGCGCGCCTCGGTCGCCGCCCTCGCCGCCTCGGCGCTGCCCGCCCCGGCCGGGGCCAGCCAGCCCGCACACGCCGCCCGCCCACCAGCCGCCCCACCCGGGCGCCTCAACCAGTCGGTCTGCCGCTGGTGCTTCGACCAGATCCCCCTCCGCGACTTCTGCCAGGCGGTGTCGGGGATGGGGCTCAAGGCGATCGACCTCCTGCTGCCGGAGGAATGGCCGATCGCCGCGGAGTACGGGCTCACCTGCTCAATGGGCTCCGGCATGGGCGGCCCCATCACGAAGGGGCTCAACGATCCCGCCAACCACGAGGCGATCGTCTCGGGCCTGACGGCCGGGATCCCGAAGGCCCGGGCGGCCGGGGTGCCCAACGTGATCGCCTTCTTCGGGAACCGGCGGGGGATGGGCGACGCCGAGGCGATCAGGAACTGCGTGACGGCACTGAACCGGGTGAAGGGCATCGCCGAGGACCACGGTGTCACGGTCTGCATCGAGCTCCTGAACAGCAAGGTGGATCACCTCGACTACCAGGGCGACCACACCGCCTTCGGGGTGGCGGTGTGCTCCGAGGTGAACTCGCCCCGGGTGAAGCTGCTGTACGACATCTACCACATGCAGGTGAGTGAAGGCGACGTGATCCGCACGATCCGCGAGAACCAGCAGTGGATCGCGCACTACCACACCGCCGGCGTGCCGGGCCGCCACGAGATCGACGACTCCCAGGAGCTGAACTACCGCGCCATTGCCCGGGCCATTGCGGGCACCGGGTTCACCGGGTGGTTCGCCCACGAGTTCATCCCGGTGCGGGAGCCGCTGGCATCGCTGCGAGAGGCGGTTGCGTTGATTGACGGAGCAGACAGGCCCGAGACAGCGGCGAGCGGAGGAGCGGAAGCTGCAGGCCGGGCCTACGACTTCCGGCCCCTGTTCGACGGGACGTCGCTGGCCGGCTGGCGGAGCCTCAAGGGCGAGGCCCCCCCCGCCGGCTGGGTGGCGCGGGATGGGGTGCTGTTCCGCGAAGGGCCGGGCGGTGACCTCGTGACCACCGGGGAGTTCAGGAACTTCGAGCTGCGGCTGGAGTGGAGGATCTCACCGGGCGGGAACAGCGGGATCATGTACCGGGTGGGCCTCGACGGGAAGCAGACCTACGAAACCGGCCCGGAGATGCAGGTGCTCGACAACAGCAAGCACCCGGACGGGAAGGTGTCGCTCACCTCGGCCGGCGCCTGCTACGGCCTCTATGCCCCGGTGCGCGACGCAACCCGCCCGGCGGGCGAGTGGAACGAGGTGGCCATCATCGTCCGTGGCCCGCACGTGGAGCACTGGCTCAATGGCGTCCGGGTGGTACACTACGAACTCTGGAGTCCCGACTGGGAGGCGCGGGTGAAGGCCAGCAAGTTCGCCTCCTGGCCCGGCTACGGACGGGCGAAGAAGGGGCACATCGCCCTGCAGGACCACGACGACCCGGTCTGGTACCGGAACATCCGGATCCGCGACCTGTGAGGACGCCGGCATGAAGCAGCAGGAGAAGTTCGATGCGATCGTGGTGGGGTCGGGCATCTCCGGCGGCTGGGCCGCCAAGGAGCTGACCGAACGCGGCCTCAGGGTCCTGCTGCTCGAGCGAGGCAAGAACGTCGAGCACATCACCGACTACGTGAACGCGCGGAAGGGGCCCTGGGAGTTTCCCCACCGGGGCGGGCGCACCCGCGCCATGGAGGAGGCCTACCCCGTCCTCAAGCGCGACTATCCCCTGAACGAGATCAACCTCGACTGGTGGGTGAACGAGCAGGAGTCACCCTACACCGAGATCAAGCGGTTCGACTGGTACCGCGGTTACCACGTGGGCGGCCGATCACTGATGTGGGGACGGCAGAGCTACCGCCTGGGCGACCTGGACTTCGAGGCCAACGCGAAGGACGGAGTCGCGGTGGACTGGCCCATCCGCTACGCCGACATCGCCCCCTGGTACGACCACGTGGAACGGCACGCCGGGATCAGCGGATCGCGCGAGGGGATGTTCCAGCTGCCCGACGGGGAGTTCCAGCCCCCCATGCCGCTCAACTGCGGGGAGGAGCTGGTTGCGGAGCGAGTCACCAGGTTGTTTGACGGGCGGCGGCGGATCATCCCCGGCCGGACCGCCAACCTCACCCAGGTGCTCCCCCATCGCGCCCCGTGCCAGTACCGGAATGCCTGCTGGCTCGGCTGTCCCTATGGTGCCTACTTCAGCACGCAGTCGTCCACCCTCCCGCCCGCTGTTGCCACCGGGCGGCTCACGCTCAAGGTCTTCGCCATCGTCACCGACCTGGTCTACGACCGGGACCGGAAGCGCGCCACTGGCGTGCGGGTGATTGATGCCATCACCAACCAGTCCACCGTCTACCAGGCGCCGGTGATCTTCCTCTGCGCCTCGACCCTCAACTCGACCTGGATCCTGCTCCGCTCGGCCACCGACGTGTGGCCCGGCGGGCTGGGCAGTTCCTCGGGGGAGCTGGGGCACAACCTGATGGACCATCACTTCCGGCTGGGCGCATCGGGCAGGCTCGAGGGGCTGGACGACAAGTACTACAACGGCCGGCGGCCCACCGGGTTCTACATCCCCCGCTATCGCAACCACACCGGCGACAAGCGCGAGTACCTGCGCGGGTTCGGCTACCAGGGGGGCGCGGGCCGGCAGGGATGGGAGCGTGCCGTGGCGGAGCTGGGCGTGGGCGGCGCGTTCAAGGACGGGGCGACGGTACCGGGCGACTGGCGAATCGGGGCGACCGCCTTCGGCGAGATGCTCCCCGACCACCGGAACCTGGTGACCCTGGACCACACGAAGAAGGACAAGTGGGGCCTGCCGGTGCTGGCGATCGACTGCGAGATGCGGGAGAACGAGCTGCTCATGCGGAAGGACATGAAGCACGACATGGCCGAGCTGCTCGAGGCGGCAGGGGTGAAGGACGTGGGCACCTGGGACAGCGGCTACTACCCCGGGATGGGGATCCACGAGATGGGCACCGCCCGCATGGGACGGGACCCGAAGACCTCGGTGCTCAATGCGCACAACCAGGTGTGGGATGCGCCGAATGTCTTCGTGACCGATGGCTCGTGCATGACCTCGGCGGCGTGCCAGAACCCGTCGCTCACCTACATGGCGCTCACGGCCCGCGCTGCGGCGCATGCGGTGGATGAGCTCAAGAAGGGGAACCTGTAGTGCGTGCCGCCTGGCCGCCTGTTCCTGCCGCCCACGGAGTGACCGATGCGTGACCCCACCAGGAGAGAAGTGGTGCAGGGGGTCCTTGCCGCGTTCGGCGGCGGGATGCTCCTGGACGTGGACACCTTCCTCGCCCGCTATGGGGAAGGCGCGCGGGCGCGGGCGCAGGGTGGCGTGGGACGCTTCACCCGCGATGACGTGGCGCTCCTCGACGAGGTGGCCGACACCATCCTCCCCACCACGAGCACACCGGGTGCAAAGGCAGCGCAGACCGGCGCCTTCATGGCCCTGATGGTGACCGACACCTACAGCGACCGGGACCAGAAGGTGTTCCGGGACGGGATGAAG
>CAZWXD010000036.1:0-13981 GCA_964638035.1 uncultured Gemmatimonadaceae bacterium | reverse complement strand
GGTGACCGACACCTACAGCGACCGGGACCAGAAGGTGTTCCGGGACGGGATGAAGGCCCTGGACGACCGGTGCCGCTCCATGCATGGCCATGGCTTCATGGAGGCGACTCCGGCGCACCGCCTGGCGCTGCTCGAGGTGCTGGACCGGGAGCAGTACGACTACCAGAAGCAGAAGACCGCCGAGCAACCGACGCACTACTTCCGGCTGGTGAAGGGCCTCGCGATGAAGGGGTACTTCACCTCGGAGATCGGGTACACGCAGGCGCTGCGGTACGAGGAGACGCCGGGTCGGTTCGATCCTTGCGTGCCGTACACGCCGGGTGAGAAGATCTGGGCGTCGCACGCGTAGTATCCGCCAGGTCCCCATGACGGCGATTCCTTCCCGGCCGACCTGAGCGAGTGACACTTCGCCGCTCCATCGGCCGGCTGGCGCTCACCGGGCTGGTCATCAATGCGGTGGTGGGAAGCAGCGTGTTCGGGCTTCCCTCCACCATCGGCGGGCAGCTTGGTGCGGCGAGCCCGTGGGCCTGGGTCCTCGCCGCCCTCGGCATGGCGCTGGTCGTGGCGTGCTTCGCCGAGGTGGCGTCCCGGTTCGAGGGAGCAGGCGGGCAGTACCTGTATGTGCGCGAGGCGTTCGGTCGCCTGCCCGGGATCGAGATGGCCTGGCTCAGCTACCTGGTGCGCCTCACCGCGGCGGCCACCAATGCCAACCTGCTCGTCATCTACCTGGGTGAGTTCGTCCCCGGCGTGGAAGGGCGCATCGCGAGCACCGTGGTGCTGGCGCTGGTGCTGCTCCCGCTGGTGGCTGCCAACGTGCGCGGCGTGGGCTCGGGGCTTGGCGTGAGCAGCTTCTTCACCGTTGCCAAGCTGGTGCCACTTGCCCTGTTCATCGTGGCGGGACTGGCACTGCTCCCGCTCGAGCCGGCGGTGCAGGCGCCCGCACCACCGCCGGTTGCAGGCGACTGGCTGCACGTGATCTTGCTGCTGGTGTTTGCCTATGGGGGGTTCGAGGCGGCACTCATGCCGCTGGGCGAGGCGCGCGACCCGAAGCGCGATGCCCCGGTGGCCCTCGTTGCGATGCTGTGCCTCACTGCACTGGTGTACACGGCCGTGCAGCTCGTGGTGATCCTTGCGCTCCCCGACCCGGGTGCCAGCAGCCGCCCCCTGGCCGATGCAGCGCGGGTGTTCCTGGGCCGGGGCGGAGCCATCCTCCTGGCGCTCGGCGCGCTCGTCTCGGTGTACGGGTACCTGGCCGGCGCGATGCTGAACGTGCCGCGACTCACCCATGCGATGGCGGAGCAGGGCGACCTCCCACCCCAGCTCGGTGCGGTGCACCCCCGATACCAGACGCCGCACCGCTCCGTCGTGCTGTTTGGCGTGCTGGTGTGGGTGCTGGCCTCCCTCGGCAGCTTCCTGTCCAACCTCAGCCTGTCGGCGGTGTCACGGCTCCTGGGGTACGGCGCCATCTGCGTGGCCCTGATGGTGTTCCGGCGGCGGGATGCGCGGGGCGGTGGCGTTGCGCAGGCACTGTTCCGCGTGCCGGCAGGGTCGTTCGTGGCGCTGTCGGGACTGGCGTTCACGGCGATCCTGGCGCTCCGGATGACGGGACGGGAGCTGGTGGTGCTGGCGGCAACGATGCTGCTTGGGTTGCTGCACTGGTACTGGACGCGGCAGGCCCCGGCGGGGAGGGAAGGCCTGCCGTAGCCCGGGGGCGGCGGCCGTGCTTGCGCCCGGGCGTGGTGGCACGCCAAGTTGGAGGCCAGGAGGCTTCATGAACGTCCCGCTTGCCCGCTGCCTGGCCCTCGCCGGTGCGTTGCTCCTCCCGGCCTGCAGCGACGGCACGTCTCCCGACAACGGCGACAACGGCGCGGCGGCACGGTTCGATGCGCTGGCCGATTCCATTGCACGCGGCGGCGACCCCGTGCGGGCCGATGCGCTCCGGCACGCCGCCGTGGTCGTGCGGCTCACGGGTGCGCCAACGCCGGTGTCCCTCACCATTGATGGCGCGGCCCGGCAGTTCGTCGCGGTGGCCGAGGAGCTGGAGTACCCCAACATCGTGTGCAGCTGGCCGGGCGACACGGGAGTCGTGTTTCCCGATCCCGACGGGACACCACCCGATACCATCATGCATCCACCGACGCCACCGATGCCGCCGAGGGAGCCGGTGTGCGACACCCACGGCATGCACCGGATGCGCGCGCTGATCGCGTGGGAGCCGGAACGGATGGAAGAGGTGGTGCGCCTGGTGGCCGACGAGGGGCAGGGCGAGGTGCGGCCCGGGATCCCCGATCCCATGGCGGGTCCGGGTCACCACGGCGAGGGATGGGGTGGCGGGCCGGGCCATCCCGATGCACCGCCGCCGGTGTCTCCGCCGCCGGGAACTCCGCCGACGCCGGGACCGCCCCCGCCACCCGATTCCAGCGTGATGCCCCCGCCGCCGGTGCCCACGGGGCCCGGGTTCATGGGCGAGTACTTCGAGCGTGCCACCGGCTTCTGGTGGTCGGTGTCGGGTCGGCAATCGAACGCCCTGGAACAGGAGGGCGGGCAATGCACCCAGGGCGAGGTCGAGTTCGACTGGGCGCGCTATGCCTGCCAGGCGATTCGCGTGCGGGTGGAGTTCACCATGCGGGTGGAGCGGCTGGTGCCCGTCCCGTTCGATGGCTGGAACCCGGGTGACCCGCTGCCCACACCGCCACTCGAGTCGCGCGACATCGCCATGGAAGCGGCGAGCGTGGGTGGGGCCAGGTTGTCATTGCTGGAGTGGCTGCCGCCACCGGTCGAGCCGCCAATCAGCCCGCCACTGGGGCCGCCGATTCCGGAACCGCAGCCGGGAGCCCGATAAGGCCGGTTGCGCACCAGGCAGAAGGTTGGGCCGACCGCGAGCGTAGCGCGACGTCAGGCATACTTCGCGACAAGAGCCTGCGCCCTGCCTCGCTCCGGATGCTCGAACGCGTCCGTGAATGGCTCGAGCTCCGCCCGGGTCATGCCAATGCCCCCAGCGACCTCACGCCAGCTGGCGACCGCTGCCTCGACCTCGCCCAGGATGACCGCCGCCGTGGACTCGTTGAGGCCAAAGTAGGGCGCGGCAGCCCAGAGCGCCTCAATCCGCATGTCCGGTCCGCTCTCCTCGCTGATCCACGTCTTGAACTCGCGCACGCGGTCAGGGAACGGATTGATGTCGAAGGCCGGCGAGAGCCGCCAGCGGCCTGCGGCGACGTGCAGGAACCCATGGTTCCGGAGGTGGTCGTCTACGTTCGTGATCATGATCGAGAACGCAATACGGCGCCAGAGCTCCGCCGCATCATCGCGCGGTTGATCACCGAACCGTCGGAGGGCATCCACAATCCCGGTGTACGTATGGGCACTCGTATCACTGGGCTCCGCCTGGAGCATGGTGGCCGCCGACGCATACAGGAGTCGGCGCGGACCGATTCGATCGAAGCGCCGGACGATGGCGACGTCAATGCCGTCACTGCTCTCGATGCGCGCCTGTGCTGCCCTGATGCCCGCGCGCGCCGCCAGCCGAAGAGCAAGCACCTCGGCCTTCGTCTGGGCAGTTGTGTCACCCACGCTGGGGAACTTGCCGATCGCCAGTGAGCCATCCGCTTCAATGACCGAGCACTTGGGCCGCATGCCCCCAAGCGACGTACCTCGGCCGCGCAGGTATTCCAGGTCCTGTGCCGTCTCGTCGTTCCGCTCCAGCCGATGGGATGCTGCGACAAGCAGTGGCAGCTCGATCAGCGCCGGCGTTGTCCGCTCCCCGGGGCCAGCCACCCGGCAGAACTCCCCTGCCTCGTCCTGAAAGCGCAGTGCGCCCATTCGGCTGACGTCGTCAACGCCCAGCAGGAAGTCGATCGCGCCGAGCAGCGGAGGAGGTAGCGTGCTCCCCTGGCGAAGCGCGACCTGGCGACGCTTCTGATGATCACGCCGGATCACCTTCATGCCCCAGCCGTCAGGCTCTGTATCCGCAATGATGCCGGGGAAGACCGAATCCTGCCCGGTCGGGCGCTTGCGAAACTGCTGTCCGGACACGAGTGGCAGCGCCGGATCGATGGGCCACGCGACTTTCTGCCCGAGCCAACCCGGTTGATAGGCGAACGAGGCGCCCTGGCGGTCGCCCTCCCGATTGTAGAAGAGTGTGCCGACCGGATGGGCATCCGCACCGAGTAGTACCTCGATCGTGCGCCTCACAGGCTTCGCGTCTCGCGGCGGGCGCGCACGCGCCTGGGTTGCTCCTCCGCTTCGATCAGCAGGCCCTGATCGTCCCGGCCAGGGTCAGCGAGATCCGCAAAGGGAGTGTCGAGCCCAAGGACGAACAGGGTCTTGGCGTAGATGGCCATGCTGACGACCGGGTCGCCCTTTTCGACGCGATGGTACGTCGCCCTGGCAACACCGACTCGCTCCGCCATCATGTCCATCGTGAGATGACGTCGACGACGTGCCATGGCGATGTCAGCGCCGAGCTTGGCCAGGCCGCGGAGCACACGGGGGGGCAGGGTACGGTGAATCTGAGACTTCATAATGTATAATATATAGACCGTTAACTATAGATACGGTCTAATATATGATACACTATATCGGAAGGCAACTCACGCTGGCGCGCGACGGGTACCCAGTGCAACGTGCCACGCCCTCCTACCCCTTCCGCGTGGCCAGGGCCCGGCCCAGTTCGCGCACCTGCCCTGTCACCCGCGCCGCGATCCTCCCTTCCTCGTCCACCAGCACGGCCACCGTGGCATGCCCGACCTCACCGGTGGTGGTGTCGCGCGACCGGGCAATGCCCCAGGCGTCGAGCGCCCGGGTGACCTCGTCCACCGTGCCACTCAGCACGCGATCGCCCGCCTCGAGGTTCCACTGCGCCGCCATGTGCGGCAGCCGGGCCGGCACGTCGCGCCAGGGGTCGAGCGTCACGACCACGAGTGGCACGTCGCCGGCGCCTGCGTCGCGCCGGGCGGCGCGGAGGTCCTGCACCACCGTGGGGCAGACGTCGGCACAGTGCGCAAAGGCAAAGGTGACCATGACACGGGTGCCGCGCGCCTGCGCCAGGTCGAAGCGGCGGCCATCCTGGTCCACGAGGTTGATGGGCGGCGCCATGGTGCCGGGGTGCTCCAGGGCAATGAACCCGCCCTGCGGGTCGAAGGGCTCGCCCGCGAGGCCAAGCGCCGCACGGACCCGCTGCACGGCGATGGCGATGCCTGCCGCCACCACCAGCGCCGTCACGGTGCAGGCCATCCGCCCCCACCCCCGTTGCCGCAGCCAGCGGAGGTCGTCCCGGAGTGCGTCGCGCCACACCACCAGCAGCAATGCCACCATGCCGAGCGGCTCGCCGATGAGGACGAGCCACCCGGCCGCTGAGGGCAGGCCATTGGACGTGGTGCCAAAGCAGGCGGCCTGGGTCCGGGCCAGCCACGCGGGCGCGGCCGGCCCCGCGGGATAGAGGGCCAGCGTCCACCACGCGATGGTGATGGCGATGATCGCCACGAGGGCGATGGCGGCGAGCCCACGGCGGGGCAGGGCAACCCGGACCCCGGCACTCGCCGGGGCCCGGGTGTGACTCAACCGATCTTCCACAGGGTGCTGAGGAGCTTCCAGTTGGTGAAGTAGTACACCACGAACGCCAGGAGGAACACGCCCACCAGCACGACCGTGCCCGGGGCAGGCCCGAGGGTCGGGCGCTGGTGGTGCAGCTCCTCGTTCACGGCGTCCACGTCGGGCCGGTGTGTCGGCGGGTTGGTGAGGCCCTGCGGCACGCCCACCATGGCCACGCCCGGCACGATCGTGCCCACCGGCTCGCCGAAGAACACCGACTTGACGGCGATGGCAATGAAGAGCAGCGCGCCGGTGACGGCCATGATCCCGCCGATGCCCATCACGGCGAGCACCAGGTCCACCGCCGGGTTGAACTGCACGTCGAACGGCGCCTGGGAGAACGAGATGTCCCAGTGCCGCCGCGGCACGCCGAAGCTCCCGGCGAAGGTCATCCCCATGGAAAGGAGGAGCATGCCGAGCGCGAAGAGGTAGGGCTGCCAGCGCGCGGCCGACCAGAACGCCACCTTCTTCTGGAACACGAGGGGCAGCAGGTAGTAGGTGGCGGCCATGAAGGCCATCGCCGTGCCGCTCACCACGGTGGCGTGGAAGTGGCCCGGGATGCGCATGGTGTTGTGCGCGATGATGTTGATCTGCTCCGTCCCGATGGTGACGCCGGTGATGCCGCCGACGAACCCGAAGACCACCACCGAGAGCACCATGCCGCTGAAGCCGGGATCGCCCCAGGGGGCGCGGCGGAGCCAGCCGAAGAGGCCCTGGGTGTAGCCGCGGAGGCGCATGCCCAGCTCCATGCCGGCCGGCACGGTGAAGCCGTGGATCATCGAGGCCAGCACCGCCATGTACATGAAGTAGGAGGTGTTGACGATCTTCCACGCGGGGCCGAACCCGGGGTCGACCAGGAGGTGGTGCGCCGAGGCCATCGAGATGAAGAGGATGTAGAGCACGAACGCGGTGCGGCTGACCTTCTCGTTGAGCACCACGCCGCCCACGGTGAGCGCCGCCAGCATGTACCAGATGGCGACCATGGCGGCGACGTTGATCTGCTGCGACGAGTGGCCCAGCGCCCACCAGACCATGCGGTAGAACTGCGGGTCCACCGACGGGATGATGCCGAGGGACCAGAGCAGGGTCGGGATGTAGACCATGGCACCATGGACCAGGGTGATCGCCGCGATGATGGCCGCGGTCATGGCCCCGTACACCACCAGCGGCATCGAGCCCTCGTAGGTGCGCTCCCGCTTGGCAATGGTGATGGTGGCGAAGAACTGGCCCACCACGCCGAGCGCGCCCACCGCGAAGAGGATGACGCCCAGGTAGAACACCGGGTGCGCCTTGAGGGGCGTGTACGAGGTGTAGAGGACGTCGGCCTTGCCGCTCCACTGCATCCACTCCACCAGCAGCACGCCCGTGAGCATCAGCCCGAAGTTGAACCAGCCGTACCGTGGCGCCGCGGGGCGGGCGTTGAGCAGCGCGGTGCCGCAGAACCAGAGCACCGCCATCTCGAAGTAGATGATGAAGAAAATGAGCATGTTCATGCCGTGCACGCCGAGGATGCGGTAGTACCACTCGGCGGGGAGCAGGTGCACCGCCTGCCAGCGGGTGAGGACCAGCAACAGGGCCGCGATGGCGCCGACCAGCAGGGCCACCACGGACACCACGGCGTTGGCCTTCACGAGCCCGTCGGCCTGGCGATAGATGCGCCGGCCGGTGACCTGGCAGGTCCGGAAGTCGGCAACTGCGGCGGCGGCGGTCATGGCTTGGCTCCGGAGTAGAGGCGCGCACCGGGGTTGTCGGACACGGCCTGGCCCTGGGCGTCGAGGACGATGACGCGGCCCACCATCATGTGGTGGCCGATCCCGCAGAACTCGTTGCAGATGATGCGGAAGTCACCCGAGGCATTGGGCGTCACCTCGAGCGCATAGTCGTAGCCCGGCACCACCGCGAAGTTCACGTTGAGGGGATACAGGCTGAACCCGTGGTTCACGTCCAGCGCCGAGAGGTGCATGCGGTAGGTCTGCCCCTCGACCAGCTGCAGGATCGGGTACCACTGGTAGGTGAGTGCGGTGAGGTAGATGTCGCTGCCCGGCGGGGGCTGGACGATGGGGAAGCCCCGGTCCTCTCCCACCTTGTACTGCTGGGCGAACTCCATGGTCCGCTTGTAGAACGCGGCGGGCTCGACCTTGCGCCGGATGCCGGCGGGGTTCTGCCCTCCGCGCCAGTGCCAGAGCGGCATCATGGCGAAGAGGACCATGCACCAGACGAACGCAATGGCGACCCAGATCTTCTCCGCGCGGTGGGCTGGTTGCCACCAGACACCTGGAACGGGGTCCAGGCCAGTATGCACCTTGGTCAGCATGGGGGCCTCAGGGAAGGGTGCCTTGGGGCATGGAGGCGATCTCCCACAGCCCCCACCCGGTGTACACGGCGAACATGATCACCATGCCCAGGACGAGGAGGAGGAAGACGTTGTCATAGAGCCGCTGCATGGGCGGAGGCGTCTCGTGGTCCTTCAGGGGCGGGTCGGTCATGCGGCACCTCGGCGAGTGGGGGCTGGGGCCCGACGGCTGGCGCGGGAACTCCGGGCCGGGCGGGGGGCCTTGGGGGCAGGGACCAGGTCGATGCCCGGTCCCAGGAGATCGGCGATGGTGGTACGCTGGAAGAACTCGCGCACGCCCACCGCATGCGCCTCCCAGCGGGCGTGGACCGGACAGGCGGTGTCGCGGCTGCAGGAGGGGCGGCCCAGCAGGCAGCGCGGCTGGGCCACGTCCTCGATGGGCGAGACCACCCGGGCCAGGGAGAACTCGCTCGCCGGCCCCGCGAGCCGGAAGCCGCCCCGCGGCCCGCGCACCGAACGGAGGATCCCGCCCTGCGCCAGGACATGCAGGGTCTTGGAGAGGTAGTTGCGCGGCAGGCCCAGGGCGTCGGCCACCTCCTGGCCACGCACGGGGTGGTCCACCCCGTGCTTCGCCACGTAGAGTACGGCGCGCAGTGCGTACTGGGCGGTGCCGGTCAGGACCATGGTGTCATCGCAAGGGAAAGTGGGGGCCGCGGCCGGCAGCCCCACGTTGCATTAATCATGCAGGCATGATAAACTCGCCGCAAGAGGTGACCCAAGCCGCCCAATGAACGCCATGCGAGCCCTGGAACGCCCGGCGCTGCGCCTCGTGCGCGCCCTCGACGCTGCCTGCCACCGACTGTACGGCTGGCGCTGGAACCCGCTCCACCAGAGCGGGGCGCTGGCGTTCGGCCTGCTCCTCGTCCTCATCGTGACCGGGCTGTACCTGCTCCTCATCTACCGGGTGGGCGGGCCGTGGGAGTCGGTGGCGCGGCTGCACGCCGATCCCTGGCTGGGCCGGTGGATCCGGGGCGTGCACCGCTACGCCAGCGACCTGCTGGTGCTGGCGGTGGTGGCCCATGCCTTCCGGTTCTTTGCGCAGGGGCGCAGCAATGGGCCGCGCACGCTGGCGTGGGTGTCGGGAGTGTTCCTGCTGGGCCTGCTGCTGGTGAGCGGCTGGACCGGGTTCGTGATGGTGTGGGACACCTTCGGCGCCGAGCTGGCCCGGGCGGGGGCGCGGATGTTCGATGCGCTGCCGGTGCTGTCGGAGCCGGTGGAACGGATCTTCGCGGGCGACCGCCCGGTGCCGCCCGCGTTCTTCTTCCTGAACCTGTTCCTGCACGTGGCGCTCCCGCTCGGTGCGGCGGCGGGGATCTGGCTGCACGTGTCGAAGATCGCGCGGCCCACGCTACTCCCGCCGCGCAAGCTGCTCTGGGCGGTGATCGGGACGATCGTGGTGCTGGCGTTCGTGCTGCCGGCGCCGCTCCTGCCCAAGGCGAACCCGTTCGCGGTGCCTGCGGTCGTGCCCACCAACGTGTTCTACGCCTGGTGGCTGCCGCTGGCGTGGCGGGTGCCGGTGTGGGTGCTCTGGGCCGGGGCGCTGGTGACGCTGGCGGTGCCGCTCCTGGTGCCGCGGCTGACGCGGCGCCCCGAGGGGGTCCGTCCACCCAGCTGGGTAGACCCGCGACTCTGCACCGGGTGCAACCAGTGCCCGCAGGATTGTCCGTGGGAAGCGATCACCATGATCCCGCGCGACGACGACCGGCCCACGCTGGTGGCGCACGTGAACCAGGCCCTCTGCGTGAGCTGCGGCATCTGTGCGGGATCGTGTGCGCCGATGGGTGTGGGCCCGCCGGGGCGGACGGGACGCGACCAGGTCTCGACGATCAGGGCGCTCGCGGCCGCGATGCGGAAGGGGCAGCCGGGTGCGGTGGTCGCGGTGGCGTGCGAGAACGCGGCACCGGGCCAGCTTGCCACGCTCACGCGCGAGGGAGCAGTGGTGCACCCGGTGACCTGCACCGGCAACCTGCACTCGTCAGTGGTGGAGCTGGCGCTCGCGGGTGGCGCCTCCGGGGTCATCGTGTTCTCGTGCCCGCCGCGTGACTGCCGGGGTCGCGAGGGGCCGAAGTGGCTGGAGCAGCGGCTCTTCCACGACCGGGAGGCGGAACTCAATGCGCGGGTCGATCGCCGACGGGTGGCGACGGCCATCATGGCCGTGGGTGAGGAGGCGGCGACGGTCGCCGCGTTGAAGCAGTTCCAGGCCCGGGTCGCGGCGATCGCAGCCGAGGGCACCGGTGCACAGGATGCTGAAGTGGAATGCCGCACGAGCCAGCTGGCGGGCGAGGCGGCGACGTGACGGGGGTGTGGGTGCGGCGCGTGCTCGCGGTGGTGGTCACGGCCGGGTTCCTCGCCCTCGTCCGGGTGGCGACCGTGGCCGGCATTCCCGGCGCCGGCCGCGACGCCGCGTGGGTCCGGCTCTCCTGGAGTGCGCGCCCCGAGCGGGTCGAGACCTGTCGCCGCCTGACCGACGAGGAGCTGGCCCTGCGCCCGCCGCACATGCGGCTCCGGATGGAGTGCACCGGCAAGTTCGCGAGCTATCACCTCACGGTGCGGTCCGATGGGGTGGTGATTGCGGACGACACGGTGCGGGGTGGCGGCTTCCGGAACGACCGGCCAATGCACGTGCTGCGTGACCTCGCGGTGACCCCGGGATCGCGGCGGATCGAGGTGGGGCTGGTTCGCATCGACAGCGCGGCGGCGGCAGGGGAGGCGCCAAGCGAGGCACCCGATGACGATGACAGCACGGGCGTGCTGGGTGAGCGTGGCCGGCGGGAGCGGGACGAGCGGGCCCGGAGTGCCGCCGCTGCGATCGCGCCGGTGCTGGGCTACGACACCACCCTGGTGCTCGACGCGGGACGCGTGCTCATCGTCACCTGGGACAACGACGCACGGCGTCTGGTCGGCCTCACGGGACCTGGCCGTTGAGCCCGCACGATCCCTCACACCGCGCCCTGCGGGCGTGGCTCCTGGCGTGCATGGGTGCCGTGATCCTGGCGCTCGCCGTGGGCGGCATCACCCGGCTCACCGAGAGCGGGCTCTCCATCACCGAGTGGAAGCCGGTGAGTGGCGTGCTCCCGCCCCGCACCGACGCCGAGTGGCAGGCGGCGTGGGAGGGGTACCAGCAGATCCCCGAGGCGCAGACGGTGCACGCGGGGCTGACCCTCGAACAGTTCAAGCGACTCTACTGGTGGGAGTGGTTCCACCGGATCCTGGCGCGAGTCGCCGGGCTGGTCATTGCCGTACCGTACTTCGTGCTGCTCGTGCGTGGTGCCATTCCGCGGGAGCGGCGGGTGCTGCTTGGCGCGTTGCCCATACTGGTGGCCGGGCAGGGCGTGCTGGGGTGGGTGATGGTGCGGAGCGGCCTCACCGAGCGCACCAGCGTGAGCCAGTACCTGCTGGTGTCGCACCTGGCGCTGGCGCTCGTCATCTACCTCGTGGCGACGTGGGTGTACCATCGCCTGCCGCGTGCGCCCGGTGCGCCGCCGGCAACGGGGCGGGCCGACCGCGTCGCGGTGGCGCTCGCGGCACTGGTGACCGTCACCATCCTCTCGGGCGGGTTCGTTGCCGGCACCGATGCCGGCCGCATCTTCAACACCTTCCCGCTCATGGGTGGGCGGCTGGTGCCGCCCTCCTACTGGGAGATGGCCCCGGCCTGGCGCAACTGGTTCGAGAACCCGGTGGCCATCCAGTTCAACCACCGCGTGCTGGCGGTGTCGGTGTTGCTGGTGGTGCTGGCAGTGTGGTGGTGGCACGGCCGCCGGCAACGGGATGAGGCGCGCCGCGCCTGGGGCTGGGTGGTCGCCGCGGCGGTGCTGCAGGTGACGCTCGGGATCCTGACGCTGGTGCACGCGGTGCCGATCCCGCTGGCGGTGTTGCACCAGCTGGGTGCTGTCGCGCTCCTGACTGTGCTGGTCCGCGCAGCCAGCCGCTTCACACCCTGAAGACCTTCCGCCCCGGCCTTCCCGACGCCCAAGTCCAGCTGTTCCAATCCCGAGCGCCTGCGGCATTACCACACTCTCCGGCGACGGCGGGAGCCTCCGCTTAGGATACAGGCGTCAGGGACAGGGGGCGCCGTGGGGCGACGGGAACGGATCGAGGCATCACCGCAGTGGAATGGCCGGGCCTTCGGCAACAGCCGGCCGGTGTCACAGGGCCTCAAGCCCGGAGTGGAACGGCCCTCGGTTCGCGAGATCCTCTGCGGTGGCCCGCGGGGCGTGCCCACGGAGCCACTCCCACTCGTTGACCCGCTTCCTGTGTGGCGCACCCCGCCGGCTACGGGCCTCCGACTTACCCGCCTGGGACATTCCACGCTGTTGATCGAGATCGACGGCGCCAGGATCCTCACCGACCCGGTGTGGGGCGAGCGGGTCTCGCCATTCAGGTTTGCGGGACCCCGGCGCTTCCATCCGGTTCCCGTTGCGCTCGAGGACCTGCCGCCGCTCGATGCGGTCATTGTCTCCCACGACCACTACGACCACCTCGACAAGCCGACCATTCGCGCGCTCGCCGGTACGACCGTGCCGTTCCTCACCTCGCTCGGTGTGGGCGCCACACTGGAGCGGTACGGCATTGGCGAGCAGAGGATCACCGAGCTCGACTGGTGGGAGTCCACGACGATCGGTTCGCTGGTGATCACCGCCGCGCCGGCGCAGCACTTCTCGGGACGCGGGCTCAAGGACCGGAACGCCAGCCTCTGGTCATCGTTCCACCTGCAAGGGCCACGACACTCGTTCCTCTATGGAGCCGACTCGGGGCTCTCTCCCGACTTCGCGGCCATTCGCGAGCGATTCGGCGCGTTCGACGCCGTGGCCCTGGAGATCGGCGCGTACCACCCGTCGTGGGGCGACATCCACCTGGGGCCTGATGGGGCGATCGAGGCCTGGCGGGTCCTGGGCGGCGCGTTGCTGCCGATCCACTGGGGCACCTTCAAGCTGGCGGTGCATGCGTGGGACGAACCCGCCGAGCGCGTGCTGGAGCTGGCGCAGGACACCGGGGTGAAGCTCATGCTTCCAAAGTTTGGCGAGCCGGTGGAGCCGGCCAGGACACGCACGGTGACGCCCTGGTGGAGGGAAGTGCATGCGAGTGCTGCGCCGGTGCCGGAGGGTGCCACCGGCCTGGATGCGGAGATCGAGGAGCCGGCAGACTAGGAACTGCTATGCCCGAGGGGCGTCTCCCTGGACGATCGAACGGACACCGGGTGTCGCAATCATTGCCGCGCGAAGGCGAATGAGGTCGCCCGCCGACCCCACGGTGACGATCAGCCGCAGGGCCTGGCTGGCGGCATCGCCCTGCGTCAGGGCGTCGGCCTCGCGCACCTGCGCGCCCACCAGCGCCGCAGTGGCCTCGAGGGCGGGGCGTGACGTGAGATTGGGGTCGAACTCCACCACGAACGAATGGATCCGGCGGCGCTCGGGGTAGAGCCGGTTCTCGAGCGGCTTGAGCAGCAGGAGGATGCCGAGGATCAGCACAGTCGCTGCGACGGCTGGCATGTACATCCCGCCGCCGACGGCCAGGCCGACGGCCGCAACGGTCCAGAGGCTCGCTGCCGTGGTGAGTCCGCGGACCACGTCGTTGCGCAGCAGGATCGTCCCGGCGCCAAGGAATCCGATGCCGCTCACGACCTGTGCCGCGACGCGGGACGGGTCGAGCGTCACGTTGGGAGTGCCGAGAACGTCCTGGAACCCGAATGACGAGACCAGCATGACGAGCGTCGCGCCGACGCAGACGAGCATGTGGGTGCGCAGGCCGGCGGTCCAGAGGAGGCGTTCGCGTTCAAGGCCGATCACGCTCCCGAGCAGGGCGGCCAGGGCCAGCCGGAGGATGACCTCATTCGTGGTGGGCATCATGCTCTCCTTTCAACGGGCCGGGTGAAGGGGCGCCCAGGGTGGGTAAGGTGACAGGTTGACGAGATGAGTCAACACGACGGATGGGCGTGGCCGAGCGCCCTTGCGCCGTGTGGTCCGGGGTCCATCTTACGACCATCTGCAGCCGTCAGTGAGCAATGACTACCGAACAGAAGGAACCCACCGGCCCTGACCT
>CAZWXD010000035.1:0-19241 GCA_964638035.1 uncultured Gemmatimonadaceae bacterium | reverse complement strand
CCCATGGCGTAGATGAGCTGGCCGGCGCAGCCGCACTCGGGGTGCACCAGCACCTCGGCGCCGGGGTTCGCCGCACGCACCGCCTCCAGCCGGTCGGGCCGGATCCCGGCGTGCACGTGGCACTCGCCCATCCACACCTCGATCTTCCGGTCGGGGCGCTGGCGCCGCACGTGGGCGCCGAGGAAGAAGTCGGGCAGGAAGAGGATGCCGCGGTCGGCGGGGATCGCGTCGATGACGTCGAGCACGTTCCCGCTGGTGCAGCAGTAGTCCAGCTCTGCCTTCACCTCGGCGGTGGTGTTGACATACCCCACCGCCATGTACCCCGGGAACTCGCGGCGCCACTGCCGCACGTCCTCCGCCGTGATCCCCGACGCCAGCGAGCAGCCTGCCGCCAGGTTGGGCAGGAGCACCCGCTTCGCCGGCGAGAGGATCGCCGCCGTCTCGGCCATGAAGTGCACGCCGCAGAACACGATCACGCTGGCGCCGGTCTTCGCGGCCTCGCGGGAGAGCCCGAGGGAATCACCCACATAGTCGGCCACGTCCTGCACCTCGGGCCGCTGGTAGTTGTGGGCCAGGACCACCGCATCACGCTCGCGGGCCAGGCGCCTGACCTCCGCCTGCAACTCGCGAATGCGCGCCTGGTCGGTGAGGTCGGGTTCAATGACAGGAAGGGACAGGGACATCTCAAACACGCTCCGGTCGGGGAGGAAAGTCGGCCCGCCGGTGTCCTCCGCGGCTCTCCCGGCGACCCCGGGCTGACTCGGTAATGAGCTGCGCCACCGTCAACTGGTTCCGGGTGCGCCAGGCTGATGATGGCGTGCGCTCCAGCAGGTGTGTGAGCTGCGTACCAGCCAGCGCAAGCGAGGATTCGGTGCGCACCACGCCCACCTGCCCGGTCATGATGGCGCGCATCTCCCGGCGGATGCCGCGACACCCGTCGTCGCCGCCCGCCATGCCGTCGTCCGCGCGAAGCCACGCCGCAGCCCGGTCGGCCCGCCCGGCCCGGTCGGCCTTCGCCTCCCGGTCGAGGGACCGCGCCACGCGGTCGGCAAAGACCAGCCCCTCGAGCAGGGAGTTGGAGGCGAGCCGGTTGGCGCCATGGACCCCGGTGCACGCCACTTCCCCGGCAGCCCAGAGTCCCGGCACCGACGTGTGCCCGTCGAGGTCGGTGCTGACCCCACCCATCGCGTAGTGCAGCGCTGCGGCCACCGGCAGGAGGTCGCGGCCGGCATCCAGGCCGTGGCTGTGCAGCATGGCGCTGATACCCGGAAACTGGGACGGGAAATCGGCGATCCCGCGTGCGTCGAGGAAGGCGCCACCCGCGCTGTCGGCCCGTGCGACCTCCCTCGCCACGATGTCACGCGGCGCCAGTTCGCCACGAGGGTCGGCCTCCAGGGTAAAGCGCTCCCCCGCGTGGTTCACGAGGATGGCACCCGCGCCGCGCACCGCCTCGGAGACGAGGGGCGCCGGGTTGACTCCGGGCAGCTTGAGGGCCGTGGGGTGGAACTGGAGGAACTCCAGGTCGCGCAGCTCGGCGCCAATCGCGTGCGCCAGCGCCCAGCCGTCGCCCGTCGCGCCCAGCGGGTTCGTGGTCACCTCGAAGAGCTGCCCCACCCCTCCGGTGGCCAGCACCACCGCCGACGCCGGGATGGCACGGGCGCCCTCCGGGCCGAGCACCACCGCCCCGGCCACCCGGCCGTCCTCCACCACCAGCCGGCGCACCTCGTGGTGCTCGAGCAGCGTGATCTGGTCCAGGTGGCGCACCACCGCGGTGAGCGACCGCACCAGCATCGCACCCGTTCGGTCGCCATCGGCGTGCAGGATGCGTGGCCTGGTGTGCGCCGCCTCGAGCCCGAAGCGGAGCCGGCCATCCAGCCCGCGGTCGAAGTTGGCGCCGAGCGCCAGCAACTCGCGGATCCGTTCCGGTCCCTCGGTGACGAGGATGGAGACCGCCTCGGGGTCGGAGAGGCCGTCCCCCGCCTCGAGGGTGTCGCGTGCGTGCAGTTCGGGGGAATCACCAGGGCCGAGCGCCACCGCGATGCCACCCTGGGCCCAGGCCGTGGCACTGTCGGCGAGTGAGCCCTTGGTCAGGAGCACCGCCTCGTTGCCCTCGCTGGCCATGCGCCAGGCGGCCCAGAGGCCGGCGACGCCGGTCCCGATGATGAGCGGGGCAGGTTGGGACATTGGGGGGAATATACGGACAGGTGGCGACCGCAGCCGGGCCACCAGCCGGCAGGTGCAGCGCGCGGCGACTAGCTCCGGGCGCGCCGCAACCGGCGCTCTGACAGCCAGAGCAGCGCCCCCGCCGCCAATGCGGCGGTGACCCACCATACCAGGTGAGCCGAGGGGCGGCGAAGGGGGATGCGGGAGCGTGCATCTCCGTAGAGCACGAAGGCGCTCCACTCGGCATCACTCGCGCCCGAGCGCCGCCGGGCCAGCTTGGCCTGCTGGACAGCCTGGCCTACCGTGAGGCCCCGCGCCAGTTCCCGGTACAGCGCGCGAACAAACCGGTCTACCTGTGCCCCGTCCTGCCGCCTCGAACACCAGAGGACGGCAGCCGCTCCCGCACGCAGGAACGACTCGACCACGGGAGGAACGGGTGGGCCAGCCAGGGGTGGCTCCTGTCGATCGGGACAGCTCGCGAGCAGCACCAGCGGGCGGCCCAGGTGCATCTCGCCCGCCTCTGCACTGGTGAGGATGCCATCGTCCCCATCTCCCGGCAGGAGTTCGAGCGACTCGTCCTCCCTTGTGCCCTCGACGAGTGGCACGGCGAGGTGCACGATGGCGGCACTCCCGAGGTTGGCCCGCCGGATCGCCGCCTCCTTGGCACTCGCACCGACGTACACCTCGGCGCGCTGGGCGTACCGGCTCATCTCCCGCACCTGCGCCACGGCGGTGGCACCCGACACATGCTCGACGCCAGCGTACCCGAACGCCACGACCCGGATGCCCAGGCGCTGTGCCGGAACCGACAGCGTCCGGAGCGCCTGAAACGCGGTGGGAACCATGGCCACCTGGTGGCGGGTGATGAGCGGTGCGCCCATGTCCGGCAGCAAGTCGAACGGGACTGCCCGGAGCGCGCCATCAGCCACGATCATGAGCTGGTCGGCACGGCGAATGGGCCCCAGCGACAGGGGTCGGTAGAGCGCAGCGCTCAGGCGTTCGAGGTCGGACGGCGCCGCGGTGCCCGCCGCCAGGGTGGTCCACGTCCGGGCCACGAGGGCCGCCAGCGATTCCGGTACCGCCAGCGCCGACGCGCGCACGTCGCGGCCCTTCACGGTCAGCGCCACGACCCTGCGCATCGACGGGGACGACACGTACACCACCAGGGCCGTGGCACCCGGCATGGTGTCATGCCGTGCATCCCAGGCCATCCTCCGCGCTGCCGTACTGGTGCTGGCACGCGCCTCCCGCAGCAGCACGGCATCGAACGCGAGCCGGGGCTGGCCAGCAGTGGCCATGCGCTCAATGAGCTGGACAAGTCGCTCGTCCGACGCCGCCGAGAAACCCCGGGCCGAGTCGCCCGACAGCTCCAGCTCGGCCCAGGCCCGGTCCAGGAAGGCCCCTGCGGAGTCGGGAAGCCCCTGGATCAGGTAGGCCTCCGCGAAACGCAGGTGGATCTCGTGGAGCGCCTCATGGGCGGCCGCCGGGAAGCGGGAGACCACACCGTCGAGGAGTTGGACGGCGGCGACCCCGTTCCCCCGGTCCAGCGCCTCGAGGGCGGTCACGTAAGTGGTGTCCGGAGCGGGGCCTGCCCCCACAGGGGGAGCCTGCGCCCGGGCAGGGCCCGGGAGGAGGGCAAGGAAGAGGGCCGCGAGCGAAATACGCATCGCGGCCCTGGGGGGCAATTTCTGCGCTAGTGGGCCCGGAGCTTCCGGACCTCCTCCGTGAGGCGGGGGACCACCTCGAAGAGGTCGCCTACGATGCCGTAATCCGCGACCTTGAAAATCGGGGCGTCCTTGTCGCGGTTGATCGCCACGATGGTCCGCGCCGTCCGCATGCCGGCGAGGTGCTGGATCGCCCCGGAAATGCCCACCGCAATGTAGAGTGGTGGGCTGACCGTCTTGCCCGTCTGGCCCACCTGCTCCCCGTGGTCGCGCCAGCCTGCATCGACCACGGCACGGCTCGCACCCACCGCGGCATTCCCGAACGCGGCCGCGAGGTCTTCCAGCAACTTGAAGTTGGCCGGCTCCTTGAGCCCGCGCCCGCCGGCAATCACCACTGGCGCCTCGGTCACGTCGAGCGCCGCCGCCTCGGGCTTCGTCACGCCCTTGCTGGTCACGCGCACCGTGAAGGCCGGCACGGCCACGTCAACCACCTCGGCGGTGCCCGCACTCGCTGCCACGAAGCTCCCCGGACGCACCGACACCACCGCCTTCCCGGCAAACCTCCCGCGCTGCAGCACCTTGCCGGCGTAGATGGGCCGGGTCACCTGCACCGCCCCGCCGTCCGCGGACAACTCGGTGCAGTCGGTGGCACAGGGCACGCCAAGCCGTGCCGCCACGCGCGGCGCCAGGTCGCGCCCCATCGCTGTCGCGGCAACGACGATCGCATCGTACCCGGCACCGATGGACGCGATGGTGGCCGTGGCTCCGTCGGGCGAGTAGAGCGCGAAGTCGGGATGGCTGGCCTGCAGCACCCGATTGGCGCCGAGCGACCCGGCGCCCGGCACCGCGGCACTGCCCAGCACCAGGGCATCGACGCTGCCGCTGGCACCCGCCAGCACGCGCGCCGCGCCCACCACCTCGTGCGAAACCTTCCGGAGCGCGCCATCGCGCTGCTCAGTGACTGCCAGGACCTTCACGGTGACTCCGTTGCAGGACTGTATTGGCCTCCTGACGTCAAGGCGTCAGGGCGTCAGGGCGTCAGGGACTGCACCTACAGGACTTTTGCCTCGTTGCGCAGCAGGTCGACCAGGGCGGGGACCGCATCCGGGCCCTCGCCCACAATCCGCCCCGCCTTCCGCTCCGGCGGAAGCTCGAGCTTCGTCACGGTGAACCCGGCGGCGCCAACCGTGACCGGCTTCGATTCCAGCGGCTTCTTCTTGGCCGCCATGATGCCCTTGAGCGCCGGGAGGCGCGGGGTGTTCAGGCCCTTGTCGCAGGTGACAACCGCTGGCAGGCTGGCGCTCATCTGTTCCACGCCGCCCTCGATTTCCCGTGCCGCCAGGAGCGCACCGCCCGCCACGCTGAGCTTCGTGGCCGCCGTGATGCAGGGCAGCCCCAGCAGCTCGGCGGTCATCGGCCCCACCTGGTGGTTGTAGTCATCCACCGCGAGCTTCCCGAAGAGCACGAGGTCGTAGCCGCCATCCTTCAGCTCGGTCGCGATGAGCCGAGCCACCTCGAGGCCGTCGGCCGACCCGTCACACTTGAGCTGGATGGCGCGGTCGATGCCCATCGCGAGGGCGGTACGCAGGGTCTCCTGTGACGCGTCGGCACCCACGGTGAGCACCACCGTCTCTCCCGTACCGGCCGCTTCCTTCAGGGCGATGGCGGCCTCGACGGCGAACTCGTCATAGGGGTTGGGCACGAACTTGATGCCCGCCTCGTCGATGGTGGTGCCGCTCGGGCCGATGGTGATCTTGGCGGTGGTGTCGGGTACGCGCTTGAGGCAAACGGCGATCTTCACCTGCGTCCTCCGGGGGTTGGAACCTGCAAGGCGGGGCGAAGATAGCGCGAGGCCCGGGAAAAGCCGAGGGGGGCGCCGGGCCGGGATGGGGAAGAGTGAAACGGCGGCCTGGGTGGCCGCCGCATCACGTTACCATGCAACACTTTACGGACCCCGGCGGCTACACGGCCTCTTTCACCGGCTCAGCGCCACAGGCCGACCACGTCAGGGTAAACGACACGCTCTCATCCCCCCGCTGCCGGGTGAAGCGCAGCTGGCCCGCCTTGATGCGGCGGCGCGGGCGGAACTCAGTGCAGGTTGCGTCGTACTCGAGCGGGGTCACTGTCTCCACGGTGTGGGTGACGTCCAGGTCCACCAGCTCCTTCGGCGTGGACCGATCGTCATCCGTGTCGACGAGGATCTGGCCTGCGAAGGCCCAGGAACCATTGACTACGATGGTGCCGCTGGGCCGCGCGTGCTCGGCCTGCAGCTCCCCACCTTCGGCCGGCGTGAAGCTCCACGCCAGGTCGGTGGTCACGGTGCTCCCGGTTTCCTGGCCATCCTCGACGCGCGTGCGGCTGGTGACCATGGCTTCATCGGCATCGAGGGCAAAGCCATTCCGTGAGAATGACCGGGTGCCATCGCGCCGCCACTCGTGCCAGTCCACGAACCCGTTGCGCGTCTTCCGGGCGCCCAGGTCATCGAGCGTCTCGCTCCGCTCCAGTTCGGTCCTGGTCCCGGTCATTGATGCCACCAGCGACCCGAAGAGGTACACCTGCCCCTCGCGCTCCCCGCCCTTGAGGCACGGGTCGGCCGGGTCGGGCGGCCACGGTGTGGTGGCCTCGGGGGCAGTGCCAAACTCGACCGTCATGGTCACGCTGCGAACCGGGTCGTTGGTCGCGGTGATCGAGAACGCCGGGCAGGGCACGGCATTCGCCGCCGATGCGTTGAGCATCGTGCCCCCCAGCGGGTCCAGCAGGGCGTCCAGTGTCTCGTCACTCGACTCCTGGGCCGCGAGCCCCAGCTCCGCGACCTGCGCCGCGCCGGTGGCGGGATCCGGCGGGCCGGTGTTGTCGTCGCTGCATCCGGCCAGCACCAGCGCACCACACAGCGCTGCGGGTGCAAGAGATTTCATCTCCCAACGCATCTCATCCTCCAGAAGGGGATAACCCCGAAAAACGCCGCAACGCCCGTGCCCCGAAGGGCGACCCTGGCACCCCGGTCACACGCGCCATTGGGGAGCCGTGCTCCACAGGCCGGAAACGGGGACGGCGGCCAGGGTGGCCGCCGTATCGTGTGCCTGCGCAACAACCTACGCTTGGCGAAGGAGGTGCTCGTCCAGCGCCTCACGGTACTGGCGTGCTGCATCCCAGGCCTTGAGCCAGGCGGTGCGCTCATGCAGCCCCTGGGCGTAGGGGCACTCATCGCCGCCCACTCCGGCAAAAAAGGCTTCCCGCCCCTGATGACGGGCGCGCTCCAAGCGGATCGACTCGTCCTCGGGGTGCATGCCACAATGTGCGAAACGGCCCTCCGGAAAACAAGACAGGGCGGACCGGGCCCATCGCCCTGTCCGCCCTGTCCGCCGACCCTGACTCAGTCCCGGTCCCGGCCGATCGCCTTGGTGATCACCACCTGGAACTGGCGGATCTGGCCCGGTGTGAGGAACCGCTCCAGGACGTCACCACCGCCCTGGTTGATGTTGAACGTCCCGAAGCTGGCGTAGCTCTTGTCGAAGACGTTCTTCACGATGCCGGAGATCTCCCAGGTGCCGAGCTCGTACCCGATCCGGGCGTCGGCAATGAAGTAGCTGTCGAGGGGCGTAGTCTCGTTGGCCTCGTCGCCGCGGAGCCACTGCTGGCCGATGTAGCGCACGTCCACGCCGGCACGGAAGCCCTGCGCCATGCGGAGCGCGGCGCCGACCTTCACCTGGTGCTCCGGCACCAGCGGCATCCGGTCGCCAGGCGTGACTTCATTCTCCTGGCCGAACTCCTCGCGGATCGAGAAGATCTCCGCCTCCGACTGGAAGGTGGCCTGGGTCCAGGCATAGTTGGCATAGGCGAAGACCGGCCCGCGCCCGTACCGCACGCCGGCCTCGAGGCCCACGCGGCGGGTCTTGTCCAGGTTGGTGAAGTAGCCGTCGATGGTGGAGCCTTCGACGTCGTCCTCGCCCATCACCAGGATGATCTCGTCCTTCACGTCGGTGTAGTACCCCGATGCAGACGCCGAGAACGCGCCCCGGTTGTACCGAACACCGCCCTCGAAGGTCGTGGTGCGCACCGGCTTGATGGGCGGATCATCGCCCAGGGCGAACGGGAGCGGGCAGGGCTCCTCCGGATCGGCGCAGGCAATCTCGATCACCGCCGGCGCGCGGAACGCCCGTCCCACCGACCCGAAGAGCGACACGCCGCTGCCCGCATCCACGTCCACGCCGAAGCGCGGGTTGAAGGCGGTGAAGGTTTGCGTGGTGTCGCGGGCCGGGTCGAGCAGGTTGTGGAAGGGTGCCTTCACGTAGTCATAGCGGGCGCCTCCCGAGAGCGTCACCCGGCCCAGGGTGAGGTCGGCCAGGGCGAACCCGGCGAGGTCCCACACCGGGCTTTCGACCGACGTGGTCTGGGTGCGGTCGCCGCCGAACTTGACGGAGTCCGCGTACAGGTCCACACGAGTCTGCGCCGTCGAGCCATCGGCCCCGAAGCGGAGCCCAAGCGCACTGCTGCCCACCGGGACGACGAACCGGTAGTCCACGGTGCCGCCGAACACCGAGTTCTTGCTCTCGTTGTAGGTGTCCGGGTCGTCTTCCTGGTTGGCGTTGAAGCGCTCCGCGTCGGTCTTGCGGTAGAAGAGGTTGAACGACCCGCGGCCGCTGCCGAGCTTCGTGTAGCCCAGCAGTGCCGCCTGGAAGGAGTTGAGGTCCTCGTAGTCGTTGGCCGAGAGGTTGGAGTCGGGGTTCACCAGGAAGACCGACTCGGGCAGCGACCCGGCGGTCTGGGCATAGCCATGCGAGTAGAAGCTCTGCAGGCGGATGCCCGACGTCTGGCCCAGCTTGCCGAGGTTCACGAAGCCCTGCCACTGGTCGGCCTTCGTCAGCTGCCGCCAGCCATCTTCCCGGTTGTAGAGCCCGCCCACGTAGTAGTCGAGCCCACCCCTGGTGACCTGCCCCAGCCCCGCCTCGACGCTCGCAGCACCGAAGGTGCCGGCCATCATCTCCACTTCGCCATTGAGCGCCCGCTCCTCGCCGCGGCGCGTCACGAGGTTGATGGCGCCGCCCAGGGAGTTCCGGCCCAGCAGCGTGCCGTTGCCCGAGAGCACCTCCACCCGCTTCACGTGCTCGAGCGGCAGGAGGTCGAAGTTCACCTGGGCAGCGTCGGGTTCGTTCATCCGGACGCCGTCCACGAAGACCGACACGCCCTGGGGAAGCCCGACCACGGGCGACGCGAAGAAGCCGCGGGTCTGCATGTTGAACTTGTAGGCCGAACCGAGGTCGTCGTAGGTGTTGAAGCCCGGCAGCACCTGCATGGCTTCCGGCAGCATGCGGGGCTCCATCGCGTCGATCTCGGCAAAGTCCACCGAGATGGTGCGTGCCGGGATGTTCGAGTTCACCTCGGGGCCGGCAAAGGGAAAGATCGTCCCCACCACCTCGATGGGGGGAAGGGTGTAGGCGCTGTCGGCGCGCGCCGAGTCCGGCACCTGTGCCGCCAGGACGCCAGGAAGCAGGATGGCGGCAACCACCGCCGCGAACGTTCGCACGGGCTTAGCGCTGCACATGTTCTCCTCGAACTCGGGGGACGCGCGATGCCACCGTGGTCAACGGTGACGGGCTGGGAACGGATGTCACGGCGAACTGCAGGACTGCGGGACTACCGACACGCCCCCGGGCTACCGCAGGGGGCGGGAACTGCCTGTTTCGTAGATGGCGGCCAGCACTACTTCTTCACCCGGCCGGCTCAGCACCAGGAGGCCGTCATCCCCGGGCCCCTCGCGGTCGAGGTCCACGCAGCAATGCCGCGTGGTGAGCACCGGGCCGTCACGGTCCTCCAGCAGCACCGGGGACGGGCCCCGAACCAGCCGAACGAGGTCACCCGGGGTGTAGTCGCCCGAAGCGTCCAGGTCCTCGTAGACCTCGACGCGCTGGATGACGCCACGGGAATCGACGAACACCCGGGCGCCGTCGTCGCTCCGGTCCCCGCCATCGAGGTTGCTGCAGCAGGTGTCCACCACGGCGAGGTCGGGCGCCCGCGTGGCGTCGCGGTACACCAGGCCCGTGGCCAGGAGGGCGGCCGCGGCCAGGCTCCAGGGAAGGACCCGCCGGGAACGAGCGCCACTCAACGAACGCTCGCCCCGGCGCACCCGGCCCATGACCTCGGGTCCGAGTGACTCCCGCGGCTGGAACCGCACCGCCTCCAGGTCCCGCTCCAGCTCGTGGAACCCGCCCGGTTCCTGCTGCATCACGTCGTGCACCCCGAGGCGCCCATCATGCCCCGCCGCTCACGGCGTCCTTGAGCCGCCCAATGGCACGCCAGAGCCGGGTGCGGACCGCTGCCTCGCGAATGCCCAGCAGGGCTGCGATCTCGCGGTGCTCGAGACCACCCGAGTAGCGCAGGCTGATGAGTTCCTGGTCCTGCTCCGGGAGCGTGGCAATGCCCTGCAGCAGGACCGCGACGCGCTCCTCGTGAATGAGCCGCTCCTCCTGCGACGGTGCGTCAATCGCGAGGTCGCGGAAGGAGTCCACCGGCACGTGCTTCCGGCGGCGCTCGGTGCGCCACTGGTCCCGCATCACGTTCTGGGCAATGCGAAGGATCCAGGTCCGGGCGCTTGCCCGGGCCTCATCGAATCGCGAGGCGTGCCGCACGACCCGAAGGAAGGTCTCGGCCGTCAGCTCTTCGGCGTCATCGGGGGAGCGGACCAGGAAACGGAAGTAGTTGTAGACCGCACTCCCGTGGGCCTCATACCAGGATCGGCACAAGGCCTCGTCCGCGATCCTCGCGGGACCGGTGGTGACGACCGCAGCCGTCCCTGTACGAGACATCTTGGCCATATACGTTGGGGCTCCGGAAGCGTCACGCAGGGCGGGTCAGGAGGCCGGCGAGCGCCAGGTCGAGGGCCAGGGCCAGTGCGCCCATGATGAGCAGTGACAACAGGATAACGCCAATCACCATTATGGCGCGACCCGGTTGAGCCGGCGCGGGAGCGAGCCCCATGCGCACCCGCTGCCAGGTGGATGCAGGGGGCACGAACGCCAGCCCCTTCAGCGCGCGATCCATCTCGGCCAGCAGGGGATCCGGGACCTGGTCGGGAGGCAAGGAGGCCACGACCAACGTACGGCGGTCGTGGCCTCCCGTCACGCATTGCCGCCCGGGCTATTCGACCGCAGCCTTGGGCTTGAAGAGCTGCTCCTGCTGCGCAATGGGGATCCCCTCTCCCAGCGCCCGCGCCGCGGCGACACCCGCGTCCGCCGGCTTCGGGAGGCGATACGGCTCCCCAAAGGGGATGGCGCCGTAGCCCAGGTCACGCATCGAGCCGGCGGTGATCACGCTGAGGGGATTCTCGCCCAGGTTGATGAACCCGGTCATCAGCTCGTTGTCGAAGCGCTCCTCGTCCCAGTGCGCATCGGCGGTGCCCGGCCCGTAATCACCCTCCACTGGAATCCGGCCCTTGCCGCCCAGCGCCCGGTAGAATGCCGTCGCGAGCCGGCCGGTGAAGAAGGGCGACCCGGTGCCGGCGCCCTGCAGCAGCGTCCGGTTGTAGTCCCAGAGGGTGCCGAACCCGAGCACGTGCCCCATCTCGTGCACGATCACCTCGTCCAGCAGCTCGTACGACTGCATGAACTCGAGGTCGTCCACGTCGAAGATCATGACACCGCTCACCGGCAGCGCATCCGAAGTGCGGACGAAGCACGGGCCGGCGGCGCCCAGGATGTTCCCCGGGCCGTCGATCTGGATCAACACCACGTCGATCTGGATGTCGTCGATCGTCCCCTCGAAGTCGGGCAGGCCGCCGAAGCAGAGGCTCTGCGGCAGCAGCCCCTCGATGGCCTCGACGTCGCGGATGATGATCGACTGCCAGCGCTTGCGCGCTGTCTCGAAAGCGGCCTCCGCGAAGGCCGGCGGCGGCACGATGTAGCGGAACTCGATGTTGAAGCGGATGCGGTCGAGCCGGGCGGGGTCAATGTGCAGTCGTCGGGCCGAGCGGAGCACCGGGAGCCCGTGGCTCCGGACCGTGGGTGGCATCAACTCGGGATGGGCGGTGACGGAGGGGTCGGTGGCTTCGGGGGCCACGGGGCCGGTGTTGTCGCCGCAGGCCGCCAGCACGAGTGCTGCAGCCGAGGCGACCGCGAGTGCGGGTCGTCGCATGGGACCGTCCAGGAGTGGGGAAAAAAGAAGGGACGGATGGAAATGCGTCCGATCCGTCCCGCTGTCAAGCGGACGGACGCGTCCCGTCACCGACTGACGCTTCCCACCCACGAACCCTCTGGGCTCCCCCCTTCAAGGCTCGCCAACCCGAAATCGGGCCGACCCATGCGCACGCGAGGGGGCGGGCAGGCACTACGTCCCACCCGCCTGGCGCCTGCCGCCTGCCGCCTACCACCTACCGCCTACCGCCTACCGCAGTCGTATGGACAGGTTCGCGTTGTCCGCGTAGTGCCCGTGGAACTCAGGGTACACCGGATCGTTGTTGGCAGTCCCCTCGTTGATGAAGAGGCGCACGGCCACATGCGTGGTGCCGGTGGGCAGGACCAAGGTAGCCGTGCCCACCTGCCAACTGCCCGGGTCGTCGTCCGCCGTCACATTGCCCTGGTCGAAGCCCAGGTCAACGTTCACGTCCGTGGGAATCCCGGCGTGAGCCGATACCCGAATGCCAAAGGCGTTGTCGATCCTGGTGCACCCTTCGGCCGCGACCCGGTTGAAAAACGCGCTGGCCTCCACTTCCACCTGGCCGGCGTCGATTCGCGTGCGAAGTGCCGACACGTCCACCAGCTGGATCTGTTCACTGGCCGTGCCGGTGGCCGTCGCGGTCCCGTCCCTTGAACTGCTCACGAAGTGCAGCATCCGGCTGCCGTCCTGCGCGGTGATTCCCTGTTGTCCCGTCGGCGCCGACCACGCCTGGTCGAAGGCCCAGTACCCGGTGCCGGTCGGGATGCCACCCGCAAACACCAGTGCACCCTCGAAGTCAGCATCGGTCAGGTAGTTGGTGCCAGCCCACGCCGCCGGGTTGTCCGGCACCGGTGTCGCAGCACCCGGCCGCGGTCCGGTCTTGAGGCCGAGTGAGCTGAAGGCGGGTACAGTGATGTTGGGGCAGCTGTTCTCTGCCTCGAGGTCGAACCGTACCGTGGCTTCGACGGTAGCTGGCGTGGCATCAAATGCCATGACGCAAGAAGCACCGCTGGTACTCTCGCATCCACCCCACGCGACAAAGACGCTCCCGGCATCCGGAACGGCGGTCACCGTCACCGACCCGCCTCCGCCCGCGTCAGGGAAGGCCGTGCAGAACGTGGCGCCACCCCGCTCCGCCGCGTCGCACCCTGAGCCCACGCCCCCGAAATCGACCGTACCGCTACCGCTGCCTTCCGTGAAGACCCTGAGGACCGCCTTCTGGAACCCGACGTGCTCCTCGTCACCAACGCAAGACCCAAGGACCGTCATCGCGCACACCAGGGTTGCGGCCGCGAAGGGGGACCTGGCCCAGGATGTGTGTGACATGGTGCACCTCCTTGTTGCTCGGGACACGACGCCGGTCTCCTCCCGGTACAACGTGCCCACCCTGCTCGGTGTCTCCCCGTGTCGAACACCGGTCGCTGCCCCTGCCGGTGTTCCAGCCGCTCAGCCTCGCCTGTTCCCCACCCCGACAGCCCGTATCTTGAAAGCACGATGACCATCCTGAGCGCCTTGGCCGCCCTGCTGACCCTGCAGGCAGATCCGGCGACGCAACCGGCCGGCATCGTCCTGCGCGCCACCCAGGCCGTCGAGGGGGACAGCGTCGCTCCCCTCCGCCAGCAGTGGCAGTCGCAGTGGGCCCGCGATACCACCGACCCATCGGCCCTGTTCGGCTTGGCCACGCTCGCCCGGCTCACCTACGAGTACGACCGGTCCGACAGCCTGTACCGCCACCTGCTGGCCCGCTTTCCCTCCACATCCTTTGCCGCCTGGGGCCGGCTCGGTCGCGCTGAAACCGAGTCCCTGCGCGGCTCACTCGACTCGGCCGACACCGAACTCCGTCATGCCCTGACCGCCGCCCGCCACGCTGGCGATCGCGTGGCGGAAGCCGAGGCTCTGATTGGCCTCGCTCGCGTGCGGGCACAGACCGGCCCCCTCGATTCCGCCCTGGCCCTGCTCGGCCCCGCCGACTCCGCCCTCCCGCCCGCAGCCAACGCCACACGGGCGCACCTGCGGTGCACGCGGAGCCTGCTCTACACCCGCGCCGGCCGTCCCGGCGCCCGCGACGACGCGGACGCCGGCCGGGCGCTCGCGAAACTGGCCGCGTCCCGCCGCCTGGAAGCGCTCTGCTTCGTGGCCCTGGGCGAACACATGGTGCAGACGGTCGACGACGCCCAGCAGACGCGTGTCCCCTTCGACAGCGCGGAGGCCCTGCAGCGTGCCACCCGTGACCAGGCGGCGCTGGCCCTGACCCTGGCCCGCCGGGCTGCCGATCGCATGAGCTACTGGGACCTGGCGGCAACCCGCGTCGATGCCGGCCAGGCACTCGACGCCGCGCGCGCCTCTGGCAACTGGGCCGCCTTGGGCCTGGCTCACTACCTGATGGGCATGACGAGCTGGTTCACCGGCGACCTGGCCTCGGCCGACCCCGACTTCAGGGCCGCGGTGACCCGGTTCGAGCAACGGAACGACCGGCTGGGTCTCCTCAGCGCGCGGCGGTCCCAGGCCTGGATGGCACTGGCGCTCGACCGGATCGATGAGGCCGAGGAGGTCCTCCGGAGCACCGAAGCCCAGTCGGCGCAGCTCGGGTCGATTGACGGCATCTACATCAGCCGCTTGGGCCTCGTGCAGGTGCAATGCGCCCGCGGCCACTGGGACGAGGCCCAACAGCAGATGGAGGCCGTGGTCGAGTTCCTGGAACGGAATAGGCGCACCGTATGGATTCCCGGACTGGCCTACACCCGCGGACTCATCGCGCTCCGACGAGGCCAACTCGACCTGGCCGAGCAGCGCTTGGGCGAGGCACTGCGCGCCAGCGAAGGAGAGCACTTCCGGAAGCACGCCGTGCAGCTACGCCTGGCCGGTGTGCAAGTAGCCCGGGGAGACATCGACCGGGCCCTCGCCCTGGCCGCTGATGCCGCTGACCAGCTCGACTCAACCCGTGCCCAACTCACGGACCGGGACCTCCGCGTCCTCGTCTTCCAGACCGGCACCCGTTGGGACGACAGTGACTTCGGACTGGGATCGGTGGTGGCGGCGCTGGTGCGCCATGGACGCGACGCCGACGCCTTCCGGCTGCTGGAGCGGCGCCGGGCGCGCGATCTGGCTGACCGCTTCCTCCGGGCAGAGGCCGTCGCCTCACTGCCGCTGGCTCACGCGCCAAGGGCCCGCCCCGCGGACGTGGATCCAGCCACGGTTGTCCCGGATGATCACACGGCGATCCTGGAGTTCCTGGTTGGGCAGCGAGGACAGCCCACCACGGTCTTCCTCCTCACCCACAACCGGATTCAGGGGCTCGTCCTGGCGGCAGGCGATTCACTGTCCGCCCAGGTCGTGCGCTTCAACCTGCTGCTTGCGGCGGGGGGAAACACCGCAGGCATGGGACGGCAACTGCACGCGCTCCTGCTCGATTCCGCGCTGGCCCGCGTGCCCTCAGGCGTCCGGCGACTGGTGATCGTCCCCGATGGCCCGCTGTACCATCTCCCCTTCGACGCATTGCCCATGGCGAACGGAGAGGCATTGCTGTCGCGCTACGCGGTCAGCCTCGCACCCTCCGCCGCGATCGCGGCGGAGCTGTGGCGGCGCCCGCCTGACGCACGCCCCCCGCGGGTGCTCGCCCTTGGCGATCCCCGGTTCGCGCTCGATGGGTCCACCGGGGAGATGGCGGCCAGTTCGGCCATGCGCTCGGCCTTTGCCGGAGCTGGCGGCCTCACGCGGCTGCGGGCATCGGCCGCGGAAGCCCGGAGCGTCAGCCGCTTCGGGCAGAACTCGGTGCTTCGACTCCGGGACGAGGCCAGCGAGGCGTGGGTCAAGCAGGCGGCCATGGCGGACTACTCGGTGCTGCACTTCGCGACGCACGCATTGGTTGACCAGCGCACACCGGCCCGGACCGCCCTGGCCCTGGCGCCCGGCACCGGCCAGGATGGGTTCCTTACCCCGGCCGAACTTGCCAGCCTCGACCTCCCGGCAGGCCTGGTGGTTCTCTCGGCCTGTCAGACGGCGGGTGGTGTAGTGGTTGAGGGTGAGGGCGTGCAGGGACTCACCGGCCCGTTGCTCGAGGCCGGCGCCCGGGCGGTGGTCGCCACGCACTGGAGCATCCCGGATCGCGGCACCCTGCCGCTGGTGGAAGCCTTTTACCACGGACTCAGCGATGGCCTGCCGGCGAGCGAGGCCCTGCAGCGTGCCAAGCTGAAGGCCAGGGCCCGCGGAGTGCCTGCCGCACAATGGGCCGCGTTCACCCTGGTCGGCGATCCCTCGGTCCGGGTTCCCCTCTCGAAGCCTCGCCAGGCAACGCGATGGCGGCTCGCGCTCGGCATCCTGCTCGCACTTGTCATCGGGGGTGCCACCTGGATGAGGCGCCGCCGCCCGGCCTGACACGCCAGGCCTGGTCCGGTCAGGGCGCCTGCAGTCTTACCTCGCGCAAGGCGGATCGGACATTCCCGGCGGGCACCCGGGCCTCGACCAGCCAGTGATAGGCGCCACCGGGCAGGCCGTCCTGCACCATGAGGGTCGTGGTGGTGTCAGGGGTGTCGCGCACCAGCACCGTGGCGCCGGCGTCATTCACCAACTCCACCCGGTACGACGTCGCGCCCCCGACCGGGCCCCACGCCAGCACCACGGGCATCCGCGCCGTGCCCCCGGCCGCTGGGGCATGAAGCTCGATGGTGGACGCAGCTCCACGCACCTGGTCCACCGGATCGCTCGCGCCACCGCGGCCAAGCCACAGCCCCACGGCCAGGAGGAGCGACGCAGCCACGCCCACCCCCAGGTACCACGCGCGTCGCGGGCGTGTCGGCGATGCGATGCGGCCTGGGATCGCGCCGGGCCGCACACCCGGCCCGACCAGGTCGTCCGATTGGCCTGCCAAGTGCACCGACCGGAGCATGGCATACTCGGCCCGCAGGTCATCGCGAGCCATCACCTGGTCGAGCAGCCGAAGCGACTCCTCCTCGCCCAGCCGGCCCGCCGCCAGCGCCTCGAGTTGCTCGAACGACGGCCCCGCCCCCTGGGAGCGCCGCCCGACCGCGGCCTGGTAGAACCGTCGCAGTTCGTCGTCGATCATTCCAGGGCCGCCTCGGGTCCGATGCCCTGCTCACGCAACAGCGCGCGCAATTCTGTCAGGCCCCGATGGAGGAGGTTCCGCACCCTCGTCTCGTCCCAGCGGAGTGCGGCCGCGATCTCCTTGCGCCCGTAGCCCGCCAGGTACATGCGAACCACGGAACGGCGTGCGTCCGGCAGCAAGCCAACCGCCCGGAAGACCTGCTCCTCGAGGTCGTGCGCCACCACGTCATGGGCCGGCCCCGCGCTGCCGCTTGCGAGGGCCTCGGGGAGCTCGGCCACCCTGTCCACGCCGGTGCGCGCGGCCCGACGGCGGCGCAGGACATCCACTGCCACCGATACCGCAGTCTGGTAGATGTACGACGAACCCACGATCCCGAGCGTCTCAGCACTGTCGTGGCTCCGCCAGAGCCGGATCCGTACCTCCTGCAGCAGCTGGTCCACGTCGGAAGGGTCGAGCCCGTGCCCGTGGCCCACATGGAGAAGCATCCCCCGGTAACGCGCCAGCAGCCCCTCCAGCGCGGCACTGAGGGCCCGCTCCTCACCTGAGGACCTGGGCCACCCCCGACTCGCTTCCATGCCCCATTCTACCGCTGCCCGCCTGCCCGCATAACCCTGCCTGAGACACCGCCCCGTCCGGCCGCGTAGAACCAGCGACGACCGGTTGGCCCCCTATCAGGAGGTTCCATGCGCGCGCCTTCCCTGCTCCGTGCCCTGCATGGCATGACTGTGCCCCTCGCCGCCCTGTTCGCGGGGGGATGCTCGTCCGAGTCCACGCCCTCTGGCAACGAGAACGTCCAGGTGCAGGTGAGCAGCTACTTCCTCTACCAGGGCGGGGGCATCGGGAGTGTTCCACCACAGGCGGTGCTCACCGGCCCGAACAACTCGGCAAGCTTCAGCTTGACGAACACCAATGACATCACGGGGAGCAAGGACGACTGGCACAAGTACAAGTTCGAGCTGCAGCCGGGGGACCAGGTGACCCTGCGGGTGATCCTGGGTTCCAGCACGCTCCTGGAGCGCACCTGCACCGTGCACGCCCGGGCGCTCGACCTGACCTACGCCGAGATGATCACCTACCCGACGGGAGGCGAGGCTTCATTCGAGGCTGATACCCCGTTGCCCCCGGGGCCCAGCGTGCACTGCGCCTGCGGATTCGAGGAGTACGGGGGCGCCCGGAACGCGAACCAATGCGTCCGTTGACGTCCTGACGCCAGCGCCCCGGTGCTAGTACGCTGCCAGGCCCGTGATCTCCTGGCCCAGGATCAGTCCGTGCACGTCGTGCGTGCCCTCGTAGGTGTAGACCGACTCCAGGTTCGCCATGTGCCGCATGGAGTGGTACTCCACCAGGATCCCGTTGCCGCCCAGGAGCCGCCGCGCCTCGCGGGCGCACTCGCAGGCCATGTTCACGTTGTTCCGCTTGGCGAGTGACACCTGCGATGGCGTGAAGGTGCCCGCATCCTTGAGGCGACCGAGCTGCAGCGCCAGCAGCTGCCCCTTGGTGATCTCGGTCAGCATGTCGGCCAGGCGCACCTGCTGGATCTGGGTCTGGGCAATGGGGCGGTCGAACATGATGCGGTTCTTCGCATAGCTCACGGCCTCCACGAAGCACGCCATCGCCGCACCCACGGCACCCCAGGCGATGCCGTAGCGCGCCTGCGTGAGGCACATGAGCGGGCTCTTGAGCCCGCCGCTCTTCGGGAGGATGGCGTCCTTCGGCACCAGGCAGTCCACCAGCGCGATCTCGCTGGTGTCGGATGCGCGGAGGGAGAGCTTCCCCTTCTGGTCGCTCGCGGTGTAGCCCTTCGTGTTCGTGGGGACGATGAACCCGCGGATGGACTTGGCGTCGTTGATGTCGCCCGTCTTGGCCCAGATGATGGAGACGGTGGCCTGGCTGCCGTTCGTGATCCACATCTTGGCGCCGTTCAGTACCCAGCCGTCCTTCGTCTCCTTCGCGGTGGTGATCATGCCACCGGGGTTGGAGCCGAAGTCGGGCTCGGTGAGCCCGAAGCAGCCGATCTCCTGTCCCGAGGCGAGCCGGGGCAGCCAGTGCTTCTTCTGCTCCTCGGAGCCGAAGGCGTAGATCGGGTACATCACCAGGCCGCCCTGCACCGAGGCGAACGAGCGGATCCCGCTGTCGCCCCGCTCCAGCTCCTGCATGATGAGGCCGTAGGCCACGTTGTTGAGGCCGGCGCAGCCATACTCCTC
>CAZWXD010000034.1:0-21218 GCA_964638035.1 uncultured Gemmatimonadaceae bacterium | reverse complement strand
CAAGGGCTCGATCACCTCGGTGCAGGCCATCTACGTGCCCGCCGACGACCTGACCGACCCGGCACCGGCCACCGCGTTCGCCCACCTCGACGCAACGGTGGTGCTCTCCCGCTCCATCGCCGAGATCGGCATCTATCCCGCGGTGGACCCGCTGGACAGCTCGAGCCGCATCCTCGATGCGCAGTACATCGGCGAGAAGCACTACACCGTCGCGGTCGGCCTCCAGCGCACCCTGCAGCGCTACAAGGACCTCCAGGACATCATCGCCATCCTCGGCATGGACGAGCTGAGCGAGGAGGACAAGCTGATCGTGGCGCGCGCGCGCCGGCTGCAGCGGTTCCTCTCGCAGCCGTTCCACGTCGCCGAGCAGTTCACCGGCTTCCCGGGCAAGTACGTCAAGCTCGAGGAGACCATCGCGTCATTCGAGCGCGTGCTCTCCGGCGAGTTCGACCACCTGCCGGAACAGGCCTTCTACATGGTCGGCGGCATCGACGAGGTGATCGAGAAGGCGAGGACACTGCAGTCGTGATGCGCGTCACCGTGATCTCCCCCGAGGCCGCGGTGTTCGACGGCGAGGCCGAGTCGGTGTCGGCCCCGGCCTTCGACGGCCAGGTCGGGATCCTGCCGCGGCACGCCCCTTTCATGACGTTGCTGGGAGAGGGGCAGCTCGTGGTGCGCCAGGCTGGCGGCGCCCGGGCATTCCGCGTGAAGGGCGGCTTTCTGCAGGTGGTCGATGACCGCGTGCGGGTGGTTGCCGAACAGGTCCAGGGGGAGGAACTCAATGCGTAAGGTCGTCGTGGCACTGCTGGTCCTTGCAGCGGGCCTGTCCGGCGTCGCGGCAGCGCAGGAGACCGGTACGCCGGTGTTCAAGGCGCCCTACCGTGCCTTCAAGGACATGGAGCTTGGCGCCTCGCTCTCCGATCCGAAGGGCGCCGACATCGCCTTCGAGGGCTTCTACGGCTTCGGCAAGGGTGGCGACGACATCGGCCTCCGCGGCGGCGTCGTGGACACCGACTCGGACACACGGGTCGCCCTCGGCGCCAGCTTCCGGCACCGGGTCATCACCGCGACCGAGTCGTTCCCGCTCGATGGCGCGCTGACGGCGGGCTTCGGGACGCAGCTTGGCGACGGGCCGGACGCCTTCTTCGTCCCCATCGGCCTGTCACTGGGCCGCCGGGTGCAGCTCGAGGGCTCCAAGACGAGCTTCGTGCCCTACGTGCAGCCGGTCATCGTTCCCACGTTCTGGGCTGGCGACAATTCGCCCGACAGTGGGGTGGACTTCGCCCTGGGCCTGGGCGTGGACATCACCTTCGGCGGGTCGTTCGACCTGCGGGTGAGCGGCGGCATCGGTGACATTGACGGTGTCGCCGTGAGCGTGGCCTGGGTGCGCTGACGCGGGGCAGGTCACGGGCGGGATCCCGGGGGTCCGGCTGGCGCCGGACCCTTCGCATTTGTCCCGTCGCAACGCTAGCTTGCTCGGCCAGCATGCCGCGTACAATGGCCCTGATTGCGGTGTGCCTGGCCGTGGGCGCCGCCCCCGCAATGGCGCAGGTACCGGGCCTTCCCGTCTGGCGGCCCCTTGCCGCCCCGGGCGTTGTGCTGGAGGCGGAGGCCGCGTGGCCCAACGATGCGATGGGCGGCGGTGCCGTGCAGGGCGGGGCGGTGGGGTACGGCGTGCGCAACATCACCCTGCGCGGCAGCGTGGCGCGGGTCGGTCTCGCGGCGTCCGGCGCCCAGCTGGGATGGGGCGCGTTGGGCCGGGTGCGCCTCGCCGGAGCGGCGACGTCGCCGTTCCGCGCTGGTGCGTTCGCGGGCGTGGGCGGCGTCAAGGTCGAGTCGGGTGCGGCGAGTGCCACGACCTACCGGGTGCCGGTGGGGCTCGACCTGGGGATCATCGTCCCCACCCCCGTGGTGATGCTGGGGGCCTGGCTGGCGCCGAGGCTCGATCTCGCCACGGAGGAACCCCTCTCGTCGCAGCGGCTCACGGCGCGCGCCGGGTTCAGTGCCGGCCTGGAGCTGTCGCTCCTCAATGGCGTTGGCTTCCGGGCCGGGTACGATCATGTGGTGCTCGACTCACCCGACGCGTCCACCTTCGGGCTGGGCATCTTCTATCGCTTTTCACCGGGATCCTGATGCGCCGTTTCCTCTTCCGCCTTGCCCTCGCTGCCGTGGTGGTCACCCAGCCGGGCTGCGCCATGACCTTCGATGCCCATACACTCGGCATGCCCGTGACCATGTCGCCCCCGGCGACGGCTGCACCCGAGGCCCAGCACTTCGAGGTGACCACCAGCGCCCTCTATGGGCTCTGGGGTGCCGTGCCCATCTCCCAGCCCGACCTGCGGAAGCCACTGGAACAGCAACTCATGGGCGGGAAGGGCGTCGCGGACCTCCGCATCAAGGTGAAGAGCCGCTGGTACCAGGTGCTGTTCACGGTCATCACCGCCGGGTTGCTGGTCCCCCGCACCGTCACCTATGAAGGGGTCATCGTACCGTAGGTCAATTGGCGCGGTGGCCCTGCATGATGCAGATTGTCCGTTCCAGGGTGCTGACCCCCTTCAACCCGAGCTACCCGATGCCATTCTCCCGCCGTGCTGCGTGGAGCGCCCTGCTTCTTGCCCTCGTGCCGGCCATGCGGGCAGGCGCGCAGGAGGTCGTCCTGCCGGTGACCGGCATCATTCCCAACTATGACCGGGTGGCGGTGGGCCAGAGCGAGGCGCTGGAGGGCGGCGCGTACGTGGCCCGGTCGGGCGATGCCGGCTCCAACTGGTACAACCCCGCCGGCCTGGTGCAGGTGGACAAGGTGAGCGTCAACGCCGCGGCCAGCGGCTACGAACTCACCAGCACCTCGCTGGAGGGCCTGGGCACGGCAACGAGCCGCACGCGGTTCACCCCGGTGGGCCGCTACTTCGGGCTCGTGGTGGGGCGGCCCATCGTGAAGAACAACAACGTGCGGCTGGGCGTCTCGTTCAGCCGGCCCGTCGGCTGGGATCCGGGCGTGATCGAGTCCTCGATCCGGTTCACGCCGGCCACCGGGGGGGAAGAGATCCTGGGCTTCAATACCCTCGTCACCTTCAACACCTCCATGCCCACCGCGGCTGCGGGCTTCCGGCTTTCGGACCGCCTGCGCGTGGGCACCGGTGCCACGCTCGCCATCACGACGCTCAGCGTGTCGCAGTTGCTGGCGGACCGCCTGGTTGATAGCGCCACCGCCGCCGCCCTCGACCGCACCGTCACCATCGATGGCAGCAGCAAGCAGCTCATCTTCGCGGGCGGCGTGCAGTGGGATGCCACGGACCACCTCCGGCTCGGTGCGCAGGTGCGCACGCCGGGGCTGGTGCTGGGTGGCTCGGCAGTGGTGGCCTACAACCGGTCGCAGTTCAGCACCGACGGCACCGACGACGTGGTGTTCCGGGACGAGGATGCGAAGTTCACGTACAAGTACCCGCTGAACCTGGTTGGTGGCGTGGCCTGGGTTGATCCCGGCTGGGCGCTCGAGGTCAACGTGCGCTACCACGGCGCCGTCGGGGCGTACGACCTGGTGAGCAGCGACCACCTGGGCCAGCGGGTGGTGTACACCCCCGACACCGATCCCGTGGTGACCAACCCCGGGTTGACCAGTGCGGTGCACGAGGCGAAGTCGGTGGTGAACCTCGCCATCGGTGGGTCGGTGCGCGTGTCGAACTCGGTGCGCCTCCACGCCGGCTTCTTCAACGACGGATCGCCGGTGGCCAACGAGGCCACGAGCCTCTTTCGCCAGATGAACCTCACCGGCGGCTCGGTGGGCGCGTCGCTCGCGATCGGCCGGCTCTCGGGTTCGCTCGGCTTTACCGGGTCGGTCGGGACGTCCGGCCCACGCGACATCGGACCCTCGCTCGGTGGGACCACCACCGAGACGCGCATCAAGGTGCGCTCGGTCTCGTTCATCTACGCCCTCGCCTACAACTTCTAGCCCCGCCGCGCCGCAGGCTCCCGCGCCCTCCCGCCCGGGTGCGGGCGCGCGGGATAGATTGGGACATGGCTGAACGCCCAACCGGCTACCTCGCGTCCACCCGCGCCCCACGCTACAGCCTCGTCTTCGCCCTTCCCCTGCTGCTGCTCTACGAAGCGCTGGCCTTCGGCCTCTCCAACGACGCCTACGCGGGCGTCCGCAACGGCGCCGACATCATCCTCAAGAGTGCGTTCGTCTGGCTGGGCGGGCGCCACGGGCTCGTGGCCTTCGGGCTCCTCCTCCTCGGGGTGGGCGCCGCACTCGTCGTGCGCGACGTCCGCCGGCACGGTGGGGTGCGTCCCCGCCTCTTCCTCGCCATGCTGGCCGAGTCGGTGGCGTGGGCCATGGCCTTCGGGAGTGTCACGAGCTGGCTCACCAGCGTCCTGCTGCAGGGCGTGCCCCTGGCGATGGGACAGCAGGATCGGCTGCCCCTCGCCACCCAGCTCATGATCTCGCTCGGGGCCGGCATCTACGAGGAACTGCTCTTCCGGGTGCTGCTGGTGTCGGGGCTGGTGTGGCTGGGCCGGAAGGCGGGACTGGGCGCGGTACCGGCCGGCATCGTGGCCACGGTGGCGGGCGCCCTGGTATTCAGCGCCTTCCACTATGTGGGGGCCTACGGCGATGAGCTGCAGCTCGGCTCGTTCACCTTCCGGGCCATTGCGGGCGTGCTCTTCAGCGCCATGTACCTGACGCGCGGGTTCGGCATCACTGCCTGGACCCACGCGTTGTACGACGTCTTCCTGGTGCGGTGGTGAGGCTCAGTCTGGCGGGACCCGCGACGCCACCCGGGCCGCCACAATCGAATCGAGCACCTGCCGGAACACCGCGACCGGTGGCGCACCCCGCATGAGGCCGCCCTCGATGTAGAAGCTCGGGGTGCTGGTGCTGGCCCGCGACGCACCACTGGCCTCGAGGCGGACTTCCTCGCGGGTCGTGCTGTCGGCCAGGCAGGACTGGAAGGCCGGCTTCTCCAGCCGGGCGGAATCGGCGAGCGAGACGAAGAAGGCTGCCGGATCCCGGAGCGGCGCCCACACCCGCTGGTGCTGGAACAGCAGGTCGTGCACCGGCCAGAACTTCTCCTGCCGCGCCGCACAGAGGCCCACCTCCGCCGCAGCGGCCGCGTTCGGGTGCAGCTCGGTCAGCGGCAGGTTGATGAACACCCACTTCACCTTGCCGGTGCGGATGTAGTCGCGGTCGATCTCGGGAAAGACATCGAGCGTGAACGCACGGCAGTAGGGACACTGGAAGTCGGAGAGTTCGTACACGGTCACCGGTGCGGTGGCCGCGCCGCGCGTGCGCTGGGGAATCGTGTTGACTGGCGCCTGCTGTGCCGCGCCGGCGGAGGAACAAGTCAGCGCCAGGGCGACGAACGCCGCGAGCGACCTAATACTTCCCCCTGCGCCGCCCGTTCGCCGGCCCCAGCACGAGGCTGTCGCCCGTCACCGCGACGTTCCAGTACCACTCCGCATTGGGGTCGCCCGCATCCCAGGTCCTGGCGTAGATCCACCAGTGTCCGCCCCGTGCCCGTGGCAGCTCGAGCGTGGCGACGCCCGCCCGGTTGGTGGTGTCGGTCACGCCCTGCACGCCGGACGCCTTGAGCAGCGCGGCCGTGAGCTTTTCATAGTCCGCATAGGCACTATCTTCCCACCTCCGGACGGCCAGGCGCAGTGCGTCGATGTCGGGCGCAGATGCCAGTCGCGCCCGGTCGAGGACCTTCCTGGCAGCCGCCTGGCGGGTTTCTGCGGCGGTTCGTGCTGCGGTCACCTCGAGGAAGGCACTGTACCCCGCCCGGTACTGCGGGGCCTCACGCGGCAGGGAGTCCAGGGCCGCCTTGAGGCGCGCCGCAGAGTCCCTGAGCACCGTCACGCTCTCGGCAATCGCGGCAAAGGCGCCGAAGGGCTCCCGGATGCGAAGGTACAGCGAGTCGAGCCGGGCGGTGGACGGCCGGGGCGACGGCGCCCGCGCATCCAGTGCGGCAATGAGGGAGTCGCGGTCGTAGGGAAGCGCAATCAGGGTGATCCCCGGCGCCGGCGCCGCCTTCCCCTGCAGGTCGGGGATGAGCACCGTGACGTCGACCCTGGAGGTGGCCTTGCAGCCCGCCAGGAACAGCGCAACGAGGATGGGTAACGGTGAGCGGAGCACGGCGCAAAGGTATGACAGTGGCACGTAGCCTTCAACGCTCCTGCACCAGGGCGGGCACGCTCGCGGGCCTCTGCCTGGCCCTGCTGTCGGGAACGACGGCACGGGCACACGCGCGCCAGCAGGGCGTCGACCAGGTCTTCCCCGCGGCGCCGGCAGGCTACCTCACCGACGTGGCAGGCGTTGTTGATGCCGCCAGTGCCGCACGCATCGAGGCGCTCGCGAAGCGGCTGCGCGAACAGACCGGCGCCGAGGTGGCCGTGGTCACCCTGCCCTCGCTTGGCCAGTACGAGGCATCGGACGTGGCGCTGGCCATTGGGCGGAAGTGGGGCGTTGGCGCCAAGGCGGAGATAGGGAGCAAGGTCCGCAATGCCGGGATGGTGGTGCTCCTCGTGCCGAAGACGGGCGGGCAGCCCGGGAGAATCCGCCTCGAGGTGGGGCAAGGGCTCGAGGGCATCATTCCCGACGCCCGGGCGGCCCGCATTCGTGACGCCATGCGACCGCAGCTTGCAGCCGGCGAGTATGGCCCGGGCCTCGTCACCGGCGTCGAGGCCATTGCCGCCCTGGTGGCCCGCGACCTGGGGGTGAGCGACACGTCGCTGGTGCCGGCGCCTGCTGCCACGGGCGGCGGCATGTCCCCCTTCGTGTTCTTCCTTTTGCTCTTTGTGCTGGTCGCGATCGTCATGGCCATGGCGAGTGCGCGCAGCAGCAGGTTCAAGGGTGGCCGCCGACGGCCACGGGTATATTGGGGCCCGGGCCCCTGGATCGGCGGCGGGGGCGGCGGCTTTGGCGGGGGCGGCTTCGGTGGTGGCGGGTTTGGCGGCTTCGGCGGTGGCGGCGGGTTCAGCGGTGGTGGCGCAGGAGGCAGCTTCTGATGAGCCAGTCATGGGAAACGATCGTCAACGCGCTCCTGGAGGGGCTCGACAAGGCGCTTGGTGGCCGCTACAGCGCCGTGCTCTACGGCTCTGCGGCGCGGGGCGACTGGGTGGCTGGCGTGTCCGACATCAACCTCCTCCTCGTGGTGGATGATGCCTCGCCCGCCACCTTGCGGAGCCTCGCGGGGCCCTTCGAGCAGTGGCGGCGCTCCAACCACCCGCCACCCATGCTGTTCCACCGTGCCGAGTGGGTCCGGGCCGCCGACGCGTTCCCCATCGAGGTGATGGACATCCAGCACGCCCACCGGGTGCTGCGCGGGAGCGACCCCGTCGCCGGGCTCACCCTGCATGCCAGGGACCTCAGGCTCCTCATGGAGCACGAACTCCGCGGCAAGCTCCTCCAGCTTCGGCGCGGCTACCTCGCGCTCCTGGGCGACGAGGCGGCACTTTCCCACCTCGGGGTGGCGAGCATGCCCACCTTCCTGATCCTGCTGCGCGGCATCCTGCGCCTGGCAGGGAAGCCCGTGCCGCTGGAGCCCGGGGCCGTGGTGCGCGAGGCCAGCGCCCTCATCGGCATCGACCCCGATGGGTTCCTCACGATGTTGCGACACCGGGCGGAACCGAACTGGCGCGGCACGCGTGAGCAGTTCGAAGCGTACCTCCTGGCGGCCCAGGCAGCCGCCAGCCATGTCGACAACCTTCAGATCGGAGCAGGGTCATGATGCGCATGCGTGGGTTGGCTGCAGCAGCCGTCATCGCCGTCGCCACCTCAGGCTGCGGCTACAACCAGATCCAGACCAAGGACGAGGCGGTCAACAAGGCCAAGGGGAACATCGAGGCGCAGCTGCAGCGGCGTGCCGACCTGATTCCCAACCTGGTGGAGACCGTGAAGGGCGCCGCGGCCCAGGAAACCACGGTGTTCAACTCGATCGCTGCCTCGCGCGCCAGGCTGAACGGCGCAATCCAGTCGGGTGACGTGACGGCCATGGGTGCCGCGAACGGCGAGCTGACCCAGGGCCTGGGCCGGCTGCTCGCGATCGTGGAGAACTACCCCACCCTCAAGTCGAGCGAGGCCTTCCGCGACCTCATGGCGCAGCTCGAGGGCACCGAGAACCGCGTGTCCGTGGCGCGCACCGACTACAACACGGCAGCGAACGACTTCAACAGCTACATCCGGCAGTTCCCCATCAACCTCACGGCCAAGGTCTTCGGCAATGACAAGCCGCGGCCGTACTTCGAGGCCGAGCAGGCGGCGCAGCAGGCGCCGCAGGTGAAGTTCTGAGCCGCCACCTCCCGGTGGTGGCCCTGGCGGTCACCCTGGCCTGTGCCAGGGGTGAGCGCCCGGCTCCCGCCAATCAGGTGGCAGCGGCGGACACTGCCGCTGCTGCGCCGGTCACGGGCGGGGCCAGTGACTCCCTCCCGGCCAACCGCTCCTTCAGTGCCATCCTGTCGGGGTTCGAGATGCGCGTCCCCGACCTCTGGGGCCAGCGCTACCTCGCGACCGAGCGACGCGACCCGGATGACTACCCCGGCGCCACGACGGTGACCGAGTTCGTGTTCCTGGGCATGAGTGGCGGGACGCCGCCGTCGCTCCTCAGCCTCGTCCGGTATCCGTCGGCGCGCTGGGAAGCGCTGCCCACCCGCACCGGCACGGTCGTGGCCACCGCGGGGAAGGACGTGATCGTGGCCCAGCTACCCACGAAGAATCCCTATCCGGCGGGCAGCGATGATGCACGGGACTACGGTGCGATGTGGATCACGGCGGGGCAGGTGACGCCGCTGATCAGGCTGGTGCGCTGACCCCTTGGCGGCCGGATCGCAAACGCAGAACGGGTTGCCCGCCAGGGCAACCCGTTTTTCCTGCGCCTGGCTGCAGGTGAGCCGGCCCTAGTCGACCACCACCCGGTCGGTCATCACGTAGCGCAGGGGATCGACCGCCCGCCCGTTGACGTGCACCTCATAGTGCAGGTGCGGACCGGTGGAGAGGCCGGTGTTGCCCACCAGCGCGATCTGCTGGCCCCTGCCGACACGCTGGCCCTGTCGCACGATGAGCCGCGAGCAGTGGGCGTACTTGGTGCGGAGGCCAAAGCCGTGGTCGAGGACAATGACGTTGCCGTAGCCTGACTCCCAGCCGGAGAACACCACCGTGCCGGCCGCCGGGGCCTCGATGGGCGACCCCATGGGTGCCGCGACGTCGATACCCTCATGGGGCCGCGCCGCGTGCAGGATGGGGTGGTAGCGCATGGAGGTGAAGGCGCTGGTGAGCCAGCCCTGCGTCGGCATGACCGACGGGGTGGCGGCCAGGCGATCACGGTGCGAGGCCAGGCTGTCGGCGGCTTGCTGGAACGACCGAGAGAGCAGGTCGGCCCGGCGCACCAGCGCGTTGATGTCCACCCGAACCTGGTTGGCGTGGGCGGAGACGGGGTCGCCATCGACCCAGGCCGGCTTCGGGGCGGCCGGGCCACCAATGCCGGCCGCGTGCACGCCCGGGTTGAGCGGCTCGAGGTTGGCAAGGATGCGGATCTGCGCGTCGCGACGGGTGATGGCGTTGATGGTGTCGGTCAGCGTGCCAAGCCGGGCGTTGAGGGCGCCGATCTCCTGGGCCATCTGCTCGCGGCGCTCGGCCTGGCCGAGGTCAAAGCCCCTCGTCGCGTTCCGGTAGGCCAGGGCATAGCCCGCCAGCGTGGCCACCGCCACGAGGCCCACGCCCGCCAGCACGCCCACCCGGAGCCACGCACTGGTGACTTCCAGGATCTTGGACGGCTCGGTGCCATGCGGGATGAGCATGACGGTCCAGCGACGCTTGGCCATCGAACTCCAACTTGGTGACGGTGAGCCAGGGTGAACCGGCCCAATCAGGGTGGCAAGAAAAAAGCCCGGACAAAGATAGCCCCATCCACCCCCATGTCAAGCTACCTGGCAATATCCGAAAACATTGCCACACAACGAGTTAGGGGGTCAGTCGGCAGCCGGCTCCGTCACCTGGGGCCGGGGGAACAGCCCTTCGGGTTTCTGTACCCGCCACCCGCCCACCGCCGGGTTCAATGCATCGTTCCATGCCAGCTGTTGCAGTGGCGCGGGCGCCCCGAGCAGGGCCCACAACGCACCCGCCTTCCCCGGCATGAACGGGAGCGTCATGGCCACCAGCCGGGCGAGGGCACGAACCAGGCTGGAGAGCACGGCATCCAGCTCGGCGTTCTTTCCAGCCTTGGCCAGCGCCCACGGTGCCTGCTCGGCGATGTAGAGGTTGGCCCGGCTTACGAGGCCCCAGGCCGCCTCGGCGCCGCCCCGCAGGTCGATGGCATCCATGGCCGCTGCATAGCGGCTCATGGCCAGGGCGCCCGCCTGGTCCAGGGCGGTATCGCCTTCCGCCGCCTCGCCGTCCCGCCGTCCCGGAGCCACCCCATCGCGGTACTTCACGACCATGGCCAGGGACCGCGAGGCCAGGTTGCCCAGCCCGTCGGCCAGGTCGGCACTGTATCGCTCCAGGAATCGCTCCCACCCGAAGTTCCCGTCGCCATCGAAGGGCACCTCGCGGAGGAGGAAGTAGCGGAAGGCGTCGGGGCCGAAGCGGTCAATGGCCTCGTCGAGGTCGAGCTTCACGCCCGCGCTCTTGCTGAAGCGCTCGCCGCCCAGGTAGACGAACCCGTGGGCCCAGATGTGTGCGGGCAGCGGCAGCCCGGCAGCCTCGAGCATGGCCGGCCAGATCACGGCATGGAACCGGGTGATGTCCTTGCCGATCACGTGCAGCGATGCCGGCCACTCGGCTCGCGACCCGGGAAAGCGGGATGCGGTCCAGTAGTTGGGAAGCGCATCGAACCACACGTAGGTGGCCTGCCGCTCGCCGTCACTGGTGGGGCGGGGAAAGGGCACGCCCCAGGCGAGGCGCGCGCGGCTCGCCGAGACGTCGTCGAGACCCTGCTCCAGGAGTGCCACGACCTCGTTCCGGCGGCTCTCGGGACCGAGGAAGCCGGGATGGGCGCGGAAGTGGGCCTGCAGGAACTCACGGTAGCGGGAGAGGCGGAAGAACCAGTTCCGCTCCTCGACCTGCTCCAGCGTCCGGGTGGGATGCAGCACGCACCGGCCGTCCACGATGTCAGCGTCCTGCTTGAATGACTCACAGCCGACGCAATAGAGCCCGGTGTAGCTCTTCTCGTAGAAGTCATCGGGGTTGCGCTCGAAGATCCGCTCGATCAGGTCCTGAACGCCCTTCTTGTGCCGCGGGTCGCTCGTGCGGATGAACTGGTCGCGGGAGATGCCGAGCCGGTCCCAGGTGCGCTCGAAGCGGGCCGACACCTGGTCCACGAATGCCTGTGGGCTCAAGCCCAGCGCCGCGGCGGCCTGCGCCACCTTCTGGCCGTGCTCATCCATGCCGATGAGGAACCACACGTCGTCCCCGCGGAGCCGCCGCCAGCGGGCAATGCAGTCCGCGCCGATTTTTTCCAGTGCGTGCCCGATGTGCGGGTCGCCGTTGGCGTAGTCGATGGCGGTGGTGAGGAAGAAGCGCCCCATGCTCAGGCGCCCCCTGGGCTACCGCCCGGTGCGCCGCCCTGTCCGGGCCGCCGCCGGCGCCGCCGGCGCCGTTTCCGGGCGCCGGATGGCGGGGTGGGAGACGCCGGCGTGGCGGGAGTGGCTGGCACGCCGGACGAGGTCGGAACAGCAGGTGAGGCCGGTATGGTCGGTGCGGAGTTCGCGGTATTCGAGGCGGGCCTGACCGGGCCGCGCTGCTGCCGCTGTTCCGGCCGCTGTTCCTGCTGCCGCCGCCCCTGCCGCTGTTCCGGCCGCTGTTCCCCTTCAATGGCCCCGTCCGGCCGCTCCTGCGCCTCTGCCTTTTCCATCTCCTCGCGCAGGTCCACCAGCGCAATCCCGCGGGTCTCGTCGGCGCCGCGGAGCAGCACCCGCTCGCGGAAGATGTCCACCGCCACGACCTTCTCGGCGCCGCGCAGGGTCACCACGACCTTCCCCTCGCGTGGAAAGCGCTTCTTGGCCGCCGCGTAGAACTCGTGCTCGTACTTGAGGCAGCAGAGCAGGCGGCCGCATCCGCCGGAGATCTGCGTGGGATTGAGCGAGAGGTGCTGGTCCTTGGCCAGGGCCAGGCTCACCGGCGAGAGTTCCTTGAGCCACGTGGAGCAGCAGTACTCGCGCCCGCAGCGCCCCACGCCGCTGAGGCGTGCCGCCTCGTCCCGGACGCCGATCTGCCGGAGGTCGATCCGGGTGCGGAACTCGCTCGCCAGCTCCCGCACCAGCGTGCGGAAGTCCACCCGCTGCTCGGCGGTGAAGAACACGGTGAGCCGGTGGCGGTCCCACTGCCACTCCACGTCACTCACCTTCATGTCGAGCTTGTGCTCACGCGCCTTGGCAGCGGCCCGCAGCCGGTGCTCGTCCTCGCTCCGCCGCAGTTCGTTGTGGCGCTGGAGGTCGGAGGGCGATGCCCGGCGCAGCACGGGAGGCAACTCGGCCGCCGTCCCCTCGGCCGTTGTCCCCTCGGCCGTTGTCCCCTCGGCCGCTGTCCCCTCGGCCGTTGTCCCGCAACTGCAGCTCCCCCCACACTTCTTCGCCGCCGCCGCCCCTACCGTGGCTACCCGGCCCAGGTCCTCGCCCCGCTCGGCGCGCACGATCACCGCCTCCTGCAGGCGCAGGGGAGCGGACTCGTCGGCCCACGCGAAGAACGCGCGGCGCGTGCCCTTGAAGCGTACCTCGACTGTCTGCGCCATGGATCAGGCTTCGGCGAACTGTCCCATCGCGGCGTACTTCTCCGCGCGACGACGGACCAGTTTCTCTCCCTTCACCTTCCGGAGTTCGCCCAGGTTGCGGAGGAGTGCCGTGCGGAGGGCCTCGCCGGTGGCATCAGGGTCGGTGTGCGCCCCGCCAACCGGTTCGGGTATGACTTCGTCGATCACCTTGAGGGTGAGGAGGTCGGCGGCGGTGATCTTGAGCGCCTCGGCGGCACGCTCGCGCTGGCTGGCATCCTTCCAGAGGATCGCGGCGCAGCCCTCGGGCGTGATGACGGAGTACACCGAGTTCTCCAGCATGAGCACGCGATCGGCCACGCCCAGGGCCAGCGCCCCGCCCGATCCACCCTCGCCAATCACCACAGCGACGATCGGCACCGGCAGGAGCGACATCTCGAGGATGTTGCGCGCCAGGGCCTCGGACTGCCCCCGTTCCTCGGCGCCCAGTCCGGGATAGGCGCCGGGCGTGTCGATGAGCGTGATGATCGGCGCGCCAAAGCGGGCGGCGACCTGCATCAGCCGGAGCGCCTTGCGGTAGCCCTCGGGGTGGGGCATCCCGAAGTTCCGCTTGATGTTCTCCCGGGTGTCACGCCCCTTCTGGTGCCCGATCACCATCACCGACGTGCCGCCGAGGCGTGCCCAGCCCCCCACGATCGCGGGGTCGTCCATGAAGAGGCGGTCGCCATGGAGCTCGATGAAGTCGGTGAAGATGCTGCTCAGGTAGTCGAGCGTGTACGGCCGCCGCGGGTGCCGCGCCACCATCACGCGCTGGATCGGGGTGAGGTCGCGGTAGATGTCCTCCCGGACGGCCGCCAGCTTGTCCTGCAGCAGCTTGAGCTCGGTGCTGATGTCGATCTGCCGTTCCTCGCCCACGCGCTCCAGTTCCTCGATCTGGCGCTCCAGCTCCTGCAACGGCTTCTCGAAGTCCAGCGAATAGGTGGCTGGCGGCATGGTCAGTTAGCCCTGGCGTAGTGGATGGCGTCGGGACCGAGCAGCTCACGGAGGCCTCGAACCAGGTCCTCCTCCAGGGCTACCCGGACGTTCCGGGAGCGGAGCCGGACCGATTCGCCGTTCCCGTCGTTCCATTCAATATAGACCGGCGTGGGCCCCGGATGCCGGCCACAGAGGCGGATGGCCGCCAGGAGGAGGTCAGGCGCGGGGGCACCCGGCAGCCGCCAGCGGAGGCTCAGGGCGAGGGCCCCGGTCTGCGCCAGCTCCTGCAATGGCTGGGCTCCCTCCACGATGAAGGGGGCCCGGTCCTCGCCCCGGTCCCGCTCGCTGAACCCGCCGGTCAGCAGCATGGCCGCATCCGGCACGATCACCTGGTTGAGCCGGGCCCATGCCTCGGGGAAGACGATGGCCTCGGCGGTGCCATGGAAGTCCTCCAGCACCAGCCGGGCGTACTCCTTCCCGGTCTTCTTGGAGATCTGCCGCTTGAGTGCGGTCACCACCGCGGCAATGGTCACCTTGTGCTCGCTCCACTCCTGCAGGGTGGCGGTCGTCCGCACCCCGAACAGCGCCACCTCCTGGCGATAGCGCTCCAGCGGGTGCCCCGAGATGAAGAACCCGAGCACTTCCTTTTCCCGCGCCAGGCGCTCGGCCTCGGTCCAGGGCGGCACGTCGGGCAGCGTGGGTGGCGCGTGCTCCACGTGGGGCAGCTCGCCAAAGAGCGAGGACTGTCCCGCGTCGCGGTCGGCCTGCTGGAGCTGCGCCTCCTGCAAGGTGGCGTCAAGTGCCTCGAGGAGCTGCTTCCGGTGCCCGCCCAGGGTGTCGCAGGCGCCTGAGGCGATGAGCGACTCCACCACCCGCTTGTTGCAGAGCCGGAGGTCCACCCGCTCCGCCAGCTCGGCCAGCGTCCGGTAGGGCCCCTCGCGCCGGCCGGCGATGATCGACTCAATGGCCCCCTGTCCCACGTTCCGCACCGCACCGAGCCCGAAGCGGATCCGCCGGTCGCCCACGACCGTGAACTTGAAGCCGGACTCGTTCACGTCCGGTGGCAGGATCTCGCACTTGAGTTCCCGCGCCTCGTTGATGTACTGCACCACCTTGTCGGTGTTGCCGATTTCCGAGGACAGCAGCGCCGCCATGAACTCGGCGGGATAGTGCGACTTGAGCCAGGCCGTCTGGTAGGAGAGCACCGTGTACGCGACGGAGTGCGACTTGTTGAACCCGTAGCGCCCGAAGGTCACGATCTGCCGGCCCAGCTCCTCGATCATCCGGGACGGGTGGCCCTGTGCCACCGCCCGCTCGACGAACTTCGCCACTTCGGCGTTGGCCAGCTCCTGGTCCTTCTTGCCCACCGCCTTGCGCAGCACGTCGGCTTCCGCGAGCGAGAAGCCGGCCAGCACGTTGGCGATCCGCATCACCTGCTCCTGGTAGGTGATGACACCATAGGTGGGGGCCAGGATCTCCTGCAGCAGCGGGTGCGGGTAGGTGACCCGCTCCTGCCCCAGCTTCCGCTTGATGAAGACCGTGTGCATCCCGGCGTCGAGGGGGCCCGGCCGGAGGAGGGCGTTGGACGCCACCAGGTCGTCGAACCGGTCGCACCGCATGGCACGGAGGGTCTCGGTCGCGAGGGGCGACTCGAACTGGAAGACGCCTGCCGTGCGACCCTGCCGCAGCATCTCGTACGGCTTCGGGTCATCGAAGGGCAGGGCGTCCATGTCGAGCCGCACCCCGTGCCGCTCCGCGACCATGTTCACCGTATCGTGGATCACGGTGAGCGTCTTGAGGCCGAGGAGGTCCATCTTGAGCATGCCGACCTTCTCGAGCGCGCCCATCTCGTACTGGGTGATGAGCGACTCCTCCCCGTCGGCGGCAGCGCCGGCACCCCTGGTTGGCGCCGTACAGATGGGGACATACTCCTGCAGCGGGCCCGGGGCGATCACCACGCCGGCCGCATGCACTGACAGGTGCCGCGAGATCCCCTCGATCCGGGAGCTCAGGTCCACCAGGCGGGCATACTCCGGCTGCTGGCGCACCAACTCCTTCAGTTCGGGCACCTTCTCCACCGCCTCGGGGATGCTCAGGCTGTACGCCGGTCCCGAGGGGATGAGCTTGGTGAGGCGGTCGGCCTCCCCGGGGGAGATGCGCAGCACGCGCGCCACGTCCTTCACCGCGGCGCGCGCCTTCATCGTCCCGAAGGTGACGATCTGTCCCACGCTGGAGCGGCCATACCGCTGCCGCACGTACTCGATCACCTCGCCCCGGCGCTCGAAGCAGAAGTCCACGTCGATGTCGGGCATGGACACGCGCTCGGGGTTGAGGAACCGCTCGAAGAGGAGGTCGAACTTGAGGGGGTCGACGTTGGTGATGCCCAGCGCATACGCCACCAGCGAGCCTGCCGCCGAGCCGCGGCCGGGCCCCACCGGGATCCCCCGCTCCCGCGCCGCGTGGATGAAGTCCTGCACGATGAGGAAGTAGCCGGCGTAGCCCGCCTTGTTGATGACCTTGAGCTCGTATTCCAGGCGCTCCTGGATGTGGTCGGGAAGCGGGGCCTCGCCGTCCCGCCGTCCCGCCGTCCCGCCGTCCCGCCCGCCCGCCGTCTCGCCGTCCCGCCGTCCCGCCGTCTCGCCGTCCCGCCGTCCCGTACTCCCATACCGCGCCACCGCCCCATCCAGTGCCAGCTTCCGCAGCAGTTCCTCATCCGACGCAAACTCGGCGGGCCGGGGGAACGACGGCAGGAAGTAGCGCTTCTCGAAGTCGAACTCGCAGGCGTTCGCCACCACCTGCGTGTTGTCGAAGGCCTCGGGGTGCCCCGGGAAGAGCTGGCGCATCTCCGCCTCGCCCTTCACGTAGCTCTCGGTGCCATCGAAGCGGAACCGCTTGGGGTCATCCAGGTCGGCGCCGGTGCCGATCGCGAGGAGCACATCATGCGCCTCGGCATCCTCGCGGCGCAGGTAGTGCGCGTCGTTGGTGGCCACGACGCCCAGCCCCAGGTCACGGGCCAGCTCGAGCATGCCCTTCGCCACCAGCGCTTCCTCGGCGATGCCGTGGTGCTGGATCTCGAGCCAGAAGTTCCCCGGACCGAAGACCTGCGCGAACCAGGCGGCCGCCTTGCGGGCCTCGTCGTAGCGGCCCAGCCGGAGCGACATCGCCACCTCGCCGGAAAGGCACGCCGCCAGGCAGGTGATCCCGCCCGAGTGCGCCGCGAGCGACTCCTTGTCGATCCGCGGCCGACGATAGAACCCCTCGGTGTAGCCGATGGAGGAGAGCCGTGCCAGGTTCCGGTAGCCCTCCCGGTTGCGCGCCAGCAGAACCAGGTGGCTGTACGCGGCGGGCGCCCACGAGGGCTTCTCGCGCGCCGTGCGCGGGCCGTACGCCAGGTACGCCTCGAACCCCAGGATGGCGCGGATCTTCTGCTGCCGGGCCTGGTCGTAGAACTCCCACGCGCCGTGCAGGTTGCCGTGGTCGGTGAGGGCGAGGCTGTCCATGCCCAGCGCCTTCACGTGGCTCACCAGCGCAGGGATCTGGCTCGCCCCGTCGAGGAGCGAGTATTCGCTGTGGGTGTGGAGGTGGACGAACGACATCAGCAACGCAAGATATCGGACCGGTTCGGCATTGTCAAAGTGCTTTCGCCGCAATAACTTACGCCAATGTCGCAGCGCCAGGGACCTCGCCGCTTCCGGAGGCCGTTCGTGATCTTCGCCGCCCTCGTTGCCCTGCTCGTTGGCGGCTTCTCCACCGCCTATATGGCCAGTGGTGAGGTCCGCTACATCTGGCGAGCCGGGATGGAGGAAACCCGCATCCTCACCAGCCGCCGGCCCATCAGCGAGCTGGTCCGTGATTCCTCGGTGAGTGCGGGACGACGCGCCCAGCTGCAGCTCGTGCTCGATGCCCGGGCTTTTGCTGCCCGTGTCGGCTTCGAGGCCGGCGACACGTACACCTCGTTCGCCGACGTGGGCCGCGATACCCTCCTGCTGGTGCTGAGCGTCTCACCGAGGAACTGCATTTGTCCACACACCTGGAAGTACCCCATCGTGGGCCGGGTGCCCTACAAGGGCTTCTTCGACCAGGCCGCAGCACGCAGGGAGGCCGATCGCTTTGGCGCGAAGGGCTACGACACGTACCTCCGGCCGGCAGGCGCCTTCTCCACGCTGGGATGGTTCGAGGATCCGCTCCTCTCCACGGCGCTGACCCGTGACTCGGTGGAACTGGTGGCACTCGTGCTGCACGAAATCGCGCACAATTCGCTCTACGTGACGAGCGCCACGCCGTTCAACGAGAGCTTCGCGCAGTTCGCCGGCTACCGGGCCGCCGAGCAGTTCTTCCGGGAGCGGGGCGACACCCTGCAGGCCACCGCGGCGGCCAACCGGTGGCTCGATGAAATCGTGCTGGGCCACTTCTACCACGACTTCGTGGGCCGGCTCGAGGCCTTCTACGGCAGCAAGCCCGACTCGGCGGCGGTGGACTCGGGGCGGGTGGCGATCGCGGCCTGGGCCCGTGCCGAACTCGAAGGGACCGTCGCGGGCCAGCTCCGCACCATGCGCGTGGGACGCCTGCCCGAGCGCCCGGTGAACAACGCCCGGCTCGTGGGGGTGCAGATCTACCGGACGCACCTCGACCTGTTCGAGGCCTGGTATGAGCGGCATGGGCGCAACGTGGAGCAGTCAGTCATGGCGTTGCGCGACCTGGTGGAAAACACGGAAGGTGACGAGGCCTTCAAGCGGCTGGAGCAGGCCCTCCGGTAGCCAGCGCCTGCACCACCGCAGCGGCCCGCTCGGCCCGTACGTGCAGTTCGGTGGCTCCGGTGGCGCGCAGGAGCGCGCTGGCCTGCCCGGCCTGGATGCTCCCACCCGGCATCACCGCCAGCCTCCCGGCGGATCGTCGCACCAGCGCAGCGATGGCAGCACGCCCCTCCCAGGCTGTCCCCCTGCCACCCGACGTGAGCAGGCGCGCCACGCCAAGCTCCATGAGCGCGGCGTGCGCGCGCCCCGCACTGGCGCAGCAGTCGAAGGCCCGGTGGAAGGTGACCGGCGCGCCCCCGGCGTCGGACAGGCGCCGCATCGCGTCCATGTCCACCTCGCCTGCGGCGGTGAGCACTCCCGCCACGATGCCGCGCGCGCCTCGCGCCACGAGGGCCCGGGCATCGCGTGCCATGGCGTGCAGCTCGGGGGCGTCATGGGTGTACGCGCCGCCGCGGGGCCGGATCATCACGAGCACTGGCAGGGTGGTGTGCTCCAGCGTCCAGTCCAGCAGCGCAGGCGATGGGGTCACGCCACCCACATCGAGCTGCTCGCACAACTCCAGCCGGCCGGCACCGGACGCCGCGGCTGCGAGCACGCTCGCCTGCGAGTCGGCGCAGGCCTCAACCAGCGGGGGCGGGGGTGGGGGCATGCGCCAAGATACAGGATCGGGGTGAGCCCCTATATTCCGTGACCATGACTACCATCCCGCAGGATCGCCTGCTCGGCGAGCTCTCCAGCTTCCTCCGGATCCCCAGCGTCAGCACCAACCCGCAGCACGCCGGCGACTGCCGTCGTGCAGCCGAGTGGTTGTGTGATGAGCTGCATCGCCTCGGGTGCCGGAAGGTGGAGTTGATCGAGGGCACCGGGCACCCCGTGGTGTGGGCCGAAAGCCCGCGCGTCCCCGGCAAGCCCACCCTGCTCATCTACGGCCACTACGACGTGCAGCCGCCCGATCCCCTCGACGAGTGGCACACGGCACCGTTCGAGCCCACGGTGCGTGACGGGAAGCTCTTTGCACGGGGTGCGGCGGACGATAAGGGCCAGGTGTACTGCCTCCTCAAGGCGTACGAGGTGGCGCGCGATGCGGATGGCAACCCGCCGTGCAACGTGAACTTCATCTTCGAGGGTGAGGAGGAGTGCGGCGGCCACGTCATCCACGACCTGCTGCACGCGCGGCCCGAGCTCACGGCGGCCGACGTCGCCCTGGTGTGCGACATGTCGTACTTCGCCAGTGGCTGGCCGGCGGTGTACACGGCGCTCCGCGGCATCTGCTACGCCGAGATCCAGGTGCGGACCCTGGAGCGGGACCTGCACTCGGGCACCTACGGCGGCGTGGCGCCCAATGCCATCGAGACGCTGGTTCGCATCCTCGCCGGCCTGAAGGACGAGGACGGCACCATCAACCTGCCCAAGCTGTACAAGTCGGTGCTCCCGCCCACGCGGGGTGAACTGAAGGCCTGGAAGAAGCTGCCGTTCGACCGCAAGGCCTACCTGAAGGACGAGGTCACGGGGCAGGCGCTCACCGGCCTCCGCAAGCACTCCGTCTTCGAGCGAACCTGGGCGCTGCCCACGCTCGAGATGCACGGCATCCGTGGCGGCTTCGTGGGCGAGGGCGCCAAGACCGTCATCCCGGCGCAGGCCACGGCCAAGGTGAGCCTCCGCCTGGTGCCGGGCCTGGAGCGGGACAAGGTCTTCAAGTGGCTGCAGAAGGCGGTCAGGAAGCTGGCGCCGCGGTGGGCATCGGTGGAGGTGACAATGCTCCACGGCGGCGACCCGGTGCAGGTGGACACCTCGCATCCCGCGTTCGCGGTGCTGGACGAGGCCTTCCTGGAGCACACCGGCCGGAAGGCCGTGCACGTGCGGGCCGGTGTCCGATCCATCCGGCCGCCAGCAGCCGAAAGCCCCGAGAAAGTCGGTTTTTGACATTTTCATATCTGCAGATTCCCGGTCGATATACATGTAAGACACTGGTTTGAGAACATCCTGGGAGATCAAGGCTTTATCCCCCTCCATGAAGAACGGATCGGGTGGAACTGAGGTCATATACCTGACCGGAGTGGTCAGCGGGGTGAACAGGCCGGTGGTCCCTCCGCGGAAATCTCCACGATGCCAGCGGCAGCAAGCTGAAAAGGCCGGGCTGGGGTACTGGCTGCTGCCACGGAAACGCGCCTGAGTGATGGTCGTGTTGTCATCATCCCAGAAATCCACAAGCAGTGCATTTCGTTCGGTCCTCAGAGACTCGATGGCTGTGGCCAGGCTGCGCATGTCGGAGCTTTCTCTTACCACCTTGGCGCGCATCTGGGCTTCGAGGAAATTGGGGAGTGCAATGGAAATCAGGATGAGGATGATCGCGATGACAATCAACAGCTCGATGAGTGTAAAGCCTGCTTTTTTCGGAAGGACAGAAAAAACCATGAATATTTATCACCTGCCGGGAATAGATAAGCGATGTAGTCTTGTCCTTCAGTATATAAGCAGGATTGTGGAGTTGTCCAGCATTCTGCCCTCTTGACCTCAGCAGAAATCCGGATAATCCCAAGAATTCACTGGGATGTGACCCGCATCCTTCAGCCACCTCACCGGCCGCGAAGGCCATCGATATAGGCGACCACAGAGCTTCCCAGCACATCCACATTGTATCCTCCCTCGAGGATGCTGATCAGCGGATGTTCTCCTGCCAGGTCCGCCAGCAAACCACCGATCCTGGCATAGGCTTTCTCATCGAGAGGAAAATCACCCAATGGATCGCGACGGTGGCTGTCGAAACCGGCCGAAACCAGGATTGCATCCGGATTGT
>CAZWXD010000033.1:0-22579 GCA_964638035.1 uncultured Gemmatimonadaceae bacterium | reverse complement strand
GCGCGGAGCACCGGGCTCAGCCTCAGCACCTCATCCGGCCGGCACGGCACCTCGTGCACCACCACCTCCTTGTTCCGGGCACGATTGAGCTGCGCGCGAAGCCCGGACGATGCGGCCACACCTTCCTGCCACGATTGCGGGTTCCAGGTCGGCATGGAGCCAATGGGCACGCGCACATGAGTGCCCAATGCACCCACGATCTCCTCCAGGCGGTGCCCCGCCGCGAAGTAGAGGGTGTCCCACCCGCGTCGGCGGCCGTCGTCCTCCAGCTCGGCGGTGACATCGGGGAGGCGTGCCGCACAGCACACCGGCGCACCCGCCACGACGCGGATGCGGCCGTAGCGTGCGTACCCCGCCACGGCGTCGCCCGCACGGGAGAACCACTGCAGCATCCCCGGCGTGAGGACCTGGTAGCAGGCGGCGTTCCAGCCGTGAGCCAGCACCAGTGCCCGCGCCCGGTCGCGCTCGTCAGCCACGCCCGGTCATGCCCGCGACGCGTCCTGTGGGAGCCGCGCGCCCTCCGCCACGGCCTGCTCAAGGCGCGTCACGTCCCGGTCAAGCGCCTGCAGCAGGGATCCCGGTGCGCGGCGGCGGTAGGCTTCCAGGAGCGCCCGGTAGTACCAGAGCGTGCCATCGCGCCCACCGCTGAATCGGCTCCACACCGCGTCGCCAATGGCCTGGTAATCCGCGGCGATCGCGCGGACGTTGTGGACCTTGTCCGCCATGGAAACGAGGAGCGCATCGTGATCCACCGACGTGAGGTGAGTGAGGTATGCCTCCTTGCGTTGGCGCCACTCGGGCTTCGGGTCTTCCCAGGCGTCGGTGCAGGCGGCCACCATGCGTGCCACCGGCTCGCCGAAGCGCTCCCGGATGGTGCGCAGGGTCTCCTCTCCTCCCTGGTCCTCGGGGCCGTCATGCAGCAGCGCGGCGATGGCCTGGTCTTCGGTGCCCCCTGCCTCCAGGACCAGGGCCGCGACCGACAGGAGGTGGGAGATGTAGGGGATGGCAGTGCCCTTCCGGAACTGCTCCCTGTGAAGGGTGGCGGCATACTCGAGTGCGTGGGAAAAGCGCGGAGAGAGTGGTTTCGTTGCTGGCATGCATCTCCCTGGTTGGTGTTACCACAGTGTGGCATGGCGGTGTGACAACCGGGGGCCCACGAAGTCATGGCCACGGCCATGCCCTTCGTCGTACCCCCCGTCCATATTACCGGAATGTCCAAGCTGCAGCGCTGGATCGACCTCCTCGCCGCACTCCTCCGCCGCCACCAGGGCGTCACCCTGGAGGACCTGGTGCAGGACGTGCCCGCCTACGCGAAGTCCGGCAGCAAGGCCGCCCTTCGGCGGATGTTCGAACGGGACAAATCCGAGTTGCGCACCTTCGGCATCCCCATTGCCACCGAGGTGGATGGCGCCGGGGAGGTGACCGGGTACCGGCTGCCGCGCGAGCAGTTCTACCTCCCGTACCTTTCGCTGGTCGAGGCGAACCGCCGGCGCCGCCCGCCGAAACGGGGCCGGACTGACGCCTACGGCTACCGATCCCTGCCCGAGCTGGCCTTCGAGGCCGACGAACTCGACGCCATCGTCGCGGCGGCCGCGCGAATGCAGCAGGTGGGTGACGTGAACCTCGCCGAGCTTGCGCGCTCCGCCACCCGCAAGCTGGCGCACGACCTTCCAATTGATTCCAGCCGGCCGCTGGCCGAACCGGTGTACCAGGTCCCGGCCGAGACGGGCGCCATGCTCGCCACGCTCGACCAGGCGCTGGCCAGCCGCAAGCGCACCACGATCACCTATCACGCGATGTCGCACGATCAGGTGTCCACGCGGGAAGTGGAGCCATTCGGGCTCTTCTTTCTCGGGTCTTCGTGGTACCTCGCGGCGCGCGACGGCGACCGGGTGAAGAACTTCCGCGTGAGCCGCGTGCAGTCGGCCAGCGTGAACCAGCAGGCTCCCGGCACTCCCGACTACGCGATTCCGTCCTCGTTCCGGCTGGAAGAGCATGCGCGCTCGCGCCAGGCCTGGGAACTGGGCGACGCCGCCGCTGTTGAGGCCGTGGTGGAGTTCCGCGGCACCGATGGGGCCGCCGCCGCCGCCGCGCGCCTGGGCGATCCCGTTCCCGGCTCCAGTTCGTCGCGCTCGTTCCGGGTCCGGCGCATCGATGCCTTCGCCCGCTGGCTCCTCTCATTCGCGGGGGAGGCAGTGCCCCTGTCGCCCCCCGAGGTGGTGGCTGCCTGGCAGGACCTTGGTGCCCGCACCCTCACCCGGTATCGCTCATGACCGACAATGCCGTGGCCTCGCTCCGCCGCCTGCTCGACATCATTCCCGCCCTGGCCGATGGTGAGTCGCACGACGTGTCCAGCGTGGCGCGTGCCGCCGGGGTGGACCGCGCCGTCCTCCTGCGCGACCTCACGGCGCTGGCCGAGCGTTGGGACGATCCCGGCGGCTTCATCGAGGGCGTGCAGATCTACATCGAGGCGGAGCAGGTCTCGCTGCACTCGAGCCATTTCCAGCGCCCCATGCGCCTCACGGTGGCGGAGCTTGCAGCATTGGAGTTGGGGCTGGCCATGCTGCGGACCGCGCGTCCCCCCGAGGAGCACGCCACCCTCGACCGGGCGCGTGACCGCCTGCGCAAGGCGATGGCGGCGCTCCCCGACGTGACCACGGCGACGCGCCGTGTCGCCGACCTCCCGCCCATGCCCCTCGAAGCGCTCGGCGCCATCCGCCGGGCCCTGCAGGAGCGCCGCAAGCTGCAGCTGGTGTATCACGGCAGCCGGGACACCGAGGGCACCAGCCGCACGGTGTGCCCCTATGCGGTGGCCTTTGCATCGGGCACCTGGTACCTGGTGGCGCACTGCGAGCGGAACCACAGGATCCGCGTGTTCCGGGTCGACCGCATCGAATCCACCGCGTTGCTCGAGGAACAGTTCGAGGTGCCGCGCGACTTCAATCCCGAGGACGTGATCCGGGAGGGCAGGGTCCTCCTGGCCCCTTCGGACGAGCGAGTTCGCATCCGGTACGGTCCGGCCATCGCACGCTGGGTGGCAGAGCGCGAGGGCCGCACCCTCGATGCCGATGGTTCACTCACACTGGACCACCCGCTGGCCGACACCAACTGGGCCGTGCGGCACGTGCTGCAGTACGGCCCCGACGCCGAGGTGCTCGAACCGGCACCGGTACGGCTGGCGGTGCGGTCGGCGCTGGAGGGCATGCAGCGCCGGTAGCGGCGCAATGTCATACCCCCCGCCGAGATTCGGGCATTCCTTCTCGTGGAGCGCCCGTGCGCATCAACATCGCAACCGACCGATCACTCATCCGCGCTGGTGCGGGGAGCACTCGCTACCTGCGGGTCGCCTTTGCCCTGCCCGAGCGCCCTCGTGTCCGTCCCCGTGACCCACTGGCCCTGGCGCTGGTGCTCGACCGCTCGGGCTCAATGGGAGATGGCAAGCTCGAGCTCGCGCGCCAGGCCGCCGACCGCTGCCTGGGCCTTCTCAGCGCCAGCGATCACTCGTCGCTGGTGGTCTTCGATGACGTGGTGGACGTGCTGCAGTCGCTGGAGCCGGTGACGACGGCAGGTCGCAACACCGCGCTCGGCCGGCTGGGGGAGGTGCAGCCACGCGGATCCACCGACCTGGGCGCCGGATGGCTCGCTGGTGCCGAGCAGGCTGGCCGGGGCGTGACGCTCGGCGCAAACGCCAGGGTGCTCCTCCTCACCGACGGCCTGGCCAACCACGGGATCACCGAACCGGCCACGCTCACGGGACTGGCGCACGAGCTGCGCGCGCGCCGCGTCACCACCTCCACCTTCGGCGTCGGCGCCGATTTCGACGAGCGACTGCTCGAGGGGATGGCCGAGGCGGGCGGCGGCAACTTCTACTACCTGGAGCGGCCGGAGGCGCTGCTGGAACTGCTCACGCGCGAGCTCTCCGACGCCATGGACATCGTGGCGCACGAGGCAATCCTGACGCTCGACCTCCCCGAGGGCATCAGCGTCGAGGTGCCCGCAGGCTGGATGGTGGAGCGCCGGCGGAACCGGGTGCGGGTGGCGCTTGGCGACCTGGTCTCGGGGCAGGAAATGGACCTCGTGCTGGCGCTCCGATTCCCCCGTGGCACCGTGGGCAGGACGGTGGAGGCGCGGGTCCGCTTCAGTGATCGCGAGGGCGCCGTGGACGCCACCGAGCCCGTGATGGCCTGGACCTGGGAGTCGCACGAGGCGAATGACGGGCAGCCGACGGACCAGTCGGTCAACCGTGCCGTGGCGCAGGCATATGCGGCCAAGGCCAGGCGCGAGGCCGCGGAGCTGAACCGGGCGGGTGCCTTCAGCGATGCGAGGCACCTGCTCGAGGCCACGGCCCGCCGCATCAGTGGCTACGCCGGCGACGACGTCGAGCTGCAGCAGCTCGCCATTCAGCTCGCCAACGAAGCTCGCGACCACGCGCGACACCTTGCGGCGGCCGAACTCAAGGCCCGCCATTTCCGGGCGTACGCGAGCCGGAAGCATCGCGACGAGGCCGGGCGGTCCCGGCGGTCACACTGAGGCCGTGTGCCGGGGGCCAGGTGGATATGGTGGAGTGCACGTGACGCCGCGGGGAGGTGGCGTCGTCACGCTGCTCATGCAGCAGTCACGCGACCTGGTGAGGTCGTTTCATGACCAGGCTGACCTGGATCCCGGCATGGGCGAGCATGTTGACCAGGCCGTCGAGACTGAAGAGCTCAATTCGCCCGCGAACGAGGTTACTCATGCGGGGCTGGGTCACACCGAAGAGCTTGGCGGCCGCCGCCTGGGTCAGCTTGCGCCGTTCCATGAGCCGACGAACCTGGGTCATCAGTTCTGACCGCAGCCTGAGGTTCTCTGCCTCGGCCGGTGGGAACCCCACGTCGCGGAACACATTCCCAGTCGACCGATGGATCTTCGATGTCATGTCGTCACCTCTCTTGGCGCGACCGCAGAAGGTCGCGAAAACGCTTCCGGGCAAGCTCAAGGTCCACCGTGCGCGTCTGTTGTGTCCTCTTCTCGAACGCATGTAGCACATACACGGCCTCCGCAAATCGGGCCACATACAGGACCCGATACTCGCTGCCCGTGTGTATACGAAGTTCCACTACGCCAGCACCTACGCTCTTCATGGGCTTCCAGTCTGACGGAGCCAGGCCAAGCTGGACCTGGTGGAGCTCATGCCCGATCCGCCCGCGAGCACCCCCAGGGAAGGCTCGGACGTCGTCGCGCGATGAGCCAATCCACCGGAGGTCCTTGGGTCCCATGCGAAATTATATAAAGTTCAGTATACCGGGGCAAGCCGCCCACCCCCGGAACCTCACCTGAAACGTCCGGATTGCGCCGCCCCTCCTTCGGGTTAGATTCGGGGCCTTATGGCCGGCCCTGCCCACGACCTCTCCAAGCTCCGGATCAACCGGGCCCAGCCGCCGGAAGTGCGTCGCAGCTATTCGCGCACGCTCATCCTGACCGGCGCCGGGGTCCTGGCCCTGCTCGCGGCCCTCGTCTTCTACCTCCGCTCGCGCCGCAGTGCCGTGGTGGATGCGATCGTCGTCGCCATGCCGTCGGCGGGGGCCGACGCCACGGCACCCGGCGCCACCGTGGTCACCGCCAACGGGTACGTCGTGGCGCGCACGCGGGCCTCGGTGTCGGCCAAGGTGCCGGGCCGCCTCGCGCACCTGTCGGTGGACGAGGGCTCGTTCGCCCGGAAGGGGGAGGTCATCGCCCTCCTGGAGAACGATGACTACAAGGCCGCCGTGGCCCAGGCGCGCGCCAACGTGGCCAGTGCCGAAGCCCAGGAGGTGGAGGCCGCAACCGAGCGCGACCAGTCACGCCGCGAGCGGGACCGCGTGGTGACCATCCGGGCAGAGAACCCCAACCTGCTCTCTGCCCAGGACTCCGAGCAGGCAGAGGCCCGCCTGGCCCAGGCCACGGCGCGCGCGGCGTCGGCCGTTGCCCAATCCGATGCGGCGCGCGCTGCCATGCGCTTCGCCGAAGCCAACCTCGACAACACCGTCATCCGGGCGCCGTTCACCGGCACCGTGCTCCGCAAGGAAGCGGAGGTGGGCGAGGTGGTGGCGCCGTCGGTTGGCGGGGGACTCACCCGCGGTGCCGTGGTGACCATGGCCGACCTCAGCACCCTCGAAGTCGAGGTGGACGTGAACGAGGCCTACATCGGCCGCGTGTCGCGGGAGCAACCCGCCCGCATCACCCTCGACGCGTATCCCGACACCTCGTTCCGCGGCGCGGTGCGCCAGGTGGTGCCCACCGCCGACCGCCAGCGCGCCACGGTGCAGGTCAAGGTGTCCATCCAGGACCGCGACCAGCGGATCCTGCCGGAGATGGGTGCACGGGTGGACTTCGTGGCACTCCGCGCAGAAGAGGCCGTGGCCAGCAGCCAGCCGGCGGCGCCGCCCGTGTTCCGCCTGCCCGTGTCGGCGGTGCGCGAGCGGGCCGGAAAGTCGGTGGTCTGGCTCATCCGCGAGGGACGACTGGTGCCGCAGGAGGTGGAGGCGGGCCCGGCCAGCGCCGGGTTCCGCGAGGTCCGGCGCGGCCTTTCCGGCGGCGAGCAGGTGCTGACCGGCGGCGTGGAAAACCCGGTCGAGGGGATTCGCGTACAGGTGCGACGGGCAGGCCCGGCGTCTCCAGCGACGCCATAAACCCACAACGACGAGCACTCCCATGGCCCTGGTCGAGATCCGGGACGTCACCAAGACCTTCTTCCGCGGTACCGAGCGCATTGACGTCTTCACCGGCCTCACGCTCGACGTGGAACAGGGCAGCTTCACGGCGCTGATGGGGCCGTCGGGTTCGGGCAAGTCCACCCTGCTCAACCTCGTGGCTGGCCTGGACAAGCCCACCAGCGGCACGGTGCGCGTGGGCGGCGCGGAGGTGAGCGCCATGAACTCGGCGCAGCTGGCCGCCTGGCGGGCGGAGCACGTTGGCTTCGTCTTCCAGCAGTTCAACCTCCTCCCGGTGCTCACCGCGTTCCAGAACGTGGAGCTGCCGCTGCTCCTCACCCGGCTCACGAAGAAGGAGCGGGACGAGCGGGTTCGCATCGCCCTTGGCGTGGTCGGCCTCGATGACCGGATGGACCACTTTCCCCGGCAGCTCTCCGGCGGGCAGGAGCAGCGCGTGGCGATCGCGCGGGCGATCGTGGCCGACCCCACCCTGGTGCTGCTCGACGAGCCCACCGGCCAGCTCGATGCGAAGAGTTCCCAGGAAGTGCTGGCCCTGCTGGGCCGGCTCAACAGCGAGTTCGGCAAGACCATCCTGATCGTCACGCACGATCCACACGCCGCCAGCCAGGCCCGCAAGCAGCTGCACCTGGAAAAGGGCACGTTCGTGGAGCAGGCGGAGGCGGCCCGGTGAGGTTCTGGGTCCTGCTCCGCGCGAACCTCCTTCGCCACAAGCGGCGCACCTTCCTGACCACGGCCAGCGTGGCGCTGGCGCTGTTCCTCTTTGCCTCGCTCCGCACCGTCATCACCACCCTGGGCGCCGCGTCGCAGTTCGGCAGCGCCCGGCGCGTAGTAGTAACGAATGCCACCGGGTTCGTGCTGCCGTTGCCCGAGGCCTATGCCAACCGGCTCGCGGCCGTTCCGGGCGTCGAGAAGGTCACCTGGGCCAACTGGTTCGGGGGCCAGTACGGTGACGGCAAGCGCTTCTTCGCCAACTTCGCGGTGGATGCGAAGACCTACCTCGAGATCTATCCCGAGATGTCGGTCCCGCCTGACCAGCTCGAGGCCTTCCTGCAGGACCGGGGCGGGGCGCTGATCGGGGCGCGGCTCACCGAGCTCTTCGGCTGGAAGCTGGGCCAGAATGTCACCCTGCGCGGCACGATCTACCCGGGCGACTGGACCTTCACCGTCCGGGGCATCTACACGCCCACCGACCCGGCCATCAACGACGACGCCATGATGTTCCACTACAGCTACCTGGACGAGCGGAGCGAGCGCCGGGGCGAGGTGGGCTGGTACATCATGCAGATCGACCAGCCGGGAAGTGCCCCGGCCATCGCCAAGGCGGTGGATGACCAGTTCCGGAACTCCCCGTCGCCCACCAAGACCGGGACGGAGCAGGCGTTCAATGCCAGCTTTGCCACGATGTGGGGGAACATCGGCCTGTTGATGAACACCATCGGGCTGGCCGTGGTGTTCGCGATCCTCCTCGTCACCGCCAACGCCATGATGATGAGCGCGCGCGAGCGCACGCGGGAAGTCGCCGTGCTGAAGACCATCGGCTATCCCGACCGGCTGCTCTTCGCCCTGGTGCTGGCGGAGGCCGGCGCCATTGCCGTGGTGGGCGCGGTGGTGGGGTTGGGCGCGGCCAAGCTGCTCTACAAGTCCACCAACTTCAATGCCGCCGGGTTCCTGCCCGGGTTCGACGTCACCGTGGGCACGATGCTGGTGGGTGCCGGGATCGCGCTGGTGCTGATGCTGGCGAGCGGGATCATCCCGGCGACGCGCGCGGCCCGGCTCCCGGTGGTGGCGGCCCTGCGAGGTGTCGAGTGAAGATCCCGCTCATCTACAACCTGCGCAGCATGCGGGCACGCCCCATGTCCACCCTGATGACGGCACTGGGCATCGCACTCGTGGTGGCCGTGTTCATCGGCATGCTGGCACTGGCCAACGGGTTTGCCGCGGCACTGGTGCGGACCGGGTCCGACCAGAACGTGCTCGTGCTCCGCAAGGGGGCCGATGCAGAGATGTCGAGCTCGCTCGACCGCCAGGCCACCAGCATCATCGCGTCCATGCCCCACGTGGCGCGGGGGAGCGACGGCAAGGCGTTGTTGAGCCCCGAGCTGTACGTGGTGATCGCCATGGGCCGGATCGAGGACACGACCGCCATGGCCAACGTCGTGGTGCGCGGCGTGAGCGAGGCCGCCTGGCTGGTCCGGTCCAACGTGGTGGTGACCGAGGGGCGGAAGCCGTCGCCCGGCAGGAACGAGATCTGCGTCGGGCGGAAGCTCGTGGGCCGCTTCCCCCACACCGCCATCGGCCAGTCCATGTTCTTTGCGGGGCGGCCCTGGGAAGTGACCTGTCACTTCACGGCGGGCGGCTCGGCGTTCGAGTCGGAGCTCTGGGGCGAGAACGAGCAGGTATTGCCCGCACTGCGCCGCGACGGGTTCCAGTCGGTCTCCTTCCGCCTCGCCGATCCGGCGGCGTTCGATGAGGCCAAGCGGGTGATGGAGGCCGACAAGCGGATCACGGTGGACGTCCACCGGGAGTCTGAGTTCTATGCCAAGCAGTCGCAGCTGCTGGGCAACATCCTGCGGATCCTCGCCATCCTCATTACCAGCATCATGGCGGTTGGCGCCATCTTCGGGGCGGTGAACACGATGTACGCCGCGGTGGCGTCGCGCATGCCGGAGATCGGCGTCCTGCTCACCCTCGGGTTCCGTCCCCGCAGCGTGCTGGCCAGCTTCCTCGCCGAGTCGGTGCTGGTGGCGACGATCGGCGGGATCATCGGGTGCCTGCTGGCGCTCCCGCTCAACGGCATCGTCACCAGCACCACCAACTGGGCCACGTTCAGCGAGATTGCCTTCTCCTTCCGGATCACGCCGATGCTGCTGGCCGCCGGGTTGGTGTTCGCCGTCGTGATGGGCCTCCTCGGTGGCTACTTCCCGGCGCGGCGGGCCTCGAAGGTCCCGGTGGTGCAGGCGCTCCGGTAGCGCCGCTCAGGGTGCCGCGGCCGCGCGGATGGGCGTGCCGTCGGCGCTGAGCACCTCCACCGGGCCCAGGTCGAGTTCGCGAATGCCGGGCTCGATCTTCTCGCGATCGCCGACCACGAGGATCACCTGGTTGCCGGGTTGCACGATTGCCCGGGACACCCGGGCCACGTCGTCCACCGTCACGGCGTTCAGGTCCTGCGCGTAGGTCCTGAAATACCCGGCCGGCAGGTCGAAGGTGCTGACCTCGCGGAGTGCGTCGGCCACGGCCCACCCGGTCTCCCACCGCCCTGACAGGCTGCGCGTCAGGCGTTCCTTCGCCGCCGCGAGCTCTTCCGCGGAGACCGGCCTCGGGCCCACCGCCTCGGTCATCTCGCGCACCACCTCCTGCAGCGACTCCTTCGTCTTGTCGGTCTGTACCGGTGCGTACATGGTCCACGGGCGCTGGCCGCGTCCGTCGTAGTAGAAGGACGACGCACCGTACGACCAGTGCTTGTCCTCGCGCAGGTTCTGGTTCAGGCGCGCCGAGTAGGAACCGGCCACCGCCTCGTCAAAGAGCTGGAAAGCATGGTCGCCTGGCATGTTGCGCGGCGGAATAAGCTGGGCGGCGAAGATCACCGACTGCTCCGCGCCCTTCCGGTCCATGATGTAGACGGCCCGCTCGGGACGCGCCGGCACGGTCGCGAGGTTCTTGGCCGGCACGTCACCCGGCTTCCATCCGCCGAACACCCGCTCGAGCCGGGGCACGAGCGCATCCATGGACACGTCACCCACCACGAACAGCCTCGCGTGGTTGGGCTTGAACCAGTGCTGGTGGAACGCCACCAGGTCCTCGCGTGTCATCGCCGCGATGGTGGCCTCGGTGCCCGAGCCGGTCAGGGGCTGGCTGTAGGCGTGGTCGCGTCCGTACAGGAACTGCGGGAGCGTCCGGAGCCCCATCCCGGTGGGCGAGACCTTCTCCTGGCGGATGCGGGCATCGATCACCCTCCTGGTGCGCTCCATGTCGCTGGCCGGGAAGGCGGGGTGGAGCACCACATCGGCAAAAATGTCGAGCGCCGGGTCCAGCTTGTCGGTGAGCGCCATCAAGGTGATGACGTTGACGTCGAGCGCGGCCTGGCTGTACAGGCGTGCGCCGGCCCGCTCGAGCCCGTCCGCAACCTGCAGCGCCGTCCGGGTGCGTGTGCCCTCGTCCAGCATTTCGGCGGCGAAGGCTGCGGTGCCCCACCTGGCGCCCTGGTCGGCCGCATAGCCGCCCTCGACTCCCAGCACCATCGTGACGATGGGCAGGTCGGTGCGCCGGACGAGCTGCACCTCGAGCCCGTTGGACAGGGTCGCCTGCTCCGGCGTGGCCAGCGGTGCGCTTGGCGCCGGCCCGATGGCCGGAAGCACCTTCCGGTCCACGTCGGTTGGGGCCGCAGCGAAGTCGGGGAATGGCTGGATCTCCAGCACGTACTGGCCATCCGGGAGCCAGCGCGCGGCAGCATCACGCACCTGGGCTGGTGTCGCCGCCAGGAGGTGCTCCATCCGCGCACGGTAGGCCCCGGCGTCACCAAGGAACGTGGCGGACTGGGCCAGCACGTCCGACTTGCCGCCAAAGCCCCCGATGCGCTCCAGGCCACGTACGAAGTCGCTGCGGAGCTGGACCTTCACCCGTTCGAGCTCGGCGACGGTCGGGCCCTGCTGCAGGAACCGGGCAAGCTCCTCGTCCATGGCGCGCTCCACCGCGCCGAGGTCCCCGCCCGGCTGTGCCGTGGCCATGAGGATGAACTGTGACGCGATCTCCCGCGCAAAGGTGAACGAGCTCGCGTCCGTCGCGATCCGGTCAGTGTAGACCAGGCGCTTGTACAGCCTGGATGACTTGCCCTGCCCCAGCACGGCAGACGCGAGCTGCAGGTAGCCAGCGTCGGGCGAGCCGTACTCCGGCACGTTCCACACCTTGAGGATCCGGGCTTGTGGCACGCGATCCTGCAGGACCTGCCGCTGCGTCCCCGTGCGCTTCGCCACGAACGCCTGTTGCCTGGGGAGCGGAGGACCCGGCGGTATGTCCCCGAAGTAGCGCTCGACCCGTGCCTTCACGTCCAGGGCGCTGACATCCCCAGCCACGACGAGCACGGTGTTCGACGGGCCATACCAGGTGCGGAACCACTCCTTCACGTCATCCAGGGTGGCGGCGTTCAGGTCGTCCATGGAGCCAATCACCGACCAGGAGTACGGGTGGCCCTTCGGCCAGGTGTTCTCGGTCATCGTGATCCAGGTCTTGCCGTAGGGCTGGCTCTCCCCCTGGCGCTTCTCGTTCTGCACCACCCCGCGCTGCTCATCGAGGCGCGGCTGGTCAATCACCCCGAGCAGGTGCCCCATGCGATCGGACTCGAGGAACAGGATGCGGTCGAGGGCCTGGACGGGCACGTTCTGGAAGTAGTTGGTGCGGTCGTTGCTCGTGGTGCCGTTCAGGTCGGTGCCACCGGCGGCCTGCACGGCCATGATGAAGTCGGTGTTGTGGTTCTCGCTCCCCTGGAACATCAGGTGCTCGAAGAGGTGGGCAAACCCGGTGCGGCCCGGCCGCTCGTTCTTCGAGCCCACGTGGTACCACACGTTCACCGCCACGATGGGCGCCTTGTGGTCCTCGTGGATGATGAGGGTGAGCCCGTTCTTCAGGGTGTACTGCGTGAACGGAATCTCGGGGATTGGCACGGGTGGCGGCGTGGTGCGGGCGCGGCCCTGTGCGGCGACGGGGGTTGCTGCGGCGAGCGCGGCCAGGGTAACGAGGGCGATCCGTGGCATGTCAGGGCCTCGTGGGTTCGAGGTGACGAGTGCCCGGAATCTACCGCCTCCGCGGCCGGCTGGCCGCGATCTCCGCTACTGGCAGCCCTGCACGCCCGGATCCCGGTCGCGTGGGTCACGCGGGGGCAGCGTGCCATCCAGCCGGAGCGCGTACGCCTCCTGGGTCTGGTTGCCCTCGTACCTGATGGACTGCTGGATCATGGCGGGACGGGTCTTCGCACTGGTGAGGCTGTACCAGTTGTTGGTGGACTCGGTGTAGACCGGCCCGCAGCGCACCAGCTTCACCGCAATCCCCCGTTGGTACACCTCGCCCAGCATGTGCTCGCCCCGCGGGTGCATGCCGAGCTCCTCCAGGTACACCGCCTTCACCTGCGCCGCCGTGCCGCTAGCCAGCGCCGAGAACTTCCGCTGGGCCAGTTCGGTGGCGCCGGTGAGTGCCATGGGGCTGGGGTCGTTCTTCAGCGTCATGAGGTCCATCTTCTTCGGCTCGGTCCCGTTCCAAACGATCCCGGTGCCCAGGCTCGTGAACCCCTTCCAGTCGAGTCCCTGCGCCGACGCTGGCACCAGCAGCGTGGTGATGACTTCCGCGAGCTGGACGTGGGGTTTCACGCTGGCCACCGGCTTCTGCACCGCACCGGGTGCGCAGTCGGTGCTGTACAGGGCGAGCTGGTTGGGCTGGAGCTGCGGCAGCTCGTCGCCCCCCGTGACCACGAAGCCCTCGGCAGGCCGGCTGCCGCGAGGCGCCTGGATGGCCACGATTCCCGACCCGCCACTCCCCTTCACGCGATACCAGCTGGTGCTTCCGGCACCGCCCTTCACGGGACAGCGGGCGAGCGCCACCTCGGCGCCCGATTGCTTGAGACGGTCGATCACCGCCGCCTCGCCAATGGGTGCACCCTGGTTCCTGAGGTAGAGCGTCGCCACGATCGTGCGGGCACCGGTTGCCATGATCGCGAAGGGCCGGCCATCCACCGTGGCACTGCCCTGCCGGGCAAAGCAGCCACCGTCGGGAAGGCAGTTCTTGAGCATCGCGGGTGGAAGGGGTGCCCACTTGATGCCGGGAAGCGCGTCGAGCGCGTCCCACTCGGTTGACGACCGCGCGATGAACGCCGCGATGATGCCGCTGAGGTCATCGACGGCACGGGGCGCCGGCTCCGCCGCGGCAAGGAGCGGTGCCAGTGCCAGGGAAGCGAGCCAGGCAAGCCGGGCGGATGCGCGCATGGGGGACTCCACGTTGGCCAGGGTGAACAAGGGCACCCGCATTGCGCGCGACGGGCCGGGAACCCGTCAGCGGGCTAGCCGGGCACCCTCCGGATCGGGCTGGCGGCGCTGCTGCCGACCACCGTGTGCCAGGGCTTCACCGTCCAGCGCTTCACCAGCCCATTCAGGACGTACGGGTCGGTCCTGGCAAAGGCCTCGGCTGCCGCAGGGGAGTCGCCGCTGAAGAGCAGCATGGTGCAGTCCACCGGGTCGCCCACGGCACCGCCGAGCAGCAGGTCGCCGCGATCGCAGGCGGCCCACGCAAGGTCGAGGTGGGCCTGCCGGAACTCCCCCCGGCGGGCGAGGTAGGTGGGCGCGATGTCGTACGTGAGGAGATAGTGCACGAGCTGCTCCGTGGCGAGAAATGATCCGGCGTGCAACGGTATGATACCGGTCCGCCGGCCAGCCGGCCACAAGTTGGCGGATGCCGCCTTGTGTCCTTCAACCTGCCGAGCGTACGCTATGGGCATGCCCGAAACCATCCCGTGGACGCGGGAGCGCGTGCTGGCGTTGCCGCCAGACGGCAACCGGTACGAACTCATCGACGGCGAGCTGCTGGTGAGCCCGGCTGCCCGTCCCCTCCACCAGGTGGCGATCAAGGAGCTCGAGCACCTGCTGCATCCCTATGTGAAGCAGCATGGCATTGGCCTGTCGATTCCCCTCCCGGCCGACCTCGAACCGGCGCCCGGGCAACTCACCCAGCCCGACCTCTTTGTGCTGCCGCCGGGGCCGCGCTTCCAGCGATGGGAAGAGGCGCCCCTGCCGATCCTGGTGGTTGAGGTGCTGTCGCCCCGGACGGCGCGGTACGATCGCGGACTCAAGCGGCACTTCTACCAGCGAGCTGGCGTGCCGGAATACTGGGTTGTCGACCTCGACGCGCGGGTGGTGGAGCGGTGGCGGCCGGGCGACCCCCGCCCCGAGGTGCTGGACGACGTGCTGTCGTGGCAGCCAAACCCGGCATTTCCAGGCCTGGCCATCGACCTTGCCGCCTACTTCCGCGAGGTGATCGGTCTCGATTGACGAGCGCGGCCTCGAACAGCTCCTCTCGGAGCCCACCCCGGCGCTGGTCACAGACCTTGCGGCCGTCCCCGGTGACATCCTGGTCCTGGGCGCCGGCGGGAAGATGGGCCCCAGCCTGACGCGACTGGCCGTGCGGGCGTTGGCGGCGGGCGGCGGCGAAGGTGAGAGGGTTGGTGCCGCCGAGGAACGCAGGGTGTGGGCGGTCGCGAGGTTCACCGACCCATCGCTGCGCGCGGTACTCGAGGCCGACGGGGTGCACACGCTCCAGGCCGACCTGCTGGATCGCGATGCCCTGCAGGCGCTCCCTGATGCTCCCAACATCATCTACATGGTGGGGCAGAAGTTCGGCACCGCCACCGACGCGTCCCGCACCTGGGCCATCAATGCATGGCTCCCCGGGGCGGTGGCCGAGCGGTTCGCGACGGCGCGGATCGTGGCGTTCTCCACCGGCAACGTCTATCCCCTGAGCAGCACCGACGGCGCGGGCCCCGTTGAGCACGATGCGACAGGCCCGGTGGGTGAGTACGCCCAGTCGGCCCTGGCGCGCGAGCGGGTGCTGGAGTTCTTCTCCCGCCGCAACGGCACGCCGATGGCGATCCTCCGGCTCAACTACGCCATCGAGCCACGCTACGGCGTGCTTCGTGACATCGCCGACCGTATCCTGTCGCGCCAACCGGTCGACCTCACCATGGGCTGGGTGAACGTGATCTGGCAACGCGATGCCAATGCCGTGGCGCTCCGGGCCCTGCGCCATGCGGCCTCGCCCCCCTTCGTGCTGAACGTGACGGGGCGCCCGGCGATCCGGGTGCGCGACCTCGCCCTGGCCCTTGGCCGCCACCTCGACGTGGCGCCGGAGTTCACGGGACGCGAAGCGCCCACCGCGCTCCTGAGTGATGCACACCTGATGGAGGAGCGCTTCGGCGCCCCGGAGGTATCACTCGACGCCATGATCGAGCATGTGGCCAGCTGGGCAGCGGCAGGAGGACCCTCCCTGGGCAAGCCCACCCACTACGACGCACGGGACGGCCGCTTCTGACCATCGCCCAGCTTCGCCACCTCCTCGGGCGCGGCATGGCGATTCCCGCGCATCCGCTCGCACTCACGGCGCGACGGCGGCTCGACGAGCGCAGGCAGCGCGCCCTGACCCGCTACTACATCGATGCCGGTGCCGGCGGCATCGCGGTTGGGGTGCACACCACCCAGTTCGCCATTCGCCAGCCATCGGTCGGCCTCTACCGCCCGGTGCTCGAGCTGGCACATGAAGCGGCACACCGCTGGGCCCATCGCCGGGCCCAGGTGCCCATCCTCATTGCCGGCGTGGTGGGACACACCAGGCAGGCTGTACGTGAGGCCGCCGTGGCGCGCGACCTGGGCTACGATGTGGCCCTGCTCAGCCTGGCCCAGCTGCCTCGTGCCACCACCGCCGAACTCATCGCCCATTGCAAGGCCGTTGGTACGGTGATGCCGCTCATGGGGTTCTACCTGCAACCTGCGGTGGGTGGGCGCGTGCTCCGGTCGGGGTTCTGGCGTCGCTTCGCCGAGCTCGACGCAGCAGTGGCGATCAAGGTGGCGCCCTTTGACCGCTATGCCACACTCGACGTGGTGCGGGGCGTCATCGAGGCGGGGCGTGCCGGCGAGGTGGCGCTGTACACCGGCAACGATGACAACATCGTGGGCGACCTGTTGACGGTGCACGCTGACACCCGCGCTACCGCCGGCGGGGGCCGCACGGTGCGCATGGTGGGCGGACTGCTCGGCCACTGGGCGTACTGGACCCGGAACGCGGTGCTCCTGGTGGAGCGCGCCAGGCGCGAGGCGGAGCGGGGAATGTCACCGGCACTGCTGCGCCTGGCATGTGAGACCACCGACGCCAACGGTGCCATCTTCGATGCCGCGAACCGGTTTCGTGGGTGCATCCCCGGCATTCACGAGGTGCTGCGGCGCCAGGGCCTGCTGGCCGGACGCTGGTGCCTCGACCCAGCCGAAAACCTCTCACCCGGCCAGGCTCGCGAGATAGACCGGGTGCTCACGGCGTATCCCCACCTTACCGACGACGCCTTCGTGCAGGCCAACCGCGACCGCTGGCTGGCCTGAGCCTCACGGGTTGCGCTGCACCAGCGCCTCGATGCGTCGCACCAGCCGCTCGTCGCCCAGTGCCTGGGCCAGCCGCGCCACGCCTGGTGACGGGCCGCGCCACCGCAGCTCGTCCACATCGCCGAAGAGCGGAATATCGGTGCGGAGCGTGGCGAGCTGCTTGAAGAGGAGCGCGTCGCCCAGCGCGTCACCCAGTACCGATGGCGGAAAGCTCTCGATGGGGCCATGGCGAGCGATGAGCCGTGCCGCGGTCTTGGCGCCGATGCCGGGGATGCCAGGGTAGCCATCGGCGGAGTCACCCACGAGGGCGAGCCAGTCGGGAATGTGCCGCGGTTCGACCCCGAACTTTTCCTTGACGCCCGCCGCGTCACGGATGACCTTGGCCCGGCGGTCCACCTGGACCACACGGTTGCCTGCCACACATTGAGCCAGGTCCTTGTCGGGCGTCCAGATGGCCACCTGCTCCACGCGGCCATCCAGGCTGGCCAGGTGCGCTGCCGCTGCCAGTGCATCGTCGGCCTCGAACTCGACCATGGGCCAGGTTGTGACCCCGATCGTGCCGAGCGCGTCTTCCAGGGGATGGAACTGCGCCCACAACGCAGGGTCGATGCCCTCGCCTGTCTTGTAGCCTGCCCAGAGCGCGTTGCGAAACGACTCAATGACATGATCGGTGGCGACGCCCAGGTGAGTGGCGCCGCCTTCGATGTGCTCCAGTACGGTGTGCAGGACACCCTGGACCGCACCCATGGGGCGGTCCAGGCCCTGGTTGAAGCGCCGGGCACCGTAGAAATGGCGGAACAGCTCGTAGGTGCCGTCGATGAGGTGGACCTGCATGACGGGGAAGGGTAGGGTGCCAGGCCCCGGCCGAGAAGCGGGCCCGGAACGCCGCCGGTTCCGGCGGTATCTTCCTGTACCTGCCGGGCGGCCCCGCATCGCCCGGTGCCCACTCCAGCGCGGTGGATGCCGACATGTGCCGAAACATCAAGACCCTCCACAACTTCGAGCCGCCCGTCACCAACGACGAGATCCACGACGCATCCCTGCAGTTCGTGCGCAAGTTGTGCGGCTTCACCCGGCCATCGAAGGCGAATGAAGCTGCCTTCAACCACGCGGTCACTGACATTGCCGGCGTGGCGCGGACGCTGCTCGACTCGCTCGTGACCACCGCGCCACCCCGTGACCGCGAGGTCGAGGCGGCCCGGGCCAGGGCACGATCGGAAGCGCGATTTCCCCGTGCACCACGCACGGCGTGAGGTCTACACGCGCGCGCATCCTCTGCTGCCTGGTCATGGTGCCCGGCGCCGCGATGGCGCAGGCGGCGCCGGGTGGTGGCACCAAGGCCAGCCTGCCCATTGCACCGGTGGGGCCCACCACCAGCTGCGTCGTGACCCGGATCTCTGATGGCGACACGCTTCGCTGCCGGCAGGGGCGGGAGAACCTGCGGGTGCGGCTCACCGGCATTGACGCTCCGGAGCTGGCCGACAGCACCCACGGACCCAGGTCTGCCAGCGCCCTCAAGGCGATGGCCGGCGTGGGCGACACCCTGCTGCTCGAGGCCGACGTGAGCCCGCGCGACCAGTACGGACGGGTGCTCGCCTATGCCTGGCGCAATGGCTCGATGCTCAACCTGCGCATGGTGCGCGAAGGCTGGGCGCTGCCCTTCACCGTGCCGCCGAACGTCCGGTACGAAGCCAGCATTCGGGCGGCCCAGCGCGCCGCGCGAGCGCAGGACGCCGGCCACTGGGCTACGGACGGCTTCGCCTGCACCCCGGCGCAGTTCCGGCGGGGCAGCTGCGGACACTGAGGCTCGCTACCCATGACGGCTCGAACCGGAACCACGATGACTGACACCGCCGCCCTCCTCGCCGATGCGGCACAACGCAGTGCGGTATACCTGGACTCGCTGGGCAGTCGCGCCATCCTGCCCACACCGGGAGCGCTCGAGGCCGCCGCGGCCATCGACCAGCCGCTGCAGGACGACCCGGTCGATCCCGCCCTGGTACTCGACGAACTCGACCGCCTGGGTTCACCTGCGGCGGTAGCGTCGGCCGGGCCCCGCTACTTCGGGTTCGTGGTTGGCGGCTCCCTTCCCGCCACGCTCGGCGCCAGCATGCTGGCCACGGCGTGGGACCAGAATGTCGGGATGCAGGTGGGCGGCCCCTTCTGCACCCGGCTCGAGTTGGTGGTGCAGGGGTGGCTCACCAACCTCCTCGGCTTGCCGTCGGGCACGCAGGTGGGGTTTGTCACCGGTGCCACCATGGCCAACCTCACCGGGCTCGCCGCGGCGCGGCATGCGCTGCTCGCGCGCGCCGGCTGGGACGTGGAGGCGCGTGGGCTCTTCGGTGCCCCCGAGGTCACCGTGGTGGCCGGTGGCGAGGTGCACGTCTCGGTGCTCAAGGCGCTGACCCTGCTTGGCATGGGGCGGGAGCGCGTCGTGCGGGTTCCGGTTGACGGCCAGGGACGGATGCGCCTCGACGAGCTTCCCGAGCCTGGCCCGATGACCATCGTGTGCGTGCAGGCGGGCAACGTGAACTCCGGCGCCTTCGACCCCATCGACGCCGTGGCCAGGCGAGTGGCTGGCACTGGCGCTTGGCTTCACGTGGATGGCGCCTTCGGGCTCTGGGCTGCCGCCTCGTCCGCATTGCGGCCGCTCACGACCGGCATCGCACGGGCCGATTCCATCGCCACCGATGGCCACAAGTGGCTCAACGTGCCCTATGACTGCGGCCTCGCCTTCGTGCGGGAGCGCGCCCACCTGAACGCCGCCATGGCCGCGACGGCAGCCTACCTCGTGAAGGGCGATGCTCGCGACCCGCACTGGTTCGGCCCCGAGATGTCGCGCCGGGCCCGGGTGGTTGAGGTGTGGGCCGCGCTCCGGTCGCTTGGCCGGCGTGGGGTGGCAGAGATGATCGAGCGGAACTGCCGGCAGGCACGGCGCTTCGCCGAGGGCCTTGGCGCAGCGGGCTTCGAGGTCCTGAATGACGTGGTACTCAACCAGGTGCTCGTCTCGTTCGGTTCGCCCGAGCGCACCTTGGCGGTGATCCGCGCCATCCAGGAGGACGGCACCTGCTGGTGCGGCGGTACCGTGTGGCAGGGACGGACCGCCATGCGCATCAGCGTCTCGTGCTGGTCCACCACCGACGCCGACGTGGAGCTGAGCCTGGCTGCCATGCTTGCTGCGGCCAGGCGGGTATGAGCGCCCCTTCACCCGTGCGGTCGTGGCACTAGCTTCCGGCCATGCCACGCCAGCCCCGGCCTTCACTCAAGCAGGAACAGTTGCGGTGGCTCTCGGGCAGCGTCCTGGTTGGGGTGGATGAAGCCGGGCGGGGGCCGCTGGCCGGGCCAGTCGTGGCCGCCGCCGTCGTGTTTCCCCCCAATGTCAGGCGCATCGTCGGGCTCCGCGACTCCAAGCTGCTGAGCGCCCGCCAGCGCGCCCAGCTCCTGCCACGGATCCGCGAGCGGGCGCTTCGCATCAGCGTGGCCGCCGCGTCGGTTCGCGAGATCGACCGGTTCAACATCCGCGTGGCCACCGCACTCGCCATGCGCCGTGCCATCGGCAAGGCCCTGCCGGGGCTCGCACGGTGGCAGGTGCTGGTGGATGGCCTTCCCTTTCCAGAGATCGGCTATCCGCACGATGCACTGGTGGATGGCGACGCCTGGTGCGCCTCGATTGCCGCAGCGGGTGTCGTGGCCAAGCAGGTTCGCGACGAGCTGATGACGCGGCTGGCCCGCCGCCATCCCGGCTATGGCTGGCACACCAACATGGGCTACGGCACCGACGAGCACCACGACGCCATGCGCCGCGAGGGCATCACCTGCCACCACCGGATGAGCTTTGCGCCGTGTGCGCAACTGGAGCTGCTCCAGGCCTGATGCGCGCGGCCCGGAGCGCGTTGAGGATCACCCCCACGTCGATCGCTTCCTGCAGGAGCGCACCCACCACCGGCGTGATGTAGCCGAAGGCCGCGAAGCCCATCGCGATGCCGCTCAGGCCCAGGCCCACCCAGATGCTCTCCCGCGCCACCCGCATCGTTTCGCGGCTGATGACAATCGCCTCGGCGATCCTGGTGGGATCCTCCGACAGCAGCACAGCGTCGGCTGCCTCGGCAGACACGCCTCCCCCATGCTGCGCCAGCGCGATTCCCACGGTGGCGGTGGAGAGCGCGGGCGCGTCGTTGGTGCCATCACCCACCATCAACACCCGCTCGCCCTCCTGCAGCATCTCCTGCACGTAGCGCACCTTGTCACCCGGCAACAGGTCGCCCCGTGCCTCATCGAGGTCGGCCGCATGGGCCACGGCATCGGCATTGTCCTGCGCGTCGCCCGAGAGCAGCACCAGCCGGAGAACACCCAGTGCGCGCAGGCGGGCAAAGAACGCCGGGAGGCCCGGGCGCATGCGGTCGGCATAGGCGATCATCCCGGCCCCTGCTCCATCGATCGCCACCCACGCACGCAGGCCGTCGCTCACCGCCTGCAATGGCGCGAGCCCGGCCACGGCGCCAGGGTGCCGGCTGGTCACGAAGCCCCATCCCCCGACGCTCACCACGTGGCCATCCACCACGCCCTCGACACCCTGGCCGGGCCACTCGGTGACGTCGCGTGCGGGTGGCACGCTGAGTTGGCGGTCACGTGCCGCATCCACCACCGACCGGGCCAGGAGGTGGCCCGATCCCCCCTCCACGGCTGCGGCCAATGCGAGCACGCGATCTGCCTCGGTTCCCGCTACCGGGGTGACCTGCTCCACCCGTGGCTCGCCCTCGGTGAGCGTTCCGGTCTTGTCGAAGGCGCCGGCGGTGACGGTGCCGAGGTACTCGAGGGCAGTGCCGTGGCGGAAGAGCACCTGCTGCCGTGCGGCGCGGTTCAACCCTCCCATGATCGCCACCGGCACGGCCAGGATGAGGGGGCACGGGGTCGCCACCACGAGAATGGCGAGGACGCGCGTCGTGTCGCGCGTCACGAGCCATGCTGCCAGGCACACGGCCATGGTGAGGGGCGTGAACCAGGTGGCGTAGCGATCGGCCACCCGCTGCAGCGGCGCCTTGCTGGCCTGCGCCGACCGAACCAGCTGGACAATGCGCTCGTACTGGCTCTCCGATGCCGTGGCGGTGGCCCGGAGGCGCAGTGGCGCGTTGCCGTTGAGGCTGCCGCTGGGTACCGCCACGCCGGCGACGGCCCGGCGGGGCAGCGGCTCGCCAGTGAGGCGGGAGGTGTCCACGTCCGACTGCCCATCGATCACCACGGCGTCGCACGGGATCATCTCGCCGGGCCGCACCAGCAGCATGTCGCCCACCGACACCGCCGTGGCGGGGACCTCACGCACCTCGTCGCCCACGATGAGGTGTGCCGTGCGGGGTGCCTGGGCCTCGAGTTCGTGGACGGCACGGGTGGCGCGTCCCTCCGCATAGCGCTCGAGGAACTCGCCGCCCGTCTGCATGAGCACCACTACGAGGCCGGCCGCCGGCTGGCCCAGCAGCACGGCACCCACGATCGCCATGGCGGCGACGAGGTCGGCGGCGAACCGTCCCTGCAGGGCACCCCGGATGGTGCGCAGCACTACTGGTGCACCAGTCACCACGAGGCCGGCCATCCAGGTGAGGTGTGCCGCGGCGGGCCCGGCGGTGGCCCACACGATGGCACCGGCGGCCAGCACCACCAGCACCAGCACCGGAATGGCCGCGCGCCCGACAAGAAGGGCGAGCAGGCCGGGACGCCTTGGCGGGGAGATCACGTTAGAATCCTGCATGGTCCCTGCGGAGCGACTGGAAAAGC
>CAZWXD010000032.1:9666-23062 GCA_964638035.1 uncultured Gemmatimonadaceae bacterium | reverse complement strand
GGCCTGTCACTCTGGCGCCCGTCCCGCACGCCGGGCCCGGTGGCGAGTAGCTTGAATGCCATGCGCCTGACCCTGGTCGGAACCGAGCAGCCCCACCTGCAGGTCCTCGATGTCATTCGCGCCGGGCGCTTCCGTCCCGGCGAGCTGGTGGTGATTGGATCACGCACCTGGCGCTCGCTGCCGATGCTGCCGGGCCTGGTGGCAGGCGAGTATGCGACCGGCGACGTGACAGTGGACGTCGCCGCGCTCGCGCATGCGGCGGGCGCACGGTTCGTCGAGGGTGAACCCGCGGCGCTTGACGCTGCATCGCGGCGGGTGACACTCGCGGACGGGCGCGTGGAGACCGGTGATGTCGTCTCGATCGCGCTTCCCCTGGTGCCGGAGGCTGCTGCGGCCGGGGCAGGCGCCGTTCGCGCCGTGGCCTGGTGTGACGTGGACGCCCTGCTGGCGGGAGTGGCTGCCGTGGGCCAGGGGCCGGTGGCCGTCGTGGGGGCCGGGCGGGCAGGCTTCGAGGTGGCGTGCGCGCTCGCCTCCCGCGCTGGCGAGGCGGGCACGCCGCTCCGCATCCGGTTGGTGGACGCCGGGGACGGCATCCTCGCCGATCGCGATCCCGCTACGCGCCGGCTGGCGACTCGGGTGCTCCTGGACCGGAAGGTGGGACTCGCGCTCGGGGCGCGGGTCGAGTCACTCACGGAACGCGGACTCAGCCTGGCGTCGGGTGCCTCGGTTCCGGCAAGCCTTGTCGTGTGGTGCACCGGTCCGGGGCCGCATGGGGCGCTGTCGGCATCGGGCCTGGCCCTCGACACACGTGGCTTTGCCGCGGTCGACGGCACGCTGCGCTCCACGTCCCACCCCGGCGTTTTCGCGCCGGGCCGTCCCGACCTGGTGCACGAGGCCGACGTGCTGGTGCACAACCTGGCTGTGGCCTGCGGTGCTCGGCCCGGCAGGGCCATGCGCACCTACCGTGCACCCGCACGGCCCGCCGCGCTGCTGCACGCGGGTCGCGGGTCTGCCATCCTTTCGTTCGGGGCCCTGGCACGTGAGTCGGCGTGGGCCAGCCGGCTCAAGGACCGGCTCGACCGGCGGGTGGTGGAGCGACTTCAGGGAGCCGGGGCAGCGGGAACCTGAGCCCAGCGCGCCCACTGGGGGAAACTACGTCTCGGTGAGGAAGCGATCCAGCAACTCGCCCAGCCCGAGTTCACGAGACCACCTGTCAAGGTAAGGCAAGTCGAGCACGCTTCGGTTCAGCGCGATCAAGGCGCGGATATCCCGGACCTGGGTGTCCGACAACTCGCCGCCAATCTTGAACCAGCGCAGCTTGTTGAGGAGGATGTCCTCCACAGTGAGGATGCGAAGGCGTCCGGCGCTTCCAGGCACCACGTGCTCACTCGCACGCAGCAGGGCTTCGCGGTCGTACGGCTTGCCTGCTATGAAGACATCCACCTTGAGGAGGGTGCCCCGGTGAATGACGTTGAAACTCGTGCCGGTGGAAACTGCCTCGTGTGCCTGGACGGGATCCACGTGGAAACCAGGCGCCAGGGCTCGTAACAGTGGCGTGAGGGTCGCGGGATCCAGGTCGGCGAGGATGTCGAGGTCGTTGGTCGCACGGAACTCGCCGTGGGCGCTGCTGGCCAGCGACCCGGTCACGGCGTAGGGCGTTGCGGTGGCAGTCAGGGCGCCGACGACGGCGGCGAGCGCCAGCCCGATCTCGTCCGCCTCGGTCACCTATTCGGCTGAGCGCATAAGGGCGAAGGCCCGGTCGCCCTCCTCGGGCCCGTGGAGCCGCCGCAGGAAGCACTGCGCCTGGCTGTCCTCGCCGCGGCCTGCGTCGGTCCGCACGGCGCCGTCCCGGACCAGTGAACGCACGAGGGCGGAGAGTTGAAGGGCGCGCATCACGCGCTCCGCCGGCGGCAGGGCACGGATGCCCTCCAGATAGGCGGCATGGGCCGCCTCGCTCGTATCGGCTGGACGCCAGGAAGCCATGCTGGAAGTTAGTGCAGCGCGGCGCTGGGCACACGGGGCGCACGGGGCGCTGCGCCGCCTCGTCATTGTCCAGCCCAGCGCTCCCTACCGGTAGCTCAGCGTGACCATCACTGCGAAGTTCGTTGTCACGATGTTCTGGAACAGCGGCTCCGGCTCCACCTGCACCGAACCCCAGGCAATGATGTAGCTCCGCACCGCCGGCTCCAGCGCCAGGCGCCTCGACACCGGGAAGCGCCACCCCGCCCCGACGCTCACCAGCATGCCCGTGAGGTCATTGACGAACCGGGCCCCGGTGGAGTCGGTCAGTTCCGAGCGCGTCACCGCAAGCCCGTAGCCCGCACGCATGGTGAACCCCTTGTGCAGGTTGGGTGCCCAGCGCAGTTCCGCCTGGGCGCCCACATAGTTGGTCTCGTTGGCTGCGTCGCCCGTGCCGCCCCCCACCAGCGCCCCGCCCAGCAGCACCCGGTTGCTCAACGGCCAGAGGGCGCTGAGCTGGCTCATCCCGGCCGCCGAGAAGTCCGCCCCATCGCAGTTGTCACAGTTGACGCGGATGGCACCGGTCCCCAGGCCCAGCGAGAACTCCGGACCGTGCCGCTCCTGCGCCGCGGCACCCGTCGCGAGGAATGCGGCCAGGGCCGGCGCCACCAGGCGCACCAGGTGTCGCATCAGAACTCCGTCCCCGCGCCCAGGCGGATCTCCAGGTTGTTGGCACGGATGGTCTGGTCACCGCCGAGGGTATAGTGGCTCCGCCGCATGAAGAGCGTGGCGCCGGCATTGGCCGTGAGGGAACGCCACACCGGGAGCGCCGCATTCCCCTCCACCCGCTGCACGATGTGCTCCCCGCTGGAGCCATTGATGGCGTGGATGTAGCTGAGGAACCAGTGCGCATCGAGCGCGAACCCGCCCGCCGCCGCGTGCGCCATGCCCAGGCGAAAGCCGGCGCCCGGCCCGTAGTCATAGTCCCGGTACCCCTCATCCAGTGGCGGCAGCAGCACGTTCTCCGCCTTCACGGCGCCAAGGAGCGTGGCAATGAGCCCGGCGCTGAGCTTCCACCGCGGCGTCGCCCCGCCCAGGACCCAGTCCTGGTCGAGCATCACCGACTGCGCCCCCAGCTCGTACGCGCTGTAGTTCTCGTACAGGAAGACCTGGCGGATGGACGTGCCCTTCGTCGGCCGGCGGTTGGCCCAGAGCCGCCCCGACGCCTCGATCAACCCGAGGACCTGCTTGTCCTGGCCGTTCAGCTGCATGCGCATGAGGAACGCATCGAACGGCCGGCCGTCGAACGGCGCGAGGTCGTCGCCGTAGTTGAGTACGATGCGGAGCATCGGCTGCACCGCCGCAGCGCCGTAATCGGATGGGTCGCCGATGGTGCGCGCGCCCGCCATGGCCCGCGCCACCACGCCCGCGCGGATGGGCTTGTAGTCCGGGTTCACGTCCCACATCTCGCCCCGGACGAGCCGGTTGAACCCACGCATCGGGCTCACCGCCGTGGCGCCGAACTCCCGCCAGAAACGGTTGCCGCCCCTCGCTCGGTCATCCAGGAGACCCTCGCTCAGCCGCCACGTGATCTCGCCCAGGGCGATGCCGCCCACCGAGGTGTTGATCCAGTCGTTGAAGGCGGGCTGGTAGATCTCCGCGAAGTACTCCCAGGTCCAGCTCCCGATGAAGGGGACGGGTGCCGACGCCCAGAAACCGTAGCCCGTGGCGCGCCCGGCGCTGAAGAAGAGCCCGCCATGGTAGGGATGGGCGATCTGGTTCGCCTGGAAGGCGTTGTCATCGAACTGCCAGCCTTCCCGCAGGTTCGTCGCCCAGACGTCGGGATTGACGTAGGGTCCACTCCGTCTTCTTCACGAAGTGGTCGAACGACCAGACGAAGACATTCAGCCCGATGGCCTGGACAATCGGCATCCAGTAGCCGACCGGGTCGGGGCGACCAGGCTCGCCCGGTCGGGGCGTGCTGGACTGGGTGTCAGCCCTGGCGGCGGTGGGCGGGATGTCGAACCCGCTCGCACCTGGCGGCCCGGAGGTCCAGGGTGGAAGCTGGTCGCCGAACCTGGGGAGAAGCTCGTCGCCGAGCCGGGCTGGAGCCAGTGGCCCGGCGCCGCCGCGGGGAAGCTGGTCGCCACCCACCCGTCGCGTGAAGGACGTCGGCCGGGTGGTGTCTGCAAGCGGGCCGGCAAGGAGCGACCCGACAGCCAGCTCCGCGTCGCGCTCCTGCGCCCCGGCAGTGCACGGCGCGCCTGCCAGCAGCATGGCACCCACCGCCCAGCGCATGGGGAAGTTCATGCCGGAACGTACAACTTGCTGCCCTGCTCCCGGAACTCCGCCGCCTTCGCAGCCATGCCTTCCGCCGCATCGCCGTCTCGCCGTCCCGCCGTTTCCCGTATCTCCTGCGTCAGGTGCATCGAGCAGAACTTCGGCCCGCACATCGAGCAGAAGTGCGCCACCTTGGCGCCGGCTGCCGGCAGGGTCTCGTCGTGGTACGCCCGGGCCGTCACCGGGTCGAGCGCCAGGTTGAACTGGTCCTCCCAGCGGAAGTCGAACCGCGCCCTGGAGAGCGCGTCGTCCCAGGCCCGGGCGCGCGGGTGCCCCTTGGCCAGGTCGGCCGCATGCGCCGCAATCTTGTAGGCGATGACCCCCGCCTTCACATCATCCCGGTTGGGCAGGCCCAGGTGTTCCTTGGGCGTCACGTAACAGAGCATGGCCGTGCCGTACCAGCCGATCATCGCGGCGCCGATCGCACTGGTGATGTGGTCGTACCCCGGGGCGATGTCGGTGGTGAGGGGGCCCAGCGTGTAGAACGGCGCCTCGCTGCACCACTCGAGCTGCTTCTCCATGTTCTCCCGGATGAGGTGCATGGGCACGTGCCCCGGCCCCTCGTTCATCACCTGCACGTCGTGCTCCCAGGCGATGCGGGTGAGCTCCCCCTGGGTCTTGAGCTCGGCGAATTGCGCCTCGTCGTTCGCGTCCGCGATGCTGCCCGGCCGGAGCCCGTCGCCCAGCGAGAACGAGACGTCATAGGCCTGCATGATCTCGCAGATCTCGCGGAACCGGGTGTAGAGGAAGCTCTGCTGGTGGTGGGCCAGGCACCACTTGGCAATGATCGCCCCGCCGCGCGAGACGATGCCCGTCACCCGGTCGGCGGTGAGCGGGATGTACTCCAGCAGTACGCCCGCGTGCACGGTGAAGTAGTCCACTCCCTGCTCCGCCTGCTCGATGAGCGTGTCGCGGTACACCTCCCACGTCAGGTCCTCCGCGATGCCACCCACCTTCTCCAGCGCCTGGTAGATCGGCACCGTCCCGATGGGCACGGCACTGTTCCGGATGATCCACTGCCGCGTCTCGTGGATGTGCTTCCCCGTGGAGAGGTCCATCACCGTGTCGGCGCCCCAGAGCGTGGCCCAGCGGAGCTTCTCGACCTCCTCCTCGATGCTGCTCGTCACCGCCGAGTTGCCGATGTTCGCGTTGATCTTCACGTGGAAGCCGCGGCCGATGATCATCGGCTCCAGTTCGGGATGGTTGATGTTGGCCGGGATGATCGCCCGGCCCCTGGCCACCTCGCTCCGCACGAACTCCGCCGGCATCCCCTCCCGGATGGCAATGAACTCCATTTCCGGGGTGACCTCGCCCCGGCGCGCATGGTGGAGCTGCGTCACGGGGCCGCGGCCGCGGAGCGGGGTGCGCTGCAGGGCATGGGGGACCAGGGGAGACGTGGCACCCGGGGCCGGTTGCCCCCCTGCCTCACGCCGCATGGGCGCGTGCACCGCCTCGACCGCCCTCTCCCTGATCCACGCCGTCCGCAGCGGCGGGAGACCCGCCGCCACGTCATGACCCTGGGGACCGCTCGCGTCGTACACCCGCAGCGGCGGCTCCCCGCCGGAAAGGGCAATCTCCCGGAATGGCACCCGCACCCCGTGCGGGCCCTCGACGTGCACCTTGCTGGAGTTGGGGAAGTGCTCCGACATGACAACTCCCTCCGCGCCTGCTTGCAAGACACGAAGGGAGGGCGTGACGCTCACCGCACTCCCTTCGCCGGTATGAACCGGATCAGGTTCCAAGGGACTGTCTCAACCCGCACCCGCGGGTACCCCTGGCGGTCTCTGGTAACGTATACGCCGGAACGTCCGAACGCCCGCTACGGCGCCAGCCGCTCCACCCGCCACCCCGCTGATCCCAGCCGGCGGTAGCGGATCCGGTCGTGCAGCCGGCTCTCCCGGCCCTGCCAGAACTCGAACTCCGCAGGCACCAGCCGGAAGCCGCCCCAGTGTTCCGGCAGCGGCACGTCACCATCGGGATACTTCGCCTGCATCGCCTCCCACGCCGCTTCCAGCGTGGCGCGGTTCTCCAGGACACTGCTCTGGACCGAGGCCCAGGCGCCAAGCCGGCTGCCGGTGGGGCGGGAGCGGAAGTACGCCTCCGATTCGTCCCGTGGCAGGCGCCGCACGGTCCCGGCAAGGCGCACCTGTCGTTCCAGCTCACCCCAATAGAACACCAGCGCCGCCCGCGGGTTCTCGGTGAGTTCGCGGCCCTTCCGGCTCCGGTAGTCAGTGAAGAACGTGAAGCCCCGCTCGTCGAACCCCCGGAGCAGGACGATGCGCGCGGAGGGCACGCCATCGGCCGAGGCGGTGGCGAGCGTCATGGCGTAGGGCTCGAGCAGCTCGGCGCTGAGTGCCTGCTCCAGCCAGGCCCCGAACTCGGCCACCGGGTCAGGACGGACGTCAGCCACGTCGAGGCGGGCGAGGCGGTATTCCCGGCGCAGGTCGGCAACGGACATGGTTCGATAATAATGCAAACTTCAGCTGCGGACGGGCCTGCCTTCCTCCCATCCCACCTGCCCGCCTACACTCCCCGCATGCCCCAGGCCCTCGAATCCCCCGGGCGACTGCTCCAGCAGTGGTGGACGCGGCTGTCGCCGCTCCCCGGCGGGCGCTGGCTCTTCAGTCGCTTCCTGGGCCGGATGGTTCCCTACACCGGCGCCCTCGGCGCACGGGTCGAGGAACTCCGGCCCGGTCATGCGCGCATTGCGCTGGTGCAGCGGCGCGCGATCGAAAACCACCTGCGCTCCGTCCACGCCGTGGCACTCGCCAACCTGGGCGAGGTGACGACCGGCCTCGCCATGCTCACAGCCCTGCCCCCCACGGCGCGGGGCATCGTCACGAGGCTCACCATCACCTACCTGAAGAAGGCACGGGGCCGGCTGGAGGCCGAGTGTCACTGCGCGCCACCGTCCGGGCAGGAGGAGACCGTGGTGCTCGTGGCCGAGATCCGCGACGCCGGCCGTGACGTCGTGGCACGGGTGGAGGTGGAGTGGCTCATCCGGCCGGTGGCCGAGCGTGCGTGAGACCGCCCTCACCCGCGATGCGGGCATCCGGGTGCCGCTCATTTGTGGCGCCATGTTCCCCTGCAGCAATCCCGAGCTGGTGGCAGCCGTCTCCGAGGCCGGCGGCATTGGCATCGTGCAGCCGATGTCGCTCGTCTACGTGCACGGGCGCGAGTTCACCACCGGTCTCGCGGAGATCCGGCGGCTCACGTCACGCCCCATCGGGATGAACGTGATCCTCGAGTCCTCGTCGAAGCTGTACCTGGAGCGGATGCGCCGCTGGGTGGACGAGTCGCTCGAGGCGGGGATCCGCTTCTTCGTCACCTCCCTGGGCAACCCCCGCTGGGTGGCGGAGCGGGTGCATGAAGCAGGGGGCGTCGCCTACCATGACGTGACCGAGCTCAAGTGGGCGCAGAAGGCGCTCGACAACGGCGCCGACGGCCTCATTGCCGTGAACGATCGCGCCGGGGGCCACGCGGGAGGACTCACGGCGCGGGCCCTCTTCGAGCAGCTCCACCCCCTGGGAAAGCCGCTGGTGGCGGCCGGCGGCGTGGGTGACGCCCCCGCCTTCGCCGAGCTGCTCGCCATGGGGTACGACGGCGTGCAGCTCGGCACCCGCTTCATTGCCACCACGGAGTGCACGGCGCACGCGAGCTACAAGGAGGCGCTCCTCCGCGCCCGGCCCGAGGACATTGTGCTCACCGAGCGGGTCACGGGAGTGCCCCTCGCGGTGATCAACACGCCCCATGTGCAGCGCATCGGCACCAGGGCGGGGCCGGTGGCCCGGCTGCTGCTCCGCGGCCGTCGCACCCGGCGGCTCATGCGGACCCTCTATGCCGTGCGCTCGGCGGTGCAGCTTCGCCGGGCCTCGCTGCACGGGGGTTCGTCCCGTGACTACTGGCAGGCCGGCAGGAGCGTTGGCGGCATCACCGCCATCGAACCGGCAGGAGAGATCGTGCGACGCTTCGGACAGGCGGCCGGCTTCTGAACCCGCTGGTGGATGTGGCGGCGCGGCTCGTGATCGCCCATCGGGGCGCCTCGGCAGAGTTCCCCGAGAACACGATGGCCGCGTTCCACCGGGCGGTGGACCTCGGGTGTCACGCCATCGAGCTCGACGTGCGCCTTTCGCGCGATGCCATCCCGGTGGTGATCCACGACCCGACGCTCGACCGCGTCTCCCCCGAGAAGGGCCTGGTGGCCGACCTCACTGCCGGTGAGCTGGCGCGCATCCCGGTCGGGAGCACCACAGGGGTGCCCGCCCTGGCCGACGTGCTGCGGGCGGTCGCGCTTCCGCTGTTGATCGAAGTGAAGGAAGTATCGGCGCAGGACGAAGTGGCCGGCGTGGTGCTGGCGGCGGGTGCAGAACAGCGTGTTGTGCTGGCCTCGGAGCACGACGAGGCGCTGCGTGCCTTCCGCCGCCCGCCGTTCCTGGTCGGCGCGTCGGCACGCGACATCCTGGCGCTCTGGCTGGCACCGCTCCGCGGCTTGCCTGCGCCGCGGGTCACGGCCTACAGCATTCCCCGCCGGCACAAGGGCATCCTGCCTGTTGCCACCCGTCGCTTCATCCGCGATGCCCACGCCCTGGGGGCGTCAGTCCATGCCTGGACCGTGGACGACCCGGCGACCGCCGCGGCGCTCTGGCGCCGCGGGGCCAACGGGATCGTCACCAACGACCCGGGCCGGCTGCTGGCAGTCCGCGTGGGAGGCCCCTGAGCGCGGTCTCCACGGCCCCTTCCGGGAGCTGCCCTCCCCGCGCTCGCCCTGCTCCCCACAGCAACAACCCGCCCGCCACGAACGCCAGGCACATGTACTGGGAGTGGGAGAGGATCCCTGTGGCTCCCCCTCCCGCAGGATCGCGCAGGAACTCGATCGGGAAGCGCGTCGCGCCATAGGTCACGAAGAACAGGGCCAGGGTCTGTCCCGGCTGCTGCTGGTGCCGGTACCAGAACCAGCTCGTAAGCAGGAAGGTGAGCAGCGCGGCACCGCTCAGGAAGAGTTGGTTCGGGTGCACGGGGAGTGACAGGACCGCATCCGGTTCGATCCAGCCCCGGGCAACGTGAGCCTTCCAGGGCAGGCTGCGTGCCGGGTAGGCCACGCCCCACGGGAGCGTTGTCGGGCGCCCGAAATCGTCCCCGATCAGGAAGCAGTTCCACCGCCCCACCACGCAGGCGAGCGCCGCCGTGCTCGCCGCCACGTCCATGACCACGAGCGGCTTTACACGCTGCCACCGGGCCCACACCCAGAGCCCGACGACCGCACCCAGGTAGGCGCCCCAGGACGCCGTGCCGCGCGCGCCATCGACCAGTTCCGCGAGCGGCATTTCCCAGAATCGCGTGCGCGTGACGAGGTAGAAGACCCGCGTGAACACCAGCGCACCCGCGGTCCCGAGCAGGACTGCTTCCAGCGCCGGCTGGCGCGGGATGCCCACCCGGGCCAACCGCCGCACAAACACGACGCCCAGCGCCACGACCACCATGGCGTGCATGACCCCGGGGAACGGGACGAGGTATGCCAGCCATGGCAGCGGCCCGTCGTGGAGCCACTGGAAGAGGCGCGGGTACACGGGGCCTCCTGGTGGTCGTTCAGGGGCGGGCCCTGCGCCTCGCTACTCTGCCGTTGACTCCGGCGCCGAATAGCCGTCGGAGCCACAACAGGCCTGGACGCCGGCAGCCACGACCACGACGCCGAGCAGGCAGGCAACCAGGGACTGCCGCCAGTACTGCAGGATGCGCTTCTTCACGGGCTCCTCCGGGGCAATGGGGTGAAGCGGGTACGGCGGGACGGGCCCCACACGCGGGACCATGTAGCAGGACGTACTGGATTGCGGGATTGTCTCACACCGGCATGGCGGAGGGGCCCTCCGGACAGGCCGCCGGGTGCATGGCACCCGGAACACCAACGCGGGGCCGACAGCTCGGCTGTCAGCCCGGGCGCGGTACTCCTGGAAGGGGCGGCGGGCAGCATGGGATCCTCCCGGGTCCGGGACGCATCCTGGCCTCGCCCTTATGCTGCAGCCGCCCCCGGGTTTCCGCCATCCCCCCCACTGGTCACCACCGGGTGCTCGGCCGTCTGCTTGGAGGTCTTGAGCCCGAAGCGCCGCGCCATCCACTTCCGTCCGTCGTCCAGGATCTCATAGAAGGTCGGGATCACGAGGAGGGTGAGCAGCGTCGAGGTGATCGTGCCCCCGATGACGGCGCGCCCAAGCGGGGCACGGAAGTCGGCTCCCTCGCCCCCGCCGATGGCCACCGGGATCATGCCGGCGATCAGCGCCAGCGTGGTCATGATGATGGGGCGGAGCCGGATGCGGCCTGCCTGGATCAGCGCCTCGCGCAGCGGGGTGCCGTTCTTCTCCCGTTCCCAGATGGCGAAGTCGATCAGCAGGATTGCGTTCTTCGCCACGATCCCCATGAGCAGCACCACGCCGATCAGGCTCATGATGTTGAGCGTGTCCCGGGTGATGATGAGCGCCAGCACCACGCCAATGAGCGAGAGCGGGAGCGACACCAGGATCGCGATGGGATCGAGGAAGCTGCCGAACTGCACCACCAGGATCAGGTACATGAGCAGGATCGCCACCCCGAGCGCCAGGAACACGCTGGAGAACACCTCGGCCTGGTCGCGCGCCTGGCCGCCCTGGCTGAGCGTAATCCCGGCCGGCAGCGGCGCCTCCGCCTCGAGCTTCTGCATGATCGCCTGCACCACGGTGTTGAGCGGCTCGCCCTGCACGTTGGCCCCGACCGTGATGACCTTCTCCCGATCGAGGTGGTCGATCTGCCCCGGTGCCCGGCCCAGGTCCACGCTGGCCACCTCCCCCAGCGGGATCGTGGTGCCGGAGTTGGGCAGCGCGATCGGCAGTTGCCGCAGGTCTGCGGGCCGCTCACGTGCCTCGGGCGCCAGCCGCACCCGCACGTCCCGAGTCTCGCCCGTGGGGTCGATCCAGTCTCCCGCATCGATGCCGGCGAACGCCGGGCGCAGCGACTGCGCCACCTGGCCCAGCGTCAGGCCCAGCGACCCGGCCAGGCCGCGCCGGGGCTCGATGACCAGCTCGTCCCGCGTGGCCCGGGTGGAGAGCCCCACGTCTGCCGCGCCGGGCACGGTGGCCACGAGCGCCTTCACCCGCTCGGTGTACTCGGCCAGCAGGTGCGCATCGTCGCCCCGGAACTGGAGCTGGATGTCCTTGACCGCACCGGAGAACCCGCCGGCAAAGACCGAGATGTCGGCGCCCGCCACTTCCCGTGCCTCCTCACGGAGCACCTTGGCGAACTCGGCCTGCGACAGGGTGCGCTTGTCCTTGGGCGTCAGCTTCACGTACACCGTGCCCTGGTCCACGCCCGGCGTCCGGAACGGGAGCGCCACGCCGATGGTGGTGTAGGTGTACTCCACCTCCGGGTGCGACCGCGCGAGTGCGGCAAGCTGCTCCGTCTGCGCGCGGGTGTACGCCAGGTTGGCGCTCGGTGGTGCCTCCACGATCACGTCCATCTCGGCGCGGTCGCTCACCGGCACGAAGCCGGCACCGCCGAAGAACCGCTGCAGCGCGATCGCCCCGACAAAGCTCAGCACCGCAATCGCCACCATCGCGGCCCGGTGGTCCAGCGCCCACGCAATCACCCTGGCGTAGCCGTCGGTCACCCGGCCAAACCAGTGGTTGAATCCGTCCAGCTTCCGGGTGATCCACGCCTTCCGGTGCTCCGGCACGTGTGGGTCGGGCCAGTAGGCCGAGAGCATCGGGTCGAGGGAGAAGCTCACGAAGAGCGACACCAGCACGGCGCACGCAATGGTGAGCCCGAAGGGCTTGAACCACTGGCCGGCCGGCCCGCTCATGAAGCCGATGGGCAGGAACACCGCGATGATGGAGAACGTCGTGGCCGCCACGGCGAGGCCGATCTCGTCCGTGCCCTCGAGCGACGCCTTGTAGTGGTCCTTCCCCATCTCCACGTGCCGCACGATGTTCTCGCGCACCACGATGGCGTCGTCGATCAGGATGCCGATGGAGAGCGAGAGGCCCAGCAGCGACATCGTCTCCAGCTTGAACCCGAACACCCACACGGCAATGAAGCTCGCCAGCACCGACACGGGCAGCGCCAGTCCGGTGATGACGGTGGACCGCCAGCTGTTGAGGAAGAGGAACACCACGAGGACGGTGAGGAAGGCCCCCTCCACCAGGGCTTCCTGCACGTTCGCCACGGCGCGGCGGGCGCGTTCACCCTGGTCCCGCACCACGTCGATGGCAATGCCCTGTGGAAGGGTGGGCTGCAGGCGTGCCAGCTCCGCCTTGACGCGGTCGGAGACGTCGGTGGCACTGTAGCCCTTGGCCTTCTTGACCTCGATGCCCACCGCGGGCAGGGAGTTGAAGAGCGCCAGCGTCCGCTGCTCCTCCGCACCCTCGTACACCTTCGCCACCTCGCCGAGCCGCACGATGCGGCCGTTCCGCTCCGCCACCATGATGCCCGCAAAGCCGGCGGCGTCCTCCAGCCGGCCCTTGAGCCGGATGGTGCGCTCCTCCCGCGGCCCATTGAGCCGGCCCACGGGCGCCGCCAGGTTCTGCGCCTCGACGGCCCGCACCACATCCGCCACCGAGAGCCCCGCCGCCTGCAGCCGCCGCGGGTCGAGCTCGATGGTCATCTCGGGGTACACGCCCCCGATCACGTCGGCCTTGGCCACCCCGGGGACGCCCCGAATGGCGCGCACCACCATGGGATCCGCCACGGCGGTCAGTTCCGTCGGTGTGCGACCCTCGCCGTTGACGCTGAGCGACAGCAGCGACTGCTCGGCCGGGTCCACCTTCGAGATGACGGGCTCCTCGATCTCCTGGGGCAGGTCACCCCGGATCTCGGAGATCGCGTCGCGCACGTCCTGCGCGGCCTCCGCCGGCCGCTTGCCGAAGTCGAAGAAGATGGTGAACTGAGCCAGCCCATCGGTGGCCTGGCCCAGGGTGCGCTCACGGTCCACTCCCGCAAGGCCGAAGACCTTCTCCTCGACCTGGTCCACCACCTCGCGCTCCACCGTCTCGGGCGAGGCGCCGGGGTACACGATGGTGACCGCCACGATGGGCTGCGCCACGTCGGGGAACTCGTCGATCTTGAGCTGGGACAG
>CAZWXD010000032.1:0-9566 GCA_964638035.1 uncultured Gemmatimonadaceae bacterium | reverse complement strand
CACCTGGCCCGTGGCCGGGTCCACCGACGGGAAGATCCGGCTCACCTTGCCGGTGAGCCGCACGTTCGTGATCCCGGCGAGGCTGAACTGCACCGGTGTGCCCAGGTGCAGTGACCCGAGCGCCTCCGCCGGCACCTGGGCCTCGAGCCGCAGGCTGGAGGGGTCCATGATGGTGAACATCTCGGTGCCGTCCTTCACCACGTCGCCCACGCTCACCGCCCGCGCGCTCACGACACCCGCGAAGGGCGCCCGCACGCTGGAGCGCGCCAGCACCCGCTCCGCCACCGCACGGCGTGCGTTCGCCTCGGCCAGCGACGCCTTCGCCTGCGACACCGCCAGCGAGTCCTGCTCCACCTGCCTCGGGGAGAGCGCACCGGCCGCCGCCAGCCGACGGTCGCGGTCCAGGTTGCGTTCCTGGATCCGCAGGTCGTTCTGGAGGCTCTGCACCAGCGCCTCGGTGAACATCGCCTGCTCCCGTGCCGTCTGGGGCTCGATCTGCGCCAGCACCTGTCCATCCCGGACCGGCTGGCCCGGCTCGGCCAGCACCCGCAGCACCGACCCGCCCAGCTCGGCGCGCACGCGCGCCTCCCGCTCGGCACTCAGGGCACCTGACACCTGGGGGCCCGCCGACACCGTGGTCTCCGCCACCACGGCGAGGTTCTCGGGGCCCACCACGATCGGCGGCGGCTCGGATGCAGCAGCGCCCTCCTTGCTCCTGCCGCAGCCCGCCAGGATCCCCGCCAGCACGATTCCCGCCGCCAGTGTCGCCGTTCGCACCATCATGCCGGACATCCTTGCTCCCGCCCAGGGAATTGAGGGTCGTGCCTTGTTCATCGGGGTTGCTGGCCGGCGCCGCCCGCCACGTTCTGCACCGCCTGCGCCGCCGCGCCCACTGACGACTGTGCCGCGGTTGTCACCTGTGCATTGTCCGCGGTGCCCACCGGCAGGTACGGCAGCAGCACCACGCGGAGCCGCGCCACCTGGAGGTCACGCGCCGCTTGCGCCTGGTTGGCGCCGGCCTGCTCCAGCTGCAGCCGCACGTCCTGCAGCTCCGTCTGGGTCGAGAGCCCCTCGTTGTACCGGAGCTGCCCGATCTCGTAGGCCCGGTTGGCCTGTTCCACCACACTGGCCGTGGCCACCGCGTTGGCTTCCGCCTCGTGCAGCCGCGCGAAGAGCACCTCGTTGTCCAGCGCGGCCTGCTCCCGCGCCAGCTTGGCGCTGAGCCGCGCCGCATCCAGGCTGGCCTGTGCCTGGCGCTTCCCGCCCAGGATCCGCCCTGACGTGAAGAAGTTCCAGTTGAGGAACGCCACCACGTTCCAGTCGGTGTAGAACTCGTTCTCCCGCGGCAGGAACTGCGTGCCGAACCCCGCCTGGTTGTAGTTCATCTGCGCCCCGATCGTCGGGACCCACTGCCTCCCGGCCGCACGCACCCGCTCCTCGCCCTGCTTCACCAGCTCGTCGGCAGCCCGCACCACGACACGCCGCTCGGACGTGGTGTCGGTGCCGGCCAGCAAGGTGTCGATGGTCTGCGGCAGCACCTCCCGCGTCGGCGAGTCGGCCAGCGGCGTCGAGAGGGACACCAGTTGGGCGAGCGGGAGGTCGAGGAGCTGCTTGAGCCGGGTGAACGCGATGTCCCGGTTGGCCCGCGCCCGCGTCACCACGGGGACCTGGTTGTCCCGGAATACCCGGGAGCGGAGTTGCTCGTATTCCGACTGCGCCCCCACCTCGCGAGCGAGCGAGACGTCCTTCAGGTTCCGCTCCGCCTGCGCCAGCGTGAACTCGGTGATGGTCACCAGCTGCTGCGTGAGGGCCGCATCGTAGTAGGCCGAGGCGACCCGCAGGATGGTGGCGGCCTGTTCCTCGGAGAGGCGCAACATCGCCTGCCGGCGGCCCGCCTGCGCCGCGCCCAGCTGGGACACCTGGCTCAGGTTGAACGGCGTCCATGCCACGTTCCCGCCCACGCGCCACTGGTTCTTCGAGGTGAACGGGTTGGTGCTCGCGGCGGTGTCCGGGAAGAATGCCGCGTACGGTGTCTCGATGATCCGGTTGACCTGGGGCGTCAGGGTGAGCTGCGGCAGCAGCGCCGAACGGGTCTCCATGACCTCGCCTGCCGCCCGCCGGGTCTCGGCGTCCGCCATCCCGAGCTGTTCACTCGCCGGTTCGGCCAGCTTGAGTGCCTCGGCAATGGAGAGGCGCAGGGAATCCCCGGGGGCGGCAAGGCGTGCCGTCGCCGCGTCCTGGGCACGGAGTGGCGTGCCGGCCAGGACGACCAGCAGGGTGAGGATCAGGGCACGCATCAGGGCCGGGCTCCAGGTGATTCGGGTTGGGGTGCCTTGAGCGCCCGCCACGTCAACTCGACAAACTGCCGGATGCAGGCGGCGGCAGGCGGAATCTCCGGCACGATGTCGCGCCACAGGGCGTGGCCCAGCAGGCCGTGGAACAGCAGCGCGGCGGCGGCCTCGAGCCGCTCCGGCGCCTGCGCCGGGATGACGCCCCGCTCCACCAGCCGACCGAGGAACTGGTAGAGCTGGTCCACCTCATGGCTGGTTTCATCGCAGACGCGTGGGGCGATGGCGGGAAATGCCACCATGTCCCCCATCACCTGCCGGATGAGGTTCCGGTAGGCGTACAAGCGTTCAAAGCTGCTGAACGCCCAGCGGTGCAACTCCTCCACGGCATCCTCCGCGCCCGCATCCAGGGGAGCCCGGCTCCTCCGGTCCGCCTGCTCGATCGCCTCGCGCAGCAGGGCGTCCTTCGAGCCGAACTGCCGGAAGAGCGTGACTTCGTTCACCCCTGCATCCTGCGCAATCCGGCGGGTGGTGGTGCCACGGTAGCCGCACTCGGAGTACACCTGTGCCGCGACTTCGAGGATCCTGGACCTGGTGTCGATCGTGGGAGCTGTCATGAGGCCGGAGAAGCTAAGCGAACCTTCACAGAAAGCAAGTAGGTGCTTGCATCAGGGGTTCGGTGCCTCCTGGAGCTCCCTGCGCCGTCACGCGAAGCTGAGGTGTGTGGTGGCATAACGCATTGAGGGGCCAGCGTTTAGCGCCAGCCCCTCGCTCCACCACGCCCGAGCCTGTTCCGGCTGCGGCGACTAGCCGCCCCGCTCCACCGGCAGGCCGACCGAGTTCCCCCATTCTGTCCAGCTGCCATCGTAGTTGCGGACCCGGGGATGGCCCAGCAGGTAGGTGAGCGCGAACCAGGTGTGCGACGACCGCTCGCCAATCCGGCAGTACACGATCGTCTCCCGGTCGGGCGCAATGCCCTGGTCGGTTTCGTACAGCGCGCGGAGCTCGGCTGCCGGGAGGTAGGTGTGGGTATCGGGGTTCACGGCGCGCGCCCACGGGACGCTCTTCGCGCCGGGAATGTGGCCCCCGCGGAGGGCGCCCTCATTCGGGTAGTCGGCCATGTGCAGCCGCTCGCCCCGGTACTCCTCCGGGCTCCGGACGTCCACCAGTTGGCCCTTCCTCCCGAGGTGCGAGAGCACCTCGTCGCGGAAGGCACGGATGGGATCGTCGTTGCGTGTGGCGATCGTGATGTTGCCCTGCGGCACGGACGGTACCTGGGTCGAGAGCGGTCGCCCTTCATCGACCCAGCGAAGCCGGCCGCCATCCATGAGCTTGAGCCTGGTGAGTCCGAAGAGCCGGAACACCCAGAATGCGTAGGTCGCCCACCAGTTGTTCCGGTCGCCGTAGAACACCACCGTCGTGTCCTTGTTGATCCCCTTCTCGCGCAGGAGCCTCTGGAAGGTCTCCCGGTCCACGTAGTCGCGACGCAGGCTGTCGTTCAGGTCGGTGACCCAGTCGACCTTCACCGCCCCGGGGATGTGCCCCGTGTCGTACAGCAGGATGTCTTCATTCGATTCCACCAGGCGCACCTTCGGGTCGCCCAGGTGCTCCGCCACCCACTCGGTGGACACCAGCACCTCGGGATGCGCGTAGCCCCGTTCACCGATCGGCGTCACCGCCGGCACCACCTGTCCTGCCGTCATCGCCCCGCTCCCTTCACCTCAGCGCGCGCCGACCCTGGTCTCGTTCCCCACCATGGCGAGCAGTTCGTCCTGCGACCGGGCGCTGCCCAGCAGCGCCAGTGCGCGCCGGAGTTGCGCATCGGAGGGCGCCCAGCGGCGGAAGGCCGCCGAGTCGCCGAATGCCGTGCGTGCCAGGCGCTGCTCGATCAACCGGTCCACCATCGGCTGGCTTGCGTCCCACTGGGTCCGCGTCACCTCCACACCCGACCGGGTGAGCCGCCGGTAGAGCGTGTCGCGCCACGCCGGCTGCACCGTAAAGTCGTACTTCACCCTGGGCTTGAGGTCGCGGGCAAGCTGCTGCAGCGCCACGTTGCTCTCGCGCGCCTTCACGGAGAGCGCACGCTGGAGCTGCTGTTCCGGCGTCGTGAGCGTATCGGACCCCACCTCGACATCCGGCACGATGCCGCCGCCGCCCAGCACCGTCCGCCCGTGGGCCGACTTGTACGCAGGACGGCTCACCTGGCGTGGGAGGGAGTCGGGGTCGGTGCGGTCGCGCTGGATGGACCGCCCACTGGGTGTGTACCACTTCGCATTGGTGAGCTTGAGCGTCCACCCGCCATCGAGCGGATAGAGCGTCTGCACCACGCCCTTCCCGAACGACGTGGTGCCGAGGAGCACCGCGCGGTCGTGGTCCTGCAGCGCGCCGGCCACGATCTCCGAGGCGGATGCACTGCCGCTGTCGGTGAGCACGATGAGCGGGAGCGTGGGCAGCACCGGCGGCGTGGTCGTCTTGCGGACCTCGATGGGCCGGTTGCGATAGCGCACCGTGACCACCTCGGCATCGGGCGGCAGGAAGAGGTTGGCCACCCGGATGGACTGCTCGAGGTCGCCGCCCGGGTTGCCGCGCAAGTCGAGGATCATGCTGGTCGCCCCGCGCGAGACGAGCCCCTCCACCGCGGTCCCCAGTTCCTCGCCGGCCATGTCATTGAAGCGCTGGAGCGAGACGTAGCCGACATGCCCGTTGAACAGCATGGCGTACGGGACGCCCGGGACGTGCACCGTGGCCCGCACGAGGCGGTAGCGGATCGGCTCCGCAGCGCCCTCCCGTTGCAGCACCACCTCCACTGGCGTGCCGGGACGGCCGAGCAGCTTGCGTGAAACCTGGTCGAGCTTGAAGCCGCGCACCGACTCGCCATCCACCTCGACAATGCGGTCGCCGGCCAGCACGCCGCCCTGCTCGCCCGGCGTGTTGGGGAAGACCCGGCTGACGACGATCAGGCCGTCCTGGTCCTCGATCAGGAGGCCCACCCCGCCGTATGCGTTCCCCAGGCTCTCCCGCGAGAACCGCTGCATCTCGGCCGGCGAGAAGAGTGCGGCATAGGGGTCATCCACCTGGCGAACCAGGCCGCGGGCCGCCCGCTCGTAGATCTCGTCCAGCGACAGGGAGTCGATCGCCTCGCGCTGCAGCCGCGCCACGACCTGGTCGAGCAGGCGCGCGCCATCGTACCGGGGGAAGCCTGCTGCCAGCAGGACCACCCCGATCATCGCGGCCGCCGGGATCGCCAGCAGCCCCAATGCCTTCATCCGCATGAACAACCTCCGTGCCTGCATGCCGCCTCGGGAAACCTACGGGGCCTGGCCGCAACCTTCGCGCCGCCGCGTGTCCGCAAGGGCGATGATCTTCCACCCGTCAGGGAAGCGCGCCAGGTGAAACGCATCGACTCCGCAGTGGCTGAGCTTGTCGCCAAGGTAGAAATCGTACACCGTCCACACCGACGCGAGGTTGCCGTCAATCCGGACTTCCGGGTGATGGATCCGCTCGTCCCACGTGGGTCCCGTCGCGGCACCCACCATCCGAATGAACTCATCTGCACTCGTGGACGCCACCCCCGGCGTCCCATTCCGCGTCCCGGCGCCCTTCAGTTCGGCACCGGGCGCAAAGACGCTCCTGACCATGGCGGTGTCCCGGGCGCGCATGCCGTCGAAGAGGCGGGTCACGACGGTGAGCACGTCCTGCTCGAGGGCCGAATGGCCGCCCGGAGCGGCCTGGGCAAGCAGGGGCGCGCCCGCCAGCAGTAGCGAAAGGGCGGGAAGCGCTGCCAGCGTGAGCCTGCGAGGGAGACGCATGCGAATGGCATCCTGTGGCTGGAGGGGATCGGGGTCCGGTCGGGGTCGGCCGGACACCGTGCGTTGCACGGCCATATGCCGTACGTTGCAGGAGCGGCACGCGTTTCCGCCATGCCTGCGGCCCAGCACCATTGCCGCCCACTACTTGTCCGTGACCCGGGAGCAACCCGATGCGCCTGAACCCGACCGGCCGAAGCGAGAACCTCGAGGACCGCCGCGGCGGAGGTGGCTTCGGGGGCGGGTTCAGGGGTGGGCGAGGATTGAGCCTGGGCGGGCTGCTCGTCCTCCTCGTCCTGAGCTTTGTCTTCCGCACCGACCTTGTGAGCCTGGCCGGGGGCGCCGGGGCGGCCATGCCGTCGTCCGAAGCCGGCATACCCATCAACGACCCGGCCGAGGAGGAACGCGTCCTCCAGGTCTCGGCGGTGCTCGACAGCAACCAGACCTACTGGGCCGGGGTCATGCCCGGCTACCAGCCCGCCAGGCTCGTGCTCTTCCGCGACCGGGTGCAGTCGGCCTGCGGCAGCGCCCAGGCTGCGAGCGGCCCCTTTTACTGTCCGGGCGACCACAAGGTGTATATCGACCTCGGCTTCTATGACCAGCTCCGGGACCAGTTCGGCGCGCCAGGCGACATGGCGCAGGCGTACGTGATTGCCCACGAGATTGGCCACCATGTGCAGGCACTGCGTGGCACCTCGGAGCAGGTGAGCCGGCTCCAGCAGTCGAGGCCGGAGCTGGCCAACCGCGCGTCCGTCCTGCTCGAACTCCAGGCCGACTGTTACGCCGGCATGTGGGCACATCACGCCGGACAGCAGGGCGTGCTCGAGCAGGGCGACATCGAGGAGGGACTCCGCGCCGCTGCCGCCGTGGGCGACGACCGGATCCAGCAGATGCAGGGGCAGGCCGTGAGCCCCGAGTCGTTCACGCACGGCTCGTCCGAGGAGCGCATGGCCTGGTTCCGCCGCGGATTCCAGACCGGCGACCCCAACCAGTGTGACACCTTCTCCCGCGCCAACTGAGGATCACGATGTTCGTTGTTCGCGCATTGCTCGTCACCACCTTGATCAGCGCCATCACTGGCCCGGCCCTGGCCCAGTCCAGCGCCAAGGGCGATGAACCCAGCTTCCAGGACCGTCCCCTCTCCGCCTGGGTCCAGGACCTCACCGGGGCCGCGGCACCCTACTCGCGCCTTGCCGCGGCCTACGCCATCAGCTCGATGGGTGCGGCCGGGGCACCAGCGGTACCCGCCCTCATCAGGAGCCTCAAGGACGACAACAACGCCGTCCGCTACGCCAGCGCCATTGCGCTCCGGGAAATCGGGCCGCCGGCCGCCGCCGCCGTCCCCGCCCTGCAGGAGGCCCGTGAGGATCGGAATGACGACGTGGCCCACATGGCCAGGAAGGCGCTGCTGGCGATCACCGGGGAGCCCTCCGAGTAGGGGTCCTTGCTTTCCATTCGTACATTCGCAATATTGGATGTACGATGACCGCGTCGCTCCTGCCCCAGCTTGACCTCTTTGCCGATCCCCTCCGGGCCCGGCTCCTCATCTTGTTGGAGCCACGCGAGTTAAGCGTTGGCGACCTGGGCGACATCCTGCAGATTCCCCAGCCCAGCGTGAGCCGCCACCTCAAGACCCTCCACAAGGCCGGGTGGGTGACGTCCCGCGCCGAGGGGAGCACCCGCTTCTACCGCGCCACGCCGCAGGGCGAGCCCGCCGCGCAGCAGCTGTGGGAGCTGGTGCGCCGCGACATCGCCGGGAGCGCGGACGCCCGGCGCGATGCGGAGCGCGGGCGGCACGTGATTGCCCGGCGCGAGGCCCGTGACAGCTTCTTCGAGGGTTCTGCCGGCGAATGGGACACGATCCGCAGCGAGCTCTTCGGCGGGCGGGTCGAGCTGCTCCCGCTCCTGGGCCTGCTCGACCCGTCATCGCTGGTTGGTGACCTCGGTGCCGGGACCGGGCACCTGGCGCTCGCCGTCGCACCGTTCGTGTCGCGCGTCATCGCGGTCGATGGTTCGCGCGCGATGCTCGACGTGGCACGCACGCGCCTGCGCGGCACCACCAACGTCGAGTTGCGTCACGGCCAGCTCGAGTCGCTCCCGGTGGAGGACAAGGTCCTCGACGTCGCCATCCTGGGCCTGGTGCTTACCTACGCACCCGATCCGGGGCAGGTGGTGGCCGAGGCGGCGCGCACCCTGGTGTCCGGCGGGCGGCTGCTGCTGGTCGACCTCGACCGCCACGACCAGGTGGAGTTGCAACAGCGCTTTGGCCAGCGGTGGCCGGGCTTTGCGGCGCGCGAGGTGGAAGGCTGGCTCACGCGGGCTGGCCTGGACGCGGGGCGTGTGGTCCCGCTCCCCGCCGATCCTGCGGCGCGCGGGCCGCTGCTCTTCGCCGCGAGCGCACGCAAACCATAGTATCGATGCCGAACCTCACGTTCACGACCCAATGGAGTTGACGATGACCGCCGTTGCGACCCTCAACACGCAGAGCACGCTCGACCGTCCTGCCTACAAGGTGAAGGACCTGTCGCTCGCCGAGTGGGGCCGGAAGGAGATCCGCCTGGCCGAGTACGAGATGCCCGGGCTCATGGCCATCCGCGCCGAGTATCGCGGGAAGTTCCCGCTCAAGGGGGCCCGGATCATGGGCTCGCTGCACATGACGGTCCAGACCGCGGTGCTGATCGAGACCCTGGTGGAGCTGGGCGCCGACGTGCGCTGGGTCTCGTGCAACATCTTCTCCACCCAGGACCACGCAGCAGCGGCCGTAGTGGTGGGCCCCACGGGCTCGGTGGAGCATCCCACCGGGACGCCGGTGTACGCCTGGAAGGGCGAGTCACTGGAGGAGTACTGGTGGTGCACCGAGCAGGCGCTGATGTGGCCCGATGGCAAGGGTCCCAACCTGCTGCTCGACGATGGCGGTGATGCCACGCTGCTGGTGCACAAGGGTGCGGAGTTCGAGCAGGCGGGGGCGGTGCCGGCCTTCAACGCCGCGAAGGATCCCGAGGAGTGGGGCGTGATCCTCGACCTCCTCCGCGCGGAGCAGCAGAAGCGGCCGGGACGCTGGACGCGCGTCGTGGCCGGGATCCGGGGCGTCTCGGAGGAGACCACCACCGGCGTGCACCGGCTCTACGAGATGATGCAGGCGGGCACGCTGGCCTTTCCTGCCATCAACGTGAACGACAGCGTCACCAAGTCGAAGTTCGACAACCTGTATGGTTGCCGGCACTCGATCGTGGACGGCCTGAACCGCGCCACCGACGTGATGCTCGCCGGCAAGGTGGCGGTGGTGCTGGGTTACGGCGACGTGGGCAAGGGGTGCGCGCAGGCACTCAAGGGCCAGGGTGCCCGGGTGGTGGTGACCGAGATCGACCCGATCAACGCCCTGCAGGCAGCCATGGAAGGCTTCCAGGTTGCCACCCTCGCCGACGTGGTGGCGACGGCCGACATCTTCATCACGGCCACTGGCAACAAGGAC
>CAZWXD010000031.1:0-23736 GCA_964638035.1 uncultured Gemmatimonadaceae bacterium | reverse complement strand
CGCCCTCGCCGTCTTCAACCTGGTGATGATGCTGGTGCAACTCATTCGCCGGATCAGGGAGGCCCGCCCCGCCCCCTGAGCCCGGCCGCCCCCTGAGCCCACACCGCCCCGTGGGGCCATCGCCTAGCCAAACCGCGGTTTCGACCGCATCCTCTCCCAGGGGCCACTTCGGGCCCTCCGGACCCCCTCAAGGGAGATGATGATGGACATCGCAAGCCTCCTCATTCAGCTCATCGCCGGTGGCGCGGGCGGCAACGTTGCCGGGGCCCTGAACAAGTCGAAGTCCCTCGGGCCGCTCCTCAACACCATCCTGGGCGCCGTTGGCGGCGTCGGGGGCGGCGCTGCGCTGGGCGGAACCCTGGCCAGCGCCCTGGGCAATCCCATGGTGGCCAACGCGCTGGCCTCCCTGATTGGTGGTGTGGTCATCCCCCTCATCGCGAGCTTCCTGAAGCCGGCCGCGAAGGCGTAAGGCGTCAGGGCGTCAGGGCGTCAGGGCGTCAAGGCGTCAAGGCGTCACGGGAGTACCTGACGTCCTGACGCCCTGACGTCCTGACGCCCTGACGCCCTGACGCTGTGACCTGCCTCACTGCGCCCTCACTGGTGCCCCTGTAGCTTCTTCCCCCATGTGCGGCGGCCTGTCCGCGAGCCAGCCGCAAGGGAGTGGGCCGGGTGGCCCCCGTCCCGGGGAATCCGGACCTTTCACAGAGGGAAGAGGCACTATGCGTAAGCTCCTGCTTGCTGGATTCATCCTCGTGGCCGCCGGCTGCGCCAGCCGGAAGGACCTCGAGAAGGCGCAGTCCGAGGCGGTCGCCCTGGCCGCCGAGAAGGACAGCCTGCTGAGCGAAGTGCTCGCGACGTCGAAGCTCGTGAGCGACATCAACAGCGAACTGGCGAAGGCCAAGGGCATTGGCGTGAGCCCGACCACCCCGTCGGAGCAGACCGCGTCGTCCGCGGCCGAGGACCGGCAGATCCTGGTGGGCAAGATCCGTGAGGCGGTGGCCCGGCTGAACGAGTCCGAGGCGCAGCTGGAGCGGACCAAGGCGCGCGTCGCGTCGCTGGAGCGGAAGGATTCCCGGCTGCTCAAGCAGATCGATGACTTCCAGGCCCAGATCACCGAGCTCCGGACCAACATTGAGGGGCAGCAGGCGCTCATCGAGGAGCAGAAGGTCACCATCGCGGCACAGAAGGTTTCCATTGACTCGCTCGCCGCGAAGGTCGAGACCGTCACCGTCGCCAACGCGAAGCTCGCCGACAGCGTCACCCTGGTGAGCAACGAGGCCAACAAGGTCTTCATCGCGATCGGCACCAAGGACTCGCTCAAGGCCGCTGGTGTCATCGTCGAGGAAGGCTCCAAGTTCCTCGTCTTCGGTGGCAAGCAGACCGTGCCGGCGCGCGACCTGAACCCGGCCGCCTTCGCCGTGCTCGATTCCCGCACCGACCGGAGCTTCACGCTCCCCGAGGGCAACAAGTACAAGATCGTGTCGCGTCACGATGCGTCCCTGCTCTCGCCGGGACTCGACCAGAAGGGCAAGCTGGTCGGCACGCAGACGATCACCAACCCGGCGGCGTTCTGGGCGGCGTCGAAGTACCTCATCGTCGTCAAGGACTGACGCAGCACCGGCTGGTGTGACGTACCAGGCGGCAGGGGGCCCAGGCTCCCTGCCGCTTCGGCTTTCAGGCCCCTCCGCCCCCGCCGCCCGCGCCTCGCTGCGAACAGCGCATGCCAGTAGATTCGGGCCCATGAAACATCCAGCCCTCCTCCTCGGCGCGCTCCTGCTGACCCGGGCCGCCGTCCTCGGCGCGCAGGCCCCGTCCACCACCACGCTCATCGCCGGCGCCGTGCTCGCGGCCCCCGATTCCCTGCGGGACGGTGCCGCGGTGATCACCGCCAGCGGGGAAGTCCTCCGGAAGGGCTCGAACTCGCTCGTCTGCCTGGCCGACGATCCTGCCCGGGAAGGGTTCCAGGTGGCCTGCTACCACCGCGACCTGGATCCGTTCATGGCCCGGGGCCGCTCCCTCAAGGGCATGAAGCGGGAGCAGGTGGATTCGGTCCGTCGTGCGGAAATCAGGGCAGGGAAGCTGAAGATGGCCGCCGGTCCCGCAGCGCTCTACAACCTCATGGCCCCGAAGGACAGCCTCGACGCCACGACCGGCCTGCCCCGGGGCGGCGTCGGGCAGCGCTGGTACGTGGTGTACCTGCCGGGCGCCACCGAGGCCTCCACCGGCTTCTCGGTCCAGCCCGACGGCACTGGCCGCCCCTGGCTCATGTATGCCGGCGAGCCGTGGGCGCACGTGATGGTGACGCCGAAGTAGCGGCGCCCGGATTTCGCATGACCCGCTCGCTCTATTCCATCGCGGTCTTCGTCCACGACATCAACCGCGCCGTGGACTTCTACGAGAAGGCCCTGGGCCTGGTCCTCGTCCGGCGGGGCGCCTTTGGCGCACAGTTCTTCGAGGATCCACCACACCTGGGCGTGCACCCCGCCGTCCACCCCGAGGCGCAGAAGCTCGTGGGCCGCGAGACCGGCCTCACGATCCACGTGCCCAACCTGGTCCATGTGGCCGGCGAGCTGCACGAGCAGGGTGTGCACTTCGTGAAGGAACCCACGAAGATGGACTTCGGCGTCATGGCCATGGTCGCCGACCCCGACGGGAACGTCTTCGCCCTCTGGGATGACGAAGCACCCGACGCCTGAGGCGATGCCGATGGGCAACCGGCACTTCGCGAGCGACAACTGGGCCGGGGCGCACGCCGCGGTGCTCGCCGCGATGGTGCGGGCCGGCGAAGGACACGCCCACAGCTACGGCGACGATCCCCTCACCAGCAGCGTCGCAGGCAGGCTCAGGGCGCTCCTGGGCGGTGGCGAGGTGTTCTTCACCGCGAACGGCACCGCGGCCAACGTGCTGGGCCTCTCCACGGTACTGGCGCCCTGGCAGGGGGTGATCTGCAGCGAGCACGCCCACATGGAAGTGGACGAGTGTGGCGCGCTGGAGCGCTTCAACGGCTCGCGCCTCATGCCGGTTCCCGCTCCCGACGGCAAGCTCACCCCCGCGGCGGTCGAGTCGCGCCTCACGGCGATGGGCGACGTGCACCGGGTGCAGCCCGCTGCCATCTCCCTCACCCAGGCCAGCGAGCTCGGCACGGTCTACACGCCCGATGAGGTGCGCGCCCTGGCGCGCCTGGCCCACGACCGGGGCCTGCTGGTGCATATGGACGGCGCCCGCATCGCCAACGCGGCCGCATCGCTCGGCGTGCCCGTGGCCGAGTTCACCCTGCAGGCGGGCGTGGACATCCTGTCGTTCGGTGGCACCAAGAACGGGGCGGTCGGCGCCGAGGCGGTAGTGTTCGCCAACCGGACGCGCGCCGAGCAGTTCGGGTTCGTGCGGAAGCAGGGAATGCACCTCATGTCGAAGATGCGCTTCCTCGCCGCCCAGTTCGACGCGCTCCTCACCGACGACCTCTGGCTCCGCTCGGCGCAGCACGCCAATGCCATGGCGCGCCGGCTCCGCGATGCGGTGCAGGGAACTCCCGGCCTCGAGGTTGCGCAGGCGGTGGAGGCCAACGCCGTCTTCGCGCGGATCCCGCGGGCGGCGATACTCCCCATCCGCACCGAGTACTGGTTCTACGTGTGGGACGAGCGGACCAGCCTCGTCCGCTGGATGACGTCATTCGACACCACCCTGGCCGACGTGGACGGCTTCGCCGCCGTCATCCGGAGGGAAGTCACCGCTGCGGCAGGGGCCGACGCGTGAACCAGCTCTGGATCACGCTCTGCTCCATCTGGTCGTGGTTCGTGCTGGGTGCCTGCATGGTGCTCTGGGCCCCGGCCATGGGGCTGGTGCGCCTGGTCACGCTCAAGTCCGACCCGGGCCGCTACCGGGTGGGGCTCATGTTCCGGAAGATTGGCGTGGCGATGGCAACGTTGAACCCACTCTGGACCTTCCGGATCTCGGGGAAGATGCCTGCCGACCCCAGGCGCCCCTTTGTGGCGGTGTCGAACCACGAGTCGTTCGTGGACATCCTGCTGATCTCCCACCTTCCGTGGGAGATGAAGTGGCTCAGCAAGGCGGAGTTGTTCCGGATCCCCCTGCTGGGCTGGCTGATGCGGCTGGCGGGTGACATCCCGGTGGAGCGGGGCACCGCACGGAGTGCGGTGGCGGCCATGAAGCGGTGCCGCGAGATCCTGGCGGGGAAGGTGTCGGTGATCATCTTCCCCGAGGGCACGCGCACCGAGACAGGCGAACTGCTGCCGTTCAAGGATGGCGCGTTCCGGCTGGCCATCGATGCCCAGGTGCCGGTGCTGCCGATGGTGGTGCATGGGGCGGGGACCGCACTCCGGAAGCGGAGCTGGAAGCTGGGGAAGTCAGTCGCCGAGGTGCGGGTGCTGGAGCAGGTGGAGACGACCGGGATGACGACAGCCGACGTGCCCCGCCTCCGGGAGCAGGTGCGCGAGATGATCGCCCGCGAACGGGCACTCATGCAGTGAGGCGATTTCGCACGACCCTACCGTCGCCCATAGGTCGCGTTGGCAACCCGGGCAGACTCCTGCAGCAGCGCCCCTGCACCCGGGGCGATACCAGAGAGCACCGGTACTCCCACTGGTGACACCCCGAACAGCATGCCGTACACGCTGAGCGCCGCCGCGTAGGTGCCCATCAATGACCCATGCACCCCGTCGGCGTCGTACAGCGCCAGGTTGGGATCGGTCCGCCACGCCTCCCGCCACACCTCGCCAGCCGGCGCCAGGATGCCAGCCACCGCCTGTGCTGCATTGGTGTACGACGTGCGCACTCCATCCCGGTCGCCGGGACGATCCCGCGCAGGCCAGACCATGTAGAACGCCGGCCGCCCGCCGTTGGCAATGATGACTTCCGCGAACTTCGTTGCCCACGTGCGCAGGTTGGCCTGCGACTCCGGCAGGGACGACGGCCCCTGCTGCAGCACCACGACGTCGAAGTCATGGTCACGGATGAGCTGCTGTGCGGTGCCCGCTGCCCAGTGATCCTCCAGGCCGTAGCCCGGCCGGGCCTCCACCCGGTACTCGAGCGACCTGCCCGTGGCCCGTGCCATCTCGGCCACCATGGCCGGAAGGTCGTTCACCACGGTGTGGCTGTTGCCGATGAAGAGGACGCGGAGGGTACTGGGATCGGGGCCGGGGTCGCCGTTGCCACAGCTTGCGGCGAGGGCGAGGGCAGCCAGGGCCGACCTGGGGAGGAACGTGCCGAGCATGAGACCTGCGCCGTAGGGATGCAACCCCTACGGCGCCAGTCCCGGGCCGGTTACAGCTAGGCCGCCTTGTTCTTCGTGACCAGCCGGTAGATGAACAGCAGGATCATCGCACCCACGATCGACGCGATCCACCCGGCCGCCTGCCCCTCGGTGTACAGCCCCAGCATCCGGCCCAGCCACGACCCCACGAAGGCGCCGGCAATACCCAGCACGATCGTGATGACCCATCCGCCCGGGTCCTTGCCCGGCATCAGGAACTTCGCAATGGCGCCCACGATCAGGCCGACGACCAGGGTGGTGATGAGTCCCATGATATCCTCGCGTCAAGGTGGAGTACCGCTGCACAGGCCCCGCACGAACATGCGGGCCGGGCCGCGACCTCGCAACCTCGGGCCGCTGCGCCGGCGCTACGCCTGCTTCCCGAGCCCGGCGGGTGCGCGGGTGCGGCCCACCAGCCCGGCCAGCAGCACCAGGGTCAGCACATAGGGAAGCATCAGCAGGAGCTGGTAGGGAATCCTGAGGCCCATGGCCTGCAGGCCAAACTGCAGCGCGGTGGCGGCCCCGAAGAGCAGCGCGGCGCCCAGTACCCCCACCGGGTGCCAGCGCCCCAGCACCACGATTGCAATCGCGATGAACCCGCGGCCCGCCGTCATCCGCTCGGCGAAGGTGCCCACCTCCGCCAGCACCAGCGTCGCGCCACCCATGCCCGCCAGCGCGCCACCCGCGAGCGTCGCCAGCACCTGCACCCGCATCACTCGCACCCCGACAGCCCGGGCGCGATCAGGAGCCTCGCCTGCCGCGCGAAGCTCGAGTCCCGGGTGGGTGCGAAAGAGGATCCACCAGGTCACCGGCACGAGCGCCAGGGCCAGCCACGTGGTCCACGGCTGGCCCATCCAGGAGGGCTTGAAGGTGGGAAGGGTGAGCCCCGGACCCTCCGGGCCGAACGCCACGCGATAGAGCGCCCCCGTGACGCCCACGGCACCGATGGTGACGGCCGTGCCGGCGATGATCTGGTCGGCGCGTGCCACGATGGCGACCAGGGCGAACACCGCTGCCGTGGCAAGCCCCGCCGCCGCACCCGCCACGAGCCCGAACACCGGCCCTCCCGCGGCAGCGCCCACCGCAGCAGACAGCGCGCCGCAGAGCATGGCACCCTCGATGCCGAGGTTGATGACGCCGCCGCGTTCGACGAGCATCTCACCCAGCGCCGCCAGGAGGAGCGGCACCGCGATCCGGAGCGCCGCCGCCAGGAAGGAGAGCACCTCGCCATCCATCATGCCGCCCCGCCAGCCAGCGCGTCCTGGCGCGCCCGGGTGACGCCGCGCTGACTCAGCACCACGGCGAGCAGCACCACCGCCTCCGCCACGTACACCGCCACCGCGGGGATCCCGGCGTCGCGCTGCATCGCGCCGGCGCCCGCCTCGAGCGCTCCAAAGACAATGGCACTCGGCACGATGGCCACCGGTGACAGGCGCGCAAGCAACGCCACGGCAATGGCGGTGAACCCGTAGCCGGGCGAGAGGTTGGGGTAGAGCGCATAGCTCACGCCCAGGAGTTCGGTGCCGCCGGCCAGGCCGGCGAACGCACCCGACCCGAGCAGCGCCCACATCGCCACCCGCTCCACCCTGATGCCGCCAACGACCTGCGCCGCGAGCGGCCCCTGTCCCGTGGCCTGCAGCACGAACCCCGACCAGGTGCGCCGGAAGAGGTACCAGAGCGCGATGCACACGATGATCGCAATGACAAAGCCCAGGTGCAGCCGGGTGCCGGGAAGCACCGGCAATCGCGCGGCCAGCGCCACGGGGTCGCTCTGCGGGTAGATCCCCTGTGACTCCTGCAGCGGTCCCTGCACCAGCAGGCTCACCACCTGCTCGGCGACGAAGTTGAGCAGCAGCGTGCTGATCACCTCCAGCACGCCGAACCGCAGGCGCAGCCAGGCCGGCACCAGCATCCACAGGGCGCCAGCGGCGGCGGCCGCCGTGAGCGCCAGGGCCACGGCGAGGACCGGCGGCCATCCCGCGACGTGCAGGCCTGCCCAGGTGGCGCCCACTGCCCCCGCGTAGAACTGGCCCTCGCCGCCGATGTTGAGCACGCCCGCCCGCAGGCCCAGGGCAAAGCCCAGCCCGATGAGGATGAGTGGCGTGGCGCGAACCAGCGTCCCCGAGGTGAAGGCGTACCAGCTCCCGAAGGCGCCATCCCACATCGCCTGCAGCGCGGCCACGGGGTCATAGCCGCTCACCTGAAAAAAGAGCACGAGGACGAGGAGCCCCGCGCCCAGCGCCCCGCCCGCCGCCAGCAGGCCGCCGATGCGGAACCTCATGCGGCGCCCACCATCGTCCGGCCAACATGCAGCCGACCCGACCCCGCCGGCATCTGCACCAGGGTGCCGCGCACCATGACCAGCACCCGCTGCCCCAGCGCCAGCACCTCGTCGAGGTCACTCGAGTACACCAGCACGGCCACGCCCCGGGCGGCCGCCTCGCGCAGGTGCCGGTGCACTACCTCCGTCGCGCGGATGTCGAGGCCGCGGGTCGGGTTCTCGGCCACCAGCACGGCGGGATCACGCGCCAGCGCCCGGGCGATCACCAGCTTCTGCTGGTTGCCGCCGCTCAACTGCCCGGCGTGGAGCGCCACGGAGGGTGTCCGCACGTTGAACTCGGCCGCCAGCGCCTCGGTGCGATCCCCGGCGGCACGCCAGTCGAGCCAGCCGCGGTGCACCCAGGGTGCGGTGCGGCCCATGCCGAGCACCAGGTTGTGTGTCAGGTCGAGATCGGGAAGGAGCGCCTCGGTGGTGCGATCCTCGGGAATGAACACCACCGGCTCCTGCACCGTGCGGGTACCCTCACGCACGGGCACCAGGCCGACCAGCGCCCGCAGCAACTCCCGCTGCCCCGAGCCGGCCACGCCCGCGATGGCGATGATGTCCCCTGCGCGCACCTCGAGCGACACGCCCCGCACCGCGAGGCCGGTGCTCCGGCTCCCCACCACCAGCCCATCCACTCGCACCACCACCTGCCGCGCCTGCACGGCCTCCGGCCTGCTGGCCGCACCCTCCGCCTGCCCCGCCTTCGTCGCTGGCTCCATGTCGCCGCCGATCATGGCACTCGCCAGGCCGGCCTCGGTCGCCCCGATCGCATCGAGCACGACCTGCCCTTCGCGCAATACCACGACCCGGTCGGCCACCTGCAGCGCTTCATCCAGCTTGTGGGTGATGAGCACGACCCCGCGGCCGGCCGCTGCCAGCTCCCGCACCCGCGCCAGCAGGTCATCCACTTCCTGCGGCGCCAGCACGCCAGTGGGTTCGTCGAGCAGGAGGACGCGTGCCTCGGTGGCGAGCGCCTTCACGATCTCGAGCCGCTGGAGCAGCGCCACGGGCAGGGTGCCTGCCCTGGCGGACGGGTCGAGTGGAAGGCCAAGTCGCTCGGTCAGCTCCAGCGTGCGCCGGGCCACCTGGCCGGGCCGCACGGACCATCCTGCGGCGAGCGCAATGTTCTCGCCCACGGTGAGGGCCGGGATGGCGGTGAAGTGCTGGTGCACCATCCCGATGCCTGCCCGGCGTGCGTCGCGGGGCGACTGGAAGGTGCGAGGCGTGCCGTCCAGCAGGATCTCACCGGCATCGGGGCGCAGCATCCCGGCGGCGATGTGCATGAGGGTGGACTTGCCGGCGCCGTTCTCACCGAGGAGCGCCACCACCTCGCCGGGCGCCACCTCGAGACTTGCCTTCCGGAGCGCCCCGACCGGCCCGAACCGCTTGCTGACCTCGCGCAGGGCGAGCAGCGGGGCGGACGTGTTCACATGCCGGTGGGATGGTCGTGAAACGAGGAGGGAATCCCGAAGCGGTTGCCCAGCCGCTCGGCAAGGACGCGCACCCCGACCGTCTCGGTGGCATAGTGCCCTGCGTGCACCACGTTGACGCCGAGCTCCATGGCATCGAAGTAGGAGTGGTGCGGCCCCTCACCGGTGATGAACATGTCGAGCCCTGCGGCCCGTGCCTCGCCCACCGAGGTGCCGGCACCACCGGTGATGATGCCGATGCGCGTGACCTCGTCCGGCCCGCCCGGGATGAGCCGCGGCGGCGTGGCCAGGCTGAGCAGTTCGCCCAGCTTCGCCACCACGGCGTCCCGCGTGCGGAGCCCGGCAGGAGCCAGGCCCCAGGTGCCGATCGCCACGCCCCGGTGCTCGCCGAAGGTGCCCTTCACCTCGAGCCCCAGCATCCGTGCCAGCACCGCGTTGTTCCCCACCTCGGGATGCAGGTCGAGCGGGATGTGCGCCGAGTAGAGCGCGATGTCGCGGGCCATGAGTGCGCGGAGCCGCCGGTAGCGGCGCCCGGTGACAGGGAGGTTCCCGTCCCAGAAGAGGCCGTGGTGCACCAGCAGGAGGGGGCGTCCACCGCTCCGCGCGACCTCCTGCGCCACCCCATCGATCGTGGCCTGGGAGGCATCAACGGCGGCGACCACCCGGTCAACCTGCCCGCTGTTCTCCACCTGCAGTCCATTGAGCGCACCCGACGCATCGGGCACCTCTCGGACACGCAGGTACTCATCGAGCCACGTCACCACCTCATCCAGCGGGACTGCACGCGTCACTCAGCCGCCTCCCGGCACCTTCGCGGTGCGGTTCGGGTGCAGGGCCTGCATCTGCGCCGGGCGAAGCGCCGCCCTGAGCGTGCCCTTGATGATCGAGTCCTGCGCTGCCGCGATGCGTGCACTGAGCCCCGCGGGCAGGCGCGATGCAAAGGCGGGATTGGGCACGTAGCGCACCACGTTGCTGTCGAGCCCGAACGCCACCAGTCGCGGCGTGAAGTGGTTGTCCTTCACCTCGCGCGCCACCAGCATCAGGGCGTGCGGCAGGTCGATCACCGCCGACCCGGGAACGATCTCGGGGGCGAGTGACGCCTGGTCGTTGTTGGCCCCGAACACGAGCACACCGGGATGTTCCCGCGCCGCCTGGAACACCCCCAGGGCCGCCGCGTCGGCGTTGTGGTGGAAGACGTCCACCCGCTCGCGAATCAGCGCGAGGGCGGCCTCGCGCCCCAGCGCGGCATCATCCCAGTTGTTGAGGTAGGTGACGCGCGACTGCACTTTCGGGTTCACCGCCCTGGCACCGGCCTCCCACCCCTCGTACGCCGCGCGCACCGGCGGCAGTTCCACGCCGCCCACGAACCCGATCCGGTTCGACCGGGTGAGCGCCCCAGCCGCCATGCCGGCCAGGTAGCTCGCCTCCTCCAGGCGGAAGATGAGCGGCGAGACATTCGCGGCCAGCCGGGAGCCCGACGTCACGACGAAGAAGGTGTTGGGATACTCCAGGCTCACCTGCTCGGCCGGGAGCTGGAACTCGTAGCCGTGCGCAAAGACGAGCCGGTAGCCCTGCGCGGCATAGGCCCGGAGCGCCTCCTCCTGCGCCGCCGGCGTCCGCGCCTCCACGTGGCTCACGGCCAGGCCAAGCGAGTCGCGGATGGCCTCGAGGCCCCTGTAGGCGCCGGAGTTCCAGGCGGCGTCGGTGATGGAGCCCGGGGTGATGAGCCCCACCCGCAGGGTGTCGGCCTTCTTCCCGGCGCTGCAGGCCGCGAGGAGCACCAACCCCGCGGCCGTGGCCCACCTGGCCCGCACCATCACTCTTCCGCCGCGGGGGCCTCGTCCATCCGCACCTCGCCCGTGACGCGCGCGCCCTCCTGGATCGCGATGCGCTGCGTCTGGATGTCGCCGCCCACCACGGCAGTGGGCTGCAGTTCCACCCGCTCGGTGGCGTGAATCGTTCCCTGCACCTGGCCGCCGATAACTGCCTCCTTGGTGTGCAGGTCGCCTTCCACCAGGGCGCCCGGGGCCACGAGGATCTGGTTCCCGGCGCGAATGGTTCCCTTCACCCTGCCTTCCACCTTCACGACCCCTTCCGCCTGCAGGTCGCCGGTCACGTGGAGGTCGTGCGCCACGATCGACAACGGCATGAGGTCGGTGGCGCGCCGGCGCGGGTTGTTCTCCCCGCCCTCCTTGGCCGCGCCGGAGAAGATCGACATCAACCCTCCTGTTTCACGAGCGTGAGTGGATCGATGGCCTTGCCATCGAGCTTGATCTCGAGGTGCAGGTGCGGCGCGCTGGACCTGCCGGTGTTACCGGCGAGCCCGATCACTTCGCCCGGTGCCACCACCTGGCCCTTCGCGACGACGATCCGCGAGAGGTGCCCGTACAGCGCCTGGTACCCACCGGGGTGCTGCATCACGATGAAGAGCCCGTACTGGGGATCGTCCCCGGCATCAGTCACCGTCCCGCCGCCCACGGCCCGCACGATGCTCCCGGTGGCGACGGCGATGTCGACGCCCTCATGCGGGCCGTCGGGGCCGGCCTGGGCCTGTCCGCGGGTCACGTAGCTCGGGTCATCCAGCGGCCAGAATGCCGGCGCCGTGGGGCCCTCGGGAAAGGCGATGCGCCTGGTGCTCCCGGCCTCGATGGGCGGCGCCACCGGCAGGGTGGAGCTCACCTTGGCCAGGCTCGGCACCAGGTCGCCGCCCAGCATGGTGCGCACCTGGTTGTAGTGCCGCTCCAGCGAGTCCAGCGCGGCGGCGAGTTCGCGGATCCTTGCATTGTCGGTCTCGAGCCGCTCCACCTGCCGCTCCAGGAGCGGAACGCGGAGCGCGGCCCGCACCACGGGACCGTAGGTGAGGAGGAGGAGGACGAGCAGCACCACGATCGCCACCGCGGCAGCCATGGCGGCGCGCAGCCCCCAGCGGGGCACGCGGATGGTGCGCGCCTCGAGGGCACCATCCGGTTGCACCAGGATGGTGACGTGCCTGCCCTCGCGCTTCATCCGTCGAAGGGCCGGCCGAGGATGATCTCGAGCAGCCGGGAGAGGTCGTCGTTCGAGTAGTAGCTGATACTCACCTGGCCGCGCCCGCGGCGCCTGGCGGTGACCCGCACGTCAGTGGCGAGCCGCTCGCGCAGGGCGTCCTGCACGCGCTGGGCATCGGGCGGGAGCGGCCGTGCCGCCGCCGGCGCCGCACGCCGCGGCGTGGGGGCAGTGCCGCGGACCCTGGCCTCCACCTCGCGCACCGACCAGCCGCCACTTGCGGCGTCGCGTGCGAGCCGCTCCAGCACGGCGCCGTTCTCCACCCCCAGCAGTGCCCGGGCGTGCCCCTCGGAGAGGGACCCGTCATGCACCAGCGCCTGCACTGCCCTGGGCAGCTTCAGGAGGCGGAGGGTATTGGCGACGGTCGAGCGGTCACGACCCACCAGCCGCGCCACTTCCTGCTGCGACAGGTCGAACTCGCTGATGAGGCGCTGGTAGCCCTGGGCCTCGTCGATCGCGGAGAGGTCGTCGCGCTGAAGGTTCTCGATCAGGGCGAGCGTCAGGAGGGTGCGGTCGTCCACCTCGCGCACCACGGCGGGGACCGTGCGCCAGCCCAGTCGCTGCACTGCGCGCCAGCGTCGCTCGCCGGCGATGAGTTCGTAGCCGCCGTCGCTGGGCCGCACCACCACGGGCTGCAGGAGCCCGGAGGCCTCGATGGAACTCGCCAGCTCGGCGAGCTCACCCTCGTTGAAGGTCGTGCGCGGCTGCAGCGGGTTGGGGCGGATGGACGTGACGGGCAGGTCGCGCAGCGCGCCACTCGCGGCGGCCTGTTCCCGGTTCACCGGGCCGAGCAGGGCCTCGAGGCCGCGGCCAAGGCGCTTGTCGCTCATGACTCGACGTCCGGGTGGTGGACGGGAGCAGCAGGGACAGCGGCAGGAACAGCGACAGCAGCCTCACCGCTCTCACCGCCATCACCACCCGCGCCTGCTCCGCCCTCGACCTCTCCGCCCTTCCGCTTCTTCCGCCGCATGATCTCCTGCCCCACCGCCAGGTAGCTCCGTGCGCCAACCGACTGCACGTCGTACAAGAGGATCGGCTTGCCGAAGCTGGGCGCTTCCGCGAGGCGCACGTTGCGCGGGATCGCGGTGCGGAAGACCTGCTCGCCGAAGTACTCCTTGGCGTCTTCGGCGACCTGGCGGCAGAGGTTGAGCCGTGCGTCGTACATGGTGAGGAGCACGCCATCGAGGGCGAGGTCGGGGTTGAAGTTCTGCTGGACCAGTCGCACAGTGTTGATGAGCTGCGAGATCCCCTCGAGTGCGTAGTACTCGCACTGGATCGGGATGATGACCCCGTCGGCAGCGGTGAGCACGTTGAGCGTGAGCAGGCCGAGCGATGGCGGGCAGTCGATGACGATGAAGTCGTAGTCATCGCGCACGTCTTCGATGCCGCGGCGGAGTGCGGTCTCGCGGCCGGGGCGGTCAACCAGCTCCAGTTCTGCCCCGACGAGGTCCTGCGTGGCGGGCAGCACATGCAGCCAGGGGATCAACCCATCGCGCACGATGACATCAGTGGCGGGGGCGCCATCCACCATCACATCGTAGAGCGAGCGGGTCAGCTCCTGCTTGACGAGTCCGACCCCGCTGGTGGCGTTTCCCTGGGGGTCGGCATCGATGAGCAGGACTCGTCGCTCGGCGATGGCGAGGGAAGCAGAGAGGTTGACGGCGGTAGTGGTCTTACCGACGCCGCCCTTCTGGTTGGCGATCGCGATGACTCGACCCATCTTCGTAACTCGTTGTTATATAATAAGTTACGTGCTAACACGCGGATCGGAGATGTGGTAGGTGAAGCGATCCGGCACTCAATATACGCCGGGTACGTTAGCGGACAATGTTCCGGTCCTGGTGGGTGACCAGCATCGTTTCACGTGCAACAGCCTCCGTGAGCGTGCCTCGGGTTTCGTGAGGTTCACACGGAGGAACGGAGGGGAACGGTGGAACACGGAGGGATCCGTGCATGGGTGGGCCCCCAAGGAGGTGCGGCCGCAGCCATTGGAGTGCACGCAGGCAAGGCGGTGCCGGTTGGGAAAGTCCCGTTTCTGGTTCACACGGAGGAACCGAGGGGAACGGAGGGACACGGAGGGATCCGTGGATGGGTGGGCCCCCAGGGAGGTGCGCCCGCAGCCATTGGAGTGCACGCAGACAAGGCGGTGCCGGTTGGGAAAGTCCCGTTTCTGGTTCACACGGAGGAACCGAGGGGAACGGAGAGACACGGAGGGACACGGAGGGATCCGTGGATGGGTTGGTCCCCGGGGAGGTGCGGCAGCTGCCAACGGAAGCACGGCGGACGTACTATCGCCCGGCAACCACCATGACGCCTGGCCTGACTGGAATCCTCCGTTGCCTCCGTTCCCGGCCGTTCCTCCGTGCGAACTCACCCCAGATCTCATTCCTCGGCTAACCCAAGCCGTCCACGTACCTGAACGCATACACTGGAACACGGAACCCTGGCCCGAACTACTGGCGCCCATCCTTCGCTCCTGTCGCCCCTACCCCCCTTGCCGCCCTACCAAGTCACCAAGTAGACCAAGACGACGTGACCATACTCCGAGCCGCTCACGGAACCCTCCGTTGATCCTCCGTTCCCTTCGTTTCCTCTGTGTTGACCAGCACCATCCCACCATTCCACCGTTTCACGTGAAACGTGCTACTGTGCAATTGCACAGTGTGTGAATGTACAGTAATATCAGTGTGTCTATGGACATGCCATTCGGACCTGGGGCCTTCACCGACCGCGCCGACGAGCTCCAACGCCTCCGCTCAGCAATCGCCTCTCCCGACACCCGCCTCCTGGTGCACGGCCCGCGGCGCATGGGAAAGACCGCCCTTCTCCTGCGCGCCATCCGCAGGGCACACGACGATGGGTCCGCGGCATTTCTCGCCGATCTTTCCACCGCGTCATCACCCGTTGATCTCGCCAACCGCGTGATGGAGGCCGCCACGCGCGCGCTCCGCACGCGCTGGCGTGATACCGCGAACGAGTTCGTGCGCCGGCTTCGCGCGGTGCTCACTTTTTCGCCCGACACCGCCACTGGCCTCATCATCCCGAGCTTCGAGCTGTCGCTAAGGAGCAGTGCACCCGACAGGCAGCGCGACACCCTGCTGGAGGTCCTCGATGCCGTGAACGCACTCGCACGCGATCACGGCACCACGATCGCCGTCGTCCTCGACGAGGCGCACGAGCTCGTGAACCTGGGCGGCGTCGCGATACTCGCCCAGCTCCGCTCTGCCATGGAACGGCACACGAACGTGGGCTACATCCTGTCCACCTCATCCGACGGCTTCGTGCAGCAGACGCTCAGCGCCGACCACCCCCTGCACGGACAACTGGAGCTCCTCACGGTTGGAGACATCCCGCCGGACCACCTGGGTCGATGGATCGACGAGGAACTCGCGCGGCACGGGGTCATTGCCCATGGGTTGGGTGCCGAGGCGATCGAGCTGGCAGGGCCCAGGACCCGTGACGTGATCGCGCTCGCCCGGAAGGCCTGGGCCCTCGCGCGCGAGCGGGGAACCGCCGATGCGGGCGACGCGCACCTCGCCATCACCGAGATGATCCTGGAGCAGGACACCCTGCTTCGCGCCCTCTGGGACCAGTGCACGCCGCACCAGCAGAACGTGCTCCGCGCGGTGGCTGCCGATGAAGCCGGCCTCACCACCGCGGCGTCCATCCTCCGGTTCGCCCTCCGCTCGAGCGGTACTGCCACCAACAGCGCGCGTGGCCTGGTGGCCACCGGCCGCCTGGTGCGCATGCCCACGCGAACAGGCTACGCCTTCGAGAATCCCTTCTTCCGCGAGTGGGTGCGCATCACCACCCTCCCGGACCTGGGCCTGCAGCCCGCAGCGACCCAGCCGCCACCCCCAGCGCCGAGCCGCCCATGAGTTCCGTACGCGCCATCTCGATCCAGGGCCTCATCCTCATCGCCGGATGCAGCACTCCCGGGCCGGCGCCTTCAGCCCCCACGCAAGCCGCCTCCGCAGCACATGTCGAGTTCTTTCCCGTCGAGGGACGCACCCTGCCATTCTCGAAGGCGGTGCGCGTGGGCGAGATGCTCTACCTGTCTGGCGACATCGGCGTCGACAGCACCGGCAAGCTGGTCGCCGGGGGCATCGGCCCCGAGACCACACAGGCACTGGAGAACATCAAGGCAACCCTGGCCCGGCACGGCGCCACCATGAACAACGTGGTGAAGTGCACCGTGATGCTGGCTGACATGGCAGAGTGGGGGAAGATGAATGAGGTGTACGTGACCTTCTTCCCGGAGCACTTCCCGGCCCGGAGCGCCTTCGGGACCTCCGGCCTGGCCCTCGGCGCCCGGATGGAACTGGAGTGCCTGGCTGTGCTCGGGGACAGATGACGTGGTTCAGGCGGGGGGCTGCTGGCCTCACACAGGTGTGATTCACAGAGGTGCGATTCACAGAGGTGCGATTCACACGGAGGAACGGAGGAACGGAGGTTCACGGAGGGCGCCCAGCGCAGCCGAAGCGCCGATTCCACACCCACAAATCAATCAGTTGCATTAGTGGGTGTGGATTCGATGGTCAATTGCGACGAGTCCCTCCGTGAACCTCCGTTCCTCCGTTCCTCCGTTCCTCCGTGTGAATCGTCCTCCGCGTGAACGCCTATGACGCCCGCACCCAGCGCCAGACCTCCGAGAACTTCGGGCGCTTCCCGTACATGAGGATCCCCACGCGGTAGATCCGGCCTGCCACCCAGGTGACCAGCACCACGCCCGCCACCAGCAGCAGGATGCAGAGCAGCAGCTCAGGCAGCGGGATCGGGGCAAGGGAGTACCGCACCGGCACCACGAATGGTGACGTGATCGGCAACAGGCTCAGGGTGCGGGCCAGCGTCCCGCTCGGCTCGTTGAACAGCGAGAACATGGCGAAGAAGCCCGCCATGATGCAGATCGTGATGGGCGCGTTCGCCTGCTGCGCCTCCTGGGTGGAGTTGCACAAGGCCGCCACCGCCGCGTATGCCGCGGCATAGAGCAGGAACCCCAGCACGAAGAAGAGCAGGAAGACCACCAGGAGGCTCGGCTGGATCTCCGGGAGGCGGATGGCGGCGATGGCCTGGGGCGACGCCCCGAACAGGTGCCCCAACTGCACCCGGAACGTGGTGAGCAGCATGGCGGTGCCACCCCAGATCCCCAGCTGGGTGAGGCCCGCCGCCCCGACGCCCAGCACCTTGCCCAGCAGCATCTGGAACGGCGAGAGGCTCGACACCAGGACCTCTGCAATGCGGCTGCCCTTCTCCTCGACCACCGAGGTCAGCACCTGGCTGCCGTAGAGGAGCATGGCAAAGTAGAGCAGGAATCCCATGATGTACGCGAGGATGAAGGACGTGCCACCCGAGTCGCCGGTCAGCTTGCCCGCGGCCACCTTCTCCGTGCGGAGGTCGACGTCCCTGAGCGCCGGCATTGCCAGGTAGGGATCCACCCCGGCGCGCTTGAGCCGCTCGATCCGGAGCGTGGCCTGCAGCACGCGTTCCAGCTGCCGCATGTCACCGGGGCTGCTCACGTTCACGCCGAGGTAGGGGATCCTGCCGGTCGCCACCTTCTCGTCGTCCAGGACGAGGACCCCATCGAAGCCCTGCGCCAGGCCGGACACCCCCGTGAGGGCCACCAGGGAATCGCGCACCGCCACAACCCTGCCTTCTGCCGCCACCCGGGTGATGGCGTACCGCAGCGGGCCGGGCGCACCCTCGCTCCCCTCGCGCCGGGAGCTGCTCAGCGCATCGGCGACCTGCGATCCCACGTCGCCGCTGGCGCCATCAACCACCGCGATGCGCTTGGGCGCCGTTGCCCGCTGCTCGAGCAGGATGGGCACGGCAAAGGCGGCCACCATCAACACGGGGAAGAGCAGGGTGCTGATGAGGAAGGCGCGCGTCCGGACCCGCTCCAGGAACTCACGCCGCACCACGGCCAGGACCTTGTTCATGCGACCTCCTGCGCCGGCGCGGACGCGGCGTCGGCGCCCACCAGCGAGACGAACACCGAGTGCAGCGATGGCTCCACCACCTCGAACCGCGTGATCCCCACACCCGCCGCCACCAGGGCCGCCAGCAGGGCATCGCCCTCGGCGCCCTCCGCCAGCCGCACTTCCGCACTGGCGCCGAAGTCGTCGACCCGGGAGACGAGCGCACGGTCGCCCAGCACGCGCACGGCCGCGTCCTTGTTCCGGTGGAAGGCCAGGGCGACGTGCCGGCCCCCGCCGCTGCGGCGCACCTCGGCCAGGGTCCCGTCCACCACCTTCTCACCCCGGGCGATGATCGCCACGCGATCGCACATCTTCTCCGCCTGCTCCATGATGTGCGTCGAGAACAGCACGGTGCGCCCCTCGCGAGCCACCTCCACCACCACGTCGCGCATCACCTTGGAATTCACCGGGTCGAGCCCGGCGAACGGCTCGTCGAGAATCACCAGTTCCGGCTCGTGCAGCAGTGCGCCGATGAACTGCACCTTCTGCTGCATGCCCTTGGAGAGGTCCTCGACCCGCTTGTCGGCCCAGTCGGACAGGCCGAGCCGGGCAAGCCAGTGCTTCGTGAGCTCGAGCGCCCGCGACCGCCTGAGGCCCTTCACTTCACCCAGGAAGGTGAGGTGCTCGCCCACCTTCATCTTGCGGTAGAGCCCGCGCTCCTCGGGGAGGTAGCCGATCCGCATGGAGAGGTCGCGGCTCGCCCGCGCGCCGCCGAACAGGGTGATGCGACCCTCGTCGGGGAGGATGATGCTCAGCATCATCCGGATGCTGGTGCTCTTGCCGGCGCCATTGGGGCCCAGCAGCCCGAAGATTCCGCCGCGCGGGATGCTAAGCGAGAGGCTCCGCACCGCCGTGTGACCGGCGAATCGCTTGGTGACCCCGTCCAGCTGGATTGCATCCTGGTACATGCGGGCTCCGGGATAGAATCGGAACGCCGATCCTACGCCAGAGATGTTGCAGAGGTTTCGGTGCAGGGTGAAACGAGGGGCATCCGAGCACGCGTACCGCCAGCCCAGGTGCCCCGGGGATCAGCCGAGTTCGGACAGCCTTCCGAGTGTCGCGACCTCGTCGTTCGGCACCACCACGTGTCGCTGGTTCACCGGCACCCCGAACTTGAGGATCCTGCCGATGAACTGTTCCCGCGTCACTTCACCAGCGGGGTCATGAATCCCCACATCGTTGAGCAGGATCCCCCGGTCGTTCCGCTCGTGGTACCGGCCCACCCAGGTTGTCCCTGAATGCCCCGTCACCACCACGGTGACGCCATGCAGCTCCTCGTGACCCGGATGGAACACATGGCCCGTCGAACCGTGCGCGCCCATCGCAGCCTCAGGACTTCGCGGCGCCGGCATGCTTCTCCAGTGCGCCGATGAGGTTCGCGGCCACCACCTGGGGGTTCTCGCCCTCGATCTGGTGGCGATGGACGAAGTGCACCACCTCGCCGTCCTTGAAGAGGGCGACCGACGGGGAGCTCGGCTGGTAGTCTGCGAAGAACTGCCGGGCGCGCGCCGTGGCCTCCAGGTCCTGGCCGGCGAACACCGTCACCACCTGGTCCGGGCGGGGCGCCTTCTCCAGCGCGTACCGGAGTGCCGGCCGCGCGTTGCCCGCCGCACAACCGCACACCGAGTTCACGAACACGAGCGTGGTGCCCTGCTGGTCGCCCAGCGCGGCGTCCACCTCGGCCACGGTCTTGAGTTCACGGGCGCCCATGGCGACCATCTCGTCGCGCATGGGCTTGACCATCTGTTCCGGGTACGGCATTCACTCACCTCGTATTGAAGTCCTGTTCCCTGTTCCCTGACGTCCTGACGTCATGACGTCAGGGCGTCACCCCTTCATCGCTTCCCTGAGCGCATGCCAGGCCATGGTGGCGCACTTCACCCTGACCGGGAAGTGTGCCACGTTCTCGAAGACCCGGAGCTTGGCGGGCACGCTGGTCGCCGCCTCCGGGGCCAGCTTGCCGGTCACCAGGTCGTGGAACCGGCCCAGCAGGGCCTCCACCTCCGCGCGGGTCTTGCCCTTCACGGCGGTGGTCATGAGGGACGCCGAGGCGCGGGAGAGGGCACAGCCCTTTCCCTCGAAGCGGACATCCTTCACCACGTCGTTGTCGAGCTCGAGCCAGACGGTGACCTCGTCGCCGCAGAGCGGATTGTATCCGGCAGCGTGGCGGGCACCCTCGATGGGCCCATAGTTCCTGGGGGCGCGATTGTGCTCCAGGATGACGCCCTGGTACAGCTCGCTGGTGGAGGTCATCAGGCCAGGAGGCGCCGGGCCCGTTCCACGCTGCGGGCCAGGGCGTCCACGTCGTCGGGGGTGTTGTACACGCTGAAGGATGCCCGCGCCGTGGCCGGCACGCCGAGGCGCCGCATGAGCGGCTGGGCGCAGTGATGGCCGGCCCGGATGGCGACACCATCTTCGTCGAGCACGGTGCCCATGTCGTGCGGGTGCACGCCATCCAGGGTGAAGGTGAGCACGGGGACGCGTTCGCGCGCCTGGCCGTACAGCGTGATGCCGGGAATCGCCCCGAGCCGCGCCGACGCTTCGGCCAGGAGGGTGGCGCCATGGGCGCGCACGTGCTCGACGCCCAGGTCAGTGATGAAGTCCAGCGCTTCGGCCAGGGCGATCGCGTCGGCCACCGGCGGCGTGCCCGCCTCGAACTTCATCGGCAGCTCGGCCCAGGTGGTGCGCTCCAGGCTCACGCGCTCGATCATCCCGCCGCCGCCCTGCCACGGCGGCATCGCATCGAGCAGGGACTCGCGGCCCCAGAGCACGCCGATGCCGAATGGACCAAAGACCTTGTGGCCGGAGAAGGCGAGAAAGTCGCAGTGCAGGGCAGCCACGTTGGCCAGGCCGTAGCCGACGGATTGTGCTGCGTCCACCACCACGATGGCGCCGGCATCGTGGGCCAGCTGGCAGATGCGGGCGATGGGATTCGCCGTGCCGAGCACATTGGATGCCTGCGTCACCGCGAGGAGGCGTGTCCGGCCGGCCGCGAGTGCCTGCTCCAGCGCCTTGAGGTCGAGCTCGCCCTGTGGGGTCACCGGCACGGCGCGAAGCGTGGCTCCGGTGCGCTGGGCCAGCATCTGCCACGGCACCCAGTTGCTGTGGTGCTCCATCTCCGTGACCAGGATCTCGTCACCGGCACGGAGGTGCTGCGGCCCCCAGGCCTGCGCCACCAGGTTGATCGACTCGGTGGTGCCGCGCGTGAAGACGACCTCGCGCACGCTCGCCGCCCCGATGAACCGCGCCACGGTGGCCCGTGCCGCATCGTAGGCCGCCGTCGCCTCGGCGCTCAGCTCATACACGCCACGATGGATGTTGGCGTTCTCCGCGGCATAGAAGCGGGCCAACCGGTCAATCACCCGCTGCGGACGCTGGGTCGATGCCGCCGAATCGAGGTAGGCAAGGTTGGGGTGGATGGCGAAGACCGGGAACTGGCCGCGGACGCCCGGACGCTCGGGCGTGAGGAGGTGAGGACGTGCAGGCGCCCTGACGCCCGGCACGGTATCCCCCTGCGCGCCTTCCTGAACGCCCGATCGCCCGATCGCCTGGCCGCCTTCGCTCATACCCCGACCCGCTCGCGCACCAGCGCGTCCAGCTCCAGGCGCACCGACTCCTGGGCCAGTTCAGCCATCACCTCGGCGCAGAAGGCGTAGGTCAGGTGCTTGTCGGCGGCCTCGCGGGAGATGCCGCGGCTCCGGAGGTAGAAGCGCATCTGGTCGTTGAGGAAGCCCACCGTGGCACCGTGGGTGCACTTCACGTCGTCCGCGAAGATCTCGAGCTGCGGCTTGGTGTCCACCCGGGCGGTGTCGGAGAGGAGCAACGCCCGGTTGGTCTGCTTGGCGTCGGTCTTCTGGGCCTCGGGCGTCACCAGGATCTTCCCGTTGAACACCCCGTGGCTCCGGTCGTCGAGCACGCCCTTGTAGACCTCCCAGCTCCGGCAGTTGGGATGGTCGTGATAGATGGTGGTGTGGTTGTCCACCAGCTGCTCGGCGCGGCCCAGGTAGAGGCCATACATCAGCGCCTCGGTGTTGGCGGCGCCCAGGCGGCAGGAGAGGTCGTGCCGGGCAATGGCCCCGCCCGAGTCGAAGACAAAGTTCCGGTAGTGGCTGTCGCGAGCCTGGTGGACCCAGGTCATGCCCATGTGACAGGCCTGCTCACTCTCGCGCTGCACGCGGGTGTGCTCCACCCAGGCGCCCTCCGCCACCAGCACCTCGGTGACGGCATTGGTCAGGTACCGGGCGTCGGCCAGGGTGACATAGCTCTCGATGAGCGACACCCGCGCCTCGCGCCCCACCAGCAGCAGCACCCGCGGACGGGTGACGGTTCCCGCGGCGTCGCCCGCGGTGACGAACATCAGGTGCACCGGGTGCGCCGACTCGGTGCGCGGCGCCACGTGCACCACGGCCCCGTCGTCGAGGTGTGCGGTGTTCTCGGCCACGAACGGCGTGGCATCGACCGGCACCACCTGGCCCAGGTGGCGCTCGAGTTCGGGCAGGGAAGCCTGGGCCTCACGCAGGGTCAGCACGCGGACGCCATCGGGCAGGTCGCCACCCGACAGCTCGGGTGCATGCACGCCGTTGACGAACACGAGCAGCGGCCACTCACCCCGGCCGAAGCCGAAGCGCTCGACCAGCCCAGCTTTCTCCACCCCATCGACCCGCTCCGCCGTCCGCCAGGTCGCTTCCGCGATCGGGGTCACCGGCGTGAACCGCCAGTCCTCATCCCGCGTGGTCGGGTAGCCGAGCTCGGCGAAGCGACCGGCGCCCCGCTGCCGGAGGGCCGCCAGCCAGGCCGGTGCGGCCCGCGGCACCGGCGGCGATGCCACGATGGTCACCGTGCCGTCCCCGCCGCGGTCATCGGCCGCTGCTCCGTGCCGCTCCCCCCGGCCGCCCGGTCCTCCACCCACTCGTACCCCCGCGCCTCCAGCTCGAGCGCCAGTTCCTTGCCCCCCGACTTCACGATCCGGCCATTGGCCAGCACGTGCACGAAGTCGGGCACGATGTAGTTGAGGAGGCGCTGGTAGTGCGTCACCACGATGGTGGCGTTGTCGGGGCGGCGCAGCTTGTTCACGCCGCCGGCCACGATCCGCAGGGCGTCGATGTCGAGCCCCGAGTCGGTTTCATCGAGGATGGCGAGGCGCGGCTCCAGCACGGCCATCTGCAGGATCTCGTTCCGCTTCTTCTCGCCGCCGGAGAAGCCATGGTTCACGAAGCGGGACATGATCTCCGGGCCCCACTCCACCACCTTGAGCTTCTCCTCCAGGATGTCGAGGAAGTCCATGGGGTCGGCCTCGTCCAGGCCGCGCGCCTTCCGCTGCTCGTTGTAGGCCGCCCGCAGGAAGTAGGCGTTGGTGACGCCGGGGATCTCCACCGGGTACTGGAAGGCCAGGAAGATGCCCTTCCAGGCGCGCTCCTCCGGGTCCAGCTCGAGCAGGTCCTCGCCCTCGAACAGGACCTGGCCACCGGTGACCTCGTAGGCCGGGTGTCCCGCCAGCACCTGCGCCAGCGTGCTCTTCCCCGAGCCGTTCGGGCCCATGATCGCGTGCACCTCGCCCGGGTTCACCGTGAGCGAGACACCCCGCAGGATCTCCTTGTCCCCGGCCGTGGCCGTGAGGTCCTTCACCTCCAGCATGCTCATCCAACACTCCCCTCGAGTGAAACGCCCAGCAGCTTCTGCGCCTCCACGGCG
>CAZWXD010000030.1:0-32931 GCA_964638035.1 uncultured Gemmatimonadaceae bacterium | reverse complement strand
TCGCCCACCGAGTCGTCGCCCTGCAGGATCACGCTGGGATACTTCCACGTGATCGCCGAGCCGGTCTCCACCTGGGTCCAGGAGACCTTGGCCCGGGCCGCCGCCTTGGCGCGCTTGGTCACGAAGTTGTAGATCCCGCCGACCCCCTGGTCGTCGCCGGCATACCAGTTCTGCACCGTAGAGTACTTGATGGTGGCCCCCTCGAGCGCCACCAGCTCCACCACCGCGGCGTGCAGCTGGTTCTCGTCCCGCCTGGGCGCGGTGCAGCCCTCGAGGTAGCTCACGTGCGCCCCCTCGTCGGCCACGATCAGCGTCCGTTCGAACTGGCCGGTGTTCGCCTCGTTGATCCGGAAGTAGGTCGAGAGTTCCATGGGGCAGCGGACGCCCTTCGGCACGTACACGAAGGAGCCGTCGGAGAACACCGCCGAGTTGAGCGCAGCGAAGAAGTTGTCGCTCGCCGGCACCACCGAGCCCAGGTACTTCTGCACCAGGTCGGGGTGCTCCCGCACCGCCTCGGAGAAGGAGCAGAAGATGATGCCCTGCTCCGCCAGCGACGCCTTGTAGGTGGTGCCCACCGACACCGAGTCGAAGATGGCGTCCACCGCCACCCCGGCCAGCACCTTCTGCTCACTCAGCGGGATGCCCAGCTTGGCGTAGGTCTCGAGCAGCCGGGGATCGGCCTCCTCCAGGCTGCCGAGGGGCTTCGCCGTCTTCGGTGCCGCGTAGTAGATGATGTCCTGGTAGTCCACCGCCGGGTACCTGACGTTGGCCCAGTGCGGCTCCTGCATGCGCAACCAGCCACGGTACGCCTTGAGCCGCCACTCCAGGAGCCAGGCCGGCTCGCCCTTGCGCCCCGAAATGAGCCGGATGATGTCCTCGCTCAGGCCCTTCGGCACCACATCGGACTCGATGTCGGTGACAAAGCCGTACTTGTACTCGCGCTGGACGAGTGACTCGACCGAACCGCTCATGCATTCCCCCCAGTCCCTGCCCTGCCCGCCTGGCCCGAACGCAACTGCACGACGTCGCTGCCAAAGCGAACCTGGTACTCGCAGGCGGTGCACCCGCCCAGGATGTGCGCCTTCCGGTCCACCGCCGCCGAAAGCACCTGCTCGAGGAAGCGCTGCTCGGCCGCGCATATCTCGGGGTACCGCTCCGCCACGGCCTGGATGGCGCAGTTGTGCTCGCGCAGCGTCACGCTCCACCGGCCGTCGCCGTGCCACTCCGGCATGTAGCCCTCGTCGGCCAGCGCACGGGTGACGACGTCGAGTCGCTCCTCGCTCGTGCGCCCTTCGAGCCCCTCCGCGAGCCGCTCGGCCAGGGCCGTGAAGTGCGCCTCGAGCATGCTGACCGCTGCCTCACGACCCGCCCGCTCCTCCACCTGCGCCAGCACGCCAGTCAGCGTCTCGAGATAGCGCCGCGGAAAGAGGGCGTGGCCCTTCGCCGTGAGGCGATACGCCCGGGCCGGGGCCCCCACGCCCTTGTGGGCCAGCCCGAACTCCACCAAGCTCTCGGCCTCCAGCTCGCGGAGGTGATGACGCACCGCGTTGAGCGAGAGGGCCAGCCGCTCCGTGAGATCCCGGATGGTGGCCGAAGACTCACGCTTCAGCGTGACCAGGATCTCCGATCGCGGCCCCCGGAAACGAGGGGGCAGATCTTGCGTAAAGGCACCTGAACCGGCGAGAGTCATGGCCCCGAAAAGTGCGTCGTTCCGGGGCAAATGTCAATTTGTGCAAGGTAATTGGCGTGAATCGTGGAAGCGTAGCTGGGCCATTCAGATACCACGGATCCGGCAGGGTCGCGGCCGGCTCGCTCAGCTTGCTGTCATGGCTAGTAGTTGCATCTACTACTCCGCATAGCGCCGCCGCGCAGGATGAGGCGAGCCCGTCCGGGTCCACATTTCTGAACGAGGCCGGAGCCTCCTTCCGGAGCTACCAGCCGGCCGAGGCCAGCGGAATAGGCCTGTATGGCCCGTGGCTCCAGCCCCTGGCAGCGGCGCCAGCCCTCCCGATGGCGCGGGCCCACCGGGCCGCCAACGTGGCGCTCGACCTCACCCTCGCGAATGCGATTCCGTGGTTCATTGACCGCTATCCGCGCAACGTGTCGTGGGCCAGGGTGGGAACGAAGTCCTGGGGAAGGAACCTGACCTCCACCCCGGAGTGGGATGACAATTCCTTCAACGCCAACCACATCGATCACGCGGTGCATGGCGGGATGTACTTCACCGCCGGGCGGGTGAACGGCCTGGGATTCTGGGCATCCGCTCCGCTCGCCCCCCTCGGGAGCGCCCTCTGGGAATACTTCGCCGAGGTGAACACCCCGAGCCTCAATGACCTGGTCATCACCAGCATGGGCGGGATCGTGGTGGGCGAGGCGACCTTCCGGGCGTCGGAGCTGATCGTGGATGACCATGCCACCGGCTTCAACCGGGTGCTCCGCGAGTTCTCGACCTTCCTGGTGAGCCCGGGCGTCGGCATTCACCGCCTCACGCGGGGCAAGTCGTGGCGCGGGGCGCCCGACCTCCCGGAGCTGGGTGACGCGCCCGTTCGCGGGCGGCCCGCACTCGAGGCCAGCCTGGGCATGGGTGCCCGCTCGATCACCCGGCCGGGCACGCCGATCCAGCAGGGCTTCCTCGCCTTCGACATGCGCTACGGAGATGGGTTCGCCGGTGGATCGTGGCAGGCGTTCCAGGCCTTCACGCTCCGGGCCACCCTCGTCACCGGGCAGTACCCGGCCCTCACCGACCTCGCCATCTCGGGTACGCTGGCACGCGCGGCGCTCTGGGGCGATGACACCCCGCGCGGTGTGCTCGGCGCGCGCCTCGCCTATGACGTGACCGCATTTCCCGGCTTCACCTACTCGGGCCCGACGCTCGGCGCCGAGCTGGCTTCGCGCATTGGTCGGGGACCACTTCGCGCCACGGTATCCGGACGCGCGGGGTTCCTGCCGCTCAGTGCGGTGTCCTCCGAACGGGCGCCGGAGGTGATCCAGCGGCCGTACGACTATGGCACCGGCGTCTCCACCGGCATGGAGGTCGGGCTGCGCTACAAGGTGGGAGCCCGGCTGGACGCGAGATACGACTACGCCCACCTCTGGGCGCAGAGTGCCGCCGCGCTGCAGCACCAGGTGACCCGCCTCGCCGTGCGCGCCCGGGTGCCGTTGCCGGCAGGGCTCGCCGCCGAGGCCGAGTACCTCCGCACCGGCCAGCGGAGCCTGATGCCGGGCAACGAGATGGTGAGCCGGACGTTCCCCGAGGTGCGCCTGTCGGTATCGGCCCTGGTGGGACCCGCGTCCCGGCGAACCAACTGAGGCACCGGGGCCCCGCGGCGACCGGCGTCACACCCGGGTCCGCGCGGCGCTGCTAGCTTTCCTGCCATCCCCCGAGACCGGGAGCGACACCAATGACCAGCATGACCCTCCTGATGGCCCTGCTCCTCCCCTTCGGCCGGGGCGAGATCTTCGGCGACATCCGCATGGGTGAGGAATGGGTGGCCAACGCGAAGGTGCAGGTGACCTGCGGCGCCGAGTCGGCACAGGGCTCCACCGACAAGGCAGGCTCCTTCCGGCTCAAGGTGGCCGCCAGCGGCAAGTGCAAGTTCAGCGTGACGCACAACGACCAGACGGCGACCATTGACGTGGTGCTGTTCGAGCAGCCGTCGCGGTACCGGTTTGTCCTGGAGCAGGCTGGCGGCAAGTACGTGCTCAAGCGCGTCTGAGCATGGGGACGTCGGCGCCCGACCACAAGGACAAGTGGGACAAGCTCCAGATCATCCTGGCGCCGGTGGGCGGCCTGCTCACGGCGCTGGCGGTGGCGAGCCTGGGCTTCATGGGGTCGCGCACCATCGAGCGGCAGCAGAGCAACGAGGCGAAGCTCCGGCTCTACTCCGAGCTGATGAGCCGGCGCGAGGAGTCCGAGGCCACCCTCCGCAAGGAAATGTTCCAGTCCATCATCGGCTCGTTCTTCGACCCGCAGTCGGCGTCGATCGAGAACAAGGTGCTGAAGATGGAGCTCCTCGCCCAGAACTTCCACGAGGCACTCAACCTTTCACCCCTCTTCAAGAGCCTGCGCCGCGAGATCGCGGTGGCGCCGCTGCCGGCACGGGAGCGCCGCGCCTTCGAGGAGCGGATCAGCGAGCTCGCACGTGAGGTCACCCGCAAGCAGCTCATCGTGCTCGAGGCCGGGGGCCAGCGCTTCGATTGGACGGTGCTGCTGAGCGACAGCCTGATCAACGGGCTTCGCTCGGAGACGCTGGAGGACGTGGAACTCACGCTGGACGGCATCCGGCGCCGGTTCCGGGTCACCGTCTACCGGGCCGACACCGCACTCCGGGAACTCCGGGTGGGGCTCGAGATCGAGACGCCGAAGCAGTCCGGCGTCAACGCCGTGGCAGCGGGCAGGTATGCCGTGGACTTCGACGTGGGCTTCTTCAGCACGCCGATGATCGACAACACCAGGCTCTCCAACGACCAGCGCGCCGCCCTGGTGCTCACCGACATGAACCCCGCCGGCGCCAACCTCAGCGTGGTGTACTTCCCCGGCTCGCGGGCCAGCCTCCGCGAGAAGCCCTACTACGAGGAGATCCTGCGGAAGCTGGCCGACACCACCGAGTAGGGAACGGCTACTGGGGGATCACGTAGATCCGCCTGATGTCCAGCTGCCGTGCGGCGACGGTGCCCCCGCTCGCGAACGCAGGGTCGGGCGTGCCGTACCGGGTGCGCTGCAGGCGCAGGCTCACCGAGCAGATCCCGCCCCAGGGGAGGCTCGGCGGCAGCAGGGCGGGTGGCACGGCAATGGACGCAGTCCCCGCATCGCCGATGAGCAGTGTCTCCTGGGGCGACGTGGAACCGCCCCCGGTGCATTCCGTGGTGGTCAGTACCACAGCCATCTCGTCGGTACTCCCCGCAGGGTTCCACGTGACGGTGATGTTGCTCCCTGCCGTGACGATCGTATCTGCCGTGGGTGAGAGGATCGCCGCACGCACCGGCATGGTGACGCTGGAGTTGGGCGCACTCGCCGCGCCATCACGGCTCAGGGCGAACACGATGACCTCGCCGGGCGCCGGTGCTGCCAGCGTGGCCGTGTAGTAGGAGCCATTCACCGGGTCGACCGCGTAGCCCATCGTCTTGACCTGGTCACCCGCCGTCACCGTGAGCTGATCCGGCTCCTGGAGCCGGATGTTGGGCTCAGTCAGGCCCTGCAACAGGCCGAACGCGACCACGCCGGAAGGATTGGCGATCAGCCTGAAATCAGGGATCAGGTCGCCGGTCGGGGTGTCGCCACCCTCGGAGTCGCTACAGGCCGCAACCCCAAGCGCTATCAGCGCCAGGGCCAACTTTCGCAGGTCGAACCCGCCCATCGTGTGATACCCCAAGAGTTTGCGTGGTGGAAGGTACACCGTTGCACTCCGATACGTTGACAGCGGTGCATCCGGGCCCGACCTTGGTGCCATGACAGTCCGTCGTATCCGTTCCCTGGGCGACCCCATCCTGCGGGTGCGGTGCGAGGAGATTGCCAACCCGCAGTCGCTCGCCGTTCGCATTGTAGTAGACGATCTGGCCGACACCTTGAGAGACTGGCAGTCACGTTTTGGAACGGGACGGGGCATCGCGGCGCCGCAGGTCGGCGCCCCCCTCCGGCTCCTCTACATCGAGATGGACCGCCCCTGGGTCCTGATCAACCCGGAGATCGTGGACATCGGGCACGAGGACTTCGAGGTGTGGGACGACTGCTTCTCCTTCCCGAACCTCTTCGTGCGCGTGCTGCGGGCGTACCGGATCACGGTGCGCTACCAGGACCTTCGTGGCGCATGGCATGAGGTGGAACTGGAAGGGCCACGCGCGGAGCTGCTGCAGCACGAGATCGACCACCTCGACGGCGTGCTGGCGGTGGATCGTCCGCACGGACTCGACCCCTTCTGCCTTCGCGAGGAGTGGAACCGCCTCCACGTCGCGCGGGATCGCTACAGCGAGCCATCCGGCCGCGTGGCCCCGGAAGCGGAGCTGGAGCACGCCAGCGGGTGACCTCGCCCCGCTCCCATCTTGCGTAAACCAGCGCTGTGCGTATTTCTTCGCCGTAAGTCGGCCGCCCGTGAGTTCACCCCGCGGCGCGACAGGTCCCCCTGGAGAGTCGCATGGCGTACGTCATTACCGAACCCTGCATCAACGTGAAGGACCGGGCCTGCGTGGATGTCTGTCCCGTGGACTGCATCTACGAGGGGGAGGACCAGCTCTACATACATCCCGATGAGTGCATCGACTGCGGCGCGTGCGAGCCGGAGTGTCCCGTCTCCGCCATCTACCCGGAGGAAGACGTGCCCTCCAACCAGGCACCGTTCATCGCCAAGAACCGTGACGTCTTCACCAGCGCCACGCCTCCGGGTCGGCCCCAGCGCTAGGACACCTCGCACGGCTGCCCTGCACGACGGGTCCGTAGAACTCCGGACCCGCTTGTCCTGAAACCATTTACGGGAGCTGGGCGTCTATCTGACAGGCGGTCGCGCTGCCCTCACTGGGTGGCCTCGCCTTGCAGCAGACGTCTCACCACCCCGGCCCCGGGGTCGCGGCCAGATAGTTCGACCCCGCGGGCCAGCCCACCTTCCCGGCTTTACACCCGCTTCGCTTCGACCTTCCCGGCCTTGAGTTGGGTGAGGAAGGCGCCGAGCGCGTCGTTCACCGCCTCGGGAGCCTCAAGCGGCGGCAGGTGACCTGCGTCCGGGATCACTACAAGCTGGCCTTCGGGGAGCGTCCCGGCGATGTGCTGGGCCTGCGCCTCTGGCGTAATGGTGTCCTGCGCGCCCACGAGCACCAGGGCCGGCATGCCGTCGAGCGCCGAGAGCAGGAGCGTGGCGTCCTGGCGATCGCGCATCGCGGCCAGGGCGCCCGCGATGCCGGACACCGGCGCCTGCTCCATCATGGCACGCACCCGTTCCACCACCTGGGGCATCGCCTCGCGCGTGGCAGGGGCCAGGAGCTTCGGCAGCATCTGGTCCGCAATCGCCCGGGCACCCTGCTCACGCGCCGTGGAGGCGGCGTGGTCCCGGCCGCGGCGCGCCTCCGCCGAGTCGGCCTCGGCCCGGGTGTCCATGAGCACGAGTGCCCGCACCCGCTCCCGGTGGCGCCGGAGAAACTCGAAGGCCACGTACCCGCCCATTGAGAGGCCGACCAGCACCACCTCGTCCACCTGCAGCGCATCGAGCAAGGCCGCGAGGTCGTCGGCATAGATGGGCATGCTGTAGCCCAGGTCGGGGGCGTCGGAGAGGCCCAGGCCGCGCAGGTCCGGCGCGATTCGCTGGTATCCCTCGAACGCCGCCATCTGGGCCGCCCACATCGTGCGGTCCAGGGGATAGCCGTGCACGAAGAGGATGGCCGGGCCCCGCCCACGCACCTCCACCGCCAGGCTCACCCCATTGACCGTGAGGCGCTGCACCCCGGGCGGCTCCACGGCACGCTGTGCCATGAACTGACCGACATCCTGTGGCACCGGGGTGGGCCGGCCGGTGCGGTCGATGCACACGAACACGAACTCCGCCGTCGCGATAAGCCGGTCGTCGGTGACCCGCCGCGCCGTCTGCCGCATGGTGAAGCTGGTGCGCCCGTGGTGCGTCAGGGCTTGCTGGAACCGGAGGACGTCACCGGGGAAGGCGGGGGCGTGATAGTCGATGGTGGTCTTCCGCACCGCGGGCCACGTAGCCTGCCGGGTGAACACGTCCATGCCCGGTCCGCGAGCCAGGAGCTCCCACCGTGCCCGTTCGAACAGGCTGAGAAACGAGGCCTGGTTGAGGTGCCCGAACGCATCGCAATCGTCCGGGTACACGGTCAGGTCAATTTCGCTGGAGGCCATGTGGCGTGGAATCTAGCCATGGCGCCGGAAGGACAATGGCTGCACGGGGCACGCGGCCGCGGAGGACGCCGCGACGCGCACGCCGGACAGGGCAGGGAACAGGCGTTGGGACGCGCGGTCCGGCTTGGTAGCTTGCCCATCGTCGCGTTCACGCCAACCGTCCCGTCAACAAGGCACCTGGCCACATGCCCCCAGCCACCGACTACATCCGCCATGCAGCACGCCTTGCGCGGAAGCTGCAGCTCGAGGCCGCCATGGGCGGCCCGCCACCGCAGCCGGACACCGAGTTCTACAAGACGCTGAGCAAGGCATTCGATGAGATTGCGGCAGGCCTTGAACTGGTCGCAAAGCGAGAGAACTAGCGTGCACCGTCTCAGCACCGTCGCTGCACTGTCATGACCGTGGCCGAAACCAAGGCGGCGCCGGCCCGGCTCATCGAACGGCAGGACGAGTTCGACAGCCTGATCCCGCAACTCCTTGCCGCTGGCAGGGTTGCGGTGGACACCGAGGCAGCGAGCTTCCACCGGTACAGCGACCGGGTCTACCTGATTCAGCTCTCCTCGGCGACCGGGAATGTCGTCGTGGATCCCTTGCAGGTGACCGACCTCTCAGGGCTCGGTACCGTGCTGGCCGACCCCGCCGTGGAGGTGGTCTTCCACGACGCCGACTACGACCTGCGCCTCCTGGACAAGCAGTTCGGGTTCCGGGCACAGAACATCTTCGACACCCGGGTGGCCGCGCAGCTGGCGAACGAGCCGGGGATCGGCCTGGCGGCGCTGCTGGAGAAGTATTTCGGGATCAGGGTGGACAAGCGCTTCCAGCGGGCGGACTGGTCGGCGCGGCCCTTGAGCCGCGAAATGCTGGCCTACGCTGCCGCGGACACGAGCCACCTCCTGACCCTGCGCGACACCATGCGGAGCGAACTCCTGGGCATGGGCCGGATGGCGTGGGCGGAGGAGGAGTTTGGCTGGATGGCGCAGGCCCGCTGGGATCCCGACGCCGCCGAGCCTGGGTGGCTCAAGCTCAAGGGCGCCCGGCTGCTCAAGCCCAGGGAACTGGCCATCCTGCGAGCGGTGCACCAGTGGCGGGACGGCGAAGCCAGGCGCCTCGATCGCGCTGCGTTCCGGATCCTCAATAACGAGCCGATGCTGGTGATGGCGAAGCATCCGCCCCGGTCGATGGAGTCCCTGCGGAAGGTGCCCGGGATCGGGGGCGAGCAGGCGGAGCGCCGCGGGCCGGCCATCCTGGCGGCCGTGGAGGAGGCGCTGGAGATCCCCGACGCCGACCTGCCGCGCCTGCCGCGCCCTGCACGGAAGCGGCCGGACCCGGCCTTTGACGCGCGGCTGGAACGCTTGAAGGCAGCCCGGAACCAGCTGGCCGCAGTGTATCCCCTGCCCCCCGGCGTGCTCTGTCCCAACGGCACCCTCGAGGCGATTGCGCGCGCGGCCCCGCGGACGCTGGAGGAACTCGCGGCCGTGCCGACGCTCCGGCGGTGGCAACTCGGGGAAATCGGGCCCCAGCTCCTGGCTGCCGCCAATGCACCGGCGGCGGGAGGGGGTCAGTAGCCCAGGAAGGCCTTCACGCGGGGATCCATCTTGTCGGGAGTCCAGTAGGGCTCCCACACCAGTTCCACGTCAACCGCCGTCACGCCCTCGAGGTCGGTCACCACCCGGCGCACATCTTCCATGATCTCGGCGCCTGCCGGGCAGCCGGGCGAGGTGAGGGTCATCCTGACCTGCACCGCGCCATCGTCCGACACGAAGACATCGTACACCAGCCCGATGTCGATGATGTTCAGGTTGAGCTCCGGGTCCTTCACGGCACGGAGCGCCTTGCGGACGGATTCGGGGGTCTGGGCCGCGCTCATGTCAGCAACATAGCACCATTGCGACCGGTCAGCCGCCCTGGTTCACCGCGTCAGCGACCGCCGTCCGCACCTCCCGCAATGCGTCGAAGGTCTGCTTCACCCGCGGCTCGAAGGCGCGGTTGGTGAGCAGGACCACGAAGCGGCCATGCGACGGGTCGATCCATACCTGCGTGCCGGTCCAGCCGGTGTGCCCATACGCCCCTGGCGCTGGCCTGGTGCCATACGACGACGGCTTGGCCATCGTGGTATCGGGCGTGTCCCAGCCGAGGAGCCTTGTACCGCTCGTGGGGGACGGCGTGAGGAACCGTTCCACCGTTGCCCGCGAGATCCACTGGGTGCCGTTCACCTGCCCCAGGTTGAGCCATGCCATGGCGAACCGTGACACGTCACGGCCAGTCGAGAAGAGCCCGGCGTGCCCGGAGACGCCGCCCAGGAACGCGGCGTTCTCGTCGTGCACCGAACCCTGCACCACCTGGCCCGGCCCGCGGGAGGTTGGCGCACAGCGTTCGCGATCACCGGGGGGTGGCCGGTACCCGGTGCTGCGGAGGCCAAGGGGTGTCACCACCTCCCGCTCCACCAGCACATCCAGCGAAGCACCACCGGCCACCTCGAGCACGCGGCCCAGGAGGATGGCGTTCAGGTCGCTGTAGACGGCCTCCGTTCCCGGTGGCCTGCGGAGAGGCTCGGTGGCGATGCGCGCGACGACCTCGCCGGGCGACGGCGCCTCGCGCCAGAGCGCCAGCCAGGCGGGGAGGCCGCTGGTGTGGTCGAGCAGCATGCGAACGGTCACTCGCTCCCGGCCCTGGCCAGTGAAGACGGGCAGGTAGCGCGCGACCGGCGCGTCGAGGTCGAGCACGCCGCGATCGACCAGCCGCGCGGCGACGCTGGTGGATGCCATCACTTTGGTGAGCGAGGCGAGGTCCCAGCGCGTGCTGTCGGGAGAAGGCACCGGCGACGACGCGCTCCAGGTGAAGTGTCCGAAGCCCGCCGCGAGTTCCACCGTGTCGCGGTTGCCGATCATGAGCACCGCGCCGGGAAAGACCTCGCGGGCGAGGCCCTGGCGCACGGCGCTGATGGCAGCGGTGTGGTCCTGAGCCGGAGCGGGCGTGGCCCACAGGAGCCCGGCAACCAGCGCCAGGCCTGGCCGCGCCGCCGCCCCGTTCATTGGGCTGGGCGCCGTCGCATGGTGCGTGGCACCACGTCCTGCACCGGGCCGGGCGGCAGCCGGTAGAGGAGGGCAAGGCTCCGCCGGTCGCGGTCCGACGGTTCCACGACATGGGTGGAGGGGAACATCACGTCGAGGGTGTCTGCCGAGTGCGGGAGCCCGAGCGCATGCCCGGTCTCGTGCACCGCCACGCTCGTGAGGGCGGGATCGGGGAGGACGACGCCTTCCCCGGTTCGCAGCGCCAGGGTGATGGCCGCACGCTTCACCCGCCCATACTGGTCCCACGACAGGTCGGTCTGTCCCACCCGGTCATACTCGAAGTGGTCGATCCAGCGGACAGTGACGTCGGCGTTGAGCGTGTCGAGCACCTCGTCGAAGCGAACCCCGGCCACCGACTGCCATGACGCGAGGGCCGCACGGACGGCCGCGGCCATGCGCGGCTGGTAGTCTGCCGGGCCACCTTCCAGGAGCACCACCCGGAGGGCGCGCCCGTTCCGGTCGGGCCAGCGGCGCACGACCGAGTCGGTCGTGAGGAGCATCGAGTCGAGGTAGGTGGCGGTGCCCTCGTTCGCGATGAGCTGCCGGGTGGCGCGCCGTACCTGGAGGTCGGATGAGAGGGGCGGCACGACCCGTCCGGTCCCTGCCGGCTGGGGCGGCGGCGACGGCCGGGAGGCCAGCGATGCGGTGACCGCCGAGTCGACACCCTGCGGTGCGTCATCGCCCGCCCAGCGCCGGGCGATCCGGTCGGTGAGGACCAGGGCCAGGAGCAGGAGGGTGAGGGCCGGGAGGACGATGCGCTGCAGCATGCCCCGCCAATATGCCGGTTCCGGGCCACCCGCCACCAGCGGCGCCGCTGGCGCCCCGGAACCGCCCCGTCTAGGATTGAGCCACCCTCATGCTCGCTATTGCCCGTGCGCTGGTTCGCCGGCGCTGGATCGTCATCGGCCTCTGGGCGATCCTCGGCATCTTTGCTGCAACCCAGGCCCCCCACACCCCGGAACGCCTCAACACCCGCGGCGGGACCAACCGGCCCACCGAGTCCTCCCGTGCGAATGACCTCATCAACGGGCGGTTCGCCGCGCCCCTGGGGGAGTACTTCGCGGTGGCCCTGCAGGCCCCGGGGCCCTTCGATTCCATGCCAGCCGCCGCCGTGCTCGACTCCCTCGTGCTGGCGCTGGATGCGCTGCCTGGGGTCCGCGACATCGTCACCTTCCGGGAGGCGAAGGACAGGCCGTTCCTGAGCGCCGACCGTCGTTCCACGGCCCTGATCCTGGCCCTCGACGCCGTCACCGGGGACAGCTCGGCCAGGATGGTGCAGCCGGTGCGCGACGTGGTCCGGGAGACGCTGGCGCGCGTGCCGAGCGGGGGCCGGTACCAGGCCTACGTCACCGGGCGTTCGCCGATCGACCTCGACATCCGCCGCCTCTCTGCGCAGGAAACCCGGCGGGGCGAGCTGCAACTCCTCCCGGTCACGCTGCTGATCCTGGTGCTGGCGTTCGGTGCCCTGATCGCAGCGCTGCTCCCGCTCATGATCGGGTTCCTCACGATCTCGGTGTCGCTCACCATCGTGGGCATGCTCACCTATGTGACGCCGATGTCGGTGTTCGTCCTGACCATCGCGACGATGATCGGGCTCGGGGTGGGCATCGACTATTCCCTGTTGATCGTCACCCGGTTCCGGGAGGAGCTGAGCCGCGGCTATACCCGGCGGGACGCGGCGGTGAACACGATCCTGACGGCCGGCGGGGCGGTGCTCTGGTCGGGGCTCACCGTGGTCGTGGGCTTCGGCGCGCTGGTGTTCACGCCGCTGGTGGAGACGCGGAGCGTGGGCATCGGCGGCCTGGTGGTGGTGGCGTGCGCGGTCCTGCTCTCGGTGACGCTGCTCCCGGCCGTGCTGGCGGTGATGGGCCGGGAGATCGACCGCCCCCGCTGGCTCTCGCGCAAGCTGGCCTGGTACCACTCGCCGATGCTGTGGGAGAAGTGGGCCCGGACGCTGAGCCGCCACCCCTGGCGCGCGCTCACCCTGGGGCTCCTCTGCATCGGCATCCTCACCCTCCCCGTCTTCTGGCTGCGCACCGGCCTCCCCTCGCGGCACTGGTGGCCCTCGGCCACGGAGTCGGGCGCCGGGATCGCCGTGCTCGACAAGCTGGGGGCGGTGGGCTACGTGATCCCGGTGCGCGTGGTGGTGGAGTTCCCCGAGGGGAAGAACGCGACCGATGCCGCGGCCCTGCGCGGGCTGCGCGCCCTCTCCGACTCGCTGCACGCCGACCCGCGGGTGCGCGACGTCATGAGCGTGGTGGACCTCCAGCCGGGCACGTCCATCCTCCAGTACTCGTTCCTCTACAGCGACCTCGACTCGGCGCGCGCGAAGCACCGCCTGCTCAACAATTACCTCAGCCGTGACGGACGGGTGGCGCTGGTCGATGCCTTCCCTGCCGATACCACGTCGCTCACCACGGCGATGGACCTCGCCACCCGCGCCCGCCAACTCGCGGCACACCCCCCGCGACAGCTTCGCGACGCCACCATCCTGGTGGGCGGCTATGCCGCGTCGAACGTGGACATCCAGGACGACCTGCTGGCGCGCTTCCCGCTCCTGGTGATGCTGATCCTGGGGGCCACCGCGGTGATGCTCACGATCGCGTTCCGCTCGGTGCTGATCCCGATCAAGGCAATCATCCTCAACACCCTCTCGGTGGCCGGCACCTTCGGGCTCATCGTGCTGGTGTTCCAGAAGGGCTTCGGTGCGCGGCTGTTCGGGCTGGACGGACCCACCGACGCGATCTTCGTGGTGATCCCCGTGATCGTGTTCGCGGTGGTCTTCGGGCTGAGCATGGACTACGAGGTGTTCCTGCTGAGCCGGATCAAGGAGGCGTTCGACCGCACCGGACGGAATGACGACGCCACGATGGAGGGGGTCAGCGCCACCGCCTCGGTGATCACCTCGGCGGCCCTCATCATGATCCTGGTGTTCGGCGTCTTTGCCTTCGCCAACGTGCTGATGATGCAGTTCCTGGGCTTCGGGCTGGCGCTGGCCGTGCTGCTCGACGCCACGGTGATCCGCATGGTGCTGGTGCCCGCGGTGATGCAGCTCATGGGGCGGTGGAACTGGTGGCCGGGGGTGGACCCGCGGAAGCCGGTGCTGCCCCGGGCGCAGGTGTCGGGAGAGCACCGGGTCGACTAGGCCCGCGGGGGCGTTGCCCTATCCGCCCAGCCGCCTGAACCAGCTGGCCGCGGCATCACGCACCACGTAGGTTCGGCGACATGGCGGATATCCAGGTGGACCACATCGTCAAGACCTACAACCACGGCCGGGTGCAGGCGCTGGCCGACGTGTCCTTCTCGGTCGAGAAGGGCCAGCTCTTCGGGTTGATCGGGCCCGACGGCGCCGGCAAGACGAGCCTCTTCCGCATCCTCACCACCCTGTTGCCGGCCGACAGCGGGACGGCGTTCGTCCGGGGCCTCGACACCTCGAAGGACCACCGGCAGATCCGCGCGCACCTCGGCTACATGCCGGGCAGGTTCTCCCTGTACCAGGACCTGACCGTGGAGGAGAACCTCGCCTTCTTCGCCGCCGTCTTCGGCACCACGGTCGAGGGGAACTACGACCAGGTCAGGGACATCTACGACCAGCTCAAGCCCTTCCGCACGCGGCCCGCTGGCAAGCTCTCGGGAGGGATGAAGCAGAAGCTGGCCCTCTGCTGCGCCCTCATTCACAGGCCCCAGGTGCTCTTCCTGGATGAACCGACGACCGGCGTCGACGTGGTCTCCCGGAAGGAGTTCTGGGAGATGCTGAAGCGCCTGAAGGACCAGGGCATCAGCATCCTGGTCTCCACGCCGTACATGGACGAGGCCACCCTCTGCGACCGCATTGCCCTCATCCAGAAGGGCCGTATCATGTCGATCGACACGCCGCAGGGGATCATCGACCGGTTCCCCACCTCACTCTACGCCGCCAGGGCCCGCGACATGTACCGGCTCCTGGTCGACTTCCGGGGGGACAGGGCCATCAGGAGCTGCTACGCCTTTGGCGAGTACCTGCACCTCACGCTGCACGAGGACGGCAAGGGAGAGGCGGTGTTCCGGGAACTCGCGGCGCGGTACCAGCCGCAGGGGCTCGAGGTGAAGCGCATCGCCCCGACGATCGAGGACAGCTTCATGCGGCTCATGGGCGAGATGGACGCCTCCACGCCCGCGTGAACGCGACGCCCGACCCCACCCGGGCCATCACCTGCACCAGGCTGACGAAAAAGTTCGGTGACTTCACGGCGGTCGACGAGGTCACCTTCGCCGTGGACCAGGGGGAGATCTTCGGGTTCCTCGGGGCCAATGGTGCCGGGAAGACGACCGCCATGCGCATCCTCTGCGGCCTGTCGTATCCCACTTCCGGTGAGGCCACCGTGGCCGGGTTCGACGTCTACACGCAGCAGGAGCGGATCAAGGCGCACATCGGCTACATGAGCCAGAAGTTCTCCCTGTACGAGAACCTGACCGTGTCCGAGAACATCGAGTTCTACGGCGGTGTGTACGGCCTCTCGCGGGGTGAGGTCGGGCGACGGGGCGATGCGATGCTGGCCCGGCTGGGGCTGGCGCAGGAGGCGAGGGCGATGGTCGGCGAGCTGCCGCTCGGCTGGAAGCAGAAGCTGGCCTTCTCGGTCGCCGTGCTGCACCGCCCCCGGATCGTCTTCCTCGATGAACCCACCGGCGGGGTGGACCCGATCACGCGGCGGCAGTTCTGGGACCTCATCTACGAGGCCGCGCACGACGGGATCACCGTGTTCGTGACGACGCATTACATGGACGAGGCCGAGTACTGCAACCGGGTCTCCGTGATGGTGGACGGGCGGGTGGAGGCGCTGGACTCGCCGCGGAACCTCAAGGAGCAGTTCGGCGCTGCGTCAATGGACGAGGTCTTCCTGCAGCTGGCGCGCCGGGCCAGGAGGTCCTGACGGCATGACACGGCTCCTCGCATTCATCCGCAAGGAGTTCCACCATGTCTTCCGGGACAGGCGCACCCTCCTGATCCTGTTCGGCGTGCCGGTCGTGCAGATCGCCATGTTCGGCTTCGCGCTGAGCAGCGAGGTGAAGAACATCCGGATCGCGGTCCTGGACCAGTCGCGCGATGTCATCTCCGAGGCGATCGTGGCCCGGATCAGCGCCAGTTCGTACTTCCTGGTCCGGGAGCCGCTGGCAACCGCCGCCGAGATGGAGACGAGGTTCAGGACTGGCGAACTGACCTGCGCCCTGGTATTCCCGCCGGCGTTCGCCGGGGACCTGGGGCGGACCGGGAGGGCGCAGGTGCAGGTCATCACGGACGCCTCGGATCCCAACACCGCCACCATCGCCGTCAACTACCTCACCGCCATCCTGGCCCGGTACCAGCAGCAGCTGAACCCGGGGGTCCGGGCGCCCTACGAGGTCATCCCCCAGGTCCGGCAGCTCTACAACGAGGAGCAGAACGGCTCACTCAACTTCGTCCCGGGTGTCATTGCCCTGGTCTTCATGATCGTGTGCACGACACTCACCTCGGCGTCGGTCGTGCGGGAGAAGGAGGTGGGGACGATGGAAGTGCTGCTGGTCTCCCCCGTCCGGCCGATCATGGTGCTCATTGCCAAGGCCGTGCCGTACCTGGTCCTGTCGATCGTCAACTTCATCATCATCCTCGCCCTCTCCGTGTCCCTCCTCGGGGTGGAGGTCCGGGGAAGCCTGCTGCTCCTGTTCGCCGAGAGCGTCCTGTTCATCATCACGTGCCTCTCGCTCGGGCTGCTGATCTCGAACCAGACCGGTTCCCAGAAGACGGCGATGCTCATCTCCATGGTGGGCATGATGCTGCCCACGCTGCTGCTGACCGGCTTCCTGTTCCCGCTGGAGAACATGCCATGGGTCTTCCGGGTGATCTCCCACATCGTACCCGCGCGGTACTACTACGCGATCACCAAGGCGGTCATGCTGAAGGGCCTCGGCTTCAGCTCCGTCTGGAGGGAGACGCTGGTCCTGGCCGGCATGACGGTCCTCCTCCTCACCGTCGCCCTCAGGCGCTTCAAGGTGACCCTGGCGTGAGCGTCCTCCTGTGCATCCTGCGGAAGGAGTTCCGGCAGATCTTCCGGGACCGGACGATCCTCGCGATGATGCTGCTCGCCCCGAACCTGCAGCTGATCATCCTGCCTTTCGCGGCCAACTTCGAGGTCAGGAACATCAACGTGGCCCTGGTCGACCAGGACCACAGCACCTATTCCAGGGAACTGGCGGGCAAGGTCGGCGCCTCCGGCTACTTCCGGATCGTCGGCAGCCTCCCCTCCTACGATGAGGCCCTCAGGCTGGTCGAGGGTGGCAGGGCGGATGTCGTCCTGGAGATACCGGCCGGGTTCGAGCGCAACCTGCTCCGGGACGGCAGCCAGCAGGTCAGGATCGCGGTGGATGCCATCAACGGCACCAAGTCGGCGATCGGCGGGGCCTACCTGACGGCCGTCCTCGCGGACTTCGGCCGGTCGCTCGACCTGCACACGAAGGTGCCCGGCACCCAGGCCACGCTGGCACGCGTCATCGAGGTGACGCACTCCGACTGGTTCAATCCCCGCAAGGAGTACAAGTACTACATGGTGCCGGGGATCCTGGTCCTCCTGCTGACGCTGGTCGGCGGCTTCATGGCCGCGCTCAACATCGTTGCAGAGAAGGAGGCCGGCACGATCGAGCAGGTCAACGTCACCCCGATGAAGAAGTGGCAGTTCATCCTCGGCAAGCTGGTTCCCTTCTGGGTCATCGGGATGGTGGTGTTCACCATCGGGCTGGTCGCCATGTACGTGGTGTACGGGATCTTCCCGGAAGGGAGCCTCGCCCTCCTGTACCTGTTCGCCGCGGTCTACCTGGTGGCGTTGCTGGGCTTCGGGCTCCTGATCTCCACCTTCAGCAACAGCCAGGTGCAGGCGATGTTCGTCGCCTATTTCTTCATGATGATCTTCGTGCTGATGAGCGGCTTCTTCACGAGCACCGACAGCATGCCGGTGTGGGCCCGGCGGGTGTCGGACCTCACGCCCGCCGCGCACTTCATCAAGGTGGTCAGGCTGATCGTCCTGAAGGGAAGCGGCCTGGCGGAGGTGCGGCCGCAGCTGCTCTACCTGGCGCTCTTTGCGGTGGCCCTGAACACGGCCGCCATCCTGAACTACCGGAAGACCAGCTAGGGCCGCGGGAACCTCAGCGCGCCATACATCCCGATCTTGTAGGCACCATCGTTGGCCACCCGGACCTTGACGGCATACACCAGGTTGGCCCGCTCGTTCCGGGTCTGGATGGTCTTCGGCGTGAACTCCGCCTTGTCGCTGATCCAGGTGATGACGCCCCGGCCCTCCCGGAAGCCACCCTTGCCATCGTCGGTCAGCACCGTCACTTCCTGGTTGAGCCTGGCCTGCGCCAGCTGGTCCCCCGTGATGTAGGCCCGCAGGATGAGGGTGGTGAGGTCGGCCACCTTGTAGAGCGGCCGGCCGGCGACGGCCATTTCAAACGGCTCGGCGTACCTGGTGAGGACCGTCCCCCTGACCGGGTTCACGATGGTGCACTTCCGCAGCTGGTCGTCGACCCCGGCCAGCTGCGCGTCCACCGTGCTGGCCTGGTCGTTGATGGACGTGGTGGTGACACGCAGGGAGCTCTCCTGGGCAGCCAGCCTGGCCTGCGCCGTGGCCACGGCCGTATTGGCGTCGTCCAGCTGCCGCTGGGTGGCCACGGCCCCCCGGACCAGCTTCGCCACCCGGTCACGGTCGGCGATGGCGCGGGCAAGTTCCTCCCTGAGCGCCTCGACCTGCACGTCGGACTGGGGCCTCCCGCTGAGCAGGGCGCGACGGCTCTTCACCAGCTGCAACCGCCTGGCGACCAGCTGGGCGCTGTCGATGTGGCCCACCACCTGCCCGGCGTCCAGCTCCTGTCCCTCCTCGAGCGCCAGGTCGAGGATCTGGCCGGTTGCCTCGGCGGAGATGATGGTCTCGACCGCCTCGAACGAGCCGGACGCGTCGAGGTCGTCTCCCGTGCGGCACGACCAGGCGGCGAGCAGCAGGATCACCGCAGCAAGTCCAGGCCTGTGCATGGCGTTCACCTCGGGTTCCCGGTGGTCGTCCTGTACTCGGCAAGCGCCAGGAGCAGCTGCATCTCGTGCAGGGCCCGCTGGGTACGCGCCTCGCCCTCGCTTGCCGTGGCATTCAACAGGTCCATCAACGAGCTGGCGCCCACCTCGTACCGCAACTGGTAGCTCGCGCGGATGTCCCTTCGCAGTCGCACGATCTCCTCGTCGGCCGCCAGGATGGCCCGCTGCTTCTCGATGTCGGCCGACGCCTGCGTCGCCTGCAACCTCGTGTTGAACAGGAACACGTCCTCCTGCACGTCGACCTGCTGCAGCCGCTGCCGGGCCAGGTGCTTCTCGTTCCCGTTCCGGTACAGGCCGCCGATGCTCCACGAGGCGCTCAGGCCGGCGACGCCCACGAAGGTGCTGCCATTCGCGTTGCCCATGCCCGGTGCCAGCAGGACGGCGGCGCCGAGCAGGCCCAGCCTGGGCATCAGGCTCACGTCCCGGGTCGCCGACTGCGCCGTCACGAGGTCCCGCTGGCTGCGGAACAGGGAGAGCTCGGGACGGTTGATGGGCAGCTCGGCACGCGGCACGTCAACATCAGGCTTCTGCAGGGTGACGCCCTCGTCGAGCCTGCCGCCAACCAGCAGCGAGAGCATCCGGACATACCCCGCGCGGACGTAGGCCAGCTCGGTCCGCTTCTGCCCCAGCTTGAGTCGCTCGACCCGTATCTCGTCGAGGTCCGTGGCGTACGCCAGGCCGTTGTCGGCCAGCTGCCGGATGCGATCGACATTGTTGCCCAGGATGGTGTCCTGGGCGGCCACCTGGGCCAGCTGCGCCTCCACGAGCAGGATGCCGAAGTAGACCTGGTTCACCCTGGTGCGCAGGTCGTGCAGGGCCACGTCCACAGACGCCCTGTCCACCTCGGACGAGGCGGTGATCACCTTCTTCTGCGCCCTGGTGGCACCCCCGTCCCAGATGGCCTGGTTCACCTGCGCCAGGCCGATGAACTGCCAGTCCCCGGTGACCTCCCCCTGTCCGCCAGCCCCGGGCAATGCCAGGTCGCTGGCGAGGTACCCCCCGATTGCCGTGAGGCTCACCTGGGGCAGGTACGCCTTGCTGGCGTTGCCCAGGGTGTAGTCCCTCGATCTCTCGATGAGCCCATACTGCCTGACCAGCGGATAGTTCCGGGCGGCCATGGCGTAGCAGGAATCCAGCGGGAGCACCTGGGCCGAGGTCGACTCGGCACATGCGAGAACGAGCACCGCTGCCACCATGCATGTCCTGGTCATGTCGGGCCTGCCCTGGTTTGTCCTGCCGCGTGTCGCACCGGCCGCCGCGCGGCCATCACCCTGCCAGGAGCGCCGCAGTCGCCGTCACCTCGACGAGGTACCCGTGGTGCAGCGACGGCACCGGGACCACGGTGCGCGCAGGACGGTGCGCACCCAGCACCGAGGCGTATGCGGCATTCACCCGTGGCCAGAGCTCGATGTCGCTCACGTACACCGTCACGCTGAGGAGCGACTCGAGGTCACTGCCGGCGGCACGAAGGATGGCCTCCACGTTCCGGAGCACGCGCGTCACCTGCTCCTCCACGGTGCCGTGCGGCGCATCGGGCCAGTTGGCGTCAATGGGAAGCTGGCCCGCGACGTAGACCACGCCGCCATGCACCACCGCCTGGGAGTAGTGCCCGGCGGGCCGGGGCGCGTCCGTTGTGTGGACACGGCGCACTCAGGTGAGGTCCACGGCTGTGCCGCTGCAGCTCACCATGAGCATCCCGCCGCCCGTCCCGACGGTGATGGTCTCGTAGTCGAGGTCCACGCCCACCACGGCATTGGCGCCCAGGGCCTGGGCCTGCGCCTCCATCTCCTCCAGCGCAATCTCCTTGGCCTTGCGCAGCTCCTCCTCGTATGCGGCGGAGCGGCCGCCCACGATGTCGCGGATCCCGGCGAAGAAGTCGCGGAAGATGTTGGCGCCCAGGATGGCATCGCCGCTCACGATCCCGTAGTAGCGGGTGATCTTGCGGCCTTCGATGGTTGGCGTGGTGACGAGGATCATGGCGGAACCTTCCGTCAGAGCAGGACTGGTGATGGATTGGGGCGCCCGGCCGCAAAGCGGCCCGGGTCGAGCGCGGTCACGTCGAGGGTGCGCGCGGCGCCATGGACGACCTGCTCGGCGAGGAGGAGGCCCAGCGCCGGTGCATGCATGACGCCATGGCCCGACGAGCCGTTGATGCACCAGAAGTTCTCGAAGCCGGGCGCACGCCCGAGCAGCGCGTGGTGGTCGGGCGACATCTCGTACAGGCCGCACCACGACATCTCGGCGTCAATCTCCACGTCGCGAAGCGCCGGGATGCGGGCATACGCGCGGGCCAGCACCCCGTCGAGCCAGGACCGGTCGAAGGTGGTGTCGTGGGGCGATGCACCCTTCGTGTCGCTGGGCCAGAGGAGCAGCACGCGCCCATCACGCACCCGGAAGTGGAAGCCATCCGCGGTGAAGATCGTCATCGGCGTGGTCGCCGGCAGTGCGTCGGTCAGGACGGTCGTGGCCACCTGGCGGCGGAGCGGGCCCACCGGGAGTGACACGCCCGCAAGCGCCGCCACCAGGGCGGCCCAGGGCCCCGCGGCGTTCACCACGTGCCCCGCCGCGATGCGCTCCCCGCTCGCGAGCCGGATGGCCTGCACCTGCGGGCCGCGAGTCTCGAGCGCCACCGGTTCGGCGTTCGTGAGCAGGGTGGCGCCGCGCCGCACCGCACCGTCGAGGTAGCCCTGCATGATGCCGAGGGGCCGGATGTAGCCGTCGTGCGGTCCAAAGGTGCCGCCAACGATGCCTTCGGGCGCCACGGCCGGTGCCAGGGCGATCGCCTCGCGCGCGGAGAGGATTCGGGTACCGCCCAGGCCCGCCTGTCGCTGCACGGCTGCCGCATCGCGGAGGACGGTGAGTTCGGGCTCGGAGGAAGCGAGGAAGAGGTAGCCCACCGGCTGGTACCCCGCATCACCGCCCGTGTCTTCGGCGAAGCGCAGGAGGAGCCGGCGCGAGAGCAGCGACAGGCGGACGTTGATTGTCGAGGCGAACTGCGCGCGGAATCCCCCCGTCGCCCGGCCGGTGCTTCCCCGCCCTGCCGCCGCTTCGCGCTCCAGCAGCACGACCGACCGCGCGCCGAGCTGGCCCAGGTGCCACGCCACGCTGGCACCCATCACGCCAGCCCCGATGATCACCACGTCAGCGGAGCGTGTCACGGCAGCATCGCCAGCTTGGCGTCACGCGTCGCTGGGACCCGCGAAGCCACGGTCAGCCGAGCCCCAAAGCAGTAGTAGTAGTTATGGCAACTACCTGCAATCCTGCTGCCTCCAGTGCCGCCCTGCCGCCCTGCTCACGGTCTACAACCGCGAGGATCCCCAGTACCACCCCACCGGCCTCCTTCACCGCGTCCACGGCTTTCAGTGCTGATCCACCGCTGGTGATCACGTCCTCCACGACAACGACGCGGCACCCGCTCCTGAAGTTGCCCTCGATGCGCTGGCCGGTACCGTGTGACTTGGCTTCCTTCCGCACGCTGAAGGCGTCAACCAGCGGCGGCTGGCCCACGCTGGCAGCGGCCACGGCGTAGGCAACGGGGTCGGCCCCCATGGTGAGGCCGCCGATGGCCTCGGGTTGCCAGCCCGCCTCCCGAATGGCGGCGAGTCCCAGGGCGCCGATCAGCACCTGGCCGCGAGCCGACATGGTCGTGAGTCGGCAATCGATGTAGTAGGTGGATCGCTGGCCCGAGGCGAGGACGAAATCACCGCGGCGCACCGACCGGTCCCGCAGCAGCGCCTCGAGTTCCCGCCGGGTGGCCGAGGCGGCGGTGGTCACTTGCCGAAAAGCTTGCGCAGGAAGCCGCCCTGGGCTTGTGCCTCGTCGGCGGAGTTGACGGCCGTGCAGAAGGTGCTGGCGAATTCGTCCACCGCCTTGGTGCGGCGGCCGAGGTCGCGCTCCAGGCCCTTCATGACCACCTGTTCCAGGGCGGGGGAAAACTTGAGGCCCCTGGCCGCCTGGTTCAGCGGCACCGGATCCTGGGTGAGGAGTTGCTGGAAGAGCTCACGGGGGTTCCGGCCGGTGAACGGGTGCTCGCCGGTGAGGAGGTAGTAGGCGATGGTGGCGAGGCTGTAGACGTCGGCCTGCTCGTTCACCAGGGCACCGCTCAGCGTCTCGGGGGCCACGTACTGCAGGGTGCCGACGAAGAAGCCGGCCCGGGTGAGCCGCTCGTCGGGGTTGCTCTCGGTGTCCCGGGCGATGCCGAAGTCGAGCAGGGTGGCGCGCTGGGTGGCCGGGTCGAACATGATGTTCGCCGGCTTGAGGTCGCGGTGGATGATGCGATTGGCATGGGCGGCGGCAAGGGCGCCGCCGATCTGCTCGATGATCTGGCCCACGAGGGCAGGGGAGAGCGTCCCGGAGCGGGTGACGAAGCTGGCCAGCGGCTCGCCATCGACCCACTCGAGGGCCAGGTAGTAGACGCCGTCGGACTGCCCGTAGTCGTACGTTTTGACGATGTGGGGATGGGAGACACGCTTGCCCATCTCGGCTTCGCCCAGGAAGCGCTTCACGGCGACGCTATCCTCGGCCAGCCGGGGCCGGAGCACCTTCACCGCGGCCGTCCCGCGCTCGGGGTGCTCCGCCTTGTAGACCGTGGCGGTCCCGCCCTCGCCTACCTGCTTGAGGAGGCGGTAGCCATTGATGGTGCGCCCCTGCAGGCTGTCGGCCATGAACCGCGAAGCTAGCGCGCACCGGGCTGCCCAGCAAGTTTCAGGTTCGAAACAGTGGGTCCACAGAGGAGCGCCATGAACTGGTCCGTGAGGGCAACCCTGGTCGCTGTCGCGCTGGCAAGTGTCGGCTGCGGCAACTGGACGCGGGTTGGCAGCGAAGAGGCGCCGTCGCCGACCGAGGGCTTCACCGAGATGTTCGACCAGCGGGCGTTCATGGCCCGGCTGGGCCGGCTTGCCGCCGGCGACCCGCTGCCGTTCACCGGGGCCGTGGCACAGGTGCGTGGCCCGGGTGACAGCATCCAGGTGATCCTCGGGCTCTCCCTGGAGAACCGGGCCTTCTCCTTCCAGCGGGAGCGCGACACCTATGTGGCGCGCTACCGGGTGGACGTGACCTTCCAGGCGGAGTCGGGACGAACCGTGGTCGGGGGGCAGGAGGAAACCGTCCGGGTCGGCTCCTTCCAGGAGGCCGGGCGGTCGGATGAGAGCATCCTCTTCCAGAAGTACTTCCGCCTGGCGCCCGACACCTACACCTGCAAGGTCACCGTGCGGGACCTGCAGTCGGGCACCATCAACTCGACGCAGCAGAAGTTCGTGGTGACCGGGCTGCCGGACGGCACCACGTCAGCGCCGATCATCACCTACCAGGCGTCTGGGCGGGACCAGTTCTCCCAGCCGCTGCGGGTGGTGCTGAACCCACGCGGCGCCGTGGCGTTCGGGGGCGATACGCTGCTCGCCTATATCGAGGGCTACAACTTCCCCTCGCGGACAGCCGTGCCCTTCAAGGTGATGACGCAGGGTGACAGCGTGCTGCTGAGCGACTCGCTGGTGTTCCGCGGTGGCACGCCGGTCGAGTCGCAGGTGGTCAGGCTCCGGGCGGACAGCCTGGCGCTGGGCGAGGTCAAGCTCGTGGCGGGGCAGGGGAGCGCCGCGCGGTCGACGCCGGCGGTGGTGTCGTTCAGCACCGCCTGGCTGGTCACGAACTTCGACGAGATGGCCACCATGCTTCGCTGGTTTGGCCACCCCGAGGCGCTCGACGCCGTGAAGCGGAGCCTCCCGGAGCGCCGGGCCGCGGCATGGCTGGAGTTCTGGCGCAAGACCGACCCCAACCCCGCCACGCCCGAGAACGAGTCGCTCAACCTCTACTTCAGCCGGGTGGCGGCGGCGGCGGACCGCTTCCGGGACGAGGGGGTGCCTGGGTGGCGGACCGATCGCGGGGAGGCGCTCATCCGGCTGGGTGAGCCGGACGACGTGTTCGACCAGCGGGCGGTGTCCCAGGGCGGGGTGATCCGCTGGAACTACCTCAGCTACCGGCTGACACTGGACTTCCGGGACGATGCCGGGTTCGGCCGGTTCCGCATGTCCACCGACTCGCGGGCAGAGTTCGAGCGCGTGGCATCGCGCATCCGGCCGTATTGATGGGTGAGGCCCGCAAGCGGCTCTTCCTGGTCGACGGCTATGCGCTGGTCTACCGCGCGTTCTTCGCCCTGATCACCCGCCCCCTGCGCACCGCGCAGGGGGAGAACACCTCGGCCGCGTGGGGTGTCGTCAACTTCCTGCTGCGCCTCAAGGACAAGTACCACCCCGACTACGTCGCCTGGGTCAACGACGCCGGCGACTCCTTTCGCACGGCGACCTACGCCGAGTACAAGTCCACGCGCGAAAAACTGGACGAGGAACTGCAGGCCGACTTCGACCGGTCGGTGGAGCGGATCGACGCGCTGCTGGCAGCCCTGGGCGTGCCGGTGGTGACCGTGCGCGGCTACGAGGCCGACGACGTGATCGGCACGCTCGCGACCCAGGCGGCGGGCCAGGGGCTCGAGGCGGTGATCGTGTCGGGCGACAAGGACTTCTACCAGCTCATCGGCCCCGGGGTCTCCCTCCTCAACCCGGGCCGCGGTGGCCCCGCGGCGGTTGACGAGCACTGGGTGGACGAGTCGAATGCCAGCGAGCGGCTGGGGGTGCCCCCGCGGCAGGTCGTGGACTTCCTGGCCCTGGTGGGCGACAGCTCCGACAACGTGCCCGGGGTGAAGGGGATCGGTGAGAAGGGTGCCCAGAAGCTGCTGCAGGAGTTCGGCGACCTCGACACGATCCTGGCGCGCGCGGCGACCATCGAGCAGAAGCGGGCGCGTGAGGCCCTCCTGGCGCAGGCCGACAACGCCCGGCTGTCGCGCACGCTGGTCACCATCCAGCGCGACGTCCCCGTGCCGGTGCAGGTGTCCGACCTGGCGCCCCGCGCCACCGACCGGGAGGCACTGATCCGGCTCCTTGGCGAGCTGGAGTTCTTCAGCCTGGTGAAGAAGCTGGTTGGAGAAGGCGGGGATGGCCGAACGGGCGGGAACGTGGCGGCGGTTGCTGGCGTGGCGGCCAGCGTGAAGGCAACGGCGCCGACGGCGAGCCCATTGACGGGGGTGGTGCCGGCGGCTTCGTCGGCTCCGCCTGCTCCGCCCACCATCATCTCGTCTCCCTCCCAGCTCCCCGCGCTCCTCGCTGCCCTGGCGCAGGCTCCCCTGGTGGCCCTCGAGGCCCGCGGCAGCAGCGGCAGCCCGAGGCGGAGCGAACTGGTGGGCCTTGCCCTCGCCACCAGCCCCACCGAAGCCTGGTACCTGCCGTTCGCGCACCGGGCGCCGGGGGGCGAACTGGCAGCGCCTGAGCCGGTGCCGAACCTGCCCGTGCTCACCGATCCCGCAATGGCGCCGCTGGTGGCGTGGCTCCGCGACCCGGCGCGGTCGAAGGCAGGGCACGAACTGAAGCTGAGCTGGGAGGTGTTGCGGGGGGCGGGCGTGGAGCTGGCTGGCGCCACCTGGGATGCCCTGGTGGTGGCGTTCCTGCTCGACTCGGGGAAGCGATCGTATGCCCTGGAGCAACTGGCGCTGGAGTACCTGGGGAGCACCCTCCGCGCCCCCGACGCGGCCACGGGGCGCGGGCGCGGGTCCGTGCCATGGGCCGAGGTGGAGGTGGCGCGGGCCGCCGGGCATGCGGCCCCGGCGGTCTGTGCCGTGCTCGCGCTCGCGGCCCAGCTGCAGCCGGCCCTTGAGGGCACGCCCATGCAGCGGGTGTACGACCAGGTGGAGCGCCCCCTCGTCCGCGTGCTGGTGGACATGGAATGGACCGGCGTCCCGGTCGACCTGCCGCTCTTCAAGCAGCTCTCGAACGAGCTGGCGCGCGACCTGGAGCAGCTGCAGGGGCAGATCGCCGCGGTGGCCGGGGAAGACCTCAACCTGAACTCGCCGAAGCAGCTCGCCCAGGTGCTGTTCGAGCGCAAGCAGCTGCCGGTCATCAAGCGGACCAAGACCGGCCCGTCGACGGATGCTGACGTGCTGGAGCAGCTCGCCGAGCTGGGCCACGAACTCCCGGCGTTGATCCTGGCGTATCGTGAGCTGCAGAAGCTCAAGTCCACCTACGTGGATACGCTCCCGCTCGAGGTGAACCCGGTGACCGGCCGGATCCACACGACCTTCAACCAGGCGGGTGCGGCCACCGGACGGCTGTCGTCCTCGAATCCCAACCTGCAGAACATCCCGGTCCGGACGGCACGGGGCGAGGCAATCCGGCGTGGCTTCGTGCCCTCGCCGGGGCACGTGCTCCTCGTGGCCGACTACAGCCAGATCGAGTTGCGGATCATGGCGCACCTTTCGGGCGACGCGGCGTTCATCCAGGCCTTCCGCGACGGCGGCGACATCCATCGCCAGACGGCAGCCCTCACCTTCAAGGTGCCGCTCGACGACGTGACGCCCGCCCAGCGCGCCGCGGCCAAGACGATCAACTTCGCCACCATCTACGGACAGGGCCCCTTCGCCCTGGGGCGCCAGCTCGGCATCTCGCAGGACGAGGCGAAGCAGTTCATCGCCCAGTACTTCGAGCGGTTTGCCGGGGTGCGCGCCTTCCTCGACCGGCAGGTGCAGCTGGCCCGGGAGCAGGGCTACGTCGAGACCCTCATGGGCCGGCGGCGGTACATCCCCGAGATCCGGGAAAAGAACTTCAACCTGCGGAGCTACGGGGAGCGGAACGCACAGAACTCCCCGCTGCAGGGGTCGGCGGCCGACCTCATCAAGCTGGCGATGATCCGGATCCATGGCCGCATTGCCCGGGAGCAGCGTGCCGCCCGCATGCTCCTCCAGGTGCACGATGAACTGGTGTTCGACGTGCCGACGGGCGAGGTGGCGGCGCTGCAGCCCCTGGTGAAGGAGGAGATGGAGGGCGTGCTGCCCCTGGCCGTGCCCCTGGTGGCCGACGTGGGCACCGGCCCCAACTGGCTCGAGGCCAAGCACTGAGTCATGGCCCCGGTGCCCGCGGCCGGGCCAGCGGGTGAAAGGTGCGCCAGCGCGAGCCGTAGGGCGCGATCATCAGGTCCACGAACCGCTGGATGGCCACCTCGAAGGGAAAGCGCGCACGGAACTCGGTGGAGGTGATGCCGAGCAGCGAGCGCAGGTGCCGGCCGAACGACTGGGGCGAGGAGTAGTCGAGCCGGTGCGCGACGTCGGCAATGGAGAGCCCGCGATCGTCGAAGAGCTGGGCGGCGTGCAGCAGCCGCACCGTGGCCAGGTAGGTCTTGGGGCTGGGCAGGGCCGCCCGCGCGAAGCGCGACAACAGCGTGCTGGGACAGACCGAGAGCCGGCGCGCGAGGTCGCGCACGGTGAGGAGGTCGGGCGCCAGGCGGATCAGCGCCTCGAAGAAGAACCGGCCATCGGGCGTGATGTCGGGCATCGCCGCGAGGACCGGTCCCTGGATGCGGGCCGCCGACCGGGTGACGGGCTGGAGCATGAGCGCCCGGAGCCGGGCCCAGCCGGACGGTGCGGTGACGTCGATGGCCTGGCGCACCCCGCTGGCGCCCAGGCGGAGCAGCATCTCCGGCGCAGAGGGATCGTGCTGCGACACCAGTGCCACGGTGGGCACGCTGGGAAAGTCGCGGATGAGGAAGGCGACGTTCTCGACGTGCTCCGGCCGGCACTGGTGGACGGACAGCAGGATGGCATCCACCGGGCGCTCACGCACCGTGCTGATCGCCTCGCGCACCGAGTCGCGATGCACCACGGAGAAGCACCCGGTGCCGGCGGCATCGACCCGGGCGCGTTCGGCGGGCGCCAGGACCGCTGCCACGGTGGGAGCCGGGTTCCCGGGAGAGCGTGGGGCGGTACCATAGCGCACGAAGGCCTCGGGGTGAAAACCTGCCGGACGGTAGGCCCCGGCCTTCAACGACACGTCAACGCGGGGCGGTGGCGCCCGCGCCCGCTGGCGACTCGAGCGCGGTGCACGCCGTTCAGGTGCAGGCCGCTCGGGACGTGGCGTCACCCAAGGCGGCGGTGCGCAGCAGGGCGTTCCCGACTGAAACCGTGCCGGAGGCGGCCCGCGTAGGGATACTTCTGGATCGCAGGATCAAGCCCCGGCGCAGCCCGCAAGCAACCACGGGACGGGCCGGGGCATCCAAGACGAGGACGGCGCGCCGGCCGTGGCTGGACCGTCGGCCCACTCGCCATTCCGGCCCGTGCCGGGAGCTTCATATGACGCCTGCCATGGAACTGGACCTGCGGGAGCGGCTGCAGCGGGCCCTGGGCACGCAGTATCGCCTGGAGCGCGAGCTGGGCCGCGGCGGGATGGGCATCGTCTTCGAGGCCTTTGACAGCACCCTCGACCGTCGGGTGGCGGTCAAGGTGGTGCACCCCGAGCTGACCCACAACGACGGCATCGTGCGGCGCTTCCTGGCCGAGGCGCGCATGATCGCGAAGCTCCGCCACCCGGGCATCGTGGCCGTGCATGCGGCGGGCTCGACCGAGGGACTCCTGTACTACGTGATGGACCAGGTGGACGGGGAGTCCCTCCGCGAGCGACTGGACCGCGAGGGCAAGCTCCCGGTGGCCGAGGCACGGCGGATCGCGGCCGACCTGGCCGGCTCGCTCGATGCCGCTGCCCGCGCCGGCCTGGTGCACCGCGACGTCAAGCCGGAGAACATCCTGCTCGACCGGCAGACGGGCCGCCCCAGGTTGGCCGATTTCGGGATCGCACGCGCCATCGCGGGTGATCCCCACCCCGCCGAGCCGACCACCGGTGAGGGGATGGCCCTCGGCACCCCGGCCTACATGAGCCCGGAGCAGGCCTCGGGCGAGGAGGTCGATGCGCGCAGCGACATCTACTCGCTGGGCATCGTCGCCTACGAGATGCTGCATGGTGCACCGCCCTTCACCGGCCCGCAGCGGATCGTCATCTCGAAGCACCTGACCGACCGGCCCGCACCCCTCGAGAAGCTGCATCCCGAGGTGGGTCCCTCACTCGCCGGCGCCGTGATGCGGGCGCTGGAGAAGCCGGTGGATGAGCGCTGGCAGTCGGGGGAATCGTTCCGGGCCGCCCTCCTGGGGGGGCAGCGCATCGCAGCCTCCCGCCGGGTGCGGCGCCGCAGGATGGTCGTCGGCTCGGCGGTCGCCGCCGCCCTGCTGGCCATCGTGGCCTTCGCCACGACCCGCCATGACGGCCCGCCACCTGGGGTGAACCCACGGCACTCCATCCTGGTGCTGCCGTTCACCAACACGCGCGCGGACTCGACCACGCAATGGCTCAGCGACGGCAGCGTCAGCATGCTGACGCTGGCACTGGCACAGTGGAACGACCTCAGGGTGATCGGGCCGGAACGGGTTCACGACCTCATCGAGACGGCCAGGCTCGGCGAGGGGCCGATCGGCCTGGAGCAGGCACGGCGGCTCGCCCGCAAGGCGGGAGCCTGGACGGTGGTGCTGGGTGAGTTCGACCGGAGCGGCGACTCGCTGCACGTGACGGCACGGGTGCTCGACGTGGCGACCGGCCAGCAGGTGGACATGGCCCGCGGCGAGGGACTGGCCACCGAGGAAGTCCGGCCGGTGTTCGACCAGCTTGCGGCGCAGCTCCTCGACCTTTCCGGCGCCCCGCAGGAGGGCCGCGTGGCCCTGGAGCAGGCCACGACGCGCTCGGTGGAGGCGTATCGCGCCTACCTCGCGGGTGACGCGGCGCTCAACCTGTGGAACCTCCCGGCCGCCGAGCGCCAGTTCCGCACGGCGATCTCGGCGGACAGTGCGTTCGGGCTGGCGTACTACAAGCTCGCCGTGACCCGCGGCTGGATGCATGGCGGCGAGGATCCGGAGGGTGCGCAGGCCATCGCCCGTGCCGAGGTGAATGCGGGGTCACTGCCGCAGCGCGAGCAGGCGATGATCCAGGCCTACCGCACGTTCACCCAGGGCAACGCCGCCGAGGCGCGGCGGATCTACGAGGAGCTGCTGGCCAGGAACCCGGAGGACGTGGATGCCTGGTACGGCCTGGGGGATGCCTGGTTCCACGATGAGGGGGTACCGGTGCCCCTGCGGTTCACGGCGTCGCTCCGGGCGTTCAAGCGCGCCCTGGTGCTCGACCCCGGGTATGCCCTCGCGTTCGATCACGCGAACTTCATCCTGGGACGCGCCTCGCGCCCGCACCCGCCCTGGGTCCTCCTGCCCGGCGATTCCGTCGCCATGCCGCCAGAGGGTCGTTCGCACGCCGTGGACAGCGTGGCCGCGGCGCGGGCGGTGCAGCGGGCGCGGGACGAGTCCGTGGAGCTGGCCCGCGAATGGGCCAACCTGCAGCCCGAAGGCCCGAGGGCGCACGGTGCCCTCCTCGGGGCCCTGCTCGCGGCAGACGACCTGGCCGGGGCCAGGGCCGAGGTCACGCGCTTCCGGGCGATCGCACCGGGCCATCCCGAGCTGCCGTTCGACGATGCCCGCATCCGGTTCGCGGCCGGCGACGCCCCGCGCGCCGCGCACCAGCTCGGCGTGTCGCTCGATTCGCTCACCGCGGATGACCTCACGTCCCTGAACGGCAGTGATGCGGCCGACCGGCTGGCACTCGCCGCCAACATGTTTGCGTACCAGGGAAACGTGGCCCGTGCCGCACGATTGATCGACCTCTCGAACCGGGTGCGGTTTGGCGACGTGGCGCCCGGGTCGCAGGCCGCCGCCGACCGGGACCTCAGCACTTGGCGGATGCTGGGCGAACTGTACTCGGCGGTGGGGGCGCCCGCCTCGGGCATGCGGCGCGTGTGGCAGAACGCCGTGGACGCCAGCCGATCGGTACCGGAAGAGCGGCGACAGAAGGTCCTGGCAGCCGGCGGTTCGGCGGCGGTGGGCCTGCTGACGGCACCGTCACCAGACGAGTCCGCCTTGACCGAGATGGCGGCCATGGGTGCGAGCCGCCCCGTCAAGGAAGTGCGCGCGCTGATGGCCCTGGAGCACGACGATGCGGCGGCGGCACGAAAGGCCCTGGCGGAGCCGGACAGCGCCGGCATGAGCAAGATGCGGGTGTACTACACTGTCTTCCGGCGTCCCCTCGCGGCACAGGCGTACTACCTGCTGGGCGACTACAGCCGTGCGCTGCAGCTGCTCGATGGTTTCGACTCACCCGACCAGCTCAACAGCGACCAGTTCGACATGCGCTGGGGCATGGTGGGTCGGGTGCGGCTGCTGCGTGGTGCCGTGTTCGAGAAGCTTGGCCGGCCCGAGGATGCACGCACGCAGTACCGTCTCGCCCTGGAACAGTGGCGCGATGCGGATCCCGACATGCAGGTGTTCGTGCAGGAGGCGCAGCGGAAACTCGTGCTGCTGGGGGAGCGTAGTTGAGTTGGGCGTCCGGGCATGCGGGCATCGGACGTTCCGGGGGTGGCATGGGGTCATCGAGGTGGGTGGGGAGCACCCAGTGGTGAGCGGATCACAAATCCTTGTCCTCTCGACCGCCACACGCCGGGTAGCTGCCATCCATCTCGATGATCGTTCCAGGATTCACCGTGAAGGCTTATGTTGCAGTGGGCTGGACGTGATGGTCGCGGGTGCCTTGGCACTCGAGGAAAGTCCGAGCTCCATCGGGTAGGCTGCCAGGTAACGCCTGGGCGCCGGAAGGCGACGGAGAGGGCCACAGAAAGCAAACCGCCACGCGGGCAACCGCGGGGTAAGGGTGAAAGGGTGGGGTAAGAGCCCACCGCGTTCCCGGTAACGGGGGCGGCATGGTAACCCCCAGTCGGAGCAAGGCCAAATAAGCGGCGAGGTGTGACCCACACCGACCCCCGCGCAAGCGGACCAGCCGCGGGTAGGCTGCTCGAGGCGGCCGGCGACGGCCGTCCCAGACAGATGACCATCCCCCGGGGCAACCCGGCGGAACAGAACTCGGCTTACGGTCCGGCCCATTGACTGCCCCCCGGTGCTCGCATCGGGGGGCGGTCTTTTGCGTCAGGGCGTCAGGGCGTCAGGGCGTCAGGGCGTCAGGGCGTCAGGGCGTCAG
>CAZWXD010000029.1:0-35020 GCA_964638035.1 uncultured Gemmatimonadaceae bacterium | reverse complement strand
GGATGACGCGTGATGGAGACCCATGCCTTGCTGGCAGCATGGTACATCTCGGCCCGGGACGTGATGACACCGAGCTCCACGTCCCAGACCATCTCGTCAATGGACTGGTACGTCTTCTCGTCCCCGCTGGGTAGCCGAACCCGGTACACCGTGGGCCGCTAGCTCGGGGTCTCGGACCCGACTGTCAGGATCGTCAAGGGCATGTGGGCTATGTGTAAGGTATGTCGAGCCTTGCCACGGCGCGACCCAGGTTGTCGCGGGCCCTGGGTTCGAGCTCCCGAAGGGCGGCGCTGTGGAAGATGACCGGCCGGTCGAGGAAGCCCCGGAGCACCCGTGCCCTCCCTTCCCGCCAGGCCGCGTCCGGAACGTGGGCGTACTCCTGCCGGACCAGGGCATTGCACCGCTCAAAGATGTCCCGGGGTGCGGCGAACGTGATGAGGTCGAGGTCGCGCACCAGGGCCTCATCCGGCGTCGAAGGTGGTTCGGGCGCATGCCGGGTCGCGAGGATCAGCTCGTCCACCCGGTCCAGCAGCTGCAGCGGTACCCCGCTGCGTGCCAGCCGCTCACGGGCCCAGGCGGCGCTGGCCCCCTCGCAGTCGGTGCCTTCCGGTGACCAGACCACGTCGTGCAGCCAGAGTGCGAGTTCCACTGCGTCGGGATTGTCGGCGAGGTGCCGGAGGGCATCGTACTCCTCCAGGAGGCGATCCAGGTGGCCGAGGCCGTGGTAGTGACGCCCCGGGGCGGCATATGCCGCTTCCAACTCCGCCAGGATCGGATCGGGAGGCCCGGTGGCGCCGATGCGCTGCCAGAGGGACTCCCAGCGCCCGCGGCGGCCGCTCGCCCCCGTACGTGGCGCCGTCGTGGTCACGGAACGACGATGCCCCTGCACTCGCCCAGGCCAATGCGCTGGAATCCCTCACGCTCGCACCAGCCGCGCATCACGACCTCGTCACCATCCTCGAGGAAGCGGCGCACCTCGCCGGTGGGAAGGGCGATGGGCTCCGTGCCCCGCCAGGTGAGTTCGAGCAGGCACCCGCGGGCATCCCGAGCCTCGCCGGACACGGTGCCTGTGCCGAGCAGGTCGCCTGGCATGAGGTTGCACCCATTGGAGGCATGATGGGTGACGATCTGCGCCGGCGTCCAGAAGAGGTCGGCGAGGGACGACCGACTCACGACGTGTGGCGCGGTGCCGGCGGCCCGCATGGCCCGGGAGGCCAGGCTGACCTCGAGGGTGACGCTGAAGGCGCCGGCGCGCTGGTCGGCGGCATCGCTCAGGTACGGCAGTGGTGCTGGCTCACCGTCACGCCGGGCAAGCGGTGCCGTACGGAACGGCGCGAGCGCCTCCATGGTCACGACCCAGGGTGAGATACTGGTCGCGAAGTTCTTGGCGAGGAAGGGACCGAGCGGCTGGTACTCCCAGGCCTGCACGTCGCGGGCCGACCAGTCATTGAGGAGGCACATGCCGAAGAGGTGGGCAGGGGCGTCCGCAATGGGGAAGGCCTTGCCCATCGCGTTGCCCTCGCCAATGAAGAGGCCCACCTCGAGTTCGTAGTCGAGCCGGCGGCTTGGCCCGAAGATTGGCGGTGCGGCGGCATCGTCCCGAGTCTGTCCCCACGGGCGGCGGACTGGCGTGCCACTCGGCACCACGGACGACGCCCGCCCGTGGTACCCGATCGGGATCCACGTGTAGTTGGGGAGGAGTGGGTTGTCGGGCCGGAACATCCTTCCCACGTTGGTGGCGTGGAAGATGGAAGCATAGAAGTCGGTGTAGTCGCCGATGCGCGCGGGGAGCACGAGGTCGGCATCGCGCCGGCCCACCAGGGTGGCCTCGCTCCTCGCCGTGCGCCCTTCCGCGGTGTCAGCCCGGAGGAGGCGGCTCAGCGCGTGGCGCAGGCGTTCCCTCGCGGCGAGCGGGAGCGCCATGAGCTCGTTGAGCACCGGGGCGTCGAGTGCGGCATGGGACTCGGGGACCGCCTCGAGGAGCCCGGCGTCGCACGCGGCCGCCAGGTCAAGGATGGCATCGCCGATGGCCACACCGAGCCGCTGCTCGCCTTCGTGCCGAAAGGCGCCGAAGGGCAGGTTCTGGATGGGGAAGTCCGGGTGCCCGTTGGCCGACTCGACCCAGCTGGTGAGTCCGGCGTCGTGCGTCTCGTCCACGTCGTGGTGCGTCACAGCCAGCCCAGGGTTCGAAGTTCGTCAGTGGGTTCGCGGAAGGAACAGGACCCGAAACCGGTCGCTCGTTCGCGGAGCTGCTCCAGGTCGCTGGTGGAGAAGTCGTGGCCACGCCAGGCGACACCGGTGGCGGTCACGGTGAATGCGGTGGGGCTGGACTCCTCGAGCAGCGTGGCCACGGCCTCCGCCCTCGCACCCTGCCGCGCCAGGGCTGCGCCAAGGAAGACGTTCAGGAAGCCGAACATCATGTCACGCGGCGGCTCCGGCTCGTAGGTGAGGCGGTACGACCCGCGCAGTGGATGGTGCAGGCCGGCGGTCGCCTTGAAGGGAAGGTCGCGCCTGGCGCAGGCGACCAGGAACCTGGCGAGCGCCGAGCTGGTCGGGAAGGCGTCGCTCGTGACGCCTCCGGTGCGGACCTTGGCCCGGCCGCCATGCGCCTGCACGGCATCGAGCAAGGGGTCCATGTCGCTGGTGAGCGGGACCTCCACGTAGGCGGTGAGCCAGGCGGGCATGGCGTCGAGGGCTGCGGCAACCTGGGCTGGGGTCGCGGCCTTCAGTTCGATGGTGTCGATGGTGGCACGGCCGGCGTCGCGAGCGGCGTGCCTGCAGTTGAACTCGCCGATTGCCCGGCCCGCTGACATGAGGTCTGCTCCCGGCAAGGCGGCGAGCCTCCACGCCGCGGCCTCGTCGTGGGGAAGGAGCGGGTCGGCGGCGGCGGCCAGTTCGTCGAGGCGTGCGACGGGGACCACGAAGCGTCCCAGCATCCAGTGGTCGGCCGAGGCCAGGTAGCGGTGGTACTCCTGCACCGCAGGGGCCATGTCGAGTGCCGCCGGGGGAAAGAGGCCCGCGTAGTCGATGAGGCCGGTGAGGAGGGTGCGAATGGCCGTGGTCATGGGAGGAAGTTAGGCGGGCGGACGGGGTCTGCGGGCGGGGTACGGACGGGGGGCGGCTGGTCCCGGGCTCGAGACTGCCGGGCCTGGCCACCCGTTCGCCCATGCTGGCACGGCCCGCCCGCGTTCGCGCGCCCCGCGTGCCCCATGCGCCTATGGCGCGCCGTCGGTGCCCGGCATTCCGCGCGCCACCTCGATGAGCCGCACGAACTCGCTGCGGTAGCCGCCCGGATCCGACCCCACGTTCGCCTGCGCCAGGCGACTGGCTTCCTCCCACGAGGCCTCGCCCCGGTACTCGGAGCCGCGGAGCAGCATGCCGAACTCGACCACTGCTGCCGCAAACCGGAGGGACTCCGAGCCGCGTGCCGAGGGATGGTCTGGCACCGCGCGGGTGATGAGCTGGCTGCTGCCTCCCGCCGGGGGCTGGTAGCGAAGCTTCACCATGGCAAGCTCGCTGCGCCCGCCAGCGGCCCCGGGTTGCCGGTACCTGAGCGGATCCACACTCCCCTTGCCGGCGCGCGCCACGCCAACGGGCACGACCTCGTAGAGGGCGGTGACGGTGTGCCCCGCGCCCAGCTCCCCCCCGTCCCTGGCGTCATCGTTGAAGTCCTGGTGCTCCAGCATCCGGTTCTCGTAGCCGATGAGGCGATACTCGCCCACCCGTGCGGGGTTGAACTCCACCTGGACCTTCACGTCCCTCGCAATGGTGAGCAGCGTACCGCCCAGCTCGGAGACGAACACCTTCCGTGCTTCGAGGATGTCGTCCACGTAGGCATAGTGCCCGTTCCCGTGGTCGGCCAGCGCCTCCATGCGGCTGTCCTTCAGGTTGCCGGTGCCGAAGCCCAGCACGGTGAGGAAGGTTCCCTCCTGCTTCCGGGCCTCGACGAGGCGCACCAGCTCACCTTCGCTGGAGACCCCGACGTTGAAGTCGCCGTCGGTGGCGAGGATGACCCGGTTGTTGCCCTCGGCGAGGAAGTTTGCCTTCGCGACGTCGTAGGCCAGCCGGATGCCTGCTCCCCCGGCAGTGGAGCCGCCCGCCTCGAGGGCCTCGATGGCCGCGATGATGGCCGGCTTGTTCGACCCTGGCGTCGAGGGCAGCACGAGCCCCGCGGCGCCGGCATAGACCACGATTGCCACGCGATCCTGGGGGCGGAGCTGGTCCACCAGCAGGCGGAAGGCGCGCTTCACGAGCGGCAGCTTGTCGGGCGACTGCATCGAGCCGGATACGTCGATGAGGAAGACCAGGTTGGCCGGTGGCATCGCGGCCGCCTCGATCTGGCGGCCCCGGATGCCCACCATCACGAGCCGGTGCTCCGGCGCCCAGGGGGCCGCCATCTGCGCGATCGTCACGCCGAAGGGCTCGCGCCCCTGTGGCACCGCGTGCTCGTACGGGAAGTAGTTCACCAGCTCCTCGATCCGCACCGCGTCGGCCGGGGGTCGCTGGCCGGAGGTCAGGAAGCGGCGGATGTTCGCATAGGAGGCTCCATCCACGTCGATGGCAAAGGTGGAGAGCGGGTCCACCCCTGCCTGCTTGAAGCCGTTATCGCGGAAGTACCGGTAGTCCTCGGTGCTGAACCCGGGTGCGAGCTGCCGGGTGACGAAGCCGCCTGCGGGTGACGGCACCGGGATGCGTTCCTGTCGGGGGGCGGGCGTATACGCGTCCCGTGGGCGCTGCTCCAGGACGGACCGGGCCGCCGCAACCTCATCCTCCCCGGCCACGGCCGGCTCCAGGGTGATGTTGCGCACCGTGGTCCGCCCCGGCTCCACCGTGACGCCTCGCACGGCGGCGCGCGCGAAGCCCGTTGCCGATACCTCGAGGTCGTACGTGCCGGCGGCGATGCGGGCGATGTGCCATCCGCCGCGGGCGTCGGCCCGTGTGTGGAGTCTCGTGGCTGCCACCGTCACGACCGCACCAGGAACCGGGTTGCCAAGCCGGTCAGTGACCCGGCCGGCGAGCGCACCGGTGCCGGATCCCGGGTTGAGCGGTACGAGCGGGAGCGCCCCCGCGAGTGCCAGGGCAGGCAGCCCCGGCGCAATCCTGCTGAACAGCGACATGATGGACATGGCACCTCCCCGGGGCACGTGCAGCGGGCTGCATCAGGTGAACGCGGCTGATTCCGGGGGGAGATGCACGTGAGGTGGGGCCTTGCACGACCCGGCATCCGGCCGGGCCACCGGGTACGTGCGCTACCCGATCCTGCGGCTGGGTGACACGATGTCGGCAAAGAGGAGCCCGGCCACCAGTGCCACCGCGGTGAGGATCATGGTGAAGGCGGTCTGCACCGCCGACTCCACCTGGGCATCCAGCAACGCGGAGAGGCTCCGGAACCCGACGGTTCCCGGCACCAGCATCAGGATGCCGGGCACCAGCATCACCATGGAGGGCCGGTTCCGGATGCGGGCGAAGAGGTTGGCGACAGTGCCCACCGTGAAGGCGCCGAAGAAGCTGCCCAGTTCGAGGCCGAGCGCGTGGGCGCCAAGGCGGCCGCTCACGACCGCCACGAGGCCGGCGAGGACCACCCAGGGAATGTCGTTGCGCTCGGCTTCGAGTATGAGGCTGAACGCCACGCCGGCCAGGACGGCGGCCAGGTAGAGCGACCAGTCAGGCAGCTGGGTGACCGGGGCTGATTGCGCCGGACCCACGAGGGCCGCGGCAATCCGGTTGCCGAAGGCGACACCGAAGATGATGCCGAGGAAGGTGACGCTGGCCGCGGCGAGGTGTGCCGTGCCGGACGTGAGGTGCCGGGTGGAGAGTTCGCGCACGGCGATGGTGAGCGTGAATCCCGGGATGAGGACGATGAGCCCGGCCAGGGTCGCCGTGTAGGTCGAGAAGGGCAGGACGAGCACGCTGGCAAGGCACGCGAGCAGGCTCGCGATGAACGCGGCCACCGACTCGAAGACGGCGCCGAGGCCCTTGGTCCGTGCGGTGATCGCGGCGGTCGTGCCGGTAAAGAGCCCGATGACCGCCGCGACGCCGATCTCGCGCCAGCCCCCGCCAAGGAACCGGGCCACGGCCGCCGACGACAGCGCAAAGGCGAGGGTGATGAGCAGGTCGCCGTAGAGGCGTGGCGTCGCCTCGATTTCGTCCAGGCGCTCGAGGCCAACGTCGGGCGTGATGCGGCCCCCGAGCATGTCGGCCGCCACACGGTCGAGCCGGGTGAGCTGGCTCAGGCTCACCGACCCGGGGTTCACCCGGAGGAGGTGCGTGCTCTGGGCGCCGAGCGGGCCGAACGCGGCCATGATGGAGGTCGGGGTCGAGAAGACCTGCGCCAGGGGCATGCCGAGCCGTTCCGCGAGGCGCACCATGATTTCTTCCACGCGCCCGGCCGAGAACCCGTGCCGGTGCAGGGCCCGGCCCATCCGCAGGACGAACTCGATGCTGCGCGACGCGGGAACACCGGCTGGCGGGATTGACACGCGCCAAGGATAATCAGGCCCCATGGACATCGTGATAGTGGGTGCAGGGGCCGCCGGGTGCATGGCGGCGATCCATGCTGCGCGGGCGCTCCGCGCGCGGGACGGGGGCGGGCGGGTCCTGCTGCTGGAACGGACCGCCGATGGCGGGCGGAAGATCCTGGTGAGCGGGGGTGGCCGCTGCAACGTCCTGCCGGGCCGGCCCGACGAGTCGCGGTTCGTCACCGATTCCTCGGCGGCCACGCTGCGGAACATCCTGCGCTCGTGGCCCCATCGCGAGCAGGTGGGATTTCTTGACGACGAGCTGGGACTGGCGCTCACCCTGGAGGAGGAATCGGGGAAGCTCTTTCCCCGATCCAACCGTGCCCGCGACGTGCGCGACGGACTGCTACGCCTGGTGGCCGATGCCGGCGCCGCGGTGAGGTTCGGCGCCCGACTCGACGACATCACCCGCGTGGGTGAGGGCTGGCGCCTCGTCCTGGCCGATGGCCAGCAGGTCGAGACACGCGCGGTGGTGCTGGCCACGGGCGGGCTGTCGGTACCGACCACGGGAAGTGACGGCACCGGCCTGAGGGTGGCGGCGTCACTGGGGCACGTGGTGCATGCCACCTATCCCGCGCTGACGCCACTCACCACGGCCCAGGCAGCGCATACAGCGCTCGCTGGCATCTCCGCCGCGGTGACCCTGCGGGCCCAGGAGGGCCGGAAGCGGTGGGAGGTTCACGGCGGGTTTCTCTTCACGCACCGGGGTTACAGCGGGCCCACGGTGCTCGACCTGTCACACCTTGCGGTGCGATCGGAGGAGCGCGGCGTTCGACAGGAAATCACGGTGCAATGGACGGGCGATGATGCCGCTGCGTGGCAGCACCGGCTGGGGAACAGCGGACCCGTGCAGGTTGGCACCCTGCTCGGGCGCATGCTGCCCGACCGGCTCGCCGCGATGATCCTGGCCACGGCGGGAGTCGAGCGGGCGGTGACCGGCTCGCAGCTGCGGCGCGAGGAGCGCCAGCGTCTCGTGGACGCCCTCACCCGCATGCCCCTCCCGTGGAACGGGAATGAGGGCTACCGGAAGGCGGAGGTGACGGGCGGGGGCGTGAGCCTGGCCGACGTGGACCCGAGGACCCTGGCTTCCCGGCGGGTGCCCGGCCTTTTCCTGTGCGGGGAGCTGCTGGACGCCTTCGGGCCGATTGGTGGCTACAACTTCCAGTGGGCCTGGGCCACCGGTCGCGCAGCCGGGCTGGGGGCGGCTGCCTACCTCGCGGGTGCCTGACCGGCGCCGGGCAGGACTTCCCGCATGACGAACGCGTACTTGAAGGCCACCTCACGGAGGTAGTCGTAGCGCCCGCTCGCACCGGAGTGGCCCGCCCCGAGGTTGGTGCGGAGCAGGAGCGTGGCGTCGTTGGTGCGGGTGGCGCGAAGGCGCGCGACGTACTTTGCCGGCTCCCAGAACGCCACACGCGGGTCGTTGAGCCCGGCGGTCACCAGCATGGCGGGGTACGCTTGCGCCCGGATGTTGTCATAGGGTGAGTAGGAGAGGATGTACCGGTAGGCCGCCTCGCTGGCCGGGTTGCCCCATTCGTCGTACTCGATGACGGTGAGGGGGAGCGAGGGGTCGAGCATGGTGTTCACGACGTCCACGAAGGGCACGTCGGCCACCACGGCACGGAAGAGGTCGGGTCGCATGTTGGCGACTGCACCCATGAGCAGGCCGCCGGCGCTCCCGCCCGCAATGGCGAGCCGGTCCGGCGCGGTCCATCCCTCCTGCACCAGGTGCTCCGCGACCGCGATGAAGTCGGTGAAGGTGTTCCGCTTGTGGAGCAGCTTGCCGCTGTCGTACCAGGGCCGGCCCAGCTCCTCACCGCCGCGCACGTGCGCGATGGCCACCACGAAGCCGCGATCGAGCAGGCTCACGTAGTTGCTGGAATACGCCGGGTCGAAGCTCACGCCATACGCCCCGTAACCCTGCAGGTAGAGCGGCCTGGCGCCATCCCGGGCCAGCGGCTCCTTCCAGACCAGGGAGACCGGAACCTGCACCCCGTCGGGCGCCGTGGCATGGAGGCGCGCCGAGCGGTAGGCCGTTCGGTCGTAGCCGCGCACCTCCTGCTCCTTCCGCACCGCCCACGCACGGGTGTCGAGGCCGTAGTCGACCACCGACGCCGGTGTCACCAGGGAGGTGTAGGTGAACCGGAGGGTGTCGGTATCGAACTCCGGGTTGGCGTGCGGCTTGACCCCGTAGACGGGCTCGGGGAAGGCCACGTAGTGCGTGGTCCCGGAGCCCAGCTCGATGATGCGGATGCGCTGGTGGCCACCCGACCGCTCGTGGACCACCGCATGCCGGGCGAAGAGGTCGAGCGCGTCGAGGCGGGTTTCGTCGGCGGGCGGGATCACCACCGTCCAGGGCGACGATGGCACGTGCACCGGAACCGAGACCACCTGGAAATTGGGCGCGCCGTCATTGGTGAGCAGGAAGAAGCGGTCGCCGTGGTGGGCCACGGCGTACTCCACGCCGGGCAGCCGCGGGCGGATGACGCGGAGCGGCGCATCGGGGCTGTCTGTCGGCAGCACCCGCACTTCGGACGAACTGTGGCTGGCCGACTGGATGAGCAGGAACCGGCGGCTCCGCGTCACCTCGAGGCTCACGAAGAAGGCCTCGTCCTGCTCCACGTGCACCACGGTGTCGAGGCCGGTGTCGGTGCCGAGGACGTGGCGGCGCACCCGCCATGGGCGGTGCGCGGCGTCGAGGTCCACGTAGAAGAGCAGGCGGCCATCGGCCGACCACGCGACATTGCCGCTCGTGCCCGTCATGCGATCGGGGAGCGTGGCACCCGTGGCGAGGTCGCGCACCCGGATGACGAATTCCTCGGCGCCGGAGGCGTCCTCACCCCATGCCACGAAGCGATGGTCGGGGCTCATTTCCAGGCCCGCCACCCGGTAGTAGGGGCGTCCCGCCGCCTCGGCGTTCTGGTCGAGAACGATGGATTCCGTCGCAGTGCCGGCCACCGGCCGGCGGCACACGACGGGGTACTGCCGGCCCGTTTCGGTCCGCAGGTAGTAGAACCAGTCGTCATGCCGCTCGGGGACCGTGCTGTCATCCTCGCGAATGCGGCCGACGAGTTCCTGATAGAGAGCCGCCTGGCCCTCGCCGGTGCCGGCCATCACCTGGTCGGTATACCGGTTCTCGGCCTCGAGGTAGGCCATGACCGCCGGATCGTTCCGGTCGCGAAGCCAGCCGTACTCATCGACCCTGACGTTGCCGTGGACCTCGCCAATGGTGGGGCGACGCGGGGCGACCGGAGGGCTCAACCTGGTGGCCGTGGCGCCCCGAGGTTGCCGTTCCGGCGCGAGCGGGGCCAATGTGGAACCGGTCATTTGCGAACCAACTTTCTCTGGTCTGGCCGACCCTGATGCCGGCCTCCGTGCGAGGCGGGCGGGGGGCCGGAATAAGTCGGGGGAGGGGACCTGCGTCAAGCGCCTGAAAACGCGGCACTGAGCCTGTTTGTGCATCATGTAACACATTGCAATATCAGGTCTTATGCGATTGTGCCTGAGTGGCAGGTCCGGGTGTCAGTCACCTCGTCCGGTACCCGCAACATCGTGCAGGTGTTGCCCCCGCAAGCACTTTGGAGCATGACGCCTGACCGTGCTGTATAATCGTCGGTAACATCAGGGACGGCCCTGTCGACCGGGCCCCGATTCGGAGGTAGATGCTCCAGATGCACAGTCGCACCTGCCGCCTCGCTGTCGCTGTCGCTGTCGCTATCAGTGTCGCGTGCGCGATCAACCCGGCAACGGGCAAGAAGGAATTCATGCTGGTGTCGGAGAGCCAGGAGATCGAGATGGGCCGGCAGGAAGCGCAGAAGGTCCTTTCGTCGATGCCGCTCTACGATGACAAGGAGGCGGCCGATCTCGTCCGCCGCATCGGGATGGAAATGGCCGCGTCGTCGGAGCGCCCGCAATTGCCGTGGGCGTTCTACCTGCTGGATGACGAGACGGTCAACGCCTTCGCCCTGCCGGGAGGCTACATCTTCATCACCCGCGGCATCATGGCCCACATGAACAACGAGGCGGAGCTCGCCTCGGTGATCGGGCACGAGGTCGGGCACGTGACCGGGCGCCACAGCGCGCAGCAGATGACCAATGCCCAGCTCGCGCAGACCGGGCTCATGGCGGGGATGATCCTTTCGCAGGACGTGCGCAACGCTGGCGGGGCCCTGACGCAGGGCCTCGGCATCCTCTTCCTCAAGTTCGGGCGCGACGACGAAAGTGAAGCCGACATGCTTGGCTTCCGCTACATGACCAATGAGGGGTACGACACGCGCGCGGCGGCGACGATGTTCAGGACCCTGGACCGCACCAGCGGTGACCCGTCGCAGCGCCTGCCGGAGTGGCAATCGACGCACCCGGACCCCGCCAACCGGGTGGAGAAGGCCCTCGCGCGCGTGGACTCGGTGGAGCGGATGGGCCGCGACCTGAGCGGTGCCACGCTCAACCGGGATTCCTACGTGCGGGTGCTCGACGGGATGGTGTACGGCAACGACCCCGTGAAGCAGGGATACTTCCAGGATGGGGTCTTCTACCACCCCGGGATGCGGTTCCAGTTTGCCTTCCCGGCGGGGTGGAAGGTGCAGAACAAGCCCGAGGGGGTCATTGCGGTCTCCCCGGAGAAGGACGCCATCATGCAACTGGGCCACGGCGGCCGGGCCGGCGCCTCGAAGGAAGCGGCCCGGAAGTTCTTCTCCCAGGAAGGGCTGCAGACGGCGAACCTCAACACCAATTCCATCAACGGCCTCACGGCGGCGTCGGGCGACTTCCGGGGCTCGATGGAGGACGGCAAGGTGATCGACGGCTCGGCGTCATTCATCGAGCACGGCCAGTCCACGTTCCTGTTCATGGGCTACACCGCCAAGGGGCACACGGCCCGGCTCACCGAGATCCGGAACGCGATCCGCACCTTCAAGCCGCTCACGAACCGCCGGTACATCGACGTGAAGCCGCAGACGATCTCGATGGTGCAGGTCCCGAAGGACATGACGGTGGACCAGTTCAACCGCCAGTTTCCCTCGACCATCCCGGTGAAGGAACTGGCGGTGCTGAACGGACTGGATGACGGGGCGTCAGTGCTGAAGGCAGGCCGGATGGCCAAGCGCGTGGTCGGGGGCGTGAAGTAGCCGCATGCGCGTCCTGGTTCCCCCGCCCAGGGAGTCACGGTTCCACGAGGTGGCGTCGGCCGGTGATGCCGGCCGGCCGTCCCGCCGCCGCGAGGACACCCACGCGGTGTTTTCGCTGCCGGGGCCGGGCGATGCCTGGCCTGTCCTGGTGCTCGCCGTGGCTGATGGGCAGGGTGGACGGGCATCGGGGCGCCTGGCGAGTGCGGTGGCCATCGACACCTTTGGCGAGTCGCTGGGGAAGGCGCTCTCGACGGTGGCGTTCGAGAGCTGGACCTGGCAAGCGCAGGCCACCGACGCCATCGAGTTTGCGGTGCAGCGTGCCAACGCCGAAGTGCGGGCGCTGGCGCTCGATCGCGACGTGGGGCGCGAGCCCGCTACCGGGCTCACGGCGCTGGTCCTCCTCGCCAACTGGGTGGCCGTCGTGCACGTGGGCCGGGGACGGGCGTGGCGCCTTGGCAAGGCCGAGCTGGAGCAGCTCACCGCGGATCGCTCGACCCCGGTGGTCCTGGGCATGGCGGCCCAGGTGCTGCCGGATGTGCGGTTCCTGCGCATCCACCCCGGCGAGGTCCTGGCCGTGGCCGGCGACGCCCTGTACCGCCACATCGACGGCGACGAACTGGGTCGCTGGCTCAGCGGGCGTGATGGCGCCATGGAAATCCTCGTCGACCTGCTGGGCGCCGTGGCCGACCGGGGCGGCGAGGAGGATGCGAGCCTCTGCCTCTGCCGCGTGCGACGGCTGCCGGATACCCTCCTGCCCGATCCCGCGCCGCGGCCGGACCGGACCATCGTCACGCCGGAGCTTCCGCATTTTCCCGTCGCCCCGGCGCCGCGCTGGCGGCCCGGCCAGCTGGTGTTTGCGCTCCTCACCGTTGCCGTTGCCGTCGGGGCGGTGGGAGGAGGCCTGGGGTGGTGGGACGCCGCCACCAAGCCGGGCGATCCGCTGGCGAGTGGCTGGGTTGGTGATGGGACGGCCCCAGCCGGCGGGGCGGATACAGGGGAGGCGAACCGAAGCGCCGTGGTGGAGGTGGCCCCGTCAGCGAGCGAGCCGGCAGCTGCGGCGGCTCCGGTGGATTCCACTGCCGCGGTTGCGGCGGAAGTGGTGGTCGAGCCGACGCCGGCCGCCGCGATCGACGCGGACAGCGCGCGACGTGCCGACTCCACGCGGCGTGCGCGGCGGGAGGCGGCCCGTGCCGAACGCGAGCGCCGGGATTCCACCGAGGCAGCCGCCCAGGCGGCCCGGGAGCTGGAGGAGCAGCGCTACCGCGACTCAGTGGCCACGGCGATGGCGGCGCTGCGGCGGGAGCGTGAGGCGGCTGACCAGCGGGCGCGGGCGGAGTCGGCAGCCCGGGTAGAGGCGGCGCGCCAGCTCGCGCTGCGGCAGCGCGCCGAGCAGGAGGCGCGTGAGCGCGAGCAGTCGCACATCACGGCGGGGCGGGCGGCATTCGGCACGTGGCTCGGGGACATCGACCGGCAGTCGGCACAGGGGAACCGGACGGCCCCGGCGATCGCGAGCGGGCCTGCCTCGTACCAGGGCTTCATTGCCTCCAACAAGCCGGTGATCGAGGGTGCACGGTTCAGTACCATGGACGTCAATGACTCGAGCGGGGTGGCGATGGCGGAGTGGACGATGAAGTGGCGCACCGATTTCGGCACCACGAGCGAGCGGCGGGTGCGTGCCCGGGCCGAGGCAGTGCGGAGTGGCGAGGCCTGGCGAGTGACCAGCTGGCGCATCCTCGAGGGGGCGCCGTGAACTTCCTGGTCCTCGCGGCCATCGGCCTGGTCGCCGGCACGGCGTCGGCGTCCGCGCAGTCGCGGCAGGTCATCTCACTCCAGGCCAGCGGCGCGATGGTCTTCCCGGAGGACGACTACCCCGGGCTCGAGAGCGGCAGTCGCCTGGGCTGGGAAGTCCAGGTGCGGTACACGCCCGGGCGATTCTCGGTGGGTGGCGGCTACCAGCGAAGCACCGTCTTCCGGTCGTCCGCCGAGGCGGGCGACATCACGGCCGCGCTCTCGCTCGCCTTCGTGGAGCCGCGCTACGTGCTGGGCGTGATCGGCACCGTGGGAGCGCCCTACCTCGCGGCACGGCTGGGCTATGGCTCCCTCATCATCAGCGACCCCGCCAACGTCTTCGACTCGAGCACCGAGTCGTTCACCTACGGTGGCGGTGCCGGGATCCTCTTCCGCATTGCTTCCGGGGTGAGTGCCGACCTCGGGGCGCAGTACTTCCGGGCCGACTTCGACCAGGGATCGAGCGGATACTTCATGCTGCGCCTGGGCGCGTCAGTGGGGTTGTTCTGAGGCACCGCATGCGGCTGTACCACGCGGCGCTGGCAGTGGCCGTTGCCCTTGCGGCGTGCGGATCGGGGGACGAGGCTGACTGTGACCCGATCGCGGCCACGCTGGTGGAGCGCATCGAGGTGAGCCCTGCCAGCGCGATGGTGACCCCGGGCCAGGCCACGACGCTCACGGCCCAGGCGTTCTCCTGTGCCGGCCCGATCAGTCCGGTGGCCTTCACGTGGGAGAGCGCCAACCCTGCCGTGGCCACCGTCACCGCTGCGGGTGTCGTGACCGGCGTGGCGACGGGTGGGCCGGTGCAGGTCATCGCCAGGGCGCAGGGGAAGCAGGCCGCTGCGAGCGTGACGGTGGGCCTCGTGCCGGTGGTCGCCGTCACCGTGACGCCGGGGACGACGACTGTAGGCGTGGGCCGGACGGCCCAGCTCACGGCACACGCCTTCGACGGATCCGGCCATGAGCTGGCAGACCGAGGCGCCACCTGGTCGTCGGCCAATGATGCCGTGGCCAGGGTGAGCGCATCGGGGGTGGTGACGGGGGTGGCGGCGGGTGGCCCGGTGGCCATCACCGCCACCATCGAGGGCGTTGCGGGCACGTCGCAGGTGACAGTGAGCCTGGTGCCGGTGGCCAGTGTCACGGTGGCACCCACCACGGCGACCATCGCCGCAGGTGAATCGGTGCAGCTCACTGCCACCACCCGTGACGACCAGGGCAACGTCCTGCCCGGGCGGGCGGTGGCCTGGTCCAGCAGCGACCCTGACGTGGCCGCGGTCTCGGAGACCGGGCTGGTGACCGGCCGGCTGGCCGGGGGGCCGGTGACGATCACCGCCACGTCCGAGGGCCAGGCAGGGACGGCCACCGTCACCGTGACCGTCGGGGCGCCGAGCCGGCTCGCGTACGTGCAGCAGCCAACCGACGTGCAGGCCGGCAGCGCCATTGCGCCGGCGATCGTGGTGGAGGTGCAGGACGCCGGTGGCAACCGGGTGAGGGGCGACTCGAGTGTCGTCGTGCTGGGAATCGAACTGAACCCTGGTGGCGCCACCCTGGGCGGCACCCTGAGTGTGCGGGCCGTCGATGGGCGTGCCCGGTTCACCAACATCTGGCTCAACCGTACCGGCGCCGGCTACACCATGCTTGCCTCGGCTGCCGGCCTCACCAGTGTCACCAGCACACCCTTCACCGTGACACCGGGCGCCGCTGACCACCTGGTGATCGTGACGCAACCAGCAAGCACGCGAGTGGGCGAGGCCATCACCCCGGCAGTGCAGGTGGAAGTCAGGGACCGCTTCGAGAACCTGGCCACGGACTTCAACGCGGCGGTCGTCACCGTCCTCGCGGACAACCCGGGTGGCGCCACGCTGGGCGGTACCACGAGCGTAGCTGCCGTGGCGGGTGTGGCACAGTTTGCCGACCTCACGCTGGATCGGCCCGGAATTGGCTACACGCTCCGCATCGGCACGGCGATGCAGCCGGCGGTGGTGAGCAGCCCCTTCAACGTGGCCCCGGGCGTGGCGACCGGCATGCGCGTGATCGCGGCGCCTTCGGCCCCGGTGACGGCCGGTGCGCCGTTCACCGTTGCCGTCGAGGCGGTGGATGTCGCGGGCAACGTGGTGACGTCACACGCTGGCGACGTGGCGCTCGCACTGGCCAATGGCGTGCCCGGCGCCGTGCTCTCCGGTCCACTCACGGGGGCCTTCAGCGGCGGGGTCGCCACCTTCGCCGGCCTCTCGATCGACCTCACCGCAGTGGGCTACGTGGTCACGGCCACCTCACCAGGGCTGGCCGACGCGAGTACGCCCGCGTTCGACGTGGTGCCGGGGCCCGCCCAGGCACTCCGATTTGTGGTGGAGCCCTCGGGCATCGAGGAGGGGGACCCCTTCCCGGGCACGGTGCAGGTGCAGGTGGTCGATGCGCTGGGCAACCGGGCGACATCCGCGACGAACCTGGTCACGATCATCGTGCGCAGTGCGAGCGGAGGATCACCGCCGTCCGGGGTGACCCTTGGGGGTGATGGCACCCAGAACGCCGTGGCGGGCCTGGCGCAGTACCCCGGGCTCACCGTGAACCTGTCCGGCATCCTGCCATCGGCGCAGACCCTCAGGTTACGGGCATCCGCAACCGGCCTGGGCACCATGCTCAGCAACACCTTCGTCGTCACGCCCGACTGACCTCCCTGCCATCGCTGCCGGCGCTCCGGTCCCGGGACTTCCGCCTGTTCCTGGGCGGGCAGGTGGTTTCCTACACCGGGACGTGGCTGCAGGTGGTGGCGCAAGGCTGGCTCGTGCTCGAGCTGACGAACTCGGCGTTCCAGGTCGGCCTGGTGACGGCGCTGGGATCACTGCCGATCCTGCTCTTCACGCTGTACGGCGGGGTGGTGGCCGACCGCGTCAACCGGCGCCAGACGGTGCTGCTGCTGCAGTCGCTCCTCGCGCTGGAAGCAGTCGCGCTGGCGATCCTGGTGCTCTTTGGCCACGTGACCGTGGGCCGGGTGGCCGCGCTCGCGGCATTCGCCGGGCTGGTGACGGCATTCGAGGTGCCGGTGCGCCAGGCGATGGTGGCCGAACTGGTGGGGCGGGAGCACCTGATGAACGCCCTCGCCCTGCAGTCGTCGGCCTTCAACCTTGCCCGGGTGGCAGGGCCTGCGATCGCGGGCCTGGTGATCGTGGCCTGGGGCACGGCCGCCGCGTTCTCCCTCAACGCCGTCAGCTTCATTGCGGTGATCTGGGCCCTGGCGGTGATGCGGGTGCCGCACCAGGCGCGCACCGGGCCAACGATGGACGTGCTGGAAGCCTTCCGCGAGGGCGCGCGCTATGTATGGTATGAACCCTGGCCCCGCGCGCTGATCCTGCTCATCGGGGTCACCACGGTGTTCGGGTTCAGCTTCTTCACCATGCTCCCGGTGTACGCGCGCAACGTGCTCGGCACGGGTGCGTCGGGGTATGGCGCCCTGGTCTCGTCCGTGGGGCTTGGCGCCCTGGTCGGCGCGCTCACCCTCGCGTCCTTCGGGGGCAAGCTCCGGCGCAGGCTGTCGCTCCTCTCCGCCGGGCTGTTCGGGACTGGCCTCATCGCGACGGCCCTGGCACCAGGCTATGCTGTCGCGTTCGGGACGCTGTTCCTCTCAGGGTGCTTCATGGTGGTGCAGAGCATCACGGCGAACACGCTGCTGCAGAGCGAGTCGCCCGACCACCTGCGCGGCCGGGTGATGGGCTTTTATTCCTTTGTCGTGCTCGGGATGGCACCGTTCGGGGCGTTCCAGATCGGCTGGACGTCCGAGCGCCTTGGCGTGCGGCCGGCGTTTGCGCTGGGAGGCGTTGCATGCCTTGCGGCCGCGGGCTGGCTCTGGCACTCGCTGCGCCGCAGGGTGCCCGGAGACGCGCAGGCAGGATCGCAGGCAACCGGAAACGCGTGAGGACTCCATGATCATCACGATCGCGCGACAGTACGGGGCGGGGGGCGCCGAGATCGCCCGTCGCGTGGCGGAGCGACTCGAATGGCGGGTGGTGGACAACGACTTCATCGACCGTATCGCATCACGGGCAGGGCTCACGCCGGACGAGGTGGCCGCCCGGGAAGAAAGGGTGCCCCGATTCATCGAGCGCCTGGCATGGGCGCTGGCGTCCGCCTCGGCCGAGCTTGCCGTTCCCACCGGGCCGGGCATGGCCGCGCTGTCAGAGCCGCAACTCGTCCGCATCACCGAAGGCGTAGTGGGAGAAGTTGCCCGCGAGGGTCGCGTGGTGCTGGTTGGGCGCGGCGCAGCGGCCATCCTGGGTGACCGGGAGCGATCGTTGCATGTCCGCGTGGTGGCGCCGCCCGCGGTGGCCGCCGAGCGGATTGCGGGCCGGCTGGGCGTCGGGATGGAGGAGGCGCGGAAGCGCATTGCTGAAGTCGACGGGTGGCGGGCGAAGTATCACAAGGAGTACTACGGCCGGGAGTGGGCCGACCCGGTCAACTACCACCTGACCCTGAACACCGGCTTTCTCGGCCTGGATGGCGCCACTGACCTCATCGTCCGGGAGGCGGGCCGACGGGGGTGGTGCTTCCGGAAAACATGACCGGAGGCATGCTGATTGTGCGCCACGTCACAGTTACGGCCCCCAACTTGTCGTCTGGCAGCGAGTTACGCCTCCCTGGCGCTTGACAACCCGGGGCACCGATGTAACGTTGCCGCGCCTGCGTGCCGAGGCTGCGGCACGGGCGTGGGACAAACAACCCTGGGGGAGTGGAGACATGCGGAAGGTTCTGGCGGTTGCTGCAGTGGTCGCGCTCGCGGCCTGCGGCGAGAAGAAGGAAGCGAAGGTCGAGGTGCCGGCGATGGTTGAGGCCGCGAAGCAGGCGGTTGACAGCACGGCGACGGCTGCCGCGCAGGTGGTGGACAGCGCTGCTGGCGCCGTGGTTGACTCGGCGAAGGCGGCCGGCGCGCAGGCGATGGACGCTGCGAAGCAGAAGGCTGGCGAGGCGGTGGAGAAGGCTGGCGAGCAGGTGAAGAAGGCCGGCCAGGAGATGAAGCACTAGGTAGCCGGCGCTCTCTCGAAGGGGAGCGCCACGATCGTGGCAGGTGTTCCACCTGCCAGCACACGGGCGCCGTTGTCGACCTCACGCCGAACCAGGGCGAGGCCGACACGGCGCCCGGGTGTTTCCAGCCGGCTCGTGATGCGGCCGACCACCCGTCCCTCCAGCTCGACGTCATCGGCCGCTCCCGCAGCCTCCTCCCACGCGATCCCCCGGAGGGTGCGATTGGTGTGCCCCCGGAAATGCAGACGTGCCACGGTTTCCTGCCCGGTATAGCAGCCCTTGTCGTACGAGACGCCACCGTTCTCGTCGAACCGCACCTCCTGCACGAGGGTCTTCCCGTCGATCTCGTGGCCCAGCCGCGGCCACCCTGCGAGGACTCGGCGCTCCAGGGCCCAGGCCTGGTCCCTGAGTACCGTGCCGGTGTCCAGCATGGCCCTCACCTCCCGGTCGAGGGCCGGTCCCGGTCCTGCCACCAGCGTGTCGAACCAGGGGCGAGGCGCACGCCACGCCGTGAGCAGCACGCCGTCAGTTGTTGCGCCGGTTGCCGCCCGTGCGTCCCCGCCCCAGCCCCACAGGGTACCCCACGCCCCGGTGTGGTCCCGGACGGTCGCGAGCCGTGGTGGCAGCGAGCGCCGGAAGACGGCGACCAGCTCCTCGTGCGCGGCACGCGGCGCTACCATCACGATCCGCCCGGCGACCCGGATGATCCAGCAATCGGTGATGAGGAGGCCCTTCGGGGTCAGGATGCCGGCATAGGTGAGCGAAGATTCGCCCGCGCGCACGAGGTCATTGCTCACCAGCCCCTGGAGGCACGCGAGTGCCCCGGGGCCGGTGAATTCCAGCACCACCGGCGTGTCGCGCACGATGGAGCGGCTCGCGGCGGGCGCGTCAGTCATAGTAGCCCGCGCGTGCATAGGCCTCATCGAGCAGCTCGACGGGATGTCGCACGGCGATGGAAACGTCCGTGGCGCGGATGCCGGCGCCGACCTGCATGAGGCACCCGGGATTCCCGGTGGCGATGAGCGCCGGCGCAGGCGACGCCTGCATCACGTCCGCCACCTTGCTGTCGAGCACCGTGCGGGCCATGCGGGGCTGGAGGATGGAATAGATGCCGGCACTCCCGCAGCAACGGTCGCTGCCGGGGAGCAGGCAGGGTTCATGGCCTGCTGCCTGCAGCACCGCCAGCGGTTGTGCCTGCACCTGCTGCGCATGCTGCAGGTGGCATGGGGCGTCGTAGGCGACGGGCCCCGCGGGGAAGGGAACGGTGCGCGGCCCCACTGCGGCGAGCAGTTCGCTCACGTCGCGGATCCGCCCCGCCAGCGTGGCTGCATCGGCGTTGCCGGGCAACAGGTGTCCGTAGTCCTTGAGGAGTGCCCCGCATCCCGCACTGTTGACCACGACGTAGTCAATGTCCGGCACGGTGAACGCCGCGACGTTGGCGCGTGCGAGGCGCCCTGCGCCCCGCTGGTCGCCGGCGTGAGCATGGAGGGCACCGCAGCAGGCCTGGCCTGGCACGCGCACCACGCGATAGCCGTTGGCCTCGAGCACGCGCACCGTGGCCTCATTGACGTGCCGGAAGAGGGTGGACATGACACACCCCTCGAAGAGGGCCACCGTGGCGCGCGGCGTCCCCTGGGTCGCACGCAGCCCCCGCAGGGAAGGCCCGGCCGGCGTGGTGCTGGCCAGCATGCCCAGGCCGAAGCCGATGCGACCCGCTCCGGCCAGCCGGGCAGGAATCCCGGTGTCGCGAACCCAGCGGGCGATCGTGAGGAGCACGGTCCAGATCGCACGATGGCTGAACACGGCAAGGATCGCTCGAGCGGCGAACGGCAGCCCGCGTTCCCGTACCAGCCATTCCCGCGCGGCCTCGAGCCCGCGGCCGTAGCCGACGCCGGAAGGGCACACCGGTTCGCAGCCGCGGCAGCCCAGGCAGGCGTCGAGGTGCTGGTTCAGGGCCAGGTCGGAGGCAGGCAGCTCGCCGCGCTCCAGCGCGCGCATGAGCACGATGCGCCCGCGCGGGCTGTCGGCCTCGTCACCCGTGACCAGGTAGGTGGGACAGGCCGGCAGGCAGAACCCGCAATGCACGCACGGATCGAGGGCCGTGAAGCCGGATGCACTCACGACGTCGGGTCACCCTCCCCGTCCAGGGGCACGGCGAAGCGGGTTCCCGGGTCGAAGGCCTCGCGCAGCCGTCCCACCAGTGGAGCCACGCCGGCGCGCCAGGCGCCGAAGTGGCCCACGGCATGGCGCAGCGCCCAGGGTGCGCGCTCCAGGGTGAGGGGGACCTCCATGGCGCTCATGCTGCGGCGAAGGGTGCGTAGCGTGGCGGCATCGGTGTCGCCGCTCCAGCGCGCCCCGCCCGCGCTGCCGGCTCCCGCCGAGACGAGGCCCAGGCCCACGGTTGCCTCGAGGAGGTCGAGCAGCTCGTCGAGCCCTGGTTGCAGCGCTCCCAGCCGGAACGACGTGGCACCGCCCAGCATGGCGCGCGACGCGAGGTGCCAGAATGCCGGTGCGCGATCGGGGCGCAGTTCGCTCCAGTCCAGCTCACTGGCCAGGTTCCGCAGCGCGGTCGCATCGGCCGCGACGCCGCCGGGCGTTCCTGTCAGGCGTGCAGCCAGGACCCAGCCCGACTCCGCCGCCACGGCGGGCGAGAGCAGCTCGAGGGCGTGCACCAGGATGCCCGCCTCGGTGATGGCGCGCCCGGCCGCCGTGCACGCGTCGCGCGATCCGCGGGCAAGCAGCGTCGTGTCCTGCTGCGGCAGCGCGCGCAACCGCAGGTGGAACTCGGTCATCACGCCGAAGGCGCCAAACCCGCCGACATGCAGCTTGCCCAGGTCGAACCCGGCCACGTTCTTCACGACCTTGCCGCCTGACCGCACCACGCGGCCGCTGCCGGTCACGACGGCCATGCCCAGGACATGGTCGCGCACGGGGCCGAAGCCCTGGCGAAGCGGGCCGGAGGTTGCGGTGGCCAGGGTGGAACCCAGGCTACGCCCGGGACGGCCCGGCGGGTCGATGGCCAGCCACATGTGGTGGGTTGCCAGCTCCCGGTGCAGCATGTCCAGGGGCACGCCGCCCTGGACCGTCGCCACGAGGTCGGCCGGGGACACCTGCAGCACGCGACCCAGCCCGCGGGTGCTCACGGCGAGGTCGGCCGGGGCGTCGGCCGGCTGCCACCCGCCAGCGCCCTCGATGCGCAGGGTCCAGTCGCGCAGGTCGGCCAGGGCCAGCAGGCGCGCCATCGCCTCGGTGGAATCGGGCACGGCCCGGGGGAGGCCGCCGCTGTCGCGCTCGAGGGCGCCGTCGCCCAGCACCTCGCGGACCGCATGGGCCACCGAGGTCACGAGGCCCTCCTCGCGCGGCGATCCTGCCCACGCCATTCGCGGCACGCGCGCACCGGCACCACCTTGCCCGGGTTCGCGCGCTCGGCGGGGTCAAAGGCGCGACGCACCGCCTGCATGGCGCCCAGGGTCTCGGCATCGAAGATGAGCGGCATGTAGTCCACCTTGTCGGCGCCGACGCCGTGCTCCCCGGTGATGCTGCCACCCGCCGCCACGCACGCCGCCATGATCTCGCTGCTGGCGGCCTGCACCCGGGCCGTGAGCTCGGCGTCGCGCCGGTCAAAGCTGATGTTGGGGTGCAGGTTCCCGTCGCCGGCATGGAACACGTTGCTGATCTGCAGCCGGTAGCGGTCGCGGATCTCGCTGATGCGGTCGAGGATGTCCGGCAGCGCTGACCGGGGCACGACGGCGTCCTGCACCGCGAGGTCGGGGGCGATGCGGCCCATCGCGCCGAATGCCTTCTTGCGCCCCTGCCAGAGCCGCGCGCGCTCGGCGGCCTCACTCGCCACCCGCACGGTGCGCGCGCCGTGCCGGTGCAGCACAGGCTCCACCAGCGCCGCTTCCGCGGCCACGCTGGCGGGCGAGCCGTCAACCTCGACCAGCAGGACCGCGGCGGCATCGGTGGGGTAGCCGGCCGCGTAGATGGACGACTCGACCGCCTGCACGCAGGCACGGTCCATCATCTCCATGGCCGCCGGCACGACGCCGGAGGCAATGATCGCCGACACGGCCTCGCTGGCACCCCGCACCGAGGGGAAGTCGGCGAGGAGGGTGCGCACGGCGGCAGGCAGGGGCTCGAGCCGCACCGTCACCGAGCACGCCACGCCGAACATGCCCTCGCTGCCGACAAAGAGGCCCACGAGGTCGGGGCCCCACCCGTCGCCGTGGCGCGAGCCCAGCCATGCCAGGGTGCCATCGGGGAGGATCACCTCGAGCTCGGTGATGTGGTTGGTGGTGACGCCCGCCTTGAGGCAATGCGGCCCGCCGGCGTTCTCCGCCACGTTGCCCCCGATGGTGCAGGCCGACTGGCTCGAGGGGTCGGGGACGTACTGCAGTCCGTGCCGCGCCACGGCCAGGGAGAGCTGCGCGTTCACCACGCCGGGTTCCACCACCGCCCGGCGTGCGGGCGGGTCCACCTCGAGGATGCGCGTGAGCCGCGTGAGCGCGATGAGGACGGCATCTTCACCGGCAATGGCGCCGCCGGAGAGTCCCGTGCCGGCGCCGCGCGGCACGAAGGGGACGCCGGCCGCATGGAGCGCCCGCACCACCGCGATGAGCTCCTCCCGGTTCCCGGGCAGCACGACGGTGCCGGGCCAGGCGGCATGGGTGGGGAGCCCGTCCATGGTGTACGTCGCCAGGTCGGCCCGCCGCTGCCTGACCCACCGCGGGCCCGTGATGGCCTCGAGCCGCCGGGTCACCAAGTGGTTCATCACGCATGCCCCGGCGGATGGTGCCCCTTGCCGTTGTGCGCTGCCCGGCGGCGCACGCGAAGGCCCTGCTCCACGGTGGTCGTCAGCCCGGGGAGCATCCGCAGCAGGAGCGCCACGCGCTCGGCAGTGGACCGGCCCTCCAGCAGGGGCTGCCTGGAGGCATGGTCGCACTCCAGCTCGGCGGCGGCGTAGAAGGAGAGTTCCAGGGGCGTCGCAGGAAGCCGGGTGTCATCAGGTGGCAAGTCGCGGAGTTCCCGCTTGGCCACCAGGTACTGCTGCAGCGCCTGGGCGAGCTGCAGGACCTGGTCGGGCGCCGGTTCGGTGCCCTCGCGGTCGCCGAACCCCTCGACCATGCCCACGAGGTATGGCGCTGGTTCGTCGAGGTAGCGCGTGAGGAGGAAGCGCGTGCCGCCCTCGACCACGATGTTGGCGCGCCCGTCCTCCAGTGGTTGGGTGCCACGCACATGCGCGACGCACCCCACCGCACCCACGGCAGGGGCCTCGTGCGCAATGCCTGGCATGATGAGGCCGAACTGCCCGTCGCCTGCCGTGATGTCGGCCAGCAGGCGGCGATAGCGGGGCTCGAAGATGTGCAGCGGGAGCAGGGCGCCCGGGAACAGCACGACCTCCAGGGGGAACAACGGAAGCCGGAACGTCATGCGGGGAAGATAGCCGCGATGCACCACGCTGGAGATGGTGTGCCGTGACTCCCGCAAGCGGGATCAGTCGAGCGCCCGGGCCACCGGCAAGCGGACGGTGCGCATGGCGGGGCCGAGCGCGCCAGCGAGTGCGGCGGCGGCGAGCATTGCCACCGCGGCCCATGGCACCCTCGCCCTGTCCGGGTCGCGCACGACGATGGCCACCAGCCACTGCAGTGACGGGGCGAGGAAGAGGTGTGCTGCCAGGGCAGCGATGCCCACCGCGGCCAGCGCGCGTGCGGCGACGGACAGGATGACTCGCCAGCCCGGTGCCCCGACGGCACGGTGCAGGGCCAGCTCTCCCTGCTGCCCCCGGCTCCACGCTCGCATGGCCACGAAGGCCCCGAGCACCGTGGCGACGAGCGCGAGCAGCCCCTCCAGCCGAACGACACGGGCAAACCATCCCAGCACCGACGCCTCATGCACCTGGGTTGCGCGCAGCCCGGGCCGCGCGGTGAGCGTGAAGCCGGGGGCAGCAGGCGGCGCACCCGGCATGGTGCCACGCACGAGGAGCTCGGCCACGACGGGTGGGTGCTGCAGGGCACTCAGGTAGAGCGCCTCTCGCGGGGCGGCGCCCGAGCCCAGCACCGGGGGTCGGGCATCATCCACGACGCCGACCACCACGTAGCTGGCCCGTGACAGCACGGTGCCGATGCGGATGGTGCGGCCGATGGGCTTGCCATCCTGGAAGTGGCGAAGGGCGAGTTGCCGGTTGACGATCGCCACGCGCGGTGCGCCGGCGCTGTCGGCTGCGGTGAACCCTCGCCCATCCAGCAGGGGAAGGTTCAGCACGCGAAAGGTGTCGGGGCTGGTGACATGGTGGGTGGCCTCGACGTCGTGCCACCGCAGGATGATCGTGGCGGCCGGGCACTGCCCGCAGTCGGCCTGGATCCAGTCGACCTGTCCCAGCCCGACGGCCGCGCCCGGCGAGGTCACGGCCGCAGCGTCTACGGACGGGCGCTCGCGAGCGGCGGCGAGGAGGTCGGCGTAGGCCCCGGCGCGAGCGCCGGCCGGCAGGGCGCTGGCATCCACCCCGAAGCGCAGGCCGTCGGGCACGGCATCGCCGCGGCTGGCCAGGTGCGTGGCCTGCCGGGACACAGCGGCCGCGCCGGCAAGGATCGCGAGGCACGCGGCCATCTGCACCACCACCGGCACCAGCCCCATGGTGCCTGGCGGCAGCCCGGCGAGGCGCTGCCCCCGCGCATGCCTGAGGATGAGGAGCGAGACGCCAGGGAGGGTGACGGTGGCGGCCAGGGCCGGGAGCCATGCCTGCAGGGCCCACGGGTGCAGCCCCTCCGGCCACTGGCCGAGCAAGGTGTGCACCGCCACCCACCCGGTGGCCACGCCCAGGAGCAGCGCGGGAGCAACAAGGGCAAGGCCTTCGAGCAGGGCGCTGGCGACGAGAACCCGGCGGGAGGCGCCCACAGCACGCTGCACCGACACTTCCCCGCGCCGCGCGCTGGCGCGCGACCAGCCCAGCGCCACCACCGTGACGAGGCCGGCGAGCGCCGCGGCAGCACCCACGACAATGAGCACATCGAGCAGCGAGCCCATGCTCGTGGCCCGCGACGTGGCAGCGGTCTGCGCCATGCCGGTCCACGCGATCCCGGCATCAGTGCCGGCAACGTGGTCAAGGGCGAGCGGCGTGGTGCCGAGTGCGCCGGCGTGGAGGGTCCGGAACGTCGCGGCCGCAGCGACCGATGCAGCGGCCGCTGCGGCAAGGAAGGTGACGAGGGGCCAGTCGCGCTGGAGGGCGTGGCCGGCGGGCTGCGCCGCGCGGCGCGCCGCACGCACCAGCGCGTTACGCGTCAGGCGGCGACCCAGCGCCCCTTCAGGTGCTGGATGTCGGGGCAGTGGCGCAGCTTGTCGAAGGCGCGCTCACGGATCTGGCGGATCCGCTCGCGGGTGACGCCGAGCCGTTCGCCGATCGCCTCGAGGGTGAGGGCCTCGGAGCCTTCCTCGAGGCCGTAGTACATCGAGAGGATCGTGCGCTCGCGCGGGGTGAGGTGCCGCTCGAAGAGTCGGTCCACGAACTCCCGCGTGAGCCGCGCATCGGTGCGGTCCTCGATGTCCCGGTCGCTGTTGCCCGCGACGCGCTCACCCACGGTGGCGCCACTCCGGTCGCGTCCGTCCACCGGCGCATCGAGCGACATTTCGATGGTGGACATGAGTTGCGCATCGCGCACCGTGTCAATGCCCTCGCCCAGCGCCAGCGCCAGCTCACTGTCGGTCGGGGCCCGCCCCAACTCCTGCGCCAGCAGCGCCCGCACGCGGCTCATCCTGATGAGGGAGGAGTTCTGGTTCAGCGGGATCCGCACGCTGCGGGTTTGCTCGGCGAGGGCCTTGAGGACGGCCTGGCGCACCCACCACACCGCATAGCTGATGAACTTGACGCCGTGGTCCGGGTCGAACTTCCGCACCGCCTTGAGCAGCCCCTCGTTGCCGATGGCGACCAGCTCCGACAGGTCGAGTCCATGGCCCTGGTACTTCTTCACGTACGCGATCACGAACCGGAGGTTGGCAGTGACCAGTCGCTCCGCCGCCGTGGGGTCGCCCTTCAGCGCCCGTCGCGCCAGGGCGCGCTCCTCGGCGGGATCGGTGATCATCGGGAGTCGCTGGATGTCGAGGAGGTACTGGTCGAACGAACCCTGGGGTGCCGCACGCGAGACACGCTTCGCGGGGACAACAGGTGTCTGGCGGACGCGTGCGCGGGCCATGCAGATCCCCCCTGGCGGGAGCCCAAAGTGTTGTGGCGTTGTCGCTTGTGATGGAGTGTGAAGCGGCAGTCAATATAGGAAACACCGGGAGGGTGGTCAAGCAACCTACGTTTTCCACATCACAAACATTACGCCAGCATCTGCTTACGGTACCCGTCAACGTTTCCACTTCTCCACAGGCTCCGCTGTCACCGCACTCTCGGGACAGTGGAAGGTGCACTACGACAGGCCTCACAGGATCAGGGAGACCCCCGCATCGATGGTGGGATCATCAAAGGTCACGGTCCACGCGCCGTTGCGCGGGGCGTGCTGGCCCACGTCCACCGGGAGCGCGAAGCGAACCTCCCCCTGCACGTTCTTCTTGTCGCGTGCCATCGCCTGGCGCACACGCACCGGGTTGCTGCGCAGGGGCGCGCGGGAGGGCAGGCCCAGCTTGCGGAGGAGGAATGCCACGCGATCGCGCGTACCGGCGGGGAGCATGCCGGCGCGCTCGCCCATGGCACACTCGGCGACCAGGCCGAGTGCTACGGCCTCGCCGTGCAGCAGGGTGTATCCCGAGACGACCTCGAGGGCGTGGGCGACGGTGTGGCCGGTGTTGAGGATCGCGCGCGGCCCGGCGTCGCGCTCGTCCTGCGCCACGATAGCCGCCTTGATCTCGACGCTCCGGTGGATGAGCGCCTCGAGGACCTGGAGGTCGCGCGCTTCGATGGACGCAGCGTGCTCCTGGATCCAGTCGAGGTAGGCGGCGTCAGCGATGAGCCCGTGCTTCACCGCCTCGGCCAGGCCTGCGCGGAACTCGGTGTCGGGCAGGGAGCGCAGGGTGGCGGGATCCGCCACGACGGCGATGGGCGGGTGGAAGGCGCCGATGAGGTTCTTGCCCTGGGGCGTGTCGACGCCGGTCTTGCCGCCAACCGATGCGTCCACCATGGCGAGGAGTGTAGTGGGCACCTGCACCAGGGGAACGCCCCGCTGGAAGGTGGCGGCCACAAACCCCGCAACATCGCCCACGACGCCGCCACCCAGCGCGATGATGGCGCTGTCGCGGCCAAAGCCGTGGTCGAGCAGGGCATCGGTGAGCCGTGCCCAGGTGTCGCGCGTCTTGTGTGCCTCGCCCGGTGCAATGCTGAGCCGCGTGGCCCAGTTGTGCGGCGCGCGGGGTGGTGCGTCCGCGTCGCGCGGCAGGAACCAGCGCGAGCCCGCGCCGCTCTCCCATTCCTCGTACAGCCGACCCACGGTGGTGTCGGTGACGAGTGCCGTGAGGCGGCCGGTGGCCCGCGCATCGAGGATCCCCGGCAGCCCCTCGAGGGCGCCCGCACCGACCACCACCGGATAGGCGCCCATGGCGTGGGTGATCCTGACCTCGGGCATCACCAGGTCACGTCGCCGCTGCCGGCGCGATGGTTGGCGAGGCGTGCCAGGGTGAAGAGGAGGTCGGAGAGCCGGTTGAGGTACGCGATGAACAGGTCAGGCACCTCCTCCTGCGCCGCAAGGTGCACCACCTGCCGCTCGGCACGGCGGCACACGGTGCGGGCCAGGTGGAGTGCGGCGGCCTTCGGCGCGCCGGCCGGGAGCACGAAGGCGCGCAGGGCTGGCAGCTCGCGATCGGCCGCATCGATGGCCTGCTCGAACTCGGCCACCCGCGACGTCGCGAGGGCTGCCTTCTCGAGGGCGCGGGCCACCTGCGTGGGGTCGGGGGTGGCGAGGTGACCGCCGATGGCGAACAGGTCGCGCTGGATGCCCTCGAGGAGCGCGTCCTGGAAGTCGAGCGGCGGTGTCGCGCGCACGAGGCCGATCACCGAGTTGAGCTCGTCGACCTCCCCATAGGCGGCCACGCGCGGGTGGTCCTTCGGCACCCGGCCGCCGCCGAAGAGGCCCGTGTCACCGCCATCGCCCGTGCGGGTGTAGATCTTCATCGCTGCCTCACTGCCTTGCACCGAGGGCCTGGAGCATCTCCTCCACCGACGTGAGCTTCTCGCGCGGCGCGCCGCGAGCCTTGCCGCGCTCCTGCTCCAGGGCATCGAGGCGCTTCCAGTCGTCGAAGCTCACGATCCGGACGCCGCGTGCCGCCAGGAGCCCGTCCAGCCGATGCCGGTCGCCCAGGGGCTGCGTCCCGATCCGGCCGGCAACGGCGTCCTCGAGGAGGCTCTCCACCGTCTCGGCCGCATCGGGCTTGTTGGTGCCGATGACGCCGCTCGGGCCGCGCTTGAGCCAGCCCACCACGTACACCCCCGGGAGCGTCTCGATGGCGCCTGGCGCCGCCAGGACCCGGCCGCGGTCGTTGGGCATGGTGCCCGCACGCTGGTCGAAGGGGAGGCCGGCGATCGGCACGCCGCGGTAACCCACCGAGCGGAAGATGATCCCCGCCGGGAGCAGTTCACGCCCGGACGTGGGCTCGGCGCGCAGGGCGCCGCCCGGGGCGCGCACCAGGCGGTTGCGGACGAGCTGCACGCCCTCCACCCGGGTCGTGCCCACGATCTCGACGGGCGAGACCTGGAACCGGAGCACGATCCGCCGCCGCCGTCCCTGCGGCGTGCGGCGGGAGAACTCGCGCAGGGTCTCGAGGTTCTTCTCGACGCTGCGATCCTCATGGCCCTTGAGTTCGTGGGCGCTGTGCTCGTCGAGCTCCAGCTCCCGGGGATCCACGACGACGTCGGCATCGGCCAGCTCGCCCAGTTCCCGCAGTTCGGGATTGGTGAACGCCGCCTGCACCGGGCCGCGCCGTCCCAGCACGTGGATGGTGCGCACGTTGCCGGAGGTGAGCGCCTTGAGCGCGTGTGCGGCCAGGTCGGTGGGGGCGAGCTCGGCCTCGCTGCTGGCGAGGATGCGGGCCACGTCCAGCGCCACGTTGCCCATGCCCACCACGACGGCGTCGGTCACCGACAGGTCGAACTGCCGGTCGCGGTAGTCCGGGTGGCCGTTGTACCAGCCGACGAACTCGGTGGCGGCGTGGCTTCCGCGGAGCTCCTCGCCCGGGACGCCCAGGGGCCGGTCGGTCTGCGCACCGGTGGCATAGATGACCGCGTCATACGTGGCGGCGAGTTCTCGGTGGGCCACCGGCCCGCCGATGGTGACGTTGCCGAGAAAGCGGAACCCCGGTGCTGCCGCAATGCGCTCGTAGATGCGCGTCACCGACTTGATCTTCGGGTGGTCGGGCGCCACGCCCCCGCGCACCAGCCCGTACGGCGTGGGCAGGCGGTCGAACATGTCGATCTCGGTGCCTGGCCGGAGCTTCTGCAGGCACTCCGCTGCGTAGAAGCCGGATGGCCCGGCGCCCACGATGGCCACACGGAGGGGACGATCGGCGCTGCCCACGTGCTCACCTGCCCCCTGCGAGGTCCACGACCACGCTGTCGATCTGGGCGAGGATCCGGGACCCGCGCTGGGCGTGGTGGTTGGCCATCACCGAGAAGGTGAGGACCGTGCCATCGGCCTTCTCGATGTAGCCCGACAGCGTGTTGACCCGCGCGATGCTCCCCGTCTTGGCGCGCACGCGGCCCTCCAGCGGCGTGCCGACGAACCGGGTGCGGAGCGAGCCGCGCTTGCCCGAGAGCGGCAGGCCGGCCGCGAAGGTCTCGTAGTTCGGGTGCGTCCGCATGAACTGCAGCAGCTGCGTGAACGCGAGGGGCGACACGAGGTTGGCGCTGGAGAGGCCGGACCCGTCGCTCAGGGCGAACTGGGTGGAATCGATGCCCACCGAGTCGATGAGGAAGCGCCGCTCCACCTTGAGCCCCTCCTCCCAGCTGCCTCCCCGACCGAACTGCCGGCCCAGCTGCTTGAGGACCATCTCGGCAAACCAGTTCTGGCTGGTGTTGAGGACCGGGAAGATCCAGTCGCGCAGCGGCCGGCTGGTCACCTCGGCGACCGGGGCATTGCGCCGCACCAGCTCGTACAGGGTCGAGTCCGTGGTGGAGGTCGTCGTGCCGAGCACCGCAATCCCCGCCTCGGCCATGGCGGCGCGCAGCGCGCGCGCGGCAAAGAGGTTCGGGTCGACCACCGCCATGTACTCGGTGCGGGTGGAGGCGCCCAGCGGCACGCTCCCGGCCCCGTAGAAGCCACCGTGCGCGGCGTCCCGGAAGAAGTCGATGGTGTTGTCGCTGCCGCGCGCGCCAGTCTCGGTCCGGTTCTCCAGCACCACGTCACCGAAGTCGGGCTGGACGGTGATACGCGCGGGGTAGCCCACGCTGTCGGCGGGGCCGTAGGCCACGTCGATCGAGTTGTCATTGAAGCCCAGCGCGCTCACCGGCGCGGCGTACCACCAGGCCACGTCTCCCGTCTCCCAGGCGCCGTGGACCATCGAGGGCTCGAAGTAGCTGCCGTCGCCCACGACGTCGCCCTCGACCCGGGTGATCCCGGCGCGGCGAAGCGCCCGGGCCAGCTCGCGAAAGCGGCCCATCGCGTCGGTGTCGCAGGCGCCCGCCAGCGTGGTGTCCACCGCGTAGCAACGCGCGCCAAGGGTGGGATCGCCCCGGCCGTAGAGCACCAGGCTGCCCTGCACGCTGCCGTTCACGACCGGCCCCGCGGCGTACACCGAGGTCCGGACGGTGAAGTGGGGCGGCAGGAGGGCGGCGGCCACGGCGCTCACGACCAGCTTGGTGTTGCTGGCCGGGATGAACATCCGGTCCGCATTGCGCCCGAAGAGGACATGCCCCTTCGCATCCACCAGCGCCACACCCCAGAGCTGGCGGTCGAACGGGGGCGCGTCGAGCCGGCTGTCCACCTTGCGGGTGACGGACCTCGACTGGGCGTCAAGACGTCCGGGCGTCAGGACGTGAAGGAAGGACAAGCCGATCAGGAGCATGCAGGCGAACACGAGCGCACTGGGGCCCTGACGCCCTGACGTCCTGACGTCCTGACGTCGTGACGCCGTGACGCCTTCAGTCATACACCACCCGGGGATCCGCCTTTGCATATGCCAGGTCCGTTACAAGGTTGACCAGCACGAAGACCACGCTGAGGAAGAGGATGCTGCCCTGCACGGCCGGGAGGTCGCGCTTTTCGATGGCCGTCAGGACGTACCGGCCCACGCCCGGCCAGGAGAAGATCGTCTCGGTCAGGATGGAGCCGGTCAGGTAGCTGCCGAAATCGAGACCAAGGACAGTAATCACCGGGAGAAGCGCGTTGCGGAGGCCGTGGCGCAGGACGACCGGCAGCTCGCCCAGGCCCTTGGCCCGGGCCGTCCGGATGTAGTCACTCGCGAGCGCCTCCTGGAGCGCGGTGCGGGTCATGCGCGCGATGACGGCGATCGATCGCATGCCCAGGGTGGCGGCGGGGAGGATGAGGTAGGCCGCACCCCAGGAGCCCGACGGCGGCAGCCAGCGGAGCGTCACGGCAAACAGCAGGATGAGCACCAGGCCCACCCAGTACACGGGAAAGGAAATGCCGAGGTAGGCCCCGAGCGTGAGCGCGCGGTCGAGGACGGTCCCGGGGCGCCAGGCGCCGTAGAGGCCCGCGAGGAGGCCCGCGGTCGTGGCGAAGAGCATCGCGGCCAGTGCCAGGCGGAGCGTGGCGGGGAAGCGCTGGCGGAGCTCGCGCAGGATGGGCCGTCGCGTGATGTAGGATCGCCCGAGGTCGCCCTGCGCCACGCGGCCCACGTAGGCCACGAACTGGGTCGTGACCGGCTCGTCCAGGCGCAGCTCGGCGCGGAGCCGGGCGATGGTCTCGGCATCGGCCCGCTCTCCCACCATGGCCTGGACCGGGTCACCCGGCGCCACGTAGAGGAGGAGGAAGGTCACGAGCAGCACGCCCAGGAGCGTGGGGACGAGAAGCGCGAGCCGCACCTGCAGGACGCGCATCATGGCGCGGTGCAGCGCGCGGTGACCCAGCGCTGCCCGTTGAAGATGGCAGGGATGGCCCAGCCCACGAGGCAGGGGTGCCGGGCCCAGAGGTCAACAGGGTGCCAGAGAAAGATCCAGGGGGCCAGGGCGAAGATGCGCGCGTCGGCCTCCCGGGCCAGCCGCTCCTTGCCCGCCTCGCTCGTGGTGGTGCGGAGCGCCACCGTCAGGGAATCCACCAGCGGGTCATCGAGGAAGGCGTAGTTGCCGCCGGTACCGGCGTTGCGCGAGTGGAAGAGCGGCCAGGTGAAGTTCTCGGGGTCGGGATAGTCGGCGTACCAGTCGGTGAGGAACATGTCGGCCTCCCCCTTCCGCACGGCGGCCCGGGCGCTCGAGGCGTCACGCTGCACGATGTCCACCGTCACCCCCACGGCCGCGAGGTCCTGCTGCACCGCCTGGGCGATGCGCGCGAGTTCCGCGCGCTGCGAGCGCCAGAGGCTCAGGCGGAGCCCGCTGGCGTGTCCGGCCGCCGCCAGGAGGGCGCGCGCCCGGTCGGGGTCGTAGGCGTAGGGGGCGCGCAGGGAATCGTAGCCCTGGATTCCCGGGGGAATGGCGCCCACCGCGCGCACCCCGCGTCCCGCCATCACCTGCTCCAGCAGCACCGGCACGTTCACCGCATGGTTCAGCGCCTGCCGCACCCGCACGTCCTGCAGCGGGCCGCGCGTGGTGTTGATCGCAATGTAGAGGTCGCGAATCGTGGGCCGGCGGAGGAGCACCGAGGCGTGGCGCTCCTCCCAGCGCCGCGTCTCCCCGAACGGCACCTCCACCACGCTCAGCCCGCCGCGCTCGTACTCGGCAGCCTGGGTGAGCGGCTCGGGAATGATGCGGATGCGGAGGCTGTCGCTCCGGGGCACCTCGCCCCAGTACTGGTCGTTCCGTGCCAGCACGATCGCATCATCATGCGACCAGGAGACGAAGCGCCACGGCCCGCTCCCGACCGGCTGCTGGTCGAAGTCCGGGCCCGTGGGCGTCGGCACGATGCCCGTGGCCGGCATCGCCACCAGCTTGGGAAAGATATTGAGGGGCTCCTCGAGCACGATGGCGAGGGTGGTGTCATCGCGTACCTGGATGCCCGCCACGGCGGCGGCCTCGCCCCGGTTGTAGGCGCGTGCCCCCAGGATCGGCAGCAGCGGCCACGGCCGGCCACCCAGTGCCTTCGGGGACAGCGCCCGCTCGAACGACGCCTGGACGTCATGCACCGTCACCGAACGCCCATCGTGGAACCGGGCGCCGGTGCGGAGGACGAAGGTCCAGGTGCGGCCAGCCGAGTCAACCCACCAGCGCGTGGCCAGCCCGGGCACCAGGCGGCCGTCGGTGTCGAATTGCGTCAGGTTGTCGAACAGCAGCGTCACGACCTCGCCGGTCGGGACGTCGGTGGAGTAGGCGGGATCGAGTGAACGGGGGTCGTACGTGAAGTAGTACTGCAGCGTACGGCCCGGTGGCGGGGCGCTGCATGCGACCAGGCCGGCCAGCGCGCAGGCCAGGGTGAAGTGCCGGTGACGGGTGAGCGTGCGAACCGTGCGGATGGCCTCGAACCTCACGATGAAAGCGACGCCACCAGCGAGGGGGAGGGGTCGTACCGGTCAAAACATTGACACCGGCACGTAAGGCTGCAAAAATACTAAGGTTAGCTGGGGTCGTCAATCAGGAAACATCCCGTCCCACCCGGGCGGTTTGCGGCCGCGAAGCGGCCTCGGAGTGTCGTATTTTTTTCCAGAGTCCGCGTTCCTTTTCCCTGCTCCCCTGCGCGTGAGGCGTGCGCGCTGGTGTGGTGCTGGCTGGCTCATGGGACTGGCGCTGGCCGCGCCGGGGCTGCTGCACGCGCAGGACGAGGGCCTCGTCGTGAAGCAACTCGACTTCAAGGGCAACAAGTCGATCAACAGCGCCGTGCTCGCGTCGAGCATCGCGACCTCGAACTCGAGCTGGTTGAGTCGCGCGGGGCTCACCAGCTGGATGGGCGTCGGCACGAAGAAGTACCTGGATGAGCGTGAACTCCAGCGCGATGTCCTGCGGCTCGAGGTGCTCTATCGCCGGAGCGGATTCCCGGCGGCAGTGGTGGACACGGTGATCCGGCGCGACTCGACGGAGGCGTGGATCACGTTCATGGTGACGGAAGGGGCGCCGATCCGGGTCCAGTCCCTCGACTTCACCGGCCTGGACTCGCTGCCGGCCCGGGACCGGAAGGACGTGACCGAGGACCTGCCGCTCCGGGTGGGGAAGCCATTCGACATTGCGCTCCTGCAAGCGACCATCGACACGGTGAAGGGACGGTTGCGCAACCGGGGCTATCCGCTGGTGGACATCTTCCGGGAGTTCCGCTCGGACAGCGCCACCCTGGAGGCGACGGCCACGCTCCACGTGGAGACCGGCCGGCGCTATGCCTTCGGCCGGATCTCGGTCGAGGGGAGCGAGAAGGTCGACACCGCCGCCGTGCGGTCGCTGCTGGTGGTGCACGAGGGGCGCCCCTACTCGGAGCGTGACATCACCGCGAGCCAGCTGAACCTGTACCGGTCCGACCTCTTCCGCCTGGCGGCGGTGTCGTTCGACTCGGCGGC
>CAZWXD010000028.1:0-35227 GCA_964638035.1 uncultured Gemmatimonadaceae bacterium | reverse complement strand
TCCGGCTGAGCTGGTTCCATGCCTGGACCGACTTCAACGTGCTGCCGTTCATCGGGGTCTACAACCTGCAGGACAAGAAATACATCTCGTCGGTGACGATCAACGGCTTTGGCGGCCGGGTGCTCGAACCGGCACCACTCCGGAACTTCTACGTGGGCGTGGAACTGGGGTTCCGGACCAGGTAGGCGGGCAGTCCCTCGCGCCCTCACGTCCGAACTGCCGACCGTTCGAACGCCTGGACACTACCGCCGCATCGACGGCCATTTGTTGACGGAGAGCGTATCCTCGTTGATGAACCTTGTTGCCCCCGTTTCCAGATCCACCTCCACGAAGCGGTTGTTCGGGTCCAGCACCTCGATGATGACGGAGCGACCGCCTGGCCCCCACGTCGCTGATTCCATGTATGCGGGATTCAGCGAGTCGCCCAGCACCGGCCGGATCACCCCGGTCGCGAGCTCCAGGATAAACTGGCAGGGTGGCCCGTAGCGGAAGCTACGAAACAGGATGAACCGGCCATCGGGCGACCATTGGGGTGACGTGTCCGCGTCCGAGTGGTCCAGCAGGAGTCGCTGGTTCGTGCCATCTGCTTCCATGATCCACAGGTCGAGCTCCATGTCGGGGCCACGCCGATGCCACACAACCTGGCTACCATCTGGCGACATGTCAGGTGCATCATTGTCGAACCCGTCACGCTGCGTCAGGCACACGGGATCGCCACCTTGCAGCTCCACAATGCAGATGTCCGCCGGTCGCGGCCACGAAAAACGACGAGAGGCGTAGATGACCCGCTGGCCATCGGGACTCCAGCGTGCCGAGCCATCGATGGCGGGTCCGAAGGTGAGCTGCCGGGCCTCGGCCGTGCCCACGTCGAAGCGCCACAATCGCGACATGTGCTGGAAGACGATAACTCGACCATCGGGGCTCAGGGCAGGCAGTTGCGCGTCGCCGTCGATCGATGAGAGCGACCGAGCCGCGCCGCCACCGAGTGGGGTGACGGCAAGTTGGACCGTGGGAGCGCCGGGCGCGCGCAACTCGTGCACGATCTCGTCCCGGCCGATTGTGCTGTTGGCCCCGCTGTCGCCCCCGCATGCAGCCAGGACCGCTATCGTAACATGTGCGAAGGAGGCACGCCGAAGCCCGAGCATCATTGGATCGGGGGCGTGCCGCACCCCTGCGGCGCGTTGGTGGACGCCCCGCCGCCGAAGAGCACTTGCCCGGTGCAGACGGGATAGTCACGCACAAAGGCGCCGCCGGTGTTGCCGGAAGCAATGTCGCGTGGGACCGCAATGACGCGCAGGCTATAGGAGCCCGCTGGCACAAAGGTGCTCAGGTAATTGGCCGTATTCGCCACGACTTGTGTATCGGCCGGTGCATTGCTCTTGATCAGGCGCCAGGTGACCCGGAGGTTCTCGTAGCCACCACTGTTCACTACGGTCGTCGTGAAGCTGTATGGCTGTCCGCCAGTCAGGGGTGCCACGGGACCCAGGATGTCCGTCACCCGGAACCCCGGCACCCAGACGGCAGGAGTGACTGTGGCGTCGATCTGGTGCCCGGTCGAACCCTCCCGGAGCCGTACGCTCCGCCGAACGTTGGCCGGAAAACCCACGGCTCGTACGACGGCCCTGAGGCGTGCGAATCCCGGGCTCCTTGGCTTAACCACGTTCCCCGCTTCCACTGTTGCTACCTGGTCGGCATCCGTGGTCCAGGACAGACTCAAACTTGAAACGCTTGGTAGTGTCTGCCCGTTTGCAAAATAGGGGCCGGAGGAGTTCAGCACGCGGGTCTCATCCGCCCGGAGGCGCAGGCTGTCGGGTAGTCCTGTTCTGCTCAGGATGTGCTTCCCCCAGAATGCCGCCGGATCGCCTGGGTAGTCCTGTGGATATGCCCCATAAATCATCAGGACTATGTCGATCTCGTGCTGGCACAACGTCTCATTCAGGGATCCCGGGTTCGGGTCACCCCTGCCCGCCGAGGGCAGATAGATCGAGCAATGGTTGCTGACCCCTTTAACGCCGATCGTGTGCATTGGGAAGCTCGACAGCCCCAGCGCGTGGCCCAGCGCATGCAGCATGACCGCATTGAGCGAGCCAGCGTTCCCGTCGCACGGCGCGCCCGCTGGGTACAGGTTGATGGCCTTGCCCGCACCCGTCACGTTGGTGGCATCACACCAGAGCGAACCATTTCCGTTCCGGATCACGCGGACGGTCAGCCGCTGACCTGAAGTATCCGTCACCGCCTGCGAAATGCGCGTGAACCGCGGCACCGCATAGCCCCGCTCTGCTGCAAGCGCGTCATTCCAACGCGTAATGGCACCGTCGACCGCGTTGCTGACTTCCTGCTGGCCTTCCTCATACAAAAGGCGGACGGTTTCACCGCACCCCCACGGGCGCGTCGTGCCACTCAGCGGCAGCGGATTGCACGTCGCCGTGCTGAACGCCGGCTGCAACGCACCATCGATGGGCTGGGTAGTGGTATCAGGAGCACACGCTGGGGACACGATCAGCAGGAACGCGGCAATGAACCACTGGGAAGCGAGGGGGGGGCACTGGCACCTGAACTCCCTGGTTGGAAGGGCTGGGCTATACTCCCTCGCAGCATAGCCACCCGGATGACCGCGTGGCAACATGGGTCGCGCTGCCCATGTCGGTTCCTCACGTTCGAACGCCTACAGCATACTCACCGGGTCACGGTCGATCACCGCCCTGCACCCGGTGGGCTGCGGGAGGCGCCGCGCCATGTAGCGCACCAGCCGGCTCACCTCGCGGCGTTCGCCCTTCAGCACGACGTGCCACCGCCACCGCCCCTTGAGCCGCGCCAGCGGTGCCGGCGCTGGGCCCAGGAGCTGCAATCCAAGGGTGCGGAGCGCGAGGAGCCGCGTGCACCACGCCGCCACCGCCTCCGCTCCGTCGGCCGCCCGCACGTCGTCTTCGCTTGAGACCAGGAGGTTCACCACGCTGAGGTGCGGTGGCCAGGCCGGTGCCTGCCTGATCTCGCGCTCCGTGGCGAGGAACTGGTCGGTGTCATGCGAGGCTGCCGTCCGGATTGCATGGTGCCCCGGCGATCGCGTCTGCACGATCACACGCCCTCCGCGCGGTCCCCGTCCCGCGCGCCCCGCCACCTGGGCCAGGAGCTGGTAGGTGCGTTCCGACGCCCGGAAGTCGGGCAGGTGGAGTGCCAGGTCGGCATCCACCACGCCCACCAGGGTCACGAGCGGGAAGTCGAGGCCCTTCGCGATCATCTGGGTGCCGAGCAGGATGTCCACCTCACCGTGCTCCACCGCCCCCAGGATTCGCTGGTGCGCCCACTTTCCCGCCGTCGTGTCGAGGTCCATGCGCGCCACGCGAGCCTGCGGGAATCGCTCCGCGACGACAGTCTCGAGCTGCTGCGTGCCGAATCCGCGGCTGGCCTGCACGACTCCACCACACTCGGCGCACGCCGGCGGCAGGTCCTCCCGGTGGTCGCAATAGTGGCAGCGGAGGCCGACCGGGGCGCGGTGCACCGTGAGCGTGATGCTGCAGTTGGGACAGCCTGCCACGGCCCCGCACGCATGGCACTGCAGGAAGGAGCTGTAGCCGCGCCGGTTGAGGAGGAGGAGCACCTGCTCACCCGCGCGCAGGGTGGAGCCCACGGCAGCATCGAGCAGTGTTGACCAGGGCACGGGAGCCGCCTCGGCCACCAGGGCTTCGCTCCGCAGGTCGACCACCTCCACCGGGGGCATGGGGCGCGCACCAATCCGCGCGGGCAGCGTGAGCAGCGCCATGCGCCCCTGCCTCACCCGTTCCATGGACTCGAGCGACGGCGTGGCGCTGCCAAGCAGGACAGCCGCTCCCTCCCGCCGGGCCCGCACCACCGCCACCTCCCGCGCGTGGTATCGCGGCGCCTCGCCGTTCTTGTAGCTCGCCTCGTGCTCCTCGTCGATCACGATGAGCCCGAGGTTCCTCACCGGGGCAAAGGCCGCCGAGCGTGCCCCCACTGCCACGCGCCGGTCGCCGCGGGCCAGGAGCCGCCAGGCGTCCGCCCGCTCCCCATCCGACAGCCCGCTGTGCAGCACCGCCACGTCGTCGCCGAATGCGCCGCGAAAGCGGCTCACCGTCTGGGGTGTGAGCGCGATCTCGGGTACCAGGACAATTGCTCCGCGGCCCGCCTCGAGCACCCGCCGCACGGCATGCAGGTACACCAGGGTCTTCCCGCTCCCCGTCACCCCATACAGCAGGGCCGCTCCCCCTGGCTCCAGTTCGGCGACCGCCGAGATGGCGCGGGCCTGGTCCGCGGTGGGTGAGGCGGGTGGAGGGGAGCCTGCCAAACCAGCGAACGGGTCGCGCACCAGCTCGTCGGTGGCCACGGAAGCGAGGCCCCTGCCAATGAGCCCCTTGATCACCGCGTCCGAGATGCCGTGCTGCTCGCGCAGCAGGCGCACCTGGGCGCTTCCACCCATCGCCTCGAGCAGTTCGAGCAGCTTGCGCTGCCCCGGGCTCCGCCGCAGCAGCGCCTCACGCTCCACCAGCCCGGGCACGTGTCCCGCCAGTTGCACCACCCGTTCGGTGCGTGCCTGGGACCGCTGCGCGCCCCAGGTGCGCGCGGGCACGGCACCGCGCAATGCCGTGCCCAGCGGGGTGCCATAGTAGTCGGCCATCCACTGGATGGTGTCGAGCAGGGCCGGCGTGAGGATGGGTGACTCGTCGGGTGCCGCCAGGACATCGCGTGCCACCACACTTGGCGGGTCGACATCCAGGGCGGTGACCACACCCACGACCCGCCGCCCCCGCACCGGCACGACGACACGCATCCCCGGAACAAGCTGCGCCCGCAGGGCGGGCGCAGCACGGTACGTGTAGCCGTTGTGAAGCGGGAGCGGCAGCGCGACGCGGACGAACGCGTCGTTCATCGCCTGGTGACGCCGAGCCCCGGGCCGGTGGGAAGGACGAGCTGGCCAGCATCGATGGTGGCGCCCCGGAAGGGGTCATTGGCCAGGAGCGCGGCCCCGTCCAGGTCCACGATGTCCACCAGCGGCGCCAGGTGCGCCGCGGCCGTGATGGCAATGGAGCTCTCGATCATGCACCCGAGCATCACCTGCAGGTGGTGCGCACGGGCCACCGCCACCATCCGGATCGCCTCCCGCAGGCTGCCGCACTTGGCCAGCTTGATGTTGATCCCGTCTACCCGCCCCACCAGCGGCGGGATGTCGGTAGCGACCTTGCAGCTCTCGTCGGCGATGATCGGGATCCGCGCGTGCCGGCGAACCTCCGCGAAGCCATCGTAGTCGGTGGGCGCCACCGGCTGTTCCAGCACCGTCACGCCGTACTCCGCGAGCACGGGGAGCATCTGCACCGCCTGCCGCCCCGTCCAGGCGCAGTTGGCATCCACCCGGACCTCGGCACTGGTCGCGTCGCGGATGGTGCGCAGGATCTCGGCATCACGGTCGGTGCCCAGCTTCACCTTGAGGATCGGGTACTGCGCTGCCTCGGCCACCTTGGCCCGCATCTTCTCCACGGTGTCGATCCCGATGGTGAAGGTGCTGCGGGGCGCCTTCGCGGCGTCGAGCCCGAAGAACTTCCAGAGCGGCACGCCCGCCCGCCTGGCGGCGAGGTCGTGCTGTGCCGTGGAGATGGCCACCCGTGCTGCCGGGTTGTTGCGCAGGGTGGCCTCGCAGTTCCGCTCCGCCTCCTCGAGCGCAAAGGCATCCTTCGGGAGCACGCTCGCGTACAGGTTGAGCGCCGAGAGCACGGTGTCGGCCGTCTCGCCGTAGAAGCGCGTGGCGGCGGCCTCGCCCCAGCCTTCCGTCCCGTCGGCATCGGTGAGCCGCACCCACACCGTGCGATACTCGCTCTGCCCGCCGCGCGCGATGATGAACGGGTGGCGGGTGCGGAGCTCGAGGATCTCGGCGGACAGGCGCAGGGTCACGGCGACTTCCTTGCGGTGGTGGTCAATGCGGTGCGTGGGTGTCGAGCGCCCCGCAGGTGGCGAGCACACCCTCGGCAAGGCGCGAAGGAATATATCCGCCCTCCATGAGGCCCACGATCGGCGCGCGCGGCAGGTGGGCCCGGAGTCGCACCGTGAGGTCCACGTAGTTTGACGCCTCGAGGGTGAACCCGCCCAGTGGATCGCCCAGCATCGCGTCGAACCCGGCCGACAGCAGCACGACGTCAGGAGTCCACTGCCGCGTCGCCGCCAGGATCGCATCCCAGAGGTCTTCCACGTACCAGGCGGCCGGCCGGCCAGGCCCCCGGGGCACGTTGAAGATGTTGCCGACCCCGCGCTCATGGGCGAGGCCCGTGCCGGGGTACCAGGGATGCTGGTGGAGGGAGACGAACCGGATGGCCGGATCGTCCTCCACCAGGGCCTGCGTCCCATTCCCGTGGTGCACGTCCCAATCCACGATGAGCACACGCTCCCGGCCAGCCGCACAGGCAGCCTGGGCGGCAATCACGACGTTGTTCAGGAGGCAGAAGCCCATCCCGGTGGAGGCCAGGGCATGGTGTCCCGGCGGGCGGATGGCGGCGAACGCATTGGTGCCGGTGTCCAGCGCCACGTCGAGCGCAGCCAGCGCGGCGCCGGCCGCACCGAGCGCGGCAACCCAGCTGTCCGGGCTCATCTCGGTATCGAGGAAGAGTCGGCCTCCCCCCGCGACGCTCAGCGCCTCCAGGCCGTCGAGATATGCCTGCGGATGAACCCGGAGGATCGGCGCCAGCGGTGCTGGCGACGCCTCGCGCAGGCTGATGCGGGAGTCGGCCCCCAGCGCGGCCAGGACCTCCCGCAGCCGGGCCGGCGACTCGGGGTGGTCGCTCCCGGGCTCGTGCAGCACGCACGCGGGGTGCGTGAAGACCGGGAGTGGCATGCTATCGCCGGTGGATGAACTCGTTGAGCGAGCGCAGCTCGTCGGCGAGTTCGTGCCGGGCACGGGAGATCTCCTGCAGCCGGCGCGCATGGATCCGGAGCCCCACCAGGACGAGCCCGGCGGCCACCCCGCATGCCAGGGCAAGCCAGCCGAACAGTGCGCGGTGCAGGAGGAACCAGAGGAGCAGGAGGAGGGCCGCGTCGAATGCCAGGATCACCGCCGTCCCGATCCCGAGCAGCCGGGTGGTTCGGCCGGGACCACCCCGCACCGACAACGCCGGCCGTGCAGTCAGCGGACCGGCCTCCGGCGCCGAGCCAGGACGACCAGCCCGGCATTGTCCACCATGTCCACGTCAGCCAGGGAGCGGTCCTCGTCGTCGAGCTCGGCGCCGCGGAACTTCGCCACATAGCGCGACGGTTCGCCCGGCACGCCAGCCTTCCGGAGGGCCATGGCCTTCACGTCGCCCACCGGGGTCGTTGCGGGTACCTGCAGGTTCACCGCATCCCACACGTCTTCCACCATCACCCGCAACAGGAGGCTTCCCGAAGCGGCGGTGGTCATGAGGCCGCCGGCAGCGTGGTGAGGAAGCGGTCAACCACCTGGTCGAAGAAGAGGGTGGAGGCCCGGACGTGCGACCCGCCATCGCGCGGCGTGACGGAGAGAGCGACCTCCTCCCCGCCCTGCCCCCGCAACACCAGCCACGTTGGTCCCTCCGACTCGGGGAACGCCGCCTGCAGCGGAACCCGTTCCGCGAAGAACGACTTGGCACGGGCCAGGACTACGGGCGCCTCCAGCGACGTGACCGTCTCGAAGGTCATGGCTGCCACACCGAGATACCCGTGGGCTGCGCCGGCACGGGCAGCGTGGACACCACCTTGAGGGTGCCGAGGTCGATCATGTCCACCGAACCCGGGTCGGACCCGATCGACTCGGAGGTGATGAAGGCGTACCGGTTGTCGGGCGAATAGGCCACGCCGTGCACGATCTTCTTCGTGGTCGGCACCCGCGCCAGCTCCGCCAGGGTCTTCGCGTCGAAGACGCTGACGCTCTGGTCCTTCTTGTTGGTGACGATCACGAACCGGCCGTCCGGGGAGGGCTCCACGTTGTAGGCTCCCTTGCCGGTCGGCACTTCCTTGAGGAGGGTGAGCGTCCGCGCATCCCATACCTGGAGCGTGTAGCTGGTGTTGCAGGCCGCGTACAGGCGGCTGTCATCGGGCGACACCGACACGAACGTGGGTGCGCACTCCCGGGAGAGGTCGGGCCCGGCCCCTCCGGCCGACCCGGTGCCGCCTGGCGCCGCGGGGGTTGGCGCCGAGGCAGCCGGCGCCTGGTGCTGCGCGTGGGCATCGTGCCCGCCCGGCTTGGCATGGCCGGCGCCGGTCCGCACCCGCCGGGCAATGGCCAGGGTGGAGACATCCACCTCGAGCAGCTCGTCGCTGTGCATGCAGGACACGTACACCAGGTTCCCGGCGTGGTTCACCTTCACGCCGTGGGGCATGTCGCACGCCGTCAGGTGCGTGATGGTGCTCATCGTCGGGGTATGCACGATCGTCACCGGGTTCACCCGCGGCCGGTCGCCGTAGAAGTCGGAGTTGGCGACGAAGGCCAGCTCCCCGTCCGGGGTCAGCGAGATGGTGGTGGGAAACAGCTCGAGCGGTGCGCGGCCGATGAGGGTGTCGCTGGCGGCGTCCATCCGCCAGAGCGACCCGTAGGGCGTGCCGTGCGCCACCGACACGTAGTAGCTCCGGTGGTCGGGTGACACCACCACGTTGTGGGGGCCGTCGATGTCGGCGGGCATGATGCCAATGGGGACCACCCGGTCCTTCACCAGCTGGCCGTCCTTCACGGCAATCCAGGTGACGATGTCGCCAGACTCGCTCACCACCACGAGCCGGTAGGCAGGGTCCGGCGCAGCCGGCACCGCCGTGAGGAGCGCACCTGCCAGCAACAACGCTCGCATACCCTCTCCTTGCGGGATACCCAGTCCAGTCAGGGGAAGCTAATCACCCGGCCCGCCAGGCTCGGCGGTCACCGCGCCCTGCCACGGCGGCCGCGGCGAGCGGAGCAGGTCCAGGACGCCCACCGGCCGGCGAAGGGCCAGGACAACCTCGCCAGGCGGGGGATCCTCCAGTCCTGTCACGGCCAGGAACGCCGGGAGCGTGGTTCCGTCGGGCACGGCGGCCGTGTAGGGCCGCCCGTGCCAGGTGAACCGGATGCGCGCTGGCACCACCCGGACCTCGTGGTCGAGGAACCAGTCGTCCTCCACCCGGTACACCCCTGGCACCACCGGTTCGCCCTGCAGGTAGAAGCCGGGGTCGAACGGCTCGCCATCGAGCCGGGCAAAGTTCTGCTCCGCCGCCGCATCGAGCGCCTCCAGCTCGGCCCGGTGCGCCCGCCATTCGAGGTGGTGGCGCAGCTCGTGCTGCAGCGTCTCGCGCGCCTCGCGCCGCCAGTCGAAGTCGGGCGCCACCTGGGCCAGGGCCGCGAACGAGCCGTGGTAGAGCACGACTCGGCTCTGTACCTCGCCGCCCTCGCCCGCCACGGGAATGCACTCGCCCAGGGTCCAGATCTCGCCGCGGGTGGGGTGCGGCAGGCTCCGGGGCGACACCGTCACCTCCAGGACCCCATCGAGGAACTCTGACGGGATCTCCGACGCCAGCCGCCGGACCATGGCCTCGAAGTCAGCGCGCCGCACCGCCAGGACCGCTCAGCCCGCCAGCCGCTCCCCGATCCACGACCCCAGCTGCTCGGCGGCAACCCGCTCCTGCGTCATCGCGTCGCGGTGGCGAACCGTCACGGTGCCATTGCCCGCCGTTTCGCCGTCCACCGTGATGCAGAACGGCGTCCCCGCCTCGTCCATCCGGCGGTAGCGCCTGCCAATGGCTCCACTGTCGTCGTAGAAGCAGGTGAAGCGGCGCTTCAGGTCGTGGAAGATCCGGTCGGCCAGCTCGGGCATGCCGTCCTTCTTCACCAGCGGGAACACCCCGGCCTTGATCGGGGCGAGCTTCGGGTGGAAGCCCAGCACCACCCGGGTCTCCCCGTCCACGACCTCTTCCCGGTAGGCGTCCACCAGGGTCGTCAACGTCACGCGATCGGCGCCGGCGGACGTCTCGACAATGAACGGCACGAAGCGCTCGTTCGCCGTCTGGTCGAAGTAGTCGAGCCGCTTGCCCGAGAACTCCTGGTGCCGGCCCAGGTCGTAGTCACCCCGGTTGTGGATACCCTCGATCTCCTGCCAGCCAAACGGGAACTCGTACTCGATGTCGAAGGCCGCCCTGGCATAGTGGGCCAGCTCGCCTGGCCCGTGCTCGTGCCACCGGAGCTTCGCCGGGGTGAGCCCGATCGACCGGTGCCACGCCATCCGCCACTCGCGCCAGCGCTCGAACCATTCCGCGTCGCTGCCCGGCTTTACGAAAAACTGCATTTCCATCTGCTCGAACTCGCGCGTCCGGAAGATGAAGTTCCCCGGCGTGATCTCGTTGCGGAAGGCCTTGCCCACCTGCGCGATCCCGAAGGGCACCTTCTGCCGCGAGGCGTTGAGCACGTTCTGGTAGTTGACGTAGATGCCCTGCGCCGTCTCGGGGCGCAGGTACACCACGGCGGCCTGCTCCTCCACCGGGCCCATGAACGTCTTGAACATGAGGTTGAAGAGGCGCGGCTGGGTCAGGCTCCCCCTCGTGCCGCACACGGGGCACTGGGCATCGGGCTCGCCCGGTGTCCCCTTGATCCGCTTGTCGTCGGCCCGGAAGCGGTTCTTGCACTGGCGGCAGTCCACCAGCGGGTCGGTGAATCCGGCCACGTGGCCCGATGCTTCCCACACGCGTGGGTGCATCAGGATCGCCGCGTCGATCCCCTCGATGTCGTCCCGCTCGTGGACCATCGCCCGCCACCACAGGTCCTTCACGTTGCGCTTGAGCTCGACCCCGAGCGGGCCGTAGTCCCACACCGAGCCAAGGCCGCCGTAGATCTCGGAGGACTGGAACACGAAGCCACGCCGCTTCGCGAGCGACACCAGCTTGTCCATCAGGGTCGTATCTGCCATGGAACCGTCATTGCCCGGGGTGAACGGAAGTCCTTACGGGGCGACAAGATAGCGATGGAAACACCGGTGCGATACCCGCCCGGACGGGGAGGATCAGGCGTGCGGTCGCCGGCGCGCCAGCACGTCCCGCACCACCTGCTCCCCATGGTGCCGCGTGTTCTCGATGAACAACCGGTTGTCGTCGTACCCACCGGCGATGACGCCAGCCAGGTACACGCCGGGAACCGGCGTGGCCATGGTCGCCTCGTCATGGGTCGGCACGCCGGTGGCCTCATCGATTGGCACTCCCAGTTCGCGGAGGAGTGTGAGGTCGGGCCGGTAGCCGGTCATCAGCAGCACCTGGTCCGCCGGCAGTTCCTCGATCGCACCATCGTGGTCGAGCACCACGTGGGTCGGGGTGATGGCCCTGACCTGCGCCCGGTAGCGGACGCCGATGCTCCCCTCGCGCAGCCGATTCTCGATGTCGGGCAGCACCCACGCCTTCACCGTGGAATGCAGGGCATCGCCCCGGAGCACCATGGTCACCCGTGCCCCGGCGCGCCAGCTCTCCAGCGCCGCGTCCACCGCGGAGTTGCCGCCGCCCACGATGACCACGTGCTGGCGCCAGTGCCGGTGGCCCTCCACGAAGTAGTGCCGCACGTGCGCCAAGTCCTCTCCCGCGACGCCAAGGAGGTTGGGCTGGTCGTAGTACCCGGTGGCCACCACGACGGCGCGCGCGCGGTACTGCACGAGGTCATGCGGCCGCTGCACCGACAGCAGGAAGGTGCCGTCCGGCTCACGGCGGGCGCCGGTGACGTGCTCCCGCACGCGGATGTCGAGTCCGTAGTGCTCGGCCACGCGGCGGTAGTAGATGAGCCCGTCGCGCCGGGTTGGCTTCTCGCTGCTGGTGACGAAGGGAATCCCGCCGATCTCCACCTTCTCCGGCGTGGAGAAGAAGGTCATGCCGAGCGGGTACTTCTCGATGGCACTCACCACGGTGGCACGGTCCAGCAGCACACACGAGATGCCCGCGTTCCGCGCGGCGATCCCCACCGAGAGCCCGGCAGGTCCCGCACCAATCACGAGGAGGGGCGCCTCCTCGACCGCCCGGGTCACCGGCATCGCGTCAGGTCGCGATGATCTGGTCCCGCCGCGTGCCGACGCTCACGTAGCGGATGGGCACCCCCGAGAGCGCCTCCAGCCGGTCGAGATAGGCCCTCGCCGCCCGTGGCAGCTGGTCGAGGCGGCGCGCCTCGGTGGTGGGCTGGCGCCAGCCCGGCAGTTCCTCATACACCGGCCGCACCCGCCCGAGGGTCTCCACGTCGCCCGGCATGCCGGGACACGCCTCGCCATCGAGCGTGTAGCCGGTTCCCAGGGGGATGCTCTCGAAGGTGTCGAGCACGTCGAGCTTGGTCACGGCCAGGCCGGTGAGCCCGTTCACCCGCGCGGCGTACTGCACGACACTCGCGTCGAACCAGCCGCAGCGCCGTGGGCGCCCGGTGGTGGCCCCGAACTCCCCGCCCAGGGTGCGCAGCCGTTCCGCTGCCTCGGGCACAGCCTCGGTGGGGAGCGGCCCGTTGCCCACGCGCGTGGTGTACGCCTTCACTACGCCCAGGACACCGTCAATGGCGGTGGGCCCGATGCCCGAGCCGGTGGAGGCCCCGCCCGCCGTCGTGTTGGACGAGGTGACGAAGGGGTAGGTGCCATGGTCCACGTCGAGCAGCGCCCCCTGCGCACCCTCGAGCAACACGCACTGCCGCTGGCGGACGGCATGGTGCACCATCAACCCGGTGTCGGCCGACACCTGGAGGAGGCGCGGCGCCAGCTGCTCCACCAGGGCCACGTGCAACTCGAGCGAGGCGCGCTCGCTGCTGCCCATCTCGTGCAACTGGTGGTTGGCCCGGTCCACCCGCTGCGCCAGCAGCGCCCGCGCCTGGCCCAGGTTCCGCAGGTGCGACACCCGGAGGCCGCGACGCGCCACCTTGTCCTCGTAGCAGGGGCCAATGCCCCGCCCCGTCGTCCCGATGTTGTGCCGCTTCTCGCTGGCCTGGTCGAGCTGCTTGTGCAGGGGGAGCACCAGGTGCGCACGATCCGACACGAAGAGCCGGCCCGCCGTGTGCACCCCGCGGGCCGTCAGGTCATCCAGTTCCACGAAGAGTTGCTCGGCGTCGAGCACCACGCCGTTGCCCACGACACAGGTGGCACGCTGGTGCAGGATGCCCGAGGGGATCTGGTGCAGCACGAAGTGCGCATCGCCAATCACGACCGTGTGGCCGGCGTTGGCACCTCCCTGGTAGCGGACCACGAAATCCGCCTGCTCGGCGAGGACGTCCACCAGCTTGCCCTTGCCCTCGTCGCCCCACTGCGCCCCGACCACGACCACACAGCGGTTCCCGGCGTCGAACATCGCGCGATTTCCCCTGTCACAGGCAACAAAAAAGCCCCTCGCGGGGCGCCTCGATCCTTGGGCAAAATCTAGCCGCCGGTGCGGGGCTGGTCAAATCGCCGGGCCAGCGCCTCCCCCGTGGCGATGGCGGTCTCGTACCCCAGTGATCCGGGCGCATCGGCAGGGGTGTGGATGCGCCGCAAGGTGGCCCAGTTGAGGCGGGCCAGGGTGACGGCGCCCGCGGCAACCCGGGCAAACGGGAGGCTGTCCACCAGGATCCCTGCCGGCAACCGGCGCAGGCGCACCCTCGGGGCCACGCCCCCCATCGCGTCGCGCAGCCCTGCCGCCAGGGACAGTGAGGCCTGCGTGTGGTGCACCACGAACAGCGTGCCCGCGTCGTCCAGCGAGTCCAGGTTCACCACCTCGGCGTCCCGGAAGAGTTCCGGACGCTGCAGGGCCAGGGCCCTGGCCCCGGCCAGCCCGAACTCCTCGGCGCTCGTCACCACGAACCCCACCGACCCTGACTGCGCGCACGACGCTGCTGTGAGGAGTGCCACCAGGCCCGACGCGTTGTCGCAGGCACCCGCCGTGCGGCCCTGCAGGCGCCCCTGTACCAGGAGCCGTCCGGCCATGACCAGGCCAAGTGCCGCAGCCGCCGCGAGCGCTTCCGGAAGCCGCATCACCGCGTGCCAGCCCGCTGCCCCCAGCGCCAGCAGGACAGCCCCCAGCATCACCCACAGGGCTACCAGGCGCCCCGCCATGGAGTGGCCCTGCGCCTTGGTATCAAGGTGCGCCACCAGCCACGTGGCTGGCCGACTCCCCGGACGCACGGCCACCAGGTTGGCATCGGCCCGCTCGGCGCCTCCACGCAGCGACAGGAAGAGCACCGTGCCAAGCACCAGGAGCAGACCGCTCAGGATCACGAGCAGCGCAAGCAGGGATCCCGCCGGCTGGAGCAAGGCAGCGAGGGCCACGGGGGCCAGGACCATGAGGCCGGCGCCAGCGACTGGCAGGGCCCGAAGCATTCGCGGGGAGAACTGGAAGGCGTGCGTGGTGACCTGGTAGCCCTGCGAGTCGAACCAGCGGGCCAGCACATCGCGCGCTGCCAGGGATTCGGGGGTGCCGGCTTCCCGGCTTCGAGCGAGGAGCGGCGCCAGCGAGGTGAGCGCCGCCGGGAGTGGCGTGGCGCTCAGCTCCGCGACCGCTTGCGGCGCTCGGGCACGCCCGCCGGCGGTGCCGGGGCGCTGGGCAGCGCAGCCGCGCGCGCCGTTTCGACGGTGATCCGGCCCGAGGAGACCAGGGCCGAGAAGGCCTGCTCGAACGTCTGCAGTCCCTGGTCGGTGCCGGCGGCCATCAGGTTCTTGAGGTCGCCGTGCCTTGCCGTGTCACGCAGCGCGCCGCGGACCTGGGGCGTCCCGAACATGATCTCGCACGCCACGACCTTCCCGCCGTCGTCCACCCTGGGCAGGAGCTGCTGCGCCACGATCGCGTGCACGCACTCCGCGAAGCGCACGCGCCCGATCTCCCGCTCGTCTCGCGGGAGCATCGAGACCACCCGCTCCACCGTCGTCGCCACGTCGGGGGTGGGCATCGAGGTGATCACGAGCAGGCCGGCCTCTGCTGCCTTGATGGCCGTGGCCACCGTGTCGGCATCCACCAGCTCGCCGATCAGCACGACGTCGGGATCCTGCCGCAACGCCGCCCGGAGCCCGGAGGCATAGGTCTCTGTGTCCACCCCCACTTCCCGCTGTGTCACCGAGCAGGTGAGGTCGCGGTGGAGGAACTCGATCGGGTTCTCGACCGTCACGATGTGCTTCTGCTGCGTCTGGTTGATGTGGTGCACCAGCGCCGCCATGGTGGACGACTTCCCGCCCCCGCTGATGCCCGCAATGATCACCAAGCCGCGGTCGGCGTCCAGCAGGCGCGCCACCTGGGGCGGGAGGTTGAGCGACTCCAGCGTGGGCACCGCAAAGGGGATGACCCGCATCACGATCATCACCGACGAGCGCTGGCGCAGGATGTTCACCCGGAACCGCCCCACCCCCGGCATGCCCCAGGAGCAGTCGAAGTCCCGCAGGCTGTCCAGTCGCGCCCGGTCTTCGTCGGTGGCCAGCAGCTTGAGGGCAATGGCGCGGGTCTGGTCGGGCGTGAGCCGTTGCTTGGTGAGCGGCACCAGCTTGCCGCCGATCCGCGCCCGGAACACGTCACCGGCCTTGATATGCAGGTCGGAGGCGCCGCGCTCGACCGCCGCGCGAATGATGCGCTCCATGGCGCCCTCGGTGCGGGTCGTGCTCATGCGTTGCTCCTCACTTCGTGGGGCACGGGGAGGAATCCCATCGCGTCCTGGGCCAGGCGGAGCGTCTCGCCCGCCAGGCGGCGTGCGACCGCGGCGCCGTCGCCCAGCACCTCGTCCACCTGCCCGGGGTGGCTCGCGAGCTCGAGGGCCCGCTCGCGGATGGGCGCCAGGGCGCGCGCCATGTTGTCGGCCAGGATCCGCTTGCAGTCGAGGCACCCCCAGCCGGCGGAGCGGCACTGCGCCGCCACGTGCACCTGCATCTCGGGTGGGGAAAACTGCCGGTGCAGGTGATAGATATTGCAGATCTCCGGGTTGCCCGGGTCCTTCCGTGTCTTGCGCGCGGGGTCGGTCTTGGCCGTCCGGAGCTTCTCCCAGATGACCTCGGGCGAGTCAGTGATCCCGATGGTGTTGCCCCGGCTCTTCGACATCTTCGAGTCGCCATCCAGGCCCATGATGCGGGGCGCCGTCGTGAGCAGCGGCTCCGGCTCGGGGAAGAGGGCCGCGCCGGGAGTGAAGTGCACGTTGAAGCGGCGCGCCACCTCCCGCGCGAGTTCCAGGTGCTGCACCTGGTCGTCACCCACCGGCACCAGCTCGGCGCGGTAGAGGAGGATGTCCGCTGCCATCAGGATGGGGTAGTTGAGCAGCCCGGCCGGGATGCTCTCCAGGTGCTCCGACTTATCTTTGAACTGGGTCATGCGTTCCAGTTCACCCAGCGGCGCCACCGCGTTGAGCAGCCACATGAGCGAGGCGTGCTCGGGGACGTGCGACTGCACGAAGAGCGTGGCACGCGAGGGGTCGATGCCGGCGGCAAGCAGGCCAGTGGCCATCTCCCGCGTCCGCTCCGCCAGGTGTGCTGGTTCGTACCCGGCACCGGTCACCGCATGCAGGTCCACGATGCAGAACAGGCACTCGTGCTGCCGCTGCAGCACCACCCAGTTCTGCACCGCGCCCAGCAGGTTGCCGATGTGCAGTTCGCCGGACGGCTGGATTCCCGAGAAGATGCGGGCCATGCGGCAAACGTAACTCGCCCGAATGGAGCGTCGCAAGAGCTTGTCATCACTTGACTTACTGCGCATCGCCCGGGAGGCCGCGGAGGCCGGCGCCAGCTACCTCCGCGGAGCCGCCCGGCCCGATGGTCCCGCGGCGTGGACGGCCAAGGATGAGCGCGACTACGTCACGCACGTTGACCGCACCTCCGAGGAACACATCCGGAAGGTGCTGCTGGCCGCGACACCGGATGCACGGGTGGTGGGCGAGGAACTCTCCCCCGACCTCGTGACGCGCGGCCTCGTCTGGATCGTGGATCCGCTCGATGGCACCACCAACTTCCTCCACGGCGTGCCGGTCTGGGCGGTGTCGGTGGCCGCGGCGGTTGATGGCGTGCTCCAGGCCGGGGTGGTGTTCGACGTGCCGGCCAACGAGTGCTTCACCGCGGCGCGCGGGGAGGGCGCCGCCATGGGAGGCGCATCGCTGCACGTGTCGACCATTACCGCGCCGGAGCACGCCCTCATCGGCACCGGCTTCCCGTTCCGCGACGTGAGCCGCATCGACGACTACCTGGCGCAGTTCAAGCGCATTGCATCTGCGGCGAGCGGCATCCGCCGGCCCGGCGCTGCAGCGGTTGACCTCGCGTGGGTGGCGGCGGGACGGTTCGATGGCTTCTGGGAGCAGGCGCTGGCGCCCTGGGACATTGCGGCGGGCACGTTGCTGGTGCGCGAGGCGGGCGGCGTCGTCAGCGACCAGGCCGGCGCGAACGAGATGCTCCGCCATACCTCCGTGGTCGCCGGCAACCCGGCCATGCACGACTGGCTCCTCACTACGTTGGTGCCGGCCAATGCCTGACACCATGCTCTCGTACCCACGCTGCTCCGCCGTCCCGCCGTCTCGCCGTCTCGCCGTCTCGCCGTCTCGCGTCTCGCCGTCCCGGTTCCTACCATGACCCGTGAACGCTGGGACCAGGACCTGCCGCTGGGCCGCTGGCTCGATGCCATCGCGGCACCACAGCCCCTCCCGGCCGGGGGCCGCGTTGCATCAATCGCGCTCGCCTTTGCCGCAGCCCTGGTGGAGAAGATCGCGCGAATCGTCCTGCGATCCGCCGCGCGGTCGGCGCTGCACCCCGAGGCGGAACTGGTAATGGAGCGGGCGCGGGCCCTCCGGCCGTACGTGCTTGACATCGGTGAGGCGGATGACCGCGCCTACGCCGCGATCCTCGCCGCGCGCCGCCCGCCCGCGGGCGCCGCACCCTCCCATTCGCTGGCTGACGCCGAGCTGGCCGCCGCGCGGACACAACTCCACCTCATGGAGCAGTGCGTGGAGGTCGATGCCCTGGCCCGCCGCCTCGCCGCGGGGTTGCCCGAGACGCTGCGGGCCGACCTCGCGACCGCCTCGTATCTTGCCCTTGCCACCGCCCGCTCGGCGCACGGCAACCTCATCACCGACATCGCCAACCTTGGCGATGCCGTCGCCGCCGACACGATGCGCCATGCGGCCCAGGCGGCGCTCGACAAGGTCGCTTCTCCCTGACCCCCAGCCTATCGCAGCACCAGCCATGCGGCCCAGGCCACGAACCCCACCCCTGCCGCCCGGCCCACCCAGGCACCGTGCGGTAGGGCCCGCTCTAGCAGCACGAGGGCCGCGAGCAAGCCGACCCACGCCAGGTTCATGACCCCCGCCACGAAGAGCAACAGCATCAGCAGCCAGCAGCAGCCCACACAGGTGGCACCGTGCAGTGCACCCAGGCGAAGCGTGCCGGCCCAGCCCTCGCGCCATTCGGCAATGAAGAGCGATAGCGGCGATCGGCACAGCCTGAGGCAGGCAGCCTTGGGCGGCGACCACTGGTAGGCGGCCGCGCCGAGGAGCAACAAGGCCGCCGGCCATGGACCGGACAGCGCCAGCCCTGGTGTGAGGAGGGCCAGGGACTGCAGGGCACCTTGTGCCAGCGCGGCAAGCACGCTGAAGCCGGCCCACACGGCGAGGTAGCCGCCCAGGAGGGTGACGACGTGCAGGGCCGGTTGGCCGTGGGTCACCCGCTGCCTACTGAGGCGCGCGTAGAGCAGGACCATGGGCAGGGTGGACGGCAGCATCATCGCGGCCATCATGACCGCCCACATGAGGCACGCCTGCAGGAGGTCGGCTCCCGACCACGGCGACGCGGACACCATCCCCATCGCCGCCATCGGATCGGGCGCACGCATCGCGCCCGCGATCCGGAGCAGGGCCAGCCAGGAGAGGAAGGTGAGCGCCGCGACCGCGCCCAGGCCGAGCAGCAGGTCGCGACGTTCGAGGGGGGCTACGCGCTGTTCTTCCACTCCGTCACGGCGACGGCGGAGTAGCCGCCGGGGTGCTCAAATGCCAGGTCACCCTGCTTCACCCGCATCGCCTTCGTGGTGCAGATGTTCCCGTCGTTCCACATCAGGCCCCCCTTGGGGTACATGATGTGCACTTCCTTCTCCTCGCCCGAGACGGCGTCAACGATGGGCGCCCACTGCACCTCCACGGCGCCGGGAATGTGCACCCGGGACGAGCGTCCGTCGAGCGTCAGCTCGATGGGCGTGAGGAACGGTCCATCGAGCCGGCCGATCGTCCCGGCCAGCGCCTCCCACGGCATGCCCCCATTGGCACCGGTGAGGATGCCGGTGATGGCATGCACCTGGTCGGGGGTGGCCTTGTCGTCGATGAACACGGCCACATGCCCGTTGCCCTCGTGGATCGCCTTCGGGTACTTGGCGGCGACCACGAAGGTCACGCCTGCGAGGGGCACGGCACCGAACGTCCCCTCGATGACCCGGAAGGCGAGCACCAGCTCGCAGCGGCCGGACGCAGGACTGCCGCCGAACTGGCAATTGCAGCCAACGTCGCAGTTGCAGCATTCCATGTGGTGGAGCTTGACACGGTAGGTGGAACGGGTGGCGGGCGCTGGACTGGCCATGTGGACTCCCGTGCGGGATGTTTCTTCAATATACCCCGGGCAGGGGGAGGGCCTACGCCGCCCGGTCAGGATCCGCGGGCCCTCCGAGGCAGCCCGGCCCGCGGCTGCCTGGGACGAACGGCCCAGGCTTGCTCGGCCATGACCTGCGCCGCAAGATGTAACGTGCCCAGAGCCATGACACTCGTCCTTTCAGAGCAAGACGTGACGCGCCTTCAGGCCGCCATGCGCCTGCTCCTGAGTCCCCAGGAGCAGCCAAGTCGGCCGGAATGGGCGCGTTCTGTGTGTCGGGCAATGCGGAGCCTGATGGCCTGCGACAGTGCAGGGCTCCTCATGTCCGACAACCAAGCACCGGTGGCAGTCTGTGAAGGCGACGTATCGGACGAGGTTATTGCACGGTACCTGCGCGACTGGCACAACCGCGTCGAGGGAAATGCGCTGCACCGGGAGCGGGGGATCAGGGCGTGGACCAGGGAGGAGATCTGGCCGGCCTCGTCCTGGAAGCGGAGCGAGTACTATCACGAGTCCTGCGTGACCGCCGCGCTGCGGCTCGCAGAAGCCCTGGGTCGCAACCGCATTGAGCGCGAGCTCGGTGCCGTCTGGATGGCTACTGTCTACCCGACGCACGATCTCCGCCACGACCTGCAGGTGGCCCTCAAGGTCCTCCGCCCCGTCCGCCGCACGGCAGTCTGTTGAAGTCGCCATGACCCGGTCGGATCGCCTCACCGACGCCCTCGCCGACCGCTACCGCCTCGAGCGCGAGCTCGGGGCCGGGGGCATGGCCACCGTTTACCTCGCCGAGGACCTCAAGCACCATCGCAGCGTCGCCATCAAGGTCCTCCGCCCCGAGCTCTCCGCCATCCTCGGCACCGAGCGCTTTCTCAAGGAAATCCAACTCACGGCCTCGCTGCAGCACCCCAACATCCTGCCCCTGTTCGATAGCGGCAGCGCCGAGGGGCTGCTCTACTATGTCATGCCCTTCGTGGCGGGCGAGACCCTCCGCACCCGGCTCAAGCGGGAAGGCCAGCTTCCCATTCCCGAAGCCATTCGCATCGCCACGGCAGTGGGCGCGGGGCTGGACTACGCTCATCGCTACGGCGCGGTGCACCGCGACATCAAGCCGGAGAACGTCCTCCTCACCGAGGACAGTGTGCTGGTGGCTGACTTCGGCATCGCGCTCGCCGTCCGCGACGCCGGCGGCGCGCGCCTCACCGAGACCGGACTCTCCCTTGGCACTCCGCAGTACATGAGCCCGGAACAGGCCGCGGCAGAGCGTGCTATCGACGCCCGCACCGACGTCTACTCGCTGGCAGCCGTACTGTACGAGATGCTCGCGGGCGAACCACCCTTCACTGCCCCCACAACGCAAGGCATCATCGCCAAGCTGCTGACCCAGCCGCCCGTCCACCTCCGGGTCCTGCGCAACACGGTACCGCCCGCCCTGGATGCGGCCGTCGCTCGCGCCCTCGCCAAGGCCCCGGCTGACCGCTTTCCCACCTGTCGTGCCTTCGCCGACGCGCTCGCGGCCACCACACCAGCGGCCGGCCGCACAGTCGTCCTTCCCAGCAACCCTCAACGATCTCGCGTGGTCGTTCGTTTGGGCATCGCGGCCCTCGTGTCCCTCGCGCTAGCTGGCGCCTGGCTGGGGCTGCAGCGCACTGCCGGCCGCGCTACGAGAAGCGGTGCAGGTGTCACGCTGCGGGATCGGACACAGCTCACCACGACAGGGCACGCTCGTACACCGGCGATCTCTCCGGACGGCAAGCAGTTCGCATACATCGCTACCCGTTGCAGCGACACCGGATGCACCAGTGCGATTGAGGTTCAGGATGTGGGTGGAAGCGTCGCACGTCGGATACTGGAGGCCCCCGCCGATGCCGCACTCTATGGCCTTTCGTGGAGCCCTGATCGGCGCCATCTCATCATGGTCGGCGCGTTCGATGGCCGCAAAGGGTACTGGCTCCTGTCCGCCCTCGGGGGCCTGCCGAGGCAGCTTGCCCCGCTCTCTGCTTTCGCCTCGTTCCTTGCGGGAGGCGATTCGCTCTTGATCGCAGCCGCTGGCGCTGACGACAGCACCACATGGCTTCGCGTGTCCGGATTGGACGGCGTGCCATCTGACAGTATTCCCGTGCAGGCGCCGCTCCTGACCCTGTGGTCCGCCCTCGCATTGCCAGGGACGCCGTGGCTCGCCCTGATGGTGAGCAGCTTCCCGCGGACAACCATACGCATTATCGATCGGAAAGGAGTGACTCATGCCCAGGTTGAGCTGAGCAATGGCTCCAAGCTCCGGACGACGCACGACGCCGTGTGGCTGCAGGTCGGCAACAACGCAACCATCCTGAGATTCCCGGTTGATCCCGCTTCAGGAAAGCTGTCGGCGCGCGTGGACACTGTCTCCGCGGTCTTCCCTGCACTTGATGCACGCGGGAGTGGCACCTGGGACGTGACCGCCGACGGGTCAGCGATGGTAGTCGACGCGGGCACGTACAGCTATGACATCTTCGCGCTCGCCTGGCCGGACCTTGCCGCGGGGCACCTGCCCGATCACCGGAGGATCCTGCAAACATCATCGCAGGCATGGCTCGCGCTGGCGCCCGCTGGGGACAAGGTGGCTGTGTTCGAGTTGGAGCCTGGAACAGCGGCCAAGGCGCGGCTCTCGATGATCCCTTTTGCGGGGGGCCCATCGCACACGTTGCTTTCCGGAGTGAGGACCGGCGTCTGGGGGGTCTTTGGCGGGACCGGCTGGCCCGACTCGACCTCAGTTACCACGGCGACACGTGTTGGCCCGCATGTGCGGCTCGAGCGGGTGAACGCGCAGTCAGCTGTCAGGACGGATGGGCTGACACTGAGTGACTCATCCGTTGGTATCTTCGACTGGCTGGCTACGGGCGGCTGGACATGGATCACCGACGATTTTCACCACCTCAAGTGGCAGGCACTGGAGCATGGAGAGCCGAGAGCTATCACGTTGCCAGACTGGTACTCCGAGGTCTTGGTTGTCCGTGCCTCTCCCGACGGGCGGCTGCTTGCGTTCTATGGACCGAATCGCAGCCTGGATTCGATGCGCTTCAGTGTTGCTTCCCTGCCTGACGGTGTTGTCACACCATGGTTCACGGTTGCTGGTGAGGGAGCATGGCCGCATTGGCTCGCCGACAACACACTGGTGATCGATGTCCATACCGGCCACGGGCTAGCGCTCTATCACCTGGCAGGGCCGGGCAAGGCGGTACGAGTGGGAGGACTCCGGCGCGAGGTCATCTCCCTCGGCATCTCGCACGACATGAAACGGGCTGCCGTCGCCACGCGGGAGTACCGCGGAGACATCTGGATGAATCACGTGGTCAGGTAGGTGAAGCGTACTATGCTGCCCTGGTCAGGATCCGCGGCCCGTTCGCCGTGATCGCGACCGTGTGCTCGAAGTGCGCCGCCAGCTTCCCGTCGGCTGTCACCACGGTCCACTTGTCGGGCAGGGTGCGCGTCTCGGGGGAGCCTTCCGTGATCATCGGCTCGATCGCGATCGTCATGCCGGCCTGCAGCCGTTCCCGGCGCTTGGGGCTGCCGTAGTTCGGCACCTGGGGCTCCTCGTGGAACCGGGTGCCGATCCCGTGCCCCACCAGCTCCCGCACCACCCCGTACCCCGCCGCCTCGGCGACCTGCTGCACCGCATGGCCAATGTCACCTATGTGGTTCCCCAGCACTGCCTGCTCGATCCCGGCGGCGAGGCTGGCCTGGGTCACGTCCATCAGGCGCTGGGCCTCCGGTGCCACCGCCCCGACCCCGACCGTGGTGGCCGAATCGGCGTGCAGGCCCTCGAGGTACACGCCGCAGTCCAGGCTCACGATGCTCCCCTCACGCAGCACCCGCTTGCTCGTGGGGATGCCGTGCACGATCTCGTCATCCACCGAAATGCAGAGGGTCTTGGGAAACCCGTAGAGGCCCTTGAACGACGGCTTGGCGCCCTTGTGGCTGCGGATGAACTTCTCGGCGAGGGCGTCGAGGTCTTCCGTGGTCATGCCCGGCCGCACCGTCTCGCGCAGCATCTGGAGGGTGCGCGCGACGATGTCGCCTGCCCGCGCCATGCTGTCAATTTCCCGGGGTGACTTGAGCGTGATCATGCTAGCGGCCCAGCACGCCTCGCACGCGTTGGGCAATCTCCTCGACGCTCCCCACCGCCGGGATCCGCCGCACCACCCCCAGTGCCTCGTAGTGCGCCAGCACCGGGGCGGTCTGGTCGCGGTAGGCCTTGAGCCGGATCGCCACGGCTGCCGGATCATCGTCGGCCCGCCCCTCGATGTCGCGACGCTTCGCGAGGCGGCCCAGGATCTCCTCGTCGGTGACGTCGAAGAAGAGCACATGGTCGATGGCACGCCCCCGTGCCTGGAGCAGCCGGGCCACGCCCTCGGCCTGGGGCAGTGTCCGGACGACGCCGTCGAAGATGACCCCGCCTGCCGCCGACGGCTTGCCCAGCTCGTCGGACACGACACCCATGATGAGCTCGTCGCTCACCAGGTGCCCCGCCTCCATGGCCGCCCTGGCCTGGAGGCCCACCGGGGTGCCCCGCTTCACCGCGTCCCTCAGGAGGTCACCGGTGGCGAATTTCGGGAGCCCCAGCGCCGTCGCGAGGATGGCACCCTGGGTGCCCTTGCCGGCCCCGGGGGGGCCCATGAGGAGGATGTCCATGCGAAGGCCTTTCACTGGTCGACGGGGCTGAGAGGCGGGGGGGGTGCGGAAGCACGGAGGGCGGAAAGGGGGCAAGGCATCTGGCAACCAGGCCTCTCCGCCCCTCCGCCCTCTCCAACGACTCCGCCCGTTACATGAACCGCTGCTGCCGCCCCCGGAACTTCACCCGTCCCGTCTTCATGAAGCTGTCGTACTTCCGTAGCGTCCGGTGCTGCTCCACTTGCGCGATCGTGTCGAGCAGCACACCCACCACGATCAGCACGGAGGTGCCGCCAAACTGGCTCTGGATCCCCATCTTCTGCGAGACCACGATGGGGAGGATCGCCACGAAGGCGAGGAAGAGCGATCCCGGCAGGGTCACCCGGGCCAGCACGCCATCGATGTAATCGGCGGTGGCGCCACCGGGCCGCACGCCGGGAATGAACGCGCCCTGCTTCTTCAGGTTCTCCGACAGGTCCACCGAGTTGAACACGATGGAGGTGTAGAAATAGCTGAACAGGATGATGAGGATCGCGAAGATCAGGTTGTAGCCCCAGGTCCCTGGCGCGAAGAAGGCCGCGATGTCGCTCAGGAGCGGGGTCTTCAGGAAGTTCGCGATGGTGCCGGGGACGATGATGATCGTCTGGGCAAAGATGATGGGCATCACGCCGGCGGTGATGAGCCGGATGGGGATGAAGGTCTTCTGCCCCTCACGGATCCGGCCGCGCCCCATGACCTTGCGGGGGATCTGCACCGGGATGCGCCGCGCGGCAATGGTCATCGCCACCACGGCCGCGATCACGGCCACCGTCACCACCAGGTAGAACGCGAGGCCCAGCGGCTGCACCACCCCGCCCTGCACGAAGCCCATGAGCTGCAGCGTCGAGGGCCAGAGGCGCTCGAGGATCGAGAAGGTGATCAGCAGGCTCTGGCCGTTGCCGATCCCCCGCTCGGTGATCTGCTCGCCCAGCCACATCACGAAGACGGCGCCGGCGGTGAGCGTCACCACCATGATGAGCCGCGAGGCGAAGCCCGGGTTCGCGATTGCCCCGGGAATCGACTCGGTGAAGAGCGCGAAGGTGTAGGCCTGGGTCAGCGCGATAAGGACCGTGGCGTACCGGGTCCACTGGGTGAGCTTCTTCCGCCCCTCCTCGTCCTTCTGCATCTTGCCGACCGAGGGCACCACGCCCCCCGCCAGCTGGAAGATGATGGACGCGGAGATGTAGGGCATGACGCCGAGCGCGAACACCGTCGCCCGCGACAGCCCGCCGCCCAGCATGTCGTACAGGCCGAAGAACCCGGCGGCGCCGGAGTTCCGGATGAAGTCGGACAGCGCCTGGATGTTGACGCCAGGCGCGGCGATGTGGGCGCCGACGCGGTAGATGACGAGCGCCAGCGTGGTGAAGAGCAGCTTCCGCTTGAGCTCGTCGTCGATGGCGAAGCCGGGAACCTTCGGGGCGGTCACCTACGCCTCGACGCTACCGCCCGCTGCCTCCACCTTGGCGCGGGCGGAGGCGGAGACCCGGACGCCGCGGACCGTGTAGGCCCGGCCGGCATCGCCCATGGCGAGCAGCTTGATGGGGCGGTCGGCATGCGTCACCAGCCCCGCCGCCTTGAGCGTCTCGGGCGACACCTCGGTGCCCCCCATCGCCGCCAGCTTGCCCACGTTCACGGCCTGCGCCACCACCTTGAACGGGTTGGTGAAGCCGCGCTTCGGCAGGCGCCGGTAGAGGGGCGTCTGGCCACCCTCGAAGCCCGGGTTGGTGCTGCCCCCGGTGCGCGCCTTGTGGCCCTTGTGGCCCTTGCCGGACGTCTTGCCCAGGCCCGAGCCCACGCCCCGCCCCAGCCGCTTGCGCGCCTGGGTGGCGCCCTTCGCGGGCTTGAGGGTCGACAGGGTCACCGCCCGGATTTCTTCTTTCGCCATCTCAGTTCTTCTCCGCTGGCGACACCTTGACGAGGTGGCGCACCTTGAAGAGCATGCCCCGCACCGAGGCCGTGTTGTCCAGCTGCACGACCTGCTGGTGGCGCCGGAGCCCCAGGGCCGCGAGCGTGCGGCGCATGGTGTCCGGCTGCCCGATCCCCGACCGGATCTGCTTCACCGCAAGGCGGGCCGCCTCGGCCTCCGCCGGGATCTCGGCGGCGTAGTACGCCGGTCCCTGCCGCCCAACTACCGGATTGCGACCCATGGCTCAGCCCTCCTGCCGCGGCTTGTACGCGAGCTGGTCCGCCTCGATCCCCCGCTCCCGCGCCACCTGGCGCACCGAGACCAGCTGGTGGAGGCCGTCGAGCGTGGCCCGCACCATGTTGTGCGCGTTGCTCGAGCCCAGGCTCTTCGTCAGGATGTCGGTGATGCCGGCGCACTCGAGCACCGACCGCACCGCGCCCCCGGCGATGACACCGGTACCGGTCGCTGCCGGCTTGAGGAGCACCCGACCCGCCCCATGGTGCCCCACCACCTCGTGGGGGATCGTGGAGCCGGCCCGCGGCACCTCCCGCATGTTCCGCTTGGCGGCATCCACCGCCTTGCGCACGGCCTCGGACACCTCGTTCGCCTTGCCGGTGGCAAACCCGACCTTGCCACGGCCGTCGCCCACCGCCACCAGGGCGTTGAACGAGAACCGCCGGCCGCCCTTCACCACCTTGGCGACGCGGTTGATGGCGACCACGTTCTCCACCAGCTCGCTGCCATCCCGCTCGCCGCGATCCCGGTCCCGGCCGCCCCGCGGGCCCCGGCCGCCGCGCTGTCCGCGCTCGCCGCCGCGCCCACCCCGGCCGCCACGGCCACCCGGCTGGCCCTCGCCACCCTGCCGCTCGGTCGTTGCCACCGGTGCCTCGGCGGCGCCTGGCGCCGCGCTCTTCTCGTCAGCCATTAGAACTCCAGTCCGCCTTCCCGGGCGCCTTCGGCCACCGCCTGCACCCGCCCATGGTACCGGTAACCTGCGCGGTCGAAGACCACCTGCGTGATGCCCGCCGCCTTCGCCCGCGCGGCCAGCTGCAACCCTGTCGCCTTGGCAAGGCCCACCTTCCCGGCCCCTGCCGCCGACACACCCTCGCTCCCATCGCTCAGGCCCAGCAGCGTCACGCCGCGGTCGTCATCCACCAGTTGCGCATAGATGTGCTTGAGCGAGCGGAACACCACCAGCCGCGGCCGCTCGGCCGTGCCCGACACCCGTGCCCGCACCCGCAGGTGCCGGCGGTACCGCTTCTCGCGGCGGGTCCTTGGCCCGTGAATCGCGCGCATTTACTTGGCTCCCGTCTTGCCCGCCTTGCGGCGGACCTGCTCGTGCTGGTAGCGGATGCCCTTCCCCTTGTAGGGCTCGGGCGGGCGCACCAGCCGGATCTCGGCGGCCACCTGGCCCACCTTCTCCTTGTCGGCGCCCTCCACCTTCACCACCGTGTTGTTCTCCACCGAGATCTTCACGCCCGCCGGGGCGTGGAACGGCACGTGGTGCGAGTACCCCACCACCAGGTTCACGCCGTAGGGCTTGGCCTCGGCCTTGTACCCGACGCCCTGGATCTCGAGCACCTTCTGGAAGCCCCGGGTGACCCCTTCCACCATGTTGGCCACCAGCGTGCGCGACAGCCCGTGCAGGGCCTTGTGCCGGGCCTCGTCGTCCGGACGCGAGACCACCACCGAGGCGCCGTCCACGCGCACCCCGATGTCCCGGGCCAGCGTGCGGGTCAGCTCGCCCTTGGGGCCCTTCACCGTCACCGTCGAGCCCTCCACCTTCACGGTCACGCCGGCGGGGATGGCCACGGGGTGCTTGCCGATACGCGACATTGGCGCCCCCTACCAGATCACGGCGACGAGCTCGCCGCCGAGGTTGGCGGTGCGGGCCTCGCGGTCGCTCATCAGGCCGCGCGGCGTGGACACGATCGCCATGCCGAGGCCGTTCTTCACCCGCGGGATCTCGCGGCACTTCACGTAGCGCCGGAGGCCGGGCGTGGACATCCGCTTGAGCTCGCGGATCACCGGCACCTCGTTGTGGTACTTGAGGTACAGGCGCAGCACGCCACTCGCCCCGTCATCGAGGACCTTGTAGTCCGCGATGTAGTGGTTGTCTCGCAGGATGCGGGCAAGCTCCGCCTTGAACTTGCTCACCGGTACGTCCACTCGCCGATGACTCGCCTGGCACGCGTTGCGAATGCGCGTGAGCATGTCAGCGATGGGATCAGTCAGGCTCATCGTCCTCGATCTCCCTACCAGCTCGCCTTGCGCACGCCGGGGATCATCCCCTGCAGCGCCAGGTCACGGAAACAGATGCGGCACAGGCCGAACTTGCGGAGCACCGCCCGCGAGCGCCCGCAGCGCTGGCAGCGGCGCACGGTGCGCACCTTGAACTTGGGCGTCCGCCTGGCCCGCTCGATCCAACAGGTCTTTGCCATGTCTTATGCAGCTTTCTGCGGCGTCTCGCCGCGGAACGGCCAGCCCAGCTCCCGGAGCAGCGCCAGCGCCAGGTCGTCCCGGCCCGCCGACGTCACGATCGTGATGTCCATCCCGTGGATCTTCTCGACCTTGTCGAAGTCGATCTCGGGGAACATCAACTGCTCCTTGATGCCGAAGGTGTAGTTCCCCCGGCCGTCGAAGCTCCGGTTCGGCAGGCCGCGGAAGTCACGGATGCGCGGCACCGCCAGGGTGATGAAGCGGTCCAGGAACTCCCACATCCGGGCGCCCCGAAGCGTCACCGAGCATCCCACCGGCATCCCGGTCCGGAGCCCGAAGTTCGCGATCGACTTCTTGGCCCGCGTGACCACGGGACGCTGCCCCGAGATCGCGGCCAGCTCCTCGACCGCCGCGTCGAGCTGCTTCGGGTTCTTGCCCGCGTCGCCCATCCCGACGTTCAGCACCACCTTGACCACCCGCGGCACCTGGTGCGGGTTCGCCAGCGCGAACTCCTTCACCAGGCGCGCCCGCACGGCCTGCTCGTAGTGTGCCTGCAGGCGCGGCTTGCCCTCCACCGTCTTCGGTGCCGGGTCCACGGCCAGGGTCGCGACCTTGTCGCCGCCCTTCCGGCTGCCCGCCGCCGGCTTGGCACCGCCCTTCCCTGCCTGCGGCTTCGCCGCCTTCTTCTCGTCGGCCATGCTTACCGGCTCCTCGCAATCGGCTGGCCCGACTTCACCGCGATCCGCTCCACGGTGCCATCGGCATCCCGCTGCCGGCGCACCCGCGTCGGCGTGTTGGACTTCGGGTCGATGAGCATCACCTTCGAGTGATGGATCGGCCCCTCCCGCACCACCTTGCCGCCCTGGGCGGTGTTGCTCGGGCGCTGGTGCTTCGTCTGCAGGTTCACGCCCTGCACCGTGAGCCGCCCCGTCTTGGGGTACACCCGCAGCACGGCGCCGCGCTTCCCCTTGTCGTCGCCCGACATGACCTGCACCGTGTCGCCCTTGGCGACGTGCAGCTTCACCCGGACGGGCGGGGCGTGCCGCACCCGCTTCCGCTTCCGGTGGACCAGCGGCTTCATCAGAGCACCTCCGGCGCCAGCGACACGATCTTCATGTACTTCTTCTCGCGGAGCTCCCGGGCCACCGGCCCGAAGATGCGCGTCGCCCGCGGCTCGCCGTTGTCGCTGATCAGCACCGCCGCGTTCTCGTCGAACCGGATGTAGGAGCCGTCCTTCCGGCGCGTCTCCTTCACCGTGCGCACGATCACCGCCTTCGCCACGTCACCCTTCTTCACCTGCCCGGTCGGGATGGCGTCCTTGATCGCCACCACCACCCGGTCACCCAGCCCGGCGTAGCGGCGCTTGCTGCCGCCCAGCACGCGGATCACGAGCGCCTTGCGCGCGCCCGAGTTGTCGGCGATCCGGAGGATCGATTCCTGTTGGATCATCGCGGCCCCCTACTTCGCCTTCTCGACGATCTCGGTCACGCGCCAGGTCACGGTCTTCGCCAGCGGCCGGGTCTCCATGATCCGCACCGTGTCGCCCGCCTGCGCCCCGACCTCGTTCCGTGCCTTCACCTTCTTGCTGCGCGTCACCTGCTTGCCGTAGGCCGGGTGCGCATACCGCCGCTCCAGCAGCACCGTGCAGGTCTTCGTCATCCTGTCGCTCGCCACCACGCCCTGGCGCACCTTGCGGCGCTGCCGGGCCGGGGCCGCGGTCTCGCTCTTCGCCACCGTCGCTCCTTACGCCTGGCCCGCGCGCATGCGCAGGGTGGTGAGGACCCGCGCGATGTCGCGCCGGATCGTCCGGAACCGGATCGGGCTCTCGATCGACTCCGTCGCCGAGCGGAAGCGCAGGCGGAAGCGCTCCTCGCGCAACTCCACCAGCTTCTGCTCCAGCTCCGCGGTCGACAGGTCCCGGAGTTCGCTCGCCTTCATCGCCTCAGATCTCCTCGCGCTTCACGAAGCGCGTCTTCACCGGCAGCTTGGCCGCGGCGAGCCCGAGCGCCTTGCGCGCCAGGTCCTCCGCCACGCCCTCCACCTCGAACAGCATCCGGCCCGGCCGCACCACCGCCACCCAGCCCTCCGGGTTGCCCTTGCCCTTCCCCATGCGGGTCTCGGCCGGCTTCTTGGTGATCGGCTTGTCCGGGAAGATCCGGATCCACACCTTGCCGCCGCGCTTCATCTCGCGCGTCATCGCCACGCGCGACGCCTCGATCTGCCGGTTGGTGATCCAGCCCGGCTCCAGCGTCATCAGCGCGTACTCGCCGAACGCCACCGTGTTGCCCCGGTACGACGTCCCCCGCGTCCGCCCCTTGAACTGCTTGCGGAACTTGATCCGCTTCGGTGCCAGCATGGACTCAGGCCCCCGTCGAGTAGGTGCGGCCGGCCATGTCCTCCACCACCTCACCCTTGAAGATCCAGACCTTGACCCCGATCGTGCCGTAGGTCGTCTTGGCCGTCGCCGTGGCGTAGTCCACGTCGGCCCGGAGCGTGTGGAGCGGCACCCGGCCCTCGCGGTAGCCCTCGGTCCGCGCGATCTCGGCGCCGCCCAGGCGGCCCGACGTCCGCACCCGGATCCCCTGCGCCCCCATCCGCATCGAGCTCTGCACCGACCGCTTCATCGCCCGGCGGAACGAGATCCGCTGCTCCAGCTGGTGCGCGATGTTCTCGGCCACGAGCGCCGCCGACAGCTCCGGCCGCTTGATCTCCTCGACGTTGATCGCCGCTTCCTTGCCGGTGAGCTGCGCCAGCTCGTCCCGCAGCTTGTCCACCTCGGCGCCCCGCTTGCCGATCACCACCCCCGGCCGCCCGGTGTGTACCGTCACGGTCACCTTGCCCGGCTTCCGCTCGATGTCCACCGCGGCGATCGCGGCATGGCCCAGGCGCTGCTTCAGGTACCGCCGGATCAGCTCGTCCTCCTTCAGGAGGGCGGGCATGTTCCGGCCGGCGTACCAGCGCGACTGCCAGTTCTTGACGATGCCGAGCCGGAGCCCGGTCGGGTGCGTCTTCTGCCCCATCAGTTCCTCTCCTCACGGAGGCCCACGTGGATCTCCACGTGGCTGGTGCGCTTCCGGATCGGCGTGGCCCGCCCCTGCGCCGCCGCCGTGAATCGCTTGAGCGGCGCGCCCATGTTCACCACGGCCTTCGACACCACGAGCCGGTCCACGTCGAAGGCGTCGTTCCCGCGCTGCGCCGCCTGCTCCGCGTTCGCCACCGCCGACCGCAGCGTCTTGGCGATCTGCTTCGCCGCGAGCTTCTTGTTGAACTGCAGGATCGCGTACGCCTCGTTCACGTCCTTGCCGCGGATCAGGTCGATCACGAGCCGCATCTTCCGCGGCGACTGGCGCACCGCCCGCTGGATTGCATAGCCGGTCATTGGGTTACTCCGCCTTCGCCTTCTTCTCGGCCACGAGCTTCCCGCTGTGCCCCCGGAAGAGCCGGGTCGGGGCGAATTCGCCCAGCTTGTGGCCCACCATGTTCTCGGTCACGTACACCGGGACGAACTTGTTCCCGTTGTGCACCGCAAAGGTGTGTCCCACGAACTCGGGCAGGATCGTGCTCGCCCGGCTCCAGGTCTTCACCACCTTCTTCTCGTTCTTCGAGTTCAGGACCTGCACCTTCGTCAGGAGCGCTTCCTGGACGAACGGACCCTTCTTGACGCTGCGCGACATCCGGCCGCCTTACGTGGTGGCCCGGCCGCGCTTGCGGCCGCGCACGATGAACTTGTTGGACGCCTTCTTGTGCTTGCGCGTCTTCCGGCCTTCCCGCTTGCCCCACGGCGACATCGGCGGACGGCCACCCGAGGTCTTGCCCTCGCCACCGCCCAGCGGGTGGTCCACCGGGTTCTTGGCCACGCCGCGCACCCGCGACCGCTTGCCCAGCCACCGGTTCTTGCCCGCCTTGCCCACCGAGATCAACTCGTGCTCGGCGTTGCCCACCTCGCCGATCGTGGCCAGGCAGCGCGCATGCACCAGCCGCACCTCGCTCGACCGGAGCCGCAGCGTCACATAGTCGCCCTCCTTCGCCACCACCTGCACGCTGGACCCGGCGCTCCGTGCCATCTGGCCACCCTTGCCGATCTTGAGCTCCACGTTGTGCACCGTGGTGCCCAGCGGCATCTCGCCCAGCGGCAGCGCGTTCCCGTTCCGGGCGTCCGAGCCGGGCCCGCTCACGATCACGGTCCCCACCTCCAGGCCCTTCGGGTGCAGGATGTAGCGCTTCTCGCCGTCGGCGTACACCACCAGCGCGATCCGCGCGCTCCGGTTCGGGTCGTACTCGATCTCCCGCACCGTGCCCGGCACGCCAAACTTGTCCCGCTTGAAGTCGATCCGGCGGTACATCCGCTTGTGCCCGCCACCCTTGTACCGCATGGTGACGTGCCCCTTGTTGTTCCGCCCGCCCGACACCTTCCGCGGCTCGAGCAGCGACTTCTCCGGCGTGTCACGCGTGATCTCGTCGAACCCCGAGACCGACCGGAACCGCGTGCCGGCCGTCATCGGCCGGAACTGGCGAATGCTCATCTCAACCCTCGAAGACCGGCAGCGTCTGGCCCTCGCCCAGGGTCACGACCGCCTTCTTCCAGCGCGCCGTGGTCCCCCGCGTGCGGCCCCGTGCCACCGCGTTCCGCCGCACCTGCATCGTGCGGACGTTGGTCACCTTCACGTCGAACAGCTGCTCCAGCGCCTCGCGGATCTGGTGCTTCGACGCCTGCGGGTGCACCTCGAACGTGTAGGCCTTCTGGAGCTGGTAGAGCGCGGAGCTCTTCTCCGTCACCAGCGGCCGCACGATCACCTGGCGCATGTCCATGGACGTCATCGCTTACTTCCCCTTCTTCTTCGGTGCGGCCTTCTTCGCCGCGGCCTTCTTCGGCGCCGCCTTCTTCGCGGCCGGCTTCGCCGCCGCCTTCTTCTTCACCGCCGCCTTCTTCGCCGCCGGCCTCGCTGCCACCTCCCCGGCCGCGGCCTCGCTGGCCGATGCCCCGGTCAACGCCCCCTCCTCCACCACCAGGACGTCGCTCCACACCAGGTCGTACGCCGCGGCCTCGGCCCACGGCAGCACCCGGACCCGCTGCAGGTTCCGGCTCGAAAGCCAGGCGTTCCGGTTGAGCCCGTTCGTCAGGACCACAACCTTCCGCCCCTCGAGGCCCAGCTTGGCCAGCAGGGCCGCCAGCGCCTTCGTCTTCGGCTCGGCGAAGCCGAGCTGTTCCACCACCAGCAGCCGCTCCTCACGCGCCCGCGCATTCAGCGCGGAGCGACGGGCCAGCTGCTTCACCTTCTTCGGCAGGCTGGTGGTGTAGTCCCGCGGCTGCGGGCCGAACACCGTGCCGCCACCCCGCCAATGCGGGGCGCGGATCGAGCCCTGCCGGGCGCGACCGGTGCCCTTCTGCTTCCAGGGCTTCTGGTTGCCGCCGGAGACGAAGCTCCGGGTCTTCGTGGCCGCCGTGCCCTGGCGCTGGTTGTTGAGCCACGCGCGCACCGCCTGGTGCAGCACCGGCTCGTTCACCGTGCCGTCGAACAGGTCGGCCGGGAGGGTCACCTTCCCGGCGCGCTTGGCGCCGCTGGCCGAGTACTGGGATGCCTCAAGCATGGCGGCTCGCCCCTTCCTGCTTGCGCACCGTCACGATGCCGTTGCGCGACCCCGGGACCGCGCCCTTGATGAAGAGCAGGTTCCGCTCGGCGTCGATCTTCACCACCGTGAGGCCCAGCTCGGTGTGCCGCGCCGCGCCGTGGTGGCCCGGCATCTTCTTGCCCTTGATGACGCGCGACGGGTCGGTGCCCGGGCTGATGGACCCCGGCTTCCGGTGCCGCGTGTTGCCGTGCGTGGCCGGCCCGCCGCCGAAGCCGTGGCGGTGCACCACGCCCTGGAACCCGCGGCCCTTGGTCGTCCCCGTCACCTTCACCCGCTCGCCCGGCGCGAAGATCGCGCAGGTCACGTCGCTCCCGGCGCCGGGGGCCGCCTCGCCGGCCACCTGGAACTCGCGGATCACGGCCGGCGCCGCCTCGAGCCCCGCCGCCTTCGCGTGGCCCATGGCCGCCTTCGTGGTCCGGGTGGCACGCCGGGCCCCGAAGCCCAGCTGCACCGCGTCCGTCCCCACCCGGAGCACCCGGCACGGGCCCGCCTCGATCACGGTCACCGGCACGGCACTCCCGTCCTCGCCGAACACCCGGGTCATCCCGAGCTTCCGGCCGATCAAGCCGTTCGTCATGGGCTACTCGACCTTGATCTCGACGTCCACGCCGGCAGGCAGGTCGAGCTTGGTCAGCGCGTCCATGGTCTGCGGGCGCGAGTCGTGAATGTCGAGCAGGCGCTTGTGCGTGCGCAGCTCGAACTGCTCGCGGCTCTTCTTGTCGACGTGCGGGCTCCGGAGCACCGTCCACCGCTCGGTCTTCACCGGCAGCGGGATCGGCCCGGACACCTGGGCGCCCGTCTTCTCCGCCGTGCGCACGATGTCCGCCGCGGCCTGGTCCAGCACCACGTGGTCGAACGCCTTGAGGCGGATGCGTATGTTGTGGGCCTTTCGTTGCCTCTCGTTGTTCCTGGCGCCATGCCGTCACGGCATGGCGCCAGGGCAGCTCGTGCCTACTTCAGGATCTTGGTCACCACGCCGGCGCCCACGGTCCGCCCACCCTCGCGCACCGCGAACCGGAGCCCCTCGTCCATCGCGATCGGCGTGATCAGCTCGATCGTCATCTGGATGTTGTCGCCCGGCATCACCATC
>CAZWXD010000027.1:0-36322 GCA_964638035.1 uncultured Gemmatimonadaceae bacterium | reverse complement strand
CCCCAGCTTGTAGCGTCATGGCTCAGTGAACAACCTCCTCATCAATTACAGCTAGAACCGGCTGGCGAAGGCGCCGGCCAACTCGGGGCCGGCCGTGTCCGCATCGTGCTTGAAGTACACCCACGCCCGCTCCCACGACTGCGCGCGAATGCGGCTGGCCCAGGCGTCGAGCGATGCGGCGTCGTACGCCGGGCGGTGCAGGCGCAGGTACCCGAAGGGCGCCGTGGCCACCACCGGCGTCTCCTGGTCCTCACCCTCCGCAATCACCAGCGCCACCTCATGCGCACGCAGCGCCTCGAAGACCTCGTCACTGAACCACGATGCGTGCCGGAACTCGATCGCCGCCAGCCATCGCCGGGGTAGCAGTTCCAGGAAGGCCGCGAGCCGCTCCAGGTCCTTCTTCATGTTGGGGGGCAGCTGAAAGAGGGTGGGCCCGCGGCGGTCGCCCAGCGCCGTCGTGACCCGCAGGAGGTACTGCACTAGCTCACCCACCTCCCGCAGCCGGGCGTGGTGGGTGATGCGCTGCGACGCCTTGATGGAAAAGGTGAAGCCGTCGGGTACGGCCTGCGCCCATTCGGTGACGACGCTCTCCCGGGGCAGGCGGTAGAATGTGTTGTTGACCTCCACCGTCGGGAACCGGGCGGCGTAGTAGGCGAGCATGCCGGCGGCGGGCAGGGACTTCGGGTAGAAGGCGCCCTTCCACTCGGGGAACGAATAGCCGCTGGTGCCCACGTCCACGCGCATCGGTCAAGCGTAATGCCGGGGCACGCTGTCGCAAGGCGAGGGTAACTTCGGGTCATGGACGAACTGAGACTTGCCGTGGGTAGCGGCAGCGTGGGCGCGCTCCTCGACCGGCCCGAATCCCCGGTCGCCTGCTACGTGATGGCGCACGGGGCCGGGGCGGGCATGCGCCACCCCTTTCTCGCCGCGGTGGCGGCGGGGCTTCGTGCCCGCAACATCGCAACGCTGCGCTACCAGTTCCCCTACATGGAGGCCGGCAGCGGCCGTCCCGACCGGCCGGCGGTGGCCACCGCCACGGTGGCCGCCGCGATTGCCGCAGCGCGAGACCTCCTGCCCGGCGTGCCCGTGCATGCAGGGGGGAAGTCGTTCGGCGGGCGCATGACGTCGGAATTGCTGGGACGGGGGCCGCAGCCCGTGGCGAGCCTCATCTTCCTGGGCTTCCCACTCCACCCGCCGGGAAAGCCCTCGCGATCCCGCGCAACGCACCTCGACAAGGTCGGGGTGCCCATGCTCTTCCTGCAGGGCACCCGCGATACCCTGGCCGACCTCACCCTCATGCGCGAAGTGACCGCGGGGCTCGGCGCGCGGGCCACGCTGCATGTCGTGGACGCGGCCGACCACTCCTTCCACGTGCTCAAGCGGTCGGGGCGCACCGACCAGGACGTGATGCACGAACTCATCGAGGCGATCAGTGGCTGGGTTCAGCGCTAGCGCCAGGCAGCGTGAGGCGATCGAGGCGCCGAGGGGGCCCAGCCTGGTGCTGGCCGGCCCCGGTGCGGGGAAGACCTTCTGCCTCACCGAGCGGATTCACTTCCTGGTGGAGCACCATGGCGTCGACCCGGCGCGCATCCTCGCCGTCACCTTCACCAACAAGGCGGCAGGCGAGGTCGCTGCCCGCCTGCGCGAGGCCCTGGGCGATCGGGCCGATGCCATCACCCGCGGTACCATCCACTCGCTCTGCGTGACGATCCTGCGCGAGCATGGTGCCGCCATCGGCCTCCCGCGCGGCTTCGGCATTGCCGATGAGGACTACCAGGTCCAGGTCCTCCGGCGGCTGGGCATCTTCGACGATGGCCGCGCCCGCGGAACCCTGCGTCGCTTCGGCACCCACCGGCTCGCCGGCGCGGAGCTGGGTCCTGACGACACCAGGCTCTTCGCCGAGTACCGGGCGTGGCTCCATGCACGGAAGGTCCTCGACTTCGACGACCTGGTGCTCAGGGCGGGTGAGCTGCTCGAGCTGGAGCACGTGCGCGTTGCGGTGCAGGCGCGCTGGGACGAGGTGCTGGTGGATGAGGCCCAGGACCTGAGCCCGGCGCAGTTCCGGGTGCTGGCACACATTGCCGGGGCGCACCGCCACCTCTTTGCCGTGGGTGACGATGAGCAGTCCATCTTCTCCTGGACTGGGGCCGATCCCAGGGTGCTGCAGCAACTCATGGAGGCCTTCGGCATCGGCCAGCCGATCATCCTCGACGAGAATCGCCGCACGGCGCGATCCATTTTCGAGGCGGCCCGGCGCCTGCTGGCCCCGAACCCCCCGCTCTTCGAGAAGTCCATCCGGGCCGTGCGAGAGTCACCCTGGCCCGTGGCGGTGCACAGCTTCCCCGATGACGACGCCGAGGTGGCGTGGCTCCTCGAGGAGCTGCAGGCCGAGCGGGAGCGGGGCGGGCTGGGCTGGGGCGCGTTTGGCATCCTCTACCGCACCCATGACATCGGGAGCCGCATCGAGGCCGTGCTGATGCGGGCGGGGATCCCGTCGCGCCTGGGCGCGGGCCGCGCGCTGCAGGACGACCCGGTGGTGCAGTACCTGCTGGCCGCCCTTCGGGTCATTGCCACGCCCGGAGACCCGGTGCCCGCCGAGTTGCTGGCGCACGTGGTGCTGCCACGTGCCCTGCTCCAGCGGCTCGGCGCCGAGGCCGCTCGCGGACCACAGGGCGGGGACCTGGTGGCGATGCTGCGGCAGGCGGCGCGGCGACGGCGCGATGAAGCCGACATGAAGAAGGTGTGGCGCTTCCTCTACCTGCTGGACAACCTGCACGCCATCGGGAGCCGGCACCGTCACCTCGGTATGCTGGTGGAGGAGCTGCTCTCGCAGCGGGTGGGGGAGTATCGCACCCTGCTCGAGGAGCGGCATGACGAACTCTCCGACCCGGCGGGCGATCCCGCGGTCGTTGCCCTGGCGGCTCGCCTTGCCGGCGTGCGCCATGGGCATGGGCGGGTGCGCCTGCCCAGGGTGGGTGGCCAGGAGATCGCCCTCGCCGGCATGCTGCGTGGCGCGGGGTTCACGGTGGCCTTCACCGATCCGGGCATCGAGGACCTCGACGGCGACGTGCCGTTCGATCCCGCGGCGTGCGGGCCGTCGGGTGTGGCCCTCGGGCTCTTCAAGGCGCTCCAGCTGGTGCACACCCGCGCCCTGCCTGACCCGTTCCAGGATTACGTCGCCTTCGACCTCGAGACCACGGGCCGGGACGTGACGAGCTGCGAGATCGTGGAGGTCGCTGCCGTTCGCGTGCGGGGTGGCAGCGTGGCCGGCGAGTTCCACAGCCTGGTCAGGCCGCGCATCCCCATCGAGCCCGGTGCGTCGGCACAGCATGGCTACACCGAGGCCGACCTGGTGGACGCGCCGCACTTCGAGGACACCTGGCCTGCGTTCCGGGAGTTCATCGGCAACGATGCGGTGGTGGCCCACAACGGGCACCGCTTCGACTTTCCCGTGCTGCACCGGATGTCGCAGGGTGAGTCGGGGGCGCTGCAGGTGTATGACACGCTGCCGCTGGCGCGCGAGCTGCACGCCGGCAGCGCGCGGCTGGGCGACCTGGCGCAGGCGTTCGGCATCGAGCTGCCGCGGGCGCACCATGCCCTCGACGACGCCCGCGCCCTGGTGGGGGTGGCGCGCCACCTCGAGGCGCTCAAGGTGGTCCGCATGCGAAAGACGGCGCTTGCCAACCTGCTGGATTGGCTGGGCCTGGCCCTGGCCCTGGGCGACACGACGTCGCTGACCGACGAGGCCGGCATGTTGCACCGGATCACCCGGGTCTTCGCCATGGGACGCTTCAGCGACTGCCTGCAGGAGTATGCGGTAGAGCAAGCCCAGCCGGGCGCGGCGGGTGCAATGACCATCACCGAGGTCATCAACCGGCTGGGCGGGCCCGACAGGCTGGCACGCGTGCGCCGGGAGCGGTCGGCCCTGGACCGCTATCCGGCCGCGATGGCACGCCTCAATCGCATTGTCGATGCGGCGGGTGACGGGCCCATGGCCGGGCAACTGCAGCGGTTCATGGAGATGCTCGCCCTTTCCCGGTCGAGCGGCGAGGAGCATGATCCCGACCGCGTGAACCTCCTCACCCTGCACGCCACCAAGGGCCTGGAGTTTTCCCGCGTGTACGTGGTGGGCGTGGAAGATGGCTGCATGCCGGGCATGCCACGCATGCGCGACGTGTCACGGGAGGAGGTGGAGGAGTCGCGTCGGCTGCTCTATGTGGGAATGACGCGTGCGATCGACCGGCTGGTGCTGACACGGGTGGACGTGCGGAACGGAGCGCCCACCGGGGGGACCCGCTTCCTCGACGAGATGGGGCTCGCTGCTGCGGTTCCCGGGGGTGCGGCGGTGCCGGGCTAGGACGCCTTCCTGGCGGCCGCCTTGCTCCTGCCTCTTGCCGGCTTGGCGGCCTTGTCCGCCTTTGCCTTGCCGCCCCCCTCTGCCTTGCCGAGGCTCGCCTTCAGCGCCTCCATGAGGTCGATGATCTTCACCTGGGGCTTCTCGGTGGGCTCCGCCGTGATCTCCTGTCCCTCGACCTTCTTCTGGATGGCCTCCCGCACCCGGTCACGCACCTCGTCCTTGAACCTGGCGGGCGTGAACGCGTCGGTGGCGGTCTGCTCGATGAGTTGCTTGGCCAGCGCCAGCTCGGCGGGCTTGACCGGCACGTCCTCCAGCGGAACTTCCGACGCGCTGCGCAGTTCGTTCTGGTAGTGGAGCTGCTCCATGACGAGGCGTCCGTCCATGGGGCGCACCAGCACCAGGTTCTGCTTGCCACGGGCGGCATACTGTCCCAGGGCTGCATACCCGGTCTCTTCCAGTGCCCTGGCCAGGAGGCGGTAGGCACGATCGCCGCCCTTGTCGGGGCCCAGGAAGTAGGTCTTGTCGAGCCAGATGCGGTCCACCTTGGCGAGCGGCACGAACTCCACGATGTCAATGGAATTGGTCGCCTTCTCGTCCAGCGCCTTGAGCTCCTCGGGCGAGAAGATGACGTACTGGTTCTTGGCGAACTCGTAGCCCTTGACGATATCGTCCTTCTCCACCACCCGGGGCTTGTCGTCGGTGGAGATGTACTGTTGCTTGACTCGGGTGCCCGACTTCCGGTCCAGCATGTTGAACGAGATGCTGGCGGACGATTCCGCGGTGGAGTACAGGTTCACCGGGACGGACACGAGGCCGAACGAGATGGTCGCGGAGGCAATGTTGCGTGCTGGCATGGTTCTAAGAAGCGTCGGGCGCCGGTGGGCGTCAAGTCGGGACTTCGGGACGTTCGGGCGTTCGGGCGTTGCGGCATAGCATGCCCCGCGACCTGGAGAAATACCGTGCCAAGCGCACGCTGGAGGCAACGCCCGAGCCGGCAGGATCCACGGCATCGGCCCTGGGTGGCGTCTTCGTGGTGCACCAGCATGCTGCCCGGCGGCTCCATTGGGATCTCAGGCTGGAACATGATGGCGTTCTGCTCTGCTGGGCGGTGCCGCGCGGCCCTTCGCCCGACCCCGCCGACAAGCGCCTGGCGGTGCAGACCGAGGACCACCCCATCGAGTATGCCGACTTCGAGGGGGTGATCCCGGACGGCAACTATGGTGCTGGGTCGATGATCGTGTTCGATCGTGGGAGGTGGGTGCCGCACGGCGACGTGGACCAGGGGCTGCGAGACGGCAAGCTCCTCTTCGAGCTCCACGGCTACAAGCTGCACGGACTCTGGACCCTGGTGAAGCTCCGGAAGTCCGAATCGGGGAAGGACTGGCTCCTCATCAAGGAAGGTGACGGCTATGTGCAGGCCGGCGGCACCTTCCCGCCCGAGTCGGTGCTCTCGGGGCTCACCGTGCAGGAACTTGCCAGGGCAGGGGAGGAGGCATCCCTGCTCCGGACGGCCCTCGCGGCGCGAAAGCTCCCGTTGCGGGACGTGCGCGGTGGTGACGTAGACCTCATGCTCTGTGAGCCGCACACCACGGCCTTCAGCAAGCCCGGGTGGATCTTCGAGCTCAAGATGGATGGGTGGCGCATCCTGGCCGAGAAGCGGGACGGTGCCGTCACGCTCCATTCGCGGAACGGGAACAACCTGTCCGAGAGTTTCCCCGAGGTGGTCCGGGCGGTGAAAGCGCTCCCGTTCGACCCGGTGCTGCTCGACGGCGAGGTAGTGACGCTGGACGATGCCGGCCGGCCGCACTTCCAGCGGCTGCAGCAGCGGGCGCGCCTCAAGCGCCCCCTCGACGTGAAGCGCGCAGCGGTGGAGTCGCCTGCCACCTTCTTCGCCTTCGACCTTCCGGCCGCGCTGGGCTTCGACCTGCGTGGCCTCCCGCTCACCGAGCGGAAGGCGATCCTCCGCACCATGCTGCCACCAACCGGCCCGGTGCGGTACCTCGACCACGTGGAGGAGCAGGGTGAGGCGTTCTATGCCGAGGTGGAGCGCATGGGGCTCGAGGGCATTGTCGGCAAGAAAGCCGATGCGCCGTACCGCGGTGGGCGGTCGCCGGCCTGGGTGAAGATCCGGGCACAGCGCACCGACGAGTTCGTGGTGGTGGGATTCTCGGCGCCCAGGGGGTCGCGGGCCGGGTTTGGCGCGCTGCACCTTGCGCGCTACGTGGGGGACCAGCTGGTGTACTCGGGCCGGGCGGGGAGCGGTTTCGCCGACCAGCAGCTCAGGGAGGAACGGACGCGACTGGGGGAGCTGGCGGTGGCTGCGCCACCGTGCACACCGCCCGAGACGGGTGCCCGGTCGCGCGACAGGGGCCGCAGGGAAGGAAAGGCGGCGCGCCGCAGCTCCGCGACGGACTTCTACATGACCCAGGAGGAGTTCAAGGCCACGACCTGGATTCGACCGGAGGTCATTGCCGAAGTGCGGTTCACCGAGTGGACGGACGAGGGCCTGCTGCGGCAGCCGGTGTTCATCCGGTTCCGGGATGACAGGAGTGTCGAGGAAATGAAGAAGGCGGCCAGGGTGGCCAAGGAGGGCAAGGAGGGAAAGGAGGGCAAGCTGGCGAAGGCGGCGAAGGCGACGCGGGCTGTGGCCCCTGCCGCTCCGCCTGCCGCTGTTCCTGCCGTGCACTTCACAAACCTGAAGAAGCGTTTCTGGCCGGTCGAGGGTTACACCAAGGGCGACCTGATCGAGTACTACCGTGCCGTGGCGCCATGGCTGCTACCGTACCTCAAGGACCGCCCGATCGTCCTCACGCGGTATCCCGATGGCATCGACGGGAAGTCCTTCTACCAGAAGGATGCACCCGACTTCATCCCCGACTGGATCAGGACGGTGCGCCTCTGGAGTGACCACACCTCGCGGGAGATCGACTACTTCATCCTGGACGACGTCGAGTCGCTGCTCTACGTCATCAACCTGGGCTCCATTCCGCTGCACATGTGGGCCAGCCGCGCCGAGTCACTCGACCGGCCTGACTGGTGCGTGCTCGACCTGGATCCCAAGGGGGCGCCCTTCGCGGACGTGGTGAAGGTGGCGAAGAACATCCACGCCCGGCTGGGGGGGGTGGACCTTCCGCACTACGTGAAGACGACGGGGTCGAGCGGGCTCCACATCCTGATTCCGCTGGGGGGGCAGCTCACGTACGAGCAGTGCCGATCATTCGGCGAGGTGCTGGCGCAGCTCACGGTGCAGGACCTTCCGCAGGTCGCGACGATCACGCGTGCGGTCGAGAAGCGCGAGGGGAAGGTGTACGTGGACTACCTGCAGAACGTGATGGGGCAAACAATCGTGACGCCCTATAGCGTGCGCCCCCTGCCGGCCGCGCCGGTCTCGGCGCCGCTCGAGTGGCGCGAGGTGATCCCGCGGCTCGACATCCGCTCCTGCAACATCCGCTCGATGCCGGCGCGGCTCGCCCGGAAAAAGGCCGATCCGGTCGCCCCGGTACTGACGGAGCGGCCGGACCTGGTCAGCGCGCTGGATCGCCTCTGGGCCAACCGCTAGCAGGATCACAGGAGCCGCTGGACGCCTGAGGGTCGACTGCAAGGATCGCCAGTGCGCTACGAACCGATCCAGGTAGCGGGGCAGAACTGCACGTTCGGCACATTGATCACCTTACGGGCACCGGATTCGGCATGGATGAACAGGAGGGTCGCGGTGCGGGAGCAGGTCAGGAGGAACTGGCCATCGGGCGACCACGTCAGGGAGGTCCCGTCGCCACCAGCGATCCGGGCGATCTCCCGCACCCGGTCACCTTCCGGTGTGAGTTCCCACACGTCGACGGTATCACGTCCCGAAGTGAGGTGCAGCACGGCGAGCCGATCGCCAGCCGGTGAACCAGCCACGCCATAGGCCACCGTGCCGGTATCGCGGGTGCGCCCCAGCTGGGAGCCGTCGGCCCGCACCTTCCAGAGCCGCGGGACGCTGTCGCGTTGCACGAAGTAGAGGGTGTGCTCCCCGAGCCAGCTCAACCCCCAGTTGGCGCCCGGCCCAGGCTCGCGGAGCACCACCTCATTCTGGCCGTTGGAGTCGCGCGCGACGATGCCCGACCCGGTCGGGAGGGAGCGGGTGATGGCCACGAGCCGCCCGGAAGGGGTGACGGCCGGCCTGAAGTTCGCAATGCCGTCCCGGATGATCGGCGTGAGGATGCGGGAAGCGAGGTCGAAGCGATAGAGATCCCCGGTGCTCAGGATCAGGTACCGTCCGTGCGCGGGTCCGCCGAGATTGAGCGTGTACGCCGGCGTTCCCTGCACCAACTCGCTGGCCCCCGTGCGGGGATTCACGGCCAATATCTGGTCGTTCCGGTCGAGGACGTAGACGGTCCCAGACAGTTGCGCGAACACGTCCTCATCCTCGGCACCGCAACCGAGGCCAAGGAGCCCGGCCAGGATTGCCGCCACGTGCAGGTGGGTGGGCCTGCGCTCACGAACGGCGGTGCCTCGCACGGTGGCAGGTATGGTGGTGGCCATGGTTTGCTCAGCAGCCCTGCGGCCGATTCGGTTGTGCGATGGGCGGTGCTTCCTGTCGCGCCGCCAGCGGTTCCCCGCCCGTGCACACCGGGAAGTCAGCGATCATCGCCCCACCAACCCGCAAGGTGTCATTGACGACTACACCGATGATACGACCATTCGGCAAGGGAACAACCCCATGGGACGTTCGTCCCATGGGGTTTCCTCGATCCTATGCGGCGAGAGACGCTACGTCGCGTCCTCCTCGCGCAGGGCCGTCACCGCCGCTCGGACCCGGTCGGCCACCGTGCGCTCCTCGCGCAGTGCCTCGAGCACCGTCTCGGCCTGCCGCACCTGGTTCCCGAGCCCCGCCGCCTTCTCCAGCGCCTGGTCGATCACGGCGCGCTGTGTGTGCAACGATTCGAGGCTGGCGCGGAGGTCGAGCGCCAGCGCCTCGGCCCGCGCGAGCCGGTGCTCGGCCTTCTCCACCTGCGCCTTCCGCCGCTCCAGGTCCTCCAGCGCCGTGCTGGTGTCGCCCAGCTGCTCGCGCGTCTCGGCCAGGAGCCGGGCCGTGGCCTCCACCTCGCGCCGAGCCTCGGTGATGGTGCGCGCCTCGGCCATGGTCCGCTCGGCCAGGGCATGGACGTCGCGCACGCCCTGCTGCAGGTGATCCACCGCCTGCTGGCGCTCGAGCACTGCCTCGACCGCACGCGTCATCTCGCGCTCGCTCGCCTGCCAGTTGGTGAGCCGCTCGTCGAACTGCCGGAGCTGGTCCTGCACCAGTCCCAGTGCCCCGGCGCGCTCGGCAAGGTCGGTCGCCAGCCGGTCGAGCTCCACCGACCGGACCTCGGCGTCGCTCAGGGCCCCAGCCAGGGAACGACTCACATCCTCAAGGCGCTCAGCCGTCTCGACGGCCTCGCGGCGGAGCTCCGTGGTCCGGGCGAGCTGGCTCACGGCCCGCTCCATGCCGGCCTCGCGCTGGGCCAGGTCCTCACCCAGCGACCGGATCCGCTCACCCAGGCCATTGAACTCGCCGGCGCGCTCCTGCAACTGGTCGAGTGCCTCGGACACCGTGCCCATGCGGCGCTCGGCGTCGCCCACCTGCGAGGCGACCGTCTCCACCCGGTCGCCCACGCGCTCGACCTGTGCCTGCATGGCGCGCGTGGCGCCGTCATTGCGCGCGAGCCAGGCCTGCATCTCCACCTGCGTCTCGCGGAAGCGTCCGAGCTCCTGCTGCGCGTGCCCTGCCTGCTCCAGCGCCTCGCGGAGCGTCTCCTGCGACCCTCGCAGCACCGCAAGGTCCTGGATGGCGGCCTCCACCGAGGGCCGCGCGTCCTCGATCTTCTGCACCCGAAGCTGCACGCCGGCCAGGAGCTGCTCCAGGCGGGCTGACTCGGCCTGCAACCCGCGGGACCGCTCGGCCCGCTCACTCAGCTGGCGGAACTCGCCGCTCAGGCGGCTCACCTCGGTGAAGAGGTGCTGCGCCTGGCCCTCGAGGCCCACGATGTGGCGGCTGGTTGCGTTCAGCGACCCGAGCCGGGCCTCGCAGTCCTTCACGGCCTCGCGGATCTCCTCGACGCGCTGCGTCAGGGCATCGAGGCTCCGGTGCTCGTGGTCCACCAGGGCCGCGCCCTGCTCCAGGCTGCCGCGCACCTTCTCCAGCACCACCTGCGCGCGCTCGCTCTCGTCGGCCATGGCCTTGTGCCGCCCCGTCAGGCCCTCGACTTCCTCGGCCACGCGCCGGTGTGCCGTCTCGGTGTCGGCCAGGCGTGTCTCCAGGTCGCGCAGCGACGAGAGCAGCTCGTCCTGGCGACGGAAGCCGGTGTCGAGCTGCTGGAGCACGCCGTGGATCTGGCCCACCTGGCCGCTCGCGCGGTCAATCTGGTCCCGCTGCTGCTCGAAGGCGGCGAGCTTCTGGGTGGTCTGCTCAACCAGCGCCCGCAGGACTCCCACCTGGTGCTGCGCCTCGGGTACCCGGTCACCCAGGTCCCGGAAGAGGCCGACGTTCTCGCTGACCCGCGCCGCCCGCTGCTCCAGCTCGGCGAGGCGCTGCTCGGTCCTGTCCCACGCGTCGTCAAAGCCGCCCAGCCTGGTCGCCGCCCGGTCCAGCGCCGGCGCCAGCGACTCCACCGCGCGGAGCTGGGTCTCGAGGGCGGCGATGCGCTCGCCAAGGGAGGTCGCCAGGGTCACCGAGTCGCCCGCCTGGGCCGCGCGCAACTCGGCCGCTGCGGCTTCGGCGCGCTGGACCATCGCGTCAAGGCTGGAACGCTCGCGCTGCATGGCGGAGAGCACGCTGCGCAGCTCTCCCGTGGTCGGACCAGCATCCTCGCGCTTGAGGCCCTTGAGGAAGGACATGATCGGAGCTCCTCGACACGGATTGGTACGGAAGGCAAGAGGCCAGCCGACCGGAGGGTCGCTGACCGTAGTTGGGTGCAGAGTTCTGCAATGGGCATGCCCCGAACGGCCACCCGATGGTGCAGTTCGCGGTCAGTGTTCGCTTCCTGCGCGGTGTCCCGCCCCTGCGGGCAACGGCATGCAGCAGGGCGCGCGGGGGCATGAATCCCGCCGGTCATGCGGCCGTCGAGGCAACGCGAACCGCGCAACTCCTGCAATGAGGCGGACAATGCACGCCGCTGCACGTTCACTGATCGTGGCGTTCTGCGCGACCCTGGCGGTCTCATGCAGTTCGGGTGTGACCGACAACGAGAACCCGCCTCCGGGCGATCCGCCCGACCTGCCGGATCCCCCGGTGGCGGGGGTGCCTGACCTGGGCGTCAACGCGAGCCTCAATGGCAAGCTCCCCTTCCCGGGTGACAATGCCTGGAACGTGCGGATCGACACGGCGCAGGTGGACCCGAACTCCGACAACCTGATTGCGAGCATCGGGGCAGGCACCGGCCTGCACCCCGACTGGGGGCGGGAGGAGGACTACTACGGCATTCCGTATGTCGTCGTGGCGGGGGGCACGGCGGGGGTGAACGTCACCTTCGACTACGCGGACGAGAGCGACCCCGGTCCATACCCGGTGCCCGCCAACGCCCCGATCGAGGGGGGCGCGTCAAGCTCGGGCGACCGGCACATCCTGGTGATCGACCGGGACAACTGGAAGCTGTACGAGCTGTTCGCGGCCTACCCGCCCGACACGCCGGGAGGGCCATGGCGGGCTGGGTCGGGGGCCATCTTCGACCTCAACTCCAACGACCTTCGCCCAGCCGGGTGGACCTCCGCCGATGCCGCCGGCCTCCCGATCTTCCCGGGCCTGGTGCGGTACGATGAGGTGGCCAGCGGCCAGGTCCGGCACGCCCTCCGGTTCACCGTGCGCAACTCGCGCCGGGCGTACGTGCACCCGGCGCGGCACTGGGCCAGCTCCTCCACCGACGCCAACCGCCCCCCCATGGGCATGCGGGTGCGGATGAAGGCCGGCGTCGACATCAGCGGCTACCCCGAGCATGCGCGGGTCATCTTCCAGGCGCTCAAGACCTACGGGATGATCGTGGCCGACAATGGCTCCGACTGGTTCATCAGCGGCGTGTCGGACACGCGCTGGGATCCGGAACTTTGGGATGCCTTCCGGCAGGTCCGCGGCAGCGACTTCGAGGTGGTGCGGATGGAGGGCGTGATCACCCCTTGATGCCGGGGCCCCGTGGCCGGAGCCGCCCCACCACCACCGACACGTTGTCGCTCCCGCCCCGGGAGAGGGCCAGGTCCACCAGCGCCCTGCAGGTGGCCTCCGACGTGGCCGTGCCCAGCATGATGTCGCGGATCTCCGCGTCGGTGACATGCTTGGTGAGCCCATCGGTGCAGAGCAGCATGAGGTCATCCCACTGGTGATCCACCACCTTCACGTCGGGAACCGCCTCCCGCCCGCCCACGGCGCTCCACAGCACGTGCTTGAGCCGGGATGACTCCGCCTGCTCCGGGGTCAGCAGACCCGCCTCGAGCATGGCTTGGGCCATGGTCTGGTCGCGCGTGAGCTGCTCGAGCTGCCCCTGCCTGATGCGGTAGCAGCGACTGTCGCCTACGTGGAGCAGGAAGGCCTTGGGCCAGACGAACATCACCAGGGTGAGCGTCGTGGCCATCCCGCGCCGGCCCTGGTCGTGTGCACCCTCGGCGAGCACCGTTTCGTGGGTGCGGTCCACCGAGCGGCGAAGCTGCTCGGTAAACGTCGCTTCCCTGATGGCGTCAACGCTCTGGTAGAGGTCCACCGTGTTGGTGACGTGGCGGGTGAGCGCCATGAGGGCTGCCATGCTCGCGTCGCGACCGCCCGGCGACCCGCCGACACCATCGGCTACGAGCACCAGGAAGCCGCGCGCCCCGCTCCGCGTGTCACCCACGAGGTCGGCTGGCAGGCTGCTCTGCTGCACCGCCATCAGCTTGTGGAGGCTTGCCACCAGGAAGTGATCCTGGTTCTCGGTGCGCACGAGGCCCGGGTGGGTCAGGCCGAAGACGTCGATATCCTCGCGGGAGGGCCGGTTCGGCGGCGGCGTCGGTGCCGCAGCCCCGGGTGGCCGGGCGCCTGCTGGCTCGGGGGTGGGGGTGTCGGGTGCGGTGGGATCGGGCCGCATGCCCCAAGGTGCATGGGGCGCGGGAGGGGCGCCAGAGCCGACCTCCAGGTGAGCGCGAAACGGGAAAGGGCCCAGTCGCCCGGGCCCCTTCTCGTACCTGCCATGGAACAGCCTAGAACCGGAAACCGAACACGAAGGGGACGTACCCCGACGCCACGCCATCCACCCACACGTGCTGGTAGCTCGCCTCGAGGAAGATGCGCCTGGCGCTCAACCCGGCGCCCACGCGAGCCCCATAGAGCGGGTCGCGGGTGTACCCGGTGGCGCCCACCTGCACGGGAGAGGTGCTCCGGACACCGCCCATGCCGCCCAGCACGGCGTACGGTGCCACGAAGCGCGGTCCCCGCGGCCCGACCACGAGGTCAATGTTGCCAGCGAGGTCGTAGAAGTCCCCGGTGTTGTTGCCCAGGCGCCAGTAGCTCCCACTCCCGCCGAGCCGGACGGCGAACGCGCTGCCGACTCCGGTACCGTACCCAACCATGCCGGTGTAGCCGATGTCGGTACCGTCGCCAGCGAGCCCGGTGTAGGCCGCGCCGCCGCCACCGATGTACCACTTCGACGGGCTCCGCACCGGGGCAGACTTCTCCTCCTTCGCGGCCTTCGACGCCTTGGCAGGGGCGCTGGCTGGTGACGCGGTGGGCGGCTCCAGGCCATCAACGCGAACGGCGGTGGCCTGTGCTACGGGGACGGGCGTGGGCTCAGTGGGACGCACCGCCACGGGCTCGACCTGTGGCGCTGGAGTTGGCGCGGCCTGCATCACCGGGATGGGCTTCGGCTCCACCACCCTCGGCTCCACCGGCTTCGACTCCACCGCCTTCGGTGTCACCGGGAGGGGCATCGGCTCGGACGCCCTGGTTGCGGCCGCCTTCGCAGGGGCTGCGGTCGGCACCGGCGTTGGGGCGGGCTGCGCGTTCGGCCGGACCACGCTGTCCACCCACGCACGCTTCAGCATGAAGGTGGTGCCGGACTTCTCGCTCCTGATGCGGATCGCATTCGGGTCGGATTCATCCATGACCTGTCCGCGTATCGTGCCGCCTTCCTTGAGGTACACCGTGGCCACCTGCTGGGCGGCAACCGGCGCCATGGCAGCAAGGGTGAGCCCGGTGAGGACGGCGGCCACTCGGCGATGGGAGGACATTTGACGCTCCTGGATGCGGAGGACTGGCTTCCGTGACCAGGCGAGATCCGGCAACGCAGGTGCCAGCGTGCAAGAGGCAGCACTGCCCGAACCGTGGACGGTGACGGGATCCGAGTCAGGGATCCAAGTGGTTGGAGGGCAGATGGTTGGGTCGGCGCGGCCGGCCCTGGCGTGGGAGGCCCGCGAGGGCGCTCGCGCACGTGCACGGGTTCGCATCGCGCCTGCCGCGCGGAGGACGGTGCTTCAGGCGAATTTCAATGCTGCGCCCGCCGCCCGGGGCGCCGGCTTGCCCCTGGCCTACTGTGCGATCTGGGTCAGCACCCAGGCGCCAGCCCGGCGCTCCAACATCACCCGTTCGTTCACCACGCGGGTCTCGCCGAATGCTGCTCCATTGATCTCACTGGTGGAACCGGTCAGCATGGCGGTGACATTGCTGCCCGCGGCTTGCAGGTCACTCACCTTCCAGCGCGTGCTGTAGCGCCCGCCAGTGGCAAACCGCTGCCGCAGCGCCTCCCGCCGGTAGTCAGGCATGGTGGGAAAGAGGCGGATGGCCTCTTCTGCGTCCCCCAGCACGAGCGCCTGCGCGTAGGCCTTGAGGGTGCGCTCGACGCCGAGGCGCGCGTCGGGCGGCAGGGCCGCCGGCGTCCCGCGCTGCAGCAGCGCGTCATTGCCCGAGAGCTTGCGATCGCTGGAGGCATCCACCACAGGGTCTTCCATGTCCACGGCGGCGATCGCCACCACCGGCTGGGTCACCGGTGCTGCCTGGGTGGGGGCCACGCCCGCTGCGCCGTCCGGGGGCGCCTGCGGCCCGGGGGAAGAATCGGCGCCGGTCCCCGATGCCGGTTCCCGGGTCACGACCGGCGGCCGCGCGGCGGCGCTCCGGGGCCTTTCGGTGGGGGCCTCCGAGACTTGCGAGCCTGGGGTCGCCGCGCGCTGGCTGGCATCCTTGCGCCACGGCGCGAAGTACACGGCGGCCGCGAGCACGAGCATCCCGGCGCCGACCCCGAGTGCCAGGTCACGTCGCGCGCCTCCCGGATTGGTGACCAGGACGGTCCGGGCATCCGCGAGGCTGTCGGGGCGCGGGAGGGGGATGGGGCTTCGGGGCGTGCTCTGGCGGACGACCGGAGCCCGGCTCCCCGTCGTGGCCAGCGAGATGAGCTGGCTGCGGGCGGGATCATCGCTGGTGGCCGAGTGCATGCCGAGAGCGGCGGCGGCCTCCTCCACTGACGCGAAGCGATCGCCGGGCTCCTTGGAGAGCATGCGCATCACCGCCGCCGCGAGTTCTGGCGGGCAGTCGGTCCGGAGCGACTCGATGGCGGGGGCCGGGATGTGCACGTGCGAGTACATCACCGACATCATGGACGTCCCGGGGAAGGGCAGGCGCCCCGTGAGCAGTTCGTACGCCACCACACCCAGCGCGTACTGGTCGGCGGCCCCGCTCACCTCGTTGCTCAGGCACTGCTCGGGGCTCATGTATGCCGGCGTTCCCACCATGACGCCTGACGTGGTGAGCCCCTCACTCTCCGCCACCTTGGCGATCCCGAAGTCGGTGACCACGCACCAGCCTTCATCGTCGATGAGGATGTTCCCCGGCTTGATGTCCCGGTGCACGACCCCGTGCCGATGGGCGTAGCCCACCGCCCCGGCGACCTGGCCCAGGATGGCCCGCACGGTATTGATGGGGAGCGCGCCGGTTTCCCGGAGGATGTGGTCGAGGGGCCTGCCCTCCACGTACTTCATCACGAAGTACAGGAGCCGGTTGCTGTGCCGCACCGCGTAGATCGGGATGATGTTGGGGTGGCTGAGTGCCGCCGCCGTGCGGGCCTCCCGCCGGAAGCGCTCGACCAGCGGGGGGCTGGCTCCCAGCGACGGAGAGATGACCTTGATGGCCACCTGGCGGTCGAGGGCAAGATCATGCGCCAGGAACACGGTGGCCATGCCGCCGCGTCCCAGTTCCCCAATGACGTCGTATTCACCGAGGGTGGTGGCCCTCAGGAGCTCGAGTTCGTCGGCAGCGGGCTGGTCTACCGAGGAGGGCATCTCGTTCGGGGAGTCAGGGTTTCCGGCCAAGTCGTAACGTGACGCGGGGGCGAACGCGGCGCAAGGCGGGGTGGCCCGTCCCGTCCCGCTAACCCTGGATCCGCAAGTGGGTTCCGTCGCAGAAGGGCTTGTTCCCGGAGTTCCCGCACATGCAGAGGGAGGGATCCTTGATTGTGGCTATGGGGGCCCCGCTCCCGTCCCGGATCGTGAGCGTCCCGAGGATGACCACCGGGCCATCCGGCACCCCCTCCACATGCAGCCTGCCTTCCGGCTCGGCCGTGGTGGCGAGGACCGCGGGAGGGGTCACGCTGGCCGGGTCCCGGAACCGGACCGCCACGTGGGAGCCATCGCAATACGGCTTGTTCCTCGAAGCGCCGCAGCGGCAGAGGGCCATGCGCGTCTCGGCCCGCACCGCACCACCAGCATGCACCTCGATGGAGCCCCGCAGGTACGTCGGGCCGTTCCTGGACACGGTGGCCGTGTTGGCCGGTGCCGGCCTTTCGCCGTCGCGCCCACCATTCCAGGCATACTGCAACGCACCGGTCGGGCACAGTTCAACCGCTCGCACTACATCGTCGGGTGCCCCGTTGTCGGGCACGACCCAGGGTCGGCGGCCAGGTTCGAAGACACGCGGCAGGCTCCGTACACAGGCAGCATAGTGAATGCAGCGGGCAGCATCGTAGGTGACCTCGATGCTGGCTCCATGGTATCCGTGCTGCTTGCCCGACATGGCCGACTCCTATGCCGAAACGATAGCGTCCACGACCTGCGACAGCACACCGGCCGAGGGCACGCTGCCCTGGGCCAGCCGGGGGGAGCCCCCACCCTTGCCGCCGACGGCCGCCAGGGCCGCCTTGAGCACGGCACCGGCATCCACGCCGCTCGAGCCCGACGATGCCACCAGCACGGCAGGCGGTTCAACGCTCGTGCCCACGAAGACAGCCCCGGGAAGCGCGGCGACCGCGAGGCCCAGGGTGCGTAGCGCCTCGACCCCACCGCTGGGGCGCTGATCCACGATCAGCCGCCTGCCGCGGGCGTCGGGCTCTGTGCCGTGGTAGCGGATCGATGCCTCGTGTCGGGCCAGCTCAGTGCTGAGCACCTCGACCGTGTGGCGGGCCTGGGCAAGTTGCTCGCGCATGGCTGCCACCGCGCCAGGGGCTTCATCCAGCCGGGTTGAGAAGGCACCGGCGATCGACGCGAGCGCGGCATGGTCTGCCCGGGCGCGGCGCACGGCCCGATGCCCACATACGAACTCGACCCGGATGTGTCCCCTGGTGCGCTCGGCGCGCCGGATGAGGACCACGCCGACTTCACCTGTTTGCCGCACATGAGTGCCGCCGCAGGCACTCCGATCCAGGCCGTCGATGGTGACGACCCGGAGCGTGCCCGTCCGGTCCGGTCGCTTGCGGAGCCCGGCTGCCGTTGCCGCATCCTCCAACGAGACGTTGATCGCGCGATTCCCGGTCACCGCCTGGTTTGCGGCCGCTTCGATGGCGGCGAGGTCGGGAATGGTATCGCCCGCGAGGTCAACCGTGTTGAGGTCATCGCCGAAGTGCACGCTGACCGTGACCCATCCGGCGTCGGCGAGCACGGCGGACAGGAGGTGCTGGCCGCTGTGCTGCTGCATGTGATCGAAGCGCCGGTCCCAATCCACCGTCCCCTGGACTGACGGGGTTCCGGGCGGCAGTGGCGAGGCGAGGATGTGCGCGATCCCCCGGGGATCGTCCCGGACATCCACGACGGGGATGCGAGCGAGCGTGCCCGTATCGTGTGGCTGTCCCCCTGACGTGGGGTACAGGGCTGTCCGGTCCAGGAACACGCACAGGCCGCCGTCAGCAATGCCGACGACCGTGGCCGTGAACTCCCGGAGATAGCTGTCGTGGTAGTAGAGGCGCTCGGTCACCCGACCAAGCTAACGCCGTCAGCGATCCTTCTTCTGCATTGCCTCGATGGAGGCCTTCACCGCCAGCGCGGCAAGGGTCGCCATCGTGATCTGGACGGTGATGAGGTCCTGCCAGATGGCGTGCCGGGCGGCCGGGTCAACCGCATCGCTCCGGCGCAGCAGGCTTCGACGGTCGCTGGGGCGGGCGCATCCGGTGGCGATCGCGGCGTTCACCTCAGCGGCCACCCGGCGCGCATGGTCCATCAGGCTCTCGTTCTTCGCGGTGGCGACGCGGCACTCCCAGACGGGGTCGCGCCCATACCGCCAGTCCCAGGACCAGAGCAGGCGCACGTCCTTGAGGTAGACGCGCCCGTCGGCGGCGTAGTGGATGACGCGATAGTCTCGGCCGGGACTGCTCGACACGGGTTCCCCAGGGGCGGGTGTTCAGCCCGAGGAAAGCATTTCGCGCGCCGTGTCATGCCATCGGCTCCTGTCAACCCAACGTGTTGTCCGACCAAGCACTTACGGGCGTGAAAAACGGGCGCTGCAAGCCGCTGCAGCGCCCGCATCATGTGGCGCGGGTGGGTCACTTCGCGCGTTCGAGATACTCCCCCGTGTTGGGATTGACCCGCACCCGTTCACCGCTCCCGATGAACTCGGGCACCTGGATCGTCGCGCCGTTCACGAGGCGCGCAGGCTTTGTGCTCGCGGTCTTGGTGGCGGTCTTCATCACCGGGGTCGTGTCCTCGATCTCCAGCTCGACGGTGGCCGGGAGCTTGAGCGAGATGGGGCGCCCATTGAGCCACTCGGCCTGGAACTTCATCTCCGGCTGCATCCACTGCCGGAGCTCGCCCACGACCTCCGAATCCAGCGTAAACTGCTCGTAGGTCTGCGCGTCCATGACATGGAGGTCGGTCCCGTCGTCGTAGAGCACCTGCATTTCCCGGGTGTCCAGCCGGGCGGTGTCGAGTTCCTCGGTGGAGCTGAAGCGCGTCTCGAAGCTGTTGCCAGTATTGAGGTTGCGCATCCGCACCTGGACGAACGCCCGCAGGTTTCCCGGGGTCCGGTGCTGGAAGTCCATCACCCGGCAGGGGTTTCCCTCGTGGATGATCACGATGCCTTTCCGGATGTCATTCGCCTTCATGCGGTACCTTCGCTCCCCAATGGTGACGATCGTGGGCCGGTCGTGGCCGCGCACAACATAGGCGTGAGGGGCGGGAGGCGGGAGGTGCGGCCATACCCCAGGAGCGTCGAAGGTGTCTCAGGTTGAAACTGAGCAGGATCGCGCTGCGTACTGGGAGTCGCTGGCCTGACCCATGGGAGGTAGCAGTGTCCAACGAGATCACCCCGGTGACGAGAGGTACGGTCATGACGCATACGGAAGAGCAGACCCGCACCGAGCAGCACAAGGTGGCAGGGGATCGGCTGGTGGAGCGCATCAAGGAGCTGGTGCGGCAGGGCAACATCCGCCGGGTCATCGTCAAGAACGATGATGGCAAGGCGCTGATGGAGATCCCGCTCACCATCGGTGTCGTGGGTGCGGTGCTGTTGCCGGTGTGGGTGGCCCTGGGCGCCATTGCGGCCCTTGCCGCCCAGTACACCATCGAGGTGGAGAAGGTCGAGGAATAGCGCAAACGGCAGGTTCCGGTGAGGGAATCAAGGGCGGTCGCGGCAGGTGCCGCTACCGCCCGTTTTTTTCCTGACGCCCTGACGCCCTGACGTCCTGACGTCCTGACGCCCCGTCAGTTCCCCAGCCCGACCCGCTTGCGGTGGATGCTCACTGTCCGCGCCGAGGGGTCCACCCGGAGCCCGAAGTACTCGCCGGCGATGGCGTGGCCCGGCACGCCGCAGAGCACCCAGAACCACCCTGCCTCATCGGCCACGAAGGTCGTGACGTCCCTGCCTCCCGGCGCCATGCCGTTCCGCACCGAGCGGGTCATCGCGTTGGTGAAGGCCGGAGAGCCGCCCTCCATGGGCAGCTTCTCACGTTCAGTCACCACCACGAGGCTGTGGTTGGTGGTCGAGTCCTCGTTCACCCAGCTCCAGCGCACCGTCCAGCCGCGTGGCACCACGACCTGGATCGAGCCGCTGGACTCGCCATTGATCTGCGCGCTCGGCGTGCCCGCGGGGTGGGTGACGTGGAGGTCCAGGTCGACGGCCTGTGCACCGGCGTCCACCCGGATCCATGGGGGCAGGCCTGGCTCCTGGGCGTGGGCGACGGATGCGACGAGGCCGAGGGCCAACGTCGAGAGCACCAACGTCTTCATGCGACGCCTCGAACAGGGTGTGGGAACGACCTGATCTTGACATGCAGGGTCCGTACGGGAGATTAGTGGGATCCGGGACAGGATGCCATCCCGCGGTTGCAAGTGCAGTGACCGCTCGCGCGGTGAACGCGAGCGGGCGCGAGGTGCCGGGGGGCCCCCCGCGTAACCCACCCAATCATCGCCAGGAGTGCTCCGCAGATGAATGTTCGTCGATGGGGCTGGCTGCCAGCGCTGTGCCTTCTTGCCTCCACCGCGGTCGCACAGAAGCCGACTGGTGGCGAATGGACGACGTATGGTGGCGACGCCTGGAACCAGCGGTATTCCGGGCTCAAGGAGATCAACACCTCGAACGTGGCCAGGATGGTGCCGCGTGGCATGCTGCAGACGGGGATTCCGCGGCTCGGATCCTTCGAGACCACGCCGATCGTCGTCGGCAGCATGATGTACGTCACCACCCCGTACAACACGGCCATCGGCTACAACCTCGACACGCGCAAGCAGGTGTGGCGCTACGAGCACAAGCTCGGCACCACCATCTACTGCTGCGGCCCGAACAACCGCGGCGTGGCCGTGCACGGTCCGCACGTCTACATGGGCACGCTCGACGCTCGACTGGTGGCGCTGAACGGGCAGACCGGCGAGGTGGTGTGGGACGTCGAGGTGGCGGACCCCACCTACGGCTACAGCATCACGCACGCGCCGCTGGTGGTGGACAACATGGTCATCGTGGGCGTGTCCGGCGGTGAGTACGGCATTCGCGGCCACGTGACCGCCTACGACGCGATGACGGGCAAGCAGGTGTGGCGGTGGTACTCGATCCCGGCGCCCAAGGGCGACCCCACCTTCGACGAGGCGGCCCCGAACGGCTGGTGGGGCGCATGGTCGCGCAGCACACCGGATGGCGCGGGCCTCAACCGCGACATCGCGGCGGAGAAGGCGGACAGTGCCAAGTATGCCGATGCGTGGCAGCGGGGCGGTGGCGGCGTGTGGATGACGCCGGCGTACGACCCGGCGAGCCGCACCATCTACGTGGCGGTGGGCAACCCGTCGCCCGACCTGTACGGTGCGGTGCGCCCGGGCGACAACCTCTACACCGACGCCGTGGTCGCCATCAACGTGGACAATGGCAAGACCCGCTGGTTCTACCAGACCGTACCGCACGACGTCTGGGACCTGGACGCGGTGTCGCCGCCGGTGGTGACGATGGTGGGCAACAAGAAGGTGGTCGTGCACGCCGGCAAGACCGGCTGGATGTACGTCCTCGATGCGAGCAACGGCCGCCTCATCCGGCGGTCCGACAACTTCGTGCCGCACGAGAACATGTTCGCGCTGCCGACCGAGGGCCAGGGTACGCGCATGCTCCCGGGTGCCAACGGCGGGGCGGAGTGGTCGCCCATCTCCATCGACCCGACGCTGGGCTTTGCCTACGTCGCGGCACTCCACCAGCCGATGTGGTACCGGAAGAACTTCGCCCCGTGGGAGAAGGGCCGCCTCTGGCTGGGCTCGGCCTTCGTGGCGATCCCGGGTGAGGAGCAGTACGGCCTCCTGTCGGCGGTGAACCTCGCCACGGGCAAGATCGCGTGGCAGGTGAAGGTGCCGCAGCCGATGATGGGGGGGAACCTCTCGACCGCCGGGGGCCTTACCTTCACGGGTGAGGGCAACGGCAACTTCAACGCCTACGACTCGAAGACCGGCAAGCAGCTCTGGACCTTCAACGCCGGCGCCGGGTGCAACTCCGCCCCGATGAGCTTCACCTACAAGGGTGAGCAGCTCATTGGCGTGGCGTGTGGCGGGAACTACCAGCTCAACTACCCGCTCGGTGCGGCCGTGATGTTCTTCGGCCTGCCGAAGGCCGTGGCGTCGAAGTAGTCCCCGGCCGCCAGCACGCTGGCAAGCGGGTTGCACGATGGGCGGGCGGGAGTGTCCTCCGGGGCGCTCCCGCCCTTACTTTCAAGGGGTCCACCAAGGGAGAACTGATGTACCCACGCTGGCTTACCATCGCATCCTGTGTGGCCCTGGCTGTCCCCGGGGCCGTCCTCGCCCAGGGCCAGGGGCCGACCATTGATCCCGCGTGGCTCAAATGGAACGCCGACACGAAGACGGCGACCTTCGCGCTCATCGCGGGGGCACCGGCGGCGGCGAGCCCCTTCAACTTCAACCGGTTCACCGACGGGAAGCTCACGTGGATCGTCCCGCTCGGGAGCACCGTGGTGATGAACTTCGTGAACGAGGACGGCGTGCCCCACAGTGCCGAGGTCATCTCCGGTACGGGGCCGATTCCCAACATGTCCACGGTCCCCGATGCGGCCATCCCGCGGGCATACACCGTCAAGGCGCTCGAAGGGATGAACCAGGGGGAGAAGGACGTGATCCGCTTCACGGCGGCGACGGCGGGCAGCTACCGCATCTTCTGCGGCGTGCCCGGCCACGGGCTCTCGGGGATGTGGATGTGGTTCAAGGTGGATGCGGCGGCGAAGGCGGCATCGCAGGTGCTGACGGGAAAGTAGGCGATGGCAGGAACGTCTCGAGGGGCGGGCGCGATGGCTGCGCTGCTGGCCGTGTCCCTGGCCTGGGTCCTGGCGGCGCCGGTGCGAGCCCGGCAGGACCGCCACTGGCTCGAGGTGAACGGGACAGACTGGACGACCATGGACTCGAGGCAGCAGGCGGCGTGGATGCAGGGCTTCCTGGCTGGGCGCGCAGTGGGCCAGTTGCCGGACTCGGTGCGACGGGACACCCTCGCGGCGCCACGCGCGCTGCAGCAGATGCGGCAGGCGGGGACGCTGGCGTTCAGGTATGCCGTGCCGCTCTACACCAACCGGTTGAACGACTTCTACCATTGGGAGAACCACCGCCCGCTGCCGCTGTGGCGGGGCATGGAGGACGTGAACCAGGAACTGGGGCGAGGGGTGGAGCGGTGAAGCGGAGCCTGTGGCTGGTCCCGGCGGTCATCCTGGCCATGACGTGCGCCGCGCGCCCGGCGGCGTGCCAGCTGCCGCGCAGCGACCGCCCGGACACGACCGGGGGGCAGCTCAGCTACCCGCTCCCATTCGACGGCATCGAGGAGTACCTCCTGGCGCTCATCCCGGCGGGGAGCCGCCATAACGTGCGGAACCTCCAGCTCAAGGCCGATGGCTTCGACCTGAAGGTGGATGCTGACGTGCAGCTCGGCGCCATTCCGGGATTCGAGCTGCTGAGCTACCTGGGATGGGCGCGCCTCACCGGACGCGGCCCGGTGAAGCTGGTGCGCACGGGGCTCGTGGCCTGGGAGATCACCGGTTTCGAGGTCAATGGACAGCCGATCGCCGCTGCAATGTGGAGCCCGCTGCTCCGGCGGGCCACGCGGCGTGACGACACGCGGCTCCCCTTCCGGGTGGGCCAGTGGGTGAAGCGCGTGGAGGTGGAGCCGACCCGGCTCATGCTGTACTGAGTGACCGCCGCCACAATTCCTTCCTGCTGAAAGCGCTTGCAGTACCCGCCTGCGCCCGGTTCTTGCCCCCTCGCCGTGCATTGATTGACCATGCCAGGCAGCACAAGGCGTTAGCTCACGACGTGGGGGGCGTATGCGAGTGACACGGGCGTTCTGCACCGGTCTCCAGGCGGCGTTGGTGCTGTCAATTTCTGCATGCTTCAGCGGCACCGAGCCGGCGGATCCCGATGACAATGACCCACCGCCGCCGGCCATCAACGCCAACTGGTCCGACCCGGCAACCTGGGGTGGCCAGGTGCCGGCTGCCGGTGCGGACGTCGTCATCCCCGAGGGCAGGAACGTGCTGCTCGACGTGAGCCCGCCACCACTCGGGAGCCTCACCATCAACGGCGCACTGGTGTTCTCGTCCACCGCGGACATCGAGCTGCAGTCGCGCTGGATCATGGTGCACGGGACGCTGCAGGTCGGCTCGGAGGCGATGAAGCAGGTGCGGCGTGCCACCATCACGCTCACCGGTGACGGATCCGGCGACGTGATGGGCATGGGAGACAAGGTCCTGGGTGTCATGAGCGGGGGGCGGCTGGAGCTGCATGGCGAGGAGTTCCTGGCGTGGACCACCCTCTCGGCGAACGCCGGTGTGGGGGCCACCACGCTCGAACTGGCGCAGGCGCCGGACTGGCGCGTGGGGGACCGGCTGGTCGTCGCGTCCACCGACTACGACCCGTTCTGGGCGGAGGAAGCCACCATCACGTCGGTGAGCGGGAACCAGGTGGGCATTGACACCCCACTGCGCTGGGCGCACTGGGGCACGATGCAGACCATCGACGGCGTGCAGCTCGACGAGCGCGCCGAAGTGGCCCTCCTGAACCGCAACATCACGATCCAGGGTGACAGCGCCTCGGTGGCCAGCGGGATCGGCGGCCACGTGATGGTGATGCAGGGCGGGGTGGCGCGGGTGGAGGGGGTACGCTTCTACCGCATGGGGCAGAAGGCCCGGCTGGCGCGCTACCCGATGCACTGGCACCTGGCGGGCACGGTGAGCGGGCAGTACTTCCGCAACAACGTCGTGTGGAAGAGCTTCAACCGCTGCCTCACCATCCATGGCACCGACAACCTCGCGGTGGACGGCAACGCCTGCCACGACCATATCGGCCATGGCTACTTCCTCGAGGATGGTGCCGAGTCGGGCAACGTCCTTACCGGGAACCTCGGGCTCACCAGCCGCGCCCCGGCAACAGGCGAGGCGGTGCTGCCGTCGGACACGCGGCCCGCCACCTTCTGGATCACGAACCCGGCCAACACCTATCGCAACAACCACGCGGCGGGCTCGCGCGGGTTCGGCTTCTGGTATGCGCTCCCGGTGTCGCCCACCGGTCTGTCGGTCGGCCAGCCCGACCTGCCGCGCCGGACGCCCCTTGGTGAGTTCAGCGGGAACGTGGCGCACTCGAACCGGTCCATGGGCCTGAACGTGGACGACGGCCCGCGCATGGACGGCACCACGGAGACGGCGAGCTATGCCCCGCGACAGGACCCGGCCAACAACAGCCCGGCGGTCCCGGCAGACTTCAGCAACTTCCGGTCGTGGAAGAACCAGGGCCGCGGGGTCTGGTTGCGGGGCAACAGCCTCCGGCTGACGAACGCCCTGCTGGCCGACAACGGCATCGGCGCGACGTTCGCATCCTCGGAGACCTGGGTGCAGAACTCGACCTTCATCGGCGAGAGCGGCAACAACGGGACGCCCGCCGGGTTCTATCGCGGCTACGAGTTCTATGATGGGCGGGTGGGTGCCGAGAACGTGCGCTTCATCAACTTCACCAAGGCAGGGGCGATCCCCTCCAGCGCGCTTGGCTACAACCGGAACAACTCGTTCCCCATCAACACCGGCAACTTTGCCCGGTCGCTCACCTTCAGCAATGCCAACCAGGTGTACCTCGAGGATCCGGGCGCCGACCGGGACGGCGACAAGGCGGCGGCCTTCCTCGACGAAACCGGCTCGGTGACGGGCCAGGCCGGCGTGTACGTGGTGGCCAACGTCCCCTTCATGCTGGACGGCACCTGCACGCTGCGCGCCGCATGGAACGCCCATGTCTGCACCGGGCGGCGCATCAACTTCCGCGTCAACAACAACGGGCCCGAGCCGGTGGGGCCGCTCACCATCACCCGGGATGATGCGCAAGCGTTGACGCTGGTGGGGGTGCCCGACCTGCGCACCACCGCCACCACCACCGTGGTCCCGAACCGGGGCTACACCGTGGCATGGGGGACGCCGTCGATACCGCCCAGGCCGCGGTTCTACCTGAACCGTGGCGTGCCGGGCGAGTACTTGCGCGTGTCGGTGCCATGGCCGGCGGGGAACACCCAGGTGGTCCGGGACTACAACAGCAACAACCCGATGGCCGCATCGCCCGACCTGGCGAGCCTCGACGCGGGCACCGGCGGATGGTATTACGACGCTGGCAGCTCGACGTTGCACCTGAAGCTGCAGGTGCAGGCGGACCGGGACTACGCGACGCTGTTCGTGGAGAACCTCCCGTAGCAGGGGGCCGGGGCGTCAGGGCACCAGGGCGACCACGCCCCGCCGCAGCAACACCCCGGTCCGGGCAAGGAGGATGAGTGCCACGAGGGCCAGGCCGGCGGCCAGGCCCCACCAGAGGCCCACGGGGCCCATGCCGAGGCGGAAGCCCAGGAGCAGGCTGAGGGGGATCCCGCCAACCCAGAAGCCGGCAAGGTTGATGAGCATGGGGACGCGGGTGTCGCCAGCGCCCCGGAGGATGCCCGCGGCCACGGCCTGCATCCCGTCGAAGAGCTGGAACACACCAGCCACCGGGATGAGCAGCCCGGCGAGGGCCAGGGTGGCCGCATCACGGGTGTAGACCCCGGCCAGGATGCCCGGCACGACCAGGAACACGACCGCCGTGAACGCCATGAAGCCCACGCCATGCACCAGCGCGGCGCGCGCGGCCCGGCGCGCGCGCGACATGTCGGCGGCGCCGATGGCATTTCCCACCAGCACTGCCGCGGCCTGGCCCACACCGAGCGGCACCATGAACGTCAGTGACGCGAGGTTGATGGCCACCTGGTGCGCCGCGACCGGAATGGTGCCCAACCGTCCCATGAGCAGGCCCACGGCGCCGAACGCCGTGTACTCGAGCGTGGACATGACGCCAATCGGGAGGCCCAGCACGAACATGCGCCACAGCGCCCGCGGACGTGCGGCATCCCTGCCGCGCCACGGTACCAGCGCTGGCCGCAAGTCGCCCCAGGCCAGTGCCAGCAGCATGAACGGCATGGCCCACCGGCCGATGGTGGTGGAGAGCGCGGCGCCGGTGACCCCGAGCGCCGGGATGCCGAGCTTGCCGTAGATCAGCACCCAGTTGAGGGCGACGTTGAGGAGGTTGGCGGCAATGATGGACACCAGGATGGGCCGCACCCGGTGGAGCGCCTGCAGGCTCTGCCGCAGCACGAGGAAGAGGTAGAACGGCAGGACGCCCGGTGCGGTCCACCGGGCGTAGGCGTCTGCGAGGGGCACGACCTCCGCCGGCTGCCCGGTGGCCAGCAGCGCTGCCTTCGCTGCGAGCAGCAGCAGGGAAGGTGGGACGGCAAGGATGCACGCCAGGACCAGGCCGCGCTGGACGCTGGTGGCGACGGCGGCCCGGTCGCCGGCGCCGACCGCCTGCGAGACGAGCGGGTCGAGCGCCATCAGCGTGCCCATCCCGAGGATCACGCAGCCGAAGAACAGGAGGTTCCCGAGGGCCACCGCGGCAAGGGCCGCGGCGGAGACGTGGCCCACCATGATGGTGTCCACCACGCCCATGAACATGATGCCCACCTGGACGGCCACGATGGGAAGCGCCAGGGTGAGGAGCGCGCGGGACTCCGCCCGCGTGGGCAGGAGGTGCTGGTGTAGATTCCGGGCTGGTGCCAACATCCCGCAAGGTAACGGATCACCAGTGACCCCACGCGAACCAAAGCGGAAGCTGACCGGCCAGGTCGTCTGGCGCGAGGCGCGCGAGCTGGTCTGGGCCCACCGCGCGCAGCTCAGCGTGGGCCTCGTGCTCATGCTGGTGAACCGGCTCGCCGGCCTCGTGCTGCCCGCCAGTTCCAAGTTCCTCATCGACAAGGTCCTGCCTCACGGGCGGGGTGACCTCCTCTGGAAGCTGGCCCTGGCCGTCGGCATCGCGACGCTGGTGCAGGCCACCACGTCATACGGCCTCACGCAGGTGATGAGCATCGCCGCGCAGCGGGCCATCACCGAGCTGCGCAAGACGGTGCAGGAGCACATCCTGAAGCTGCCGGTGACCTACTTCGACTCCACCAAGGTGGGCGCGCTGGTGTCCCGGGTGATGTCCGATGCCGAGGGGGTGCGGAACCTGGTCGGTACCGGGATCGTGCAGCTCCTGGGTGGCCTCGTGACGGCCACCGTGGCGCTGGGCGTGCTCTTCTGGCTCAACTGGCAGCTCACGTCCATCACCCTGGTCATCCTGCTCTGCTTCGGCGGCGTGATGGCGGTGGCATTCTCCCGGCTCCGGCCCATCTTCCGCGAGCGCAGCGTCATCAACGCCGAGGTGAGTGGCCGGCTGACCGAGACGGTGGGCGGGGTGCGGCTGGTGAAGACCTACACGGCGGAGCGTCGCGAACGGTACGTCTTCGGCAAGGGCGCGCATCGCCTGTTCCGGAACGTGGCGGCCACGATCACGGCCATTTCCATCGTGAGCGCGGTCACCACGGTGATCGTGGGGGTCGTGGGCATGCTCCTCATCGTGATGGGTGGCCGGGCGATCCTCTCGGGCCAGATGACCCTGGGCGACTTCGTGATGTACGTGTTCTTCATCGGGCTGGTGGCCTCCCCGCTGGTCCAGATCGCGTCCATCGGCACGCAGGTGAGCGAGGCCTTTGCGGGGCTGGACCGGATCCGGGAGGTGCGGAACCTCCTCACCGAGGACCACGGTGACCACGCCCGACGCCCGGTGCCACGGCTCGATGGGGACGTGCTGTTCGACGACGTGAGCTTCTCGTATGAGCCCGGCGTCCCGGTGCTGCGCGACATCACCTTCCATGCGCCGGCCGGCTCCACCACGGCGCTCGTGGGCTCGAGCGGCTCGGGCAAGAGCACGCTGCTGAGCCTGATCCTCGCCTTCAACCGCCCGGCCCGCGGCCGGATCCTGGTGGACGGCATGGACCTGTCCACCCTGCGCCTGCGGGAGTACCGGAGCCAGCTCGGCGTGGTGCTGCAGGACAACTTCCTGTTCGACGGCACCATCGCCGACAACATCAGCTTTTCCCGCCCGGGCGCCTCCCGTGACGAGGTGATGGAGGCGGCCCGGCTGGCGAACTGCGACGAGTTCGTGGGCCGGTTCCCCGAGGGCTACGACACGGTGGTGGGCGAGCGCGGGGTCAAGCTGTCCGGCGGGCAGCGGCAGCGGGTTTCCATTGCGCGTGCCATCCTGGCCGATCCCAGCATCCTGATCCTCGACGAGGCGACGTCCAGCCTGGACAGCGAGAGCGAGGCGCTCATCCGCGACGGCCTGCGACGCCTCCGGGCCGGGCGCACGACGTTCGTCATTGCGCACCGGCTCTCGACCATCGCGAGTTCCGAGCAGATCCTGGTCCTGGAGGAAGGGCGCATCGTGGAGCGTGGCACCCAGCGGGAGCTGCTGGCGCTGAACGGCCGCTACCGGCAGCTCTACGACAAGCAGTATGGTGCGGAGGTGGACCGGTTCATCAACCCTGGCGAGGACTTCACGCCGGAACCGGAGGGTGCGGCGTCGTAGGGAAGGCCGCCGAGGGGGCTACGCGGAGACGACGGCCAGCTCGGCCCGGGCGGATTCCACCCGGTTTCGCCCGAGGGCCTTGGCCCGGTAGCATGCGGCGTCGGCGCGGTGGAGCAGGTCGTCGGAGAGTTGCGGTGCGGGGTCGGCGGTGGCAGAGCCGATGCTGACGGTGAGGTTCAGGGCGTCGGGAAGCTGCGGGTGCTCGAGCGGCTCTTCCGACACGGCGAACCGGATGCGCTCCGCGACACGTGCGGCCTCGGGGGCGCCGGTATGGGGCAGCAGCACCACGAACTCCTCGCCTCCCCAGCGGAACAGCACGTCATGCTCGCGCAGCGCCAGGTCCACGCGCCGGGCCAGCAGTTGCAGCGCCTCGTCGCCCACCTCATGGCCGTGCCGGTCGTTCAGGGCCTTGAAGCGGTCGATGTCAAAGAACAGGAGCGAGACGGGACGGGCCACCCGGCGGCTGCGATCGGCCTCGCGGCGATAGACCGCCCCGAAGGCCCGGCGATTGAGGCAGCCGGTGAGCGCGTCGCGCTGGGCCTTGCTCCGGTCGCGCTCTCCCAGCCGCGCGAGGGCGGTGGCGAACGCCAGGGCCAGGCCGACGCCCACCAGCAGCAGCAACCCCATGAACACCAGCACCTCGCGCAGCCGCCCCATGACCTCCTGGGCCTCGGGTGACGCCCAGAGCGGGTTTGCCTCGAGGGCGGCGAGCATGAGGCCCACGCCGCGCGCCACCATCAAGGCCAGCAGCACGATCATCCCGATCACGAGGGCCGTGGACCGGGTGTAGCTGATATGGAGCCGTGGTGGCGCAGGCACCTGCTCGTCGACCCAGGCCCGCACGCCCTTCCCGAAGAGGCGCAGGGCGGCCGCCGCCACCAGGGCCATCGCCAGGAAGTCGCCCAGGACCCAGCCCTGCCAGATCCGCTGGCCCGACAGCACGTCGAGCGCGCGCACCTCGATCCAGATGAGCCCGGCCAGGGAGGATGCGGCGGAGGCCACCAGCGCGATGGCGATGAAGCGAACCAAGTCGCGCATGCGAGGGAGGTCGGGATGGATCTGCAGGAGGACCATCGTGCCCCACACGATCACGATCTCGACCGGGGTGGCGAAGGCAAAGACCAGGGCGAGCGGCACGCTCATGCCGGCCATGAGGCCGCTGGCGAGCCCGGCGACGTACCCCGGGATGGCGCCCCACATCGGGCCGAGCCAGATGGCGAGGAGGATGGACACGAGCAGCGGCGGGTACACCGTCAGCCCCACGGTGATGCCGCCGATGTTGACCGCAATGCCGCTCCAGTTGAGCCGTGCCTCGAGCACACCGAGGAGGATGCTTGCGAGCGAGGCACCAAGCCAGGCCGCGGCAATGCGACGCATGCCGCCCTGCCCCAGGTCCTTGAGGAGGGTGATCGGCCACCAGGTGGGGCCGGAGTAATCGCCAGCCGATATGGACATTGGTGAGTGGATAAGATAGGGGCATGCCCGGGCGGAATGAAGGCCGGGTGTGCACGGGTGCGTGCCCTCCTTCCCGTCGCATGTAGACTTCGCGCGTTGTCCGGGGCCGGCCGGGGCCGGACCCGCCCTTTTTCCGGGACGTGCGAGGTTGGAGATGAGCATACGCACCACAGGATGGGCCGTGCTGGCAGCCGTGGCCCTCGCTGCATGCAGCAACGGCGACGAGGGTGGCACGGCACTCGTGCGCGTGGGGAACCTCTCCCCCGACGCCGGCTTCGTGGACCTCTATGTCGGTGGCGAGCTCCTGGCCGGCGCCGTGGAGTATTTCGACGGAACCGGGTACATCGAGGTGCCTTCGGGGACGCAGTCGTTCGTCGTGACCGTGGCGGGCGACGAGGGGGCCGTCCTGCTGGCTGATGACGTCGACCTCGCCAATGAAGGCAGCTACACCCTCCTGGCGGGCGACTTCGTCGAGGACATGACGGCGATCTTCTTCCTGGACGTGAACAGTGCACCGTCGGCGGGGCAGTTCCAGGTGCGGGTGATGCACGCTGCGCCCTCACAGGGGCCGGTGGATGCGTACCTCACGACACCGGGCGCCCCCCTCGACGGGAGGAACCCCGACGTTGCCGGGCTGGGCTTCAACCGGGCGTCGGTGTACCTCGAGGCGCCGGCGGGGAGCTACCAGCTTCGCCTGACTCCTGCTGGCAGCAAGACGGTGGCGCTCGACATGGGGACGATTGCCTTCGGCGCGGGGCAGATCGGGACCCTCCTGGTTGGCGACCAGGAAGGCGGGGGCACGCCCATCGAGGGCCTGATGCTGGCCGACCTGGAGTAGCGCTACCGGATTCCCACCAGCTCCACGTCGAAGACCAGCGTCGCACCGGGCGGGATCACCCCGCCCGCGCCGGCGTCGCCATAGGCCAGGTGTGGCGGGATCACCAGGCGCCGCTTTCCGCCCACCTTCATGCCCGTGACCCCCTCGTCCCAGCCGGCAATGACCTGCCCGCTCGCAACCTCGAACTCGAGCGGCTGGCCCGCGGTGCTGCTGTCGAACGGCATGCCGTCGGCCAGCCAGCCGGTGTAGTGCACCCGGGCCATCTGGCCGGCTGCAACGGCGTCGCCGGAGCCGGGGACCACGTCCGCGATGTACAGGCCGCTCGGGCGCTTCTCCATGTCGGACAGCTTCACCTTCAACTCCCGGGCGTAGGTGAGGGATTCCGGCGTGCCAGCGACCGCCTTGGGGGCCCGGTCGCAAGCGAGCAGCGCGGCCGCGAGGAGCACGATCCTGAAGTTCATGATGCGGTATTCCCCCGGATTCCAGGGCTGGGTGCAGGGTACAGGAGGCAATGTAGCATGGGCAGGGCGGCTCCTCTTGCCTCCCGTCTCCCGGGCCCCTACCATCCCCGCGCCATCATGCGCATTCACCCCTTCCGGGCGCTTCGCCCCCCCGCCGAGCTGGCCCGCGACGTCGCCAGCGTTCCGTACGATGTGGTGAACCGCGACGAGGCATGCACCCTGGCGGCCGGCAACCCCAGGAGCTTCCTGCACGTTGGCCGCCCCGACATCGACCTGCCGGCCAGCACTGATCCCTACGATGCGAGCGTGTATGCCCGGGGCCGGGCCGCACTGGATGGGTTCCTGGCCGATGGGACGCTGTTCCGCGACCCCGACCACGCGCTGTATGTGTACCGCCAGGAAATGGGCGGCACCGAGGGCTCGCCCTTCCCGGACGTCCGGTCACAGGTCGGCGTCGTGGCCTGCGTCCACATCGACGACTACGAGCAGGACCTCATCCGGAAGCACGAGAAGACGCGGAAGGACAAGGAAGACGATCGCACGCGGCACGTGCTGACCCTTGCCGCCAACGCCGAGCCGGTGTTCCTGGCGTACCGGGGCGAGCTCGACATCGACAACCTGGTGCGGCAGGAGGCGGATCGGCCGGCGTTGTATGACTTCGTGGCGCCCGATGGCGTCCGGCACACGGTGTGGAAGGCGGCCAATCCCGACGGGCTCGTCACCGCCTTCCGCTCCGTGCCGCTCTTCTATGTGGCGGATGGCCACCACCGGTCGGCCAGTGCGTGGCGGGCGGGCCGGGAGCGGCGGGCACTCAATCCGGGGCACACCGGCCACGAGGAGTACAACTGGTTCCTCGCCGTGCTCTTCCCGGGGAACCAGCTCGCCATCCTCCCGTACAACCGGCTCGTGCGGGACCTGAACGGGCTCACGGCGGCAGGGTTCGTGGAGCGGCTCCGGGCCCTTGGCCGGGTGGAACAGGTGCGGGATGCGCACCCCGCGGCCTCGGGGTCATTCTGCTTCTACCTGGAGGGGCAGTGGTGGCGCCTCACGCTCGACCCGGCCACCATCGACCTGGCCGACCCCATTGCGTCGCTCGATGTGTCGCTCCTCCAGGATCGCGTACTCACGCCGATCCTCGGCGTGGGCGACCCCAGGACCGACAAGCGGATTGACTTCGTGGGCGGGATTCGCGGCACCCGGGAGCTCGAGCGCCGGGTCGACAGCGGCGAGATGGCGGTCGGCATCTCGATGCATCCCACGACGATGGACCAGCTCCTGGCAGTCTCCGATGCGGGCGAGATCATGCCGCCCAAGAGCACCTGGTTCGAGCCCAAGCTCAGGAGCGGGCTCCTGGTGCATGAACTTCAGTAACCGGGGACCCCTTTCGATGCGCGTGTTGATCGCTGACAAGTTCGAGAAGGTCGGGATGGACGGGCTCAAGGAGCTGGGCTGCGAGGTCACCTCGCAGCCGGACCTCACGGCCGATGCGCTCCCGGGTGCGCTGGAGCAGACCGACCCGCAGATCCTCATCGTCCGGAGCACCAGGGTCACGGGGGCGGCGCTCAAGTCCGGCGCCAGCCTGAGCCTCGTGATCCGCGCCGGGGCCGGTGTGGACACCATCGACGTTGCCACGGCCTCGGCGCTGGGCGTATTCGTGGCCAACTGCCCCGGCAAGAATGCGGTGGCCGTTGCCGAGCTGGTCATGGGGCTCCTGCTCTCGTGCGACCGGCGCATCCCCGACCAGGTGAGCGACCTTCGGGCCGGCACCTGGCAGAAGGGGGAGTACGCGAAGGCGCGCGGCCTCAAGGGACGCACGCTCGGCATCGTGGGGCTGGGGCAGATCGGCCGGGAGGTCATGCGCCGGGCGCAGGCGTTCGGCATGCCTGTGGTGGCATGGAGCCGGAGCCTCACGCTGTCGGAGGCCACGAGCCTGGGCGTGACCTACGCCGAGACGCCAGTTGAGGTGGCGCGCCTCGCGGATGCCGTCACCATCAACGTGGCGGCCAACGCCGACACGAAGCAGCTGGTGAACGCCGAGTTCGTGGCCGCGATGAAGCCGGGGGCCTACTTCATCAACACGTCGCGTGGGTCGGTGGTGGACGAGAAGGCGCTGCTGGCCGGGATCCGGGAGAAGCGACTCCGCGCGGGCCTCGACGTGTACGATGGTGAGCCGGCAGGGGCGAGGGCCGAGTTCGTGAGCGAGCTGGCGCGGGAGCCCGGGGTGTACGGCACCCATCACGTGGGGGCGTCCACCGACCAGGCCCAGGTCGCGATTGCGCACGACGTGATCGGGATCGTGCAGGAGTTCCTGCAGCAGGGCACGGTGCCGAACTGCGTGAACCGCCTGGCCCGCAGCTCGGCGACCCACGTGCTCGCGGTGCGCCACCAGAACCGCCCGGGGGTGCTGGCGCACGTCTTCAAGGTGCTGGCCGACGGTGCCATCAACGTCGAGGAAGTGGAGAGCATCATCTACCACGGGGCCACGGCGTCGCTTGCCCGCATCCACCTCGATGCCCGTCCCGCCCCGGAGGCCCTGCAGGCGATCCGGAGCGGGAACTCGCATATCATCTCGCTCGACCTGTCCGAGATCGAGCGATAGCCAAGGAGCAGCGCAATGCCTGACCGCATCTGGAACTTCGGCGCCGGCCCCGGTGCACTCCCCGAGTCCGTGCTGAAGCAGGCGCAGAAGGACCTGTGGAACATTGCCGGCAGCGGGATCGGGGTGGCGGAGCACAGCCACCGCGGCAAGGTCTTCGACAAGGTGATTCACGACGCCGAGGCGGCGTGCCGCGAGCTGGCGGGGATCGGGGATGACTACCACGTCCTCTTCCTGCAGGGCGGGGCCACGCTGCAGTTCTCCATGGTGCCGCTCAACCTGCTGCCGAAGGGTGCCACGGCCGACTACCTGATGACGGGGGTCTGGGCCGACAAGGCCGCATCCGAGGCGAGGAAGGTGGGGACGGTGCACGAGGCCGTGTCGGGCGCCGCCACGAAGTACGACCGGATCCCGGCGGTGTCGGAGATCCGGTACTCGACCAGCCCGGCGTACGTGCACCTGACCACCAACAACACGATCTATGGCACGCAGTGGGCCACCGAGCCGCCGGTGCCGGCCGGGGTGCCGCTGGTGGCCGACACCTCGTCGGACATGTTCAGCCGCCCCATCGACGTGTCGAAGTACGGCCTCATCTACGCCGGGGCGCAGAAGAACCTGGGCCCGTCGGGCGTGGTGCTGGTGATCATCCGGAAGGACCTGGCGGAGCAGGGCGCGAAGGACCTCCCGGTGATGCTCCAGTACCGGGTGCAGGCGAAGGACGGGTCGATGCACAACACGCCCAACACCTTCGGGATCTACATGATTGGTGAGGTCTTCAAGTGGATCAGGGCGGAAGGTGGCCTGAAGGCAATGCAGGAGCGGAACGAGGCCAAGGCGAAGGCGATCTACGGTGCCCTGGACCAGAGCCGGATGTTCAAGGCGCGCGCGCAGGAGGGGAGCCGGTCCCGGATGAATGTCTGCTTCAACGGGCCGTCGGAGGAGCTCGAAGGGCGGTTCATTGCCGAGGCGAAGAAGCAGGGCCTGGATGGCCTCAAGGGCCACCGCTCGACGGGCGGGATCCG
>CAZWXD010000026.1:0-40102 GCA_964638035.1 uncultured Gemmatimonadaceae bacterium | reverse complement strand
ATCCCGCCGCCCGTGCCGCATGCCCGGGCAGCATGCCGGCCCGCACCACCTCCAGGCCCAGGCCGCGGAGCCGCTCGACCTGCCAGCCCTCGAGCCGCACCTCGACCTCTTCCTGCCCATCCACCGAGCGCCGGCCCAGCACCTGCCCCAGCCGGTACAGCTCCGCCACCCTGGCACCATCACTCGAGGGCACCCGCACCAGCACCAGCGGCCGCGCCTCCTGTGCCGCGTCGCGGAGCCTGGCCTTGAGCGCCACCATCCCGTCGATCCGCACCGTGCTCGCCTGCACCGAATCGGGCCACGCATGGCGCACCCGCGTCGCGAACCCCACGGGATCCGGCACCAGGTCGATCTTGTTGAAGACAGGCACCAACCGGACGTCACCCAGTTCCAGCTCGGCAAGGACCTCGTCCACCACCGCCATGTGGTCTTCCCACTCGGGGTGGCTCGCATCCACCACATGCACCAGCAGGTCGGCCTCGCGCAGTTCCTCGAGGGTGGCCCGGAAGCTGGCCACGAGCTGGTGCGGGAGCTTCCGGATGAACCCGACGGTGTCCGTCAGCCGCGCGCGCTGGCCGTCCCCGATGTCGACCACGCGCGTGAGGGTGTCGAGCGTGGCGAAGAGCCGGTCCTCCACGACGATGTCGTGCTCACCGCTCAGGGCGCGCAGGATGCTCGACTTGCCCGCATTGGTGTAGCCCACCAGCGCCACGTTCAGCAGCGCCTCGCGGCCCGCCCGCACCGTGCGCCGGTGCCGCTCGACGCCCCGGAGCTTCTCCCGCAGCCCCTGGATCTTCTTCCGGATCATCCGCCGGTCGGTCTCGAGCTGGGTCTCGCCCGGACCGCGCAGGCCGATGCCACCCCGGATGCGCGACAGGTGGGTCCACATCCGCGTGAGCCGCGGCAGGAGGTACTCGAGCTGCGCCAACTCGACCTGGAGCTTGGCCTCGTGGCTCCGGGCCCGGGTGGAGAAGATGTCGAGGATCACCTCCGCCCGGTCCATGACGCGCACCTTGAGCTCGCGCTCCAGGTTGGCGCCCTGCGTCGGCGTCAGTTCCTCGTCGAAGATCACCAGCGTGGCACCCAGGTCCGCCACCCGCTGGCGCACCTCGTCCACCTTCCCCTCACCTATGAGGAAGGCTGGCGTCGGTGCAGCAATCTGCTGCGAGATGCGACCGATGACCTCGGCTCCTGCGGTGTCGACCAGGCGGGCCAGTTCATCGAGGTGCTCGTCCATCTGCTGTGCATCCCGGCTGCCCTTCCGGGGCGCCGCGACCAGCAACGCGCGCTCGATGGGATCACGAACGTCAATGAGGGGGCGGATGGGCTATCTGTCCTTTGCGCTGGGGTCGGGAGAAATATAGGCACCCTCCGACCTTGCCGGCGGCTCCGACTGTCCGGCCCTCGCCTCCCACCACGCCATCCGCTCCGCGATGCGCTTCTCGAAGCCCATGGCCCCCGGCTGGTAGAACCGGTGCCCATCCAGCTCGGGCGGGAGGTACGCCTGCGGCGTGAAGTGACCGGGATCGTCGTGGGCGTAGCGGTACTCGCGCCCATAGCCCAGGTCCTTCATGAGCTTCGTGGGTGCGTTGCGGAGGTGGACCGGAACCGGCGCCGCCGGCGTCGCCCGCGCTGCCTCGAGCGCCGCCCCCAGCGCCACTACCGTGCTGTTCGACTTGGGGGCCGTGGCGAGATAGACGGTCATCTCGGCCAGGGGCAGCAGGCCCTCGGGAACACCCAGCGCATGCACCGCCTCGCGCGTGGCCACCGCCATGAGCAGTGCCTGGGGATCGGCCAGGCCGATGTCTTCGGCCGCCATCGCCGTGGCGCGCCGCACCAGGACGAGCGGATCCTCGCCCGCCTCGATCATGCGCGCCATCCAGTAGAGCGCACCCTGCGGGTCGCTTCCCCTGAGCGACTTGTGGTAGGCCGAGAGGAGGTTGAAGTGCTCCTCACCCGCCTTGTCGTGCCGCGGCATCCGTCGCTGGAGGGCCTCCGCCACCACCTCGAGGGTGATCGTCCCGCGTGGTCCCACCTGGTTGGCCGCCGCCTCGAGGGCACCCAGGGCCCGCCGTGCATCACCGTCGCTCGCGTCGGCCAGGCGCGCCAGCACTCCGGGCTCCACGTTGAGCTCCAGGGCCGCGAGTCCCCGTTCGCGATCGGCCAGTGCCCGCTCCAGCACCGTGACGAGGTCGCTGGCACCAAGTGCGCGCAGCACCACGACACGGGCCCGGGAGAGGAGCGCCGAGTTCAGCTCGAAGCTGGGGTTCTCCGTCGTCGCCCCGATCAGGGTGACGGTGCCCTGCTCCACTGCAGGCAGCAGGGTATCCTGCTGGGCCTTGTTGAGCCGGTGGATCTCGTCAATGAACAGGAGCGTCCCCTGGCAGCCTGACGCCGTGCGCTCCCGTGCCGCATCGAAGATCTCGCGCAGCCGGGGGACGCCCTCGCTCACCGCACTGAACGGCTCGAAGGCCTGGCCGGCAGCCCCGGCGATGAGGTGGGCGAGGGTCGTCTTGCCCGTCCCCGGTGGGCCCCACAGGATGACCGACCCGGCCACGCCGCGCTCGATCGCCGAGCGCAGCGGCATGCCCGCGCCCGCGATGTGGGGCTGCCCCTCATACTCGTCCAGCGTCCGTGGGCGCATGCGCGCGGCAAGCGGGCGTGCATCGCGCGAGGCCACGAACAGGCTCTCCTCGCGCTCCTCCCGGCGGCTCCGGGCCCTAGGCACCGAGCGCCCGTGCGAGCAGGAGGTCGGTAGCCACATAGGCAACCACCCCGCCGAAGAACGCCAGGGCCGGTCCCCATCCACGCTTGGCCTGGAACTCGGGGACCAGGTTGCTCGCAGCCACGTAGAGCGTGACGCCTGCAGAAATCGCCAGGCCGTGCCGCTCCAGCCCGAGGACGCGACCGGTCGCCAGGGCACCGAGCATGGTGGCTGCGGCAGGCACCAGGGACAGCATGATGGCGCGGCGCGGCGGGGAGCCCGACGCAAGCACCAGGCTCGCCACGCTCAGGCCCTCGGGCAGCTTGTGGAGGAAGACGGCGACGAACAGGAGGGTGCCCAGCTCGGGTGAAACCAGCATGCCGCTTGCGATGGCCACGCCGTCGAAGAAGGTGTGCAGCGAGAGGCCGACCACCGCCGAGAGGCCCGCGGCCGGTGCGACCGCGTGGGTCTCCTCGCCAAAGTGGAAGTGGGGCGTGATCACGTGCTGCGCAAAGTGCACCGCGAGGAACCCGCCCAGCACCCAGGGTGCCGCGCTGACGCCCTGCTCGAATGCGTGCGGCAGCATCCGGAGGATCACCACGGCCAGCATGAAGCCGGCACCGAGCGCGATGCTGGTCTCGAGCGCACGCACGCCGCGCCCACTGCGCCGCACCACGGCCAGCGCACCCAGCAGGTTGGCGGCACCCGCCACGAGCGCGAGCGTCACAGTGGTCATGATGTCCGCGCCAACGCGAGGAGGCGATCACGCGTGTTGAGGGCCGGGTCCTCCAGGACCCGGTCCAGGAGCTGGTCGAGCACCTGCCCCATCCGGGGGCCAGGCTCGATGCCAACGGCGCGAAGGTCCTCCCCCCGCACGGCGAGTGCGTCGCGCGTGAGCGGGTCGCCTCGCTCCACAACGGCGCAGGCGGCAGCCCACCACGCCGCCTCGGACCCGCGCCGCCAGCGCCAGAGGGTCGCCACGTCGGCCGCAGCACTGCCGGCCCGTGCCAGCCACCGGCGCACCGCCACGAGCTCCGGCTGCGCTGGAGGTTCCGGCGCCCCGTCGATGGCCGCGGCGCGCCCCACCTCGGCGTTGGACGCCCGCAACCGTCGCAACACCCTGGACGCGTCGGTGGCCAGCAACACGGTGAGGAGCACGGGATCCCGCTCATGGAGCGGCACGTCGGGGATGGCGTCCTCCCGCAGTTCGGGCAGGACGATGGCCGCCGCCCCCGAGGCACGCCACGAGGCGACCAGGCCGGGCAGCGTCCGCGCCGTGGCGAGCGACTTGAACCACTCGTCGCGCACCCGCTCTGCGGAGAGCTGGGCGAGCCCCGGCGCCAGGGCCTGCATCGCCGTCCAGGTGGGAGGGTCTATGCGGAACCCGAAGCGCGCCGCGAAGCGGAGGCCGCGCAGGATGCGCAGGTAGTCCTCCCGGAAGCGGGCGTTGGCATCACCCACCGCACGGACGACGCCCAGCGCCAGGTCACCGCGCCCGTTGAAGGGATCGCGCCACTCCTGCCGCAACGGATGCCAGGCAATCGCGTTGATGGTGAAGTCGCGCCGCGCGAGGTCGTCCTCGAGCGAGACCCCGTACTCCACCACGGCGTGGCGCCCGTCCGTTTCCACGTCGCGCCGGAAGGTCGTCACCTCATGCGGGCGCCGCGCCCGGTCGAGCACGGCCACGGTGCCAAAGCGGATCCCCACCGGGACCGTGCGCGGGAAGAGCCGTTGCACCACCTCGGGCCGGGCGGAGGTCGCGAGGTCCACGTCCGACACGGCGCCACCGAGGAGGTGGTCGCGCACGGCGCCGCCCACGCACCACGCCTCGTGGCCGGCGCGCTCCAGCACACGGGCAATCTCGAGCACCTCGTCAGGCACCGCCATCGTGGTCATCACGCCGCAAGCCCCGCGGCATACGGAACGCCGGCCGCACACGCAATCGTCAGCTCCCAGCGTGCCTGCGATGCGGTGCGCGGGCCGGCCGCTACCGCGCCCATCGCCACCACCCGGGCGCCCCCGCCCTCGAAGCCGTACACCGGCGTCACGCACCCCATGGCGCAGCGGCTGGCAAGCACCACCGGCTTCCCCGCCGCGAGCCATCGCCCGATTGCCGGCACCGCCCCGGGCGGGACGTTCCCGCTCCCCATCGCCTCGACCACGACGCCGTCATGCCCCGGCAGGGCAGCATCGAGCGCCGAGCCGTCATCACCAACGACCATGGAAACGAGCGCGACGCGGGCATCGAGCGAGGTGATCTCGAGGGGTGCCGGCCGCCGGTGCGGCGGGCCTGCCGCCACCCCCTCCGGCGTCACCTTGCCGACCGCGCGCCCGTGCGGCGCAAAGAACGAGTCAATGGCCGTCGCATGGATCTTCACCGCGTCCATGCCGTGCCAGAACGTGCCACCCATCGCGGTCAGCACCCCGTGGCCCCGCACTGCCGGCAGCGCGGCGATCCGGACGGCATCAGTGAGGTTGCGCGCACCGTCCCAGTCGGGGGCATCGCTGGTGCGCATCGCCCCGGTCACCACGACCGTCACGCGCGGTGCCAGCGTCCGGTCAAGGAGGTACGCCGTCTCCTCCAGCGTGTCCGTGCCATGCGTGACCACGATGCCGTCGACCGCCGGGTCGGCGGCGACCTCGCGCACCCGTTCCCGCAGCCGGAAGAGGTCGGCCTGCGACAGGTGGCAGGCCGGACGGCGCGCCCAGTCCTCCACGCGGACATCGGCGAGGCCCCTGAGCCCGGGCGCCAGGCCCAGGAGGGCCTCGCCGCCCAGCGCGGGAACGTTGCCGCCCGCGGCCTGGTCATGTCGCATGGAGATTGTGCCACCGGTGAACAGCACGTGGATCACCCGCACAGCACCGATCCACCATTCACGTTCAGCACCTCGCCGGTCACGTGGCGTGCCTGCGCGCTCGCCAGGAACAGGATCGGTCCCGCGACATCCTCGGGCGTGGCGATGCGCCGGAGCGGGATGGTCGCCTCGATGGTCGCACGGTAGGACGGTGTCAGGACGCCGGCGCTCATGTCGGTGTCGATCCATCCCGGCGCCACGCAGTTCACCCGCCGTGCTGGCGCGACCTCCACCGCCAGCGACTTGGTGAGCGCCATGAGCGCTCCCTTGCTGGCGGCGTAGTCTGCGTGGAACGCCTCGCCGCGCTGGCCCGCCGTGCTGCCCACCAGCACGACCGAGCCTCCCGGCGCCAGCACGCGCAGCGCGGCCCTGGTGGTGAGGAAGACGGCATCCAGGTTGGCGCCAAGCGTCTCCCGCCACCGGGCGAGGGGCAATGTGGCAAGGGGTACCTCGTCGGCGGGCCAGATGCCGGCATTGGCCACGAAGGTGTCGAGCGGGCCCAGGCCGCGGACCACCTCCGCGAACATGCGGTCGACCGTGCCCTCGTCGGCATGATCGCCACCCACCACCACCGCACGCCGGCCCAGGGCCTCGACCTCCGCAGCCACGGCGAGCGCGGCATCGCGGCGTGTGCGGTAGCTGAGGGCAACGTCGGCACCGGCGCGGGCCATGGCCAGGATGGTGGCACGCCCGACACCGCGGCTTCCCCCGGTGACGAACGCACGCTGCCCGCCGAAGTCGTTCACGGCGACCCCGGGCCCTGCCCCCCGGCACCGAGCCTTCGCTCGACCTCGCCCACCACCCAGTGCTCGATGGCCATGTGAACCAGCTGGATGCGGCCCGTGTCGTCGTGGCTCACCACGATCGCCAGGTCCACCAGCGACCGCAGCGGCCCGCCATCGCGGCCCAGCAGGCCCACGACCGTGACACCCAGTTCCCGTGCCGTTCGGGCCGCCGCCAGGAGGTTCGGGCTCCGGCCACTGGTGCTGTGCAACACCAGCAGGTCGCCCCGCCGGGCCAGGGCCTCCACCTCGCGCGCAAAGGCCGCCTCGAAGCCGAGGTCGTTGCTGGCGGCTGTGAGCAGGGCGATGTCGCTGCCGAGTGCGATGGCCGGCAGTGCCCGGCGGTCGCTGCCATACCGCACGACATACTCGGCGGCGCAATGCTGGGCATCGGCCGCACTGCCGCCGTTCCCTGCGAAGTACAGGCGACCGCCCCGGGCCAGCGTCCCCCAGGCCAGGTCGGCGTAGCGCAGCACGTCGGCCTCGAGTGCGACCGCGCTCGACTCGAGCAGCGCCGCCAGCGCGCGGAAGGCCTGCGCGGGCGTGCTCATGCGTCGCTCACCAGGAGCCGGCGGATCCGGTCGGCCAGGGAGAGCTTCACCGTCCGCGGCGGGACCGGGGTCACCTGCTGTCCCGTGAGGATGGCGGTGGGGTTGATCCGGGTGAGCAAGTCGGCCACCTCGAGCGCCCCGGCGTTGGCCAGGGCATCGCGCAAGGTGGCGAGTGAGCGATCGTCGCCGTGGTTGTCAGCCGCCGCGACGTCAGCGAGGCCATGGGCCAGCAGCTGGCGGGCCCGATCGCCCCGCTTGTTTGGCTGCAGCACGGTGGTCGCATCCACCTGCATCAGTGCACCGGCCTCCCGCCAGCGTGCCACCGCCGTGGGGCTGCAGGAGGCATAGCGCTCGGGATGCGCCAGCAGCGGCACGACGCCCAGCTCGGAAAGGTTCCGCAGGGCGTGCCACACCGCCTCGAATGCCACGAGCCGCGGGAACTCCACCAGCATCACCGGGCCGCCGCCCAGCCGGAACTCGGGACGCGCCGCCGACTCCGGTGTGAGGGGCCGGTCGAGCATCACTTCCGCGCCGCGATGCAGCCGCGGTGAGGCAGGCGCCTTCGCCACCAGCTGCGCGAAGGCCCGGTCATGCGCCGGGGGCACGCCCCGGCCCAGCTCGCTCGCCGCCATGTGCGGCGTGAGCACGATGTCGGCCACCCCGCGCGCGGCCTGCTCCCGGAGCACCGTCACCGAGCGATCCAGGGACTGCGAGCCGTCATCCACGGCAGGCAGGAGGTGGGAATGCAGGTCGATCATGCCGCGGTGAACTCCAGCTCGAGCAACCGCGCAGCAAAGGCCTGGAGCATGGCCGGCTCCTCCTCGGCCTGTCGCAGGAGGGCGAGGGTGACGAGCGCGTCGGCGGCGAGCAGGTCAAGCGCCGCGGCACGGCCACCCGATTGGGCCGACGCGGCCGTGAGTGCTGCCCGTGCGGCGCCGGCCAGGCGCTCGGCCAGTGCGTCTGGCCCGCCAGCGGCGCCGGTCCCGGCCGTCCCCGGAGGTTGGTCCACCGCGCTCGTCACGTACGCGATGACCCTCTCCCGGAGCACGCCGGGCGCGTGCGTTGTGCGCTCGGTGACCCAGGCCGGGATACTCAGCCCGCCCCCAGCCAGTCGGCAACCACGGTGGCCGTGGCATCGCGCGCGGCGCCCAGCTGCGCGGGATCGCCTGCCCCTGCCGAGGCAAAGTGCGGTCGCCCGCCGCCGCGTCCACCACTCAGCGCGGCGAGGCGGTTCACCAGGTCGCCAGCCTTCCGCCCCGCACGCACCAGGTCGTCGGTGACGGCCACGTGAATGGCACCCTTGCCGGCGGTGCCGAACAGCACCAGCACGGCGCGCTCGCGCCCCGAGCGAAAGGTGTCGGCCACCGCCGCGATCTCGTCGCGGTCCTCCGCCGTGGTGTCGCCCACGGTGACGGCCACGCCCCCCACCTCGACCTCCGTGCCGGCCACGGTGCCGCCACCACCAGACTTGAGCAGCTCGGCCACTCGCTCGGCGAGTCGCTCCCGCTCCAGGAGGAGCTGTTCCAGCTTGCGCTCCAGGTGTTCCGGCTGGGCCCTGAGCAGGCGGCCCACGTCGGCCAGGCGCCGCTGCAGGTCTTCCATCCGCGCGTACGCCTCCGGGCCCGTCACGGCCTCAATGCGCCGCACGCCGGCCGCGACGCCGCCCTGGGAGGCAACCTGGAAGAGCCCCACCTGCCCCGTGGAGCGCACGTGGGTGCCGCCACACAACTCGATCGAGCTGGGTCCCATGAACACCACGCGCACGTGCTCGCCGTACTTCTCGGAGAAGAGGGCCATGGCACCGAGCTGCAGGGCGTCGGCGTAGCGCATCTGCCGGGTCTCCACCTCCGCGTTCTCCCAGATGCGCGCGTTCACCTCGCGCTCGACCTGCTGCAGCACCTCGGCCTCGATCGGCCCGTGGTGGGAGAAGTCGAAGCGCAGGTGGTGCTCGTCCACCAGCGACCCCTGCTGCCGCACGTGCGTGCCGAGGTGCTTCCGGAGGGCGGCATGCACCAGGTGCGTGGCGCTGTGGTTCCGTTCGATGTTGCGCCGCCGGGTGGCGTCCACCGCTGCCCGCATCGAGGTGGGCTCGAACTGCGGCAGGGCGCCGGCGACGACCGTGCCGCGCCCGTCGGGATCCCGGTACACGCGGTCGACAGGCAGCATCCAGCCGGTGCCCTCGACCCGCCCGGTGTCGCTCACCTGCCCGCCCGACTCGACGTAGAACGGGTTCTCGCGGAGGATGAGTTCCACCCGGTCGCCCACCTGCCGGAACGCGAGTGGATCGGTGTCCACCGTGTCGGCCTCGTAGCCCACGAACTCCTGGCGTCCGTCGCGCAGGTCGCGCCACGCACCGGCGGCCGACACGTGGACGGCCGGCCCGCCATCCAGCACCGATCGGCGCGCCACGCGTGACCGTGTCCGCTGTGCCTCCAGCGCAGCCTCGAACCCCGCCAGGTCCACGGACGCCCCGTTCTCCTCCGCAATGAGGCTCGTGAGGTCGATGGGGAAGCCGAAGGTGTCGTACAGCCGGAAGGCCTCGTCCCCGGGGATCACCGTGGCGCCGCTCGCGAGCAGTTCGTTCATGCGCGTGAGCCCACCCTCGATGGTCTCGAGGAAGCGCTCCTCCTCGATCCGGGTGAGCCGGGCGATGTAGTCGGCCTTCTCCACCAGCTCCGGGTACACCTCGCCCAGGTCGCGCACCACGATGCCCGTAAGGTGCACCAGGGTCGGCTCCCGCCGGCCCAGCAGCCAGGCATGCCGCACGGCGCGCCGGAGGATCCGGCGCAACACGTAGCCACGGCCCTCGTTCCCCGGGTAGCAGCCATCGGCCAGCAGGAACGCCACGGCACGGGCGTGGTCGGCCAGCACCCGGTACGATGCCCCCGCAGGCCCGCGGTCGTAGGGACGCCCCACCAGCTCCTCCACCTTCCGGAGCAGCGGGAGGAAGAGGTCGGTGTGGAAGTTGTTGTCCTCGCCCTGCAGCACGGCCGTGATGCGCTCGAGGCCCGCCCCGGTGTCCACCGACGGCTTGGGCAGCGGCGTCAGCGTGCCGTCGGCCGAGCGGTCGAACTGCATGAACACGAGGTTCCAGATCTCGAGGAAGCGCCCTGACTCGGCGAGCCGCTCGAACTCCTCCCGGCCGATGACGTCCCCGGCGGCCGGGCCGCCACCCACCTGCAAGTCCACGTAGATCTCGCTGCACGGCCCGCACGGACCGGTGTCGCCCATCTGCCAGAAATTGTCCTTGTCGCCGAGCCCGTAGATCCGGTGGTCGGGGAGGCCCGAGATCTCGCGCCACAGCGCGCGCGCCTCGTCATCGGCGTGGTGCACCGACACGCGAAGGCGGTCAGCGCTGATGCCCAGCCACTCCGGCGAGGTGACAAACTCCCACGCGTAGCGGATCGCCTCGCGCTTGAAGTAGTCGCCAAACGAGAAGTTCCCCAGCATCTCGAAGAAGGTGTGGTGCCGTGCCGTATGCCCCACCTGCTCGAGATCGTTGTGCTTTCCGCCCGCCCGCACGCACTTCTGCGACGTGGTTGCCCGGGCGTAGTCGCGGTGCTCCTGGCCCAGGAAGGTGCGCTTGAACTGCACCATTCCGGCGTTGGTGAACAGGAGCGTGGGATCGTCCGCAGGGACCAGGGAGGAGCTGGGCACTTCGCGATGGCCGCGGGCGACGAAATAGTCGAGGAAGCGGCGCCGGATCAGGCTGGACTTCATCCCGGCAATATACAGGGAACTCGGTATCACCCCACAACTTGGCGAATGGCCTGCACCGCCGCCTGGCCCGCGAACCCGCGCCGCGTCAGGAAGGCCAGGAGCCGCCGTCGCTGGGCGTGCCGCGGCAGGCCGGCAAGCCTCGGGGCCCGTTGCCGGGCAAGCGCCAGCGCCCGGTCGGCCACCGACGCCTCGCCGGCCTGGGCCTGGTCGAGCGCCGAGCGAACCACGGCATCAGAGACGCCCATGGCGAGCAGGTCGCGCCGGATGCGCGCCGGGCCCCGGCCCCGCCCGGTGCGCGTCTCGGCGTAGCTGCGTGCAAAGGCGAGGTCGTCGAGCAGGCCGCGCGTGGCGAGCCGCTCGATGGCCACGTCCACTGCCGCCGCCGGGTGGCCCTTGAGCAGGAGGCGGCGGGCCAGGTCGGTGCTGGCGTAGGGGCGGCGTGCCAGCGCCCGGAGCCCCCACCGCATGGCTGCTTCGGCATCGGCCGCGCGCTCCACGGCGCCCTCCACCGACGCCTCGACCGGCGTGCCGGGACCAAGCCCGAGGGCGGCCGCATCGTCGGCGGCAATGGTCCAGCTGCCGCCCCCGGTGGACTCGATGCGCACCGCGCCCGGACGACTCGGATCTGGTATGACGGTCGTGACGCGATGGTCCATGCCTATTCCTCGGCCTCCGCCACAGCCCCGCCGGTGCGCACGCCGAGCAGGTCCTTCACCTTCGTCTCCACCTCACCCAGCAGCGTGGGGTTGTCGCGCAGGAACAGCTTCGCGTTCTCCCGGCCCTGCCCGATCCGCTGGTCGCCATAGGAGTACCACGCCCCCGACTTCTGGATGATGTTCGCCTCGCTCGCCAGGTCCACCACCAGCGACGTGTGACTGATGCCCTCGTCGAACATCACGTCAAACTCCGCCTGGCGGAACGGTGGCGCCACCTTGTTCTTCACCACCTTCACCCGCACCCGGTTCCCGATCACCGCCTCCCGCTCCTTCACCGGGCCGATGCGCCGGATGTCGAGCCGCACCGAGGCGTAGAACTTGAGCGCCTTGCCGCCGGTGGTGGTCTCCGGGTTCCCGAACATCACGCCGATCTTCTCGCGCAACTGGTTGATGAACACCACGGCACAGTTGGAACGGTTGATGGCTCCCGCCAGCTTGCGCAGCGCCTGGCTCATGAGTCGCGCCTGCAGGCCCACATGGCTGTCGCCCATCTCCCCCTCGATCTCCGCCTTGGGCACCAGGGCCGCGACCGAGTCGATCACCACCAGGTCGACGGCGCCCGACCGCACCAGGATCTCCACGATCTCCAGCGCCTGCTCGCCCGTGTCCGGCTGCGACACCAGGAGGTTCTCCACATCCACGCCCAGCTTCCGCGCATACTCCACGTCCAGCGCGTGCTCGGCGTCCACGTAGGCGGCGACTCCCCCGGACTTCTGGACGTTGCCCACCAGGTGGAGGCAGAGGGTGGTCTTGCCGGAGGACTCCGGCCCGTAGATCTCGGTGATCCGGCCCCGCGGCACGCCACCGACCCCGATGGCGGCATCCAGGTTGATGGCCCCGGTCGGGATCACGCCGATGCGCTCACGCGGGGTGTCTGCCCCCATGCGCATGATGGACCCCTTCCCCAGCTGCTTCTCGATCTGGGAGATGGCGAGGCTCAAGGCCTTCTTGCGCTCGGTCTCGAGCTTGGTGTCGTCGGCGGGCATGCTTACCTCAAAATGTGGATGATTTTGCTACACAACGATACCTGCGGAACAATGTAAGGCCGAATAACTGCCGAAGCAATAGTGCCAATGTGGCCGAATATCAGTCACCAGTCAATCCGCCACGCATCCTCAATGTGCCGGACCTCCCGCCGCCCCCCGAACCCCATGAACACCTCCACCACGTCGAACCGGTACGTGTCGCCCCAGCGCCCATGCCGGAGGATCCAGGCCGACGCCACCCGCGCCAGCGACCGGCGCTTCCGCCACCCGACCGCTTCCGACGGGCTGCCGAACCGTGAGCTGCAGCGAGTCTTGACCTCCACGAACGCCACGATCGCTCCGCGGCGGGCCACCAGGTCGAGCTCGAGCCGGCCGAGCCGGTAGCGGTGGGCAAGGACCTCGTAGCCCTGTGCTTCGAGGTGCCGCCGCGCGCGATGCTCGCCATCGAGCCCGCGCAGGTGGCGGGGGTCGGTCCAGTGCTCTGGTGGAATGGGTGCGCGGGCGGTCATGACACAACAATGCCGCAGGTCACCGGACCCTGCGGCATCATGTTCGCGCAACGAGGATGGAAAACCCGCGGGCGCGGGTGGAGTCAGCCGCAATACTCGTCGAGCTGGTCGAACCCGATGAGGACTTCCCGCGGCTTGCTGCCGTCGGGTGGGCCCAGGATCCCCGCCATGTGCAGCTGGTCGATCACCCGCGCCGCCCGGCCGTAGCCAATGCTCAGCCGGCGCTGCAGCAGCGACGTCGATCCGCCCTGGTTCTGGATGCAGAGTTCCGCCGCCTCGCGGAAGACCGCATCGCGCTTCTCGTCGCCCAGGTCGCGCGGGCCGCCCTCCTCGTCCGATTCCTGCGCCCGGATGACCGCCAGGATGTCTTCCTCCGCCCGCTCGCCCTGGCTCGCCACCTGCTTCTGCCGGCGCTCCCGCCGCTCGGCAAACCAGTCCATGAGCCCTTCGCTCTCCTCGGTGCCGATGAAGGCACCCTGCAGCCGCCAGGGCTCGCTCTTGCCGGGCGGGAGGAAGAGCATGTCGCCATTCCCCAGCAGCGCCTCGGCGCCATTTCCGTCGAGGATCGTCCGGCTGTCCACCTTCGAGGCGACGCGGAACGCGATCCGGCTGGGGAAGTTCGCCTTGATGAGGCCGGTGAGGACGTTTACGCTCGGTCGTTGCGTCGCGAGGATGAGGTGGATGCCGATGGCACGGGCCTTCTGCGCCAGCATGGCGAGCGGCGTCTCGACCTCGCCCTGCACCGTCATCATGAGGTCGGCCAGCTCGTCAATGATCAGGACGATCATCGGCAACGGCCCGTCGGCGTACACGTCGGGCTCGGGCGCCTCCGGCGGGGTGTCGGGCGCCTCGGCGGCGACCGTGGCCAGGGTGGGCTTGGGCCGCGCCGGGTGCCGCAGCGGCTTGCCCTCGTCGACCTTCCGGTTGAAGTCCGCCAGGTTCCGGGCGCCGTTGGCCTGGAGCAACTCGTACCGCCGGTTCATCTCGAACACCGACCACTTGAGCACCGAGGCGGCATCGTGGCTGTTGGTCACCACCTTGTGGCGAAGGTGGGGGAGCGTGTTGTACATCGACAGCTCCACCATCTTCGGGTCCACCATCAGCAGCCGGAGCTCCCGCGGGGTGTAGCGGTACACCAGGCTGGTGATGAGGCTGTTGATCGCGACCGACTTGCCGGTGCCGGTGGCGCCGGCGATCAGCAGGTGCGGCATCTTGGCGAGGTCGGCAATGATGGGCTTCCCCTCGAGGTCGCGCCCGAGCGCCAGCGGAAGCATCCCCCGCGTGTTGGTCCACTCGGGGGACTCCAGCAGCTCGCGCAGGGTGACCATGCGCGCCCGGGGATTGGGCACCTCGACGCCCACGGCTCCCTTGCCGGGAATCGGCGCCACGCGAATCGACGGCGCCCGCATGGCCATCGCCAGGTCGTCGGCCAGGGCGACGATGCGCTGCGCCTTGACCCCCGGCGCGGGGACCACCTCGAACTGGGTCACCACCGGGCCCGTGGTGCGCCCCGCAATGCTGCCCTCCACCTTGAAGGTGCGCAGCGTCTCCAGCAGCGACTGGCCCAGCCGGTCCAGTTGTGCGTCGCCCACGTCGGCGTCGGGCGGCTGGGGCGGCACCAGCAGGTCGAGCGGCGGCAGCTCCGTGTCAAGGTCATCCGCCCGCACCGCCTTCTCCGGATGCTCCGGCTTCTTCTTCGGCTTGAGCAGCTTGAGCGCCGCCTTCACCGGCGCCTCGGCCACCGGCTCCGGCGGGGCCGGGGGTTCGACCACCGCACTGGCCTCACGCGGCCCCTCGAACGGCCTCGACTTCCGTTCCACCTTGCCCACTGCCGCCGCCGGCTCCGCGCGCGCCACGTTCTCCAGCCGCTGCAGCGGATGCCACGCGAGCGTCACCAGCGTCACGGCGGAAAGCGCCAGGAAGCCGAGCAACACCGCACCGGCCACGCCGAGCAGGTTGGGGACGTAGGTGGCAAAGAACCCCGGGAACCAGCCCACCAACTGCCCAAGGCCGCTGGTGCGGTCGCCCAGCTCGGCGGTGGTAACCCGGCCCAGGGTGCCGATGAGGTAGGGGAGCAGGAGGCCAATGCCACCAATGAGGAGTGACACCCGCTTCATGTCGAGGCGGCCCAGCCGGTCGAACCCCGCGAGGGCCAGCGCGACGCCCAGGATGGGCAGCGCGAGCGCACCAACACCGAGCATGTGCCAGAGCCGGTCCCCGAGGAACCCGCCGACGCGGCCCGTCAGGGAGACAGGCAGGAGTGTCAGGCCCAGGAAGAGGCCCAGCACCAGGGCCGCAAGCGCCCCGAAGCGGCGGCGAACCGGGTGACTGGCGGCGGGATTGTCAGGGGTCATTGGCGGCTCAACCTCGGCACCCCGGAAAAATAGCCTCGCGTCACGGGGCGAGGGTCAGGCGGTTGTCCCGGAGGGACGGTACGACCGGCGCACTGTCCACCAGTGCGGCGGCGTGGACATCATCACCCAGGCCCACTTTCGCGAGGTCATCAGCCGCCTGGGCGCGGCGGAGGGCGGCTTCCCAGTCGTCGCCGAGGGCCGCCGCCACCGCCACGGCCGCCACGGCTGAATCATTGAGCGCCACGCCGGCGGGCGCGGCGCCCAGGGCCCGCTGCACCATGCGGCCTGCCGCATAGGCATCATCCAGCCCGAAGCGTCCCTCGCGCCCCGCGCACACGATGAGCACGTCGCGCCCCGCCGTGAGGGCCGCGTGCAGGCGTTCGGTGACGGCGGTGAAGTTGACGGCCGCCCCTGCCAGCACCTCCAGCGCCTGCGACACGCCCAGGAAGGCCCGCGAACCGTTCGTGGTGGCCAGCGCCACGAGCTTGCCGCCGACGGCCGCCGCCTGCATCTCCCCCGGGCTGTTCCCGAGGTGGAATCCCGGGATCGGGAGGGCATGACGCTCGCCCGCGAGCACGACGTCCGGGCCCACCGAGTGCAGCAGGCGCGCGGCCTCGTCGGGTGACGCGCAGGGGATCACCGCGCGGGCGCCATGGGCCAGCGCGGTGCAGATGGTCGTGGTCGCGCGCAGGATGTCGATGACGACGACGGTGCGCCCGGCCGGTTCCTGGGGAGCCAGGCCGGCCGGCACCAGGGCCACGTCCAGCCTCATGCTTCGGGTGAGAGGAGGTGGGCTTCGCGCTCGAGGTAGCGCGTGTCCACCTCGCCGGCCACGAAGCCGGGCGAGCGGATGACCCGCGCGAGGAACGAGATGGTGGTGGTGGGCCCCTCGAGGATGAAGCTGTCCAGGGCCTGGCCCATCCGCAGCAGCGCCTCCTGCCGGTCATTGCCGTGCACGATGACCTTGGCGAGGAGCGAGTCGTAGTAGGGCGGCACGGTGTACCCCGCGTACACGTGCGTGTCCACCCGCACGCCCGGCCCACCGGGTGGATGGTACGCCGTGATGAGGCCCGGGCTCGGCTGGAAGTTGCGGTAGGGGTCCTCCGCGTTGATCCGGCACTCGATGGCGTGCCCGCGCAGGTACTCACCATTGCCCTTGAACGAGAGCGGCTCGCCCGCCGCGATGCGAATCTGGTCCTTCACCAGGTCGAAGCTCGTCACCATCTCGGTGACCGGGTGCTCCACCTGGATGCGGGTGTTCATCTCCATGAAGTAGAACGACCCGTCGCCGTCCAGCAGGAACTCGATGGTGCCGGCGCCGACATAGTTGATGTTCTGCGCCAGCCGCACGGCCGCCTCGCCCATGGCCCGCCGGATCTCCGGCGTGAGGGCCGGGCTCGGGCTCTCCTCGATGAGCTTCTGGTGCCGCCGCTGCACCGAGCAGTCACGCTCGCCCAGATGCACCACGGTGCCGTGCGTGTCGCCCAGCACCTGGATCTCCACGTGCCGCGGCTGCTGCAGGTACTTCTCCACGTACACGGAGCCGTTCCCGAATGCCGACAGCGCCTCGTTCTGCGCCAGGCTGTAGAGCTGCACGAACTGCTCGGCATCCCAGGCGATGCGCATGCCCTTGCCGCCGCCGCCCGCCGTGGCCTTGATGATCACGGGGAACCCGATGCCCTCGGCGACCTGCAGGGCCTCCTCCGGGTCCTCGATGGTCCCCGCCGACCCGGGCACCGTGGGGACGCCAGCCTCCTTTGCCAGCCGGCGCGCCGTGGCCTTGTCACCCATGGAGCGGATCTGGTCGGCCGTCGGCCCGATGAAGGTGATGTTGGAGGCGCCGCAGGTCTCGGCGAACTCGGCGTTCTCGGCCAGGAACCCGTACCCGGGATGGATCGCGTCGGCCCCGGTGATCTCCGCGGCCGCGATCAGGTTGGGGATGCGCAGGTACGACTGGCGCCCGGGCGGCGGGCCGATGCAGACATCGTCATCCGCGAAGCGCACATGCAGCGACTCCCGGTCGGCCTCGCTGTACACGGCCACGGTCTGCACGCCCAGCTCCCGGCAGGCACGGATGACACGCAGGGCAATCTCCCCGCGGTTGGCGATGAGGACCTTGCGGAACATGGGGGCTCAGGCCGTGGCGCCGGACGCCGCGGGGCCGCCGGTGATGTCGGTGAAGGTGCGGTCGGACGACGCCTCGATCCCCGAGGCCCGCAGGGCAAACTCGCTCGGGTTGCTGGAGTAGAACAGGGCGCTCTCGTAGGAGACGGCCCCGTCCTTGTACCACTTCATGAGCGACTGGTCGAACGACTGCATCCCGTAGGCAGTGGAGCCCTCGGAGATGAGGTCGGGGATGTTCAGCTGCTTCTCGATGTCGCGGATGTTGTCCGCCACCGCCGCCGTGTTGATCAGCACCTCGCACGCCGGCACCCGCCCGCGACCATCCTTCCGCGGCACCAGCCGGAGCGACACCACCGCCTGCAGCGCGGTGGAGAGCAGCGAGCGCACTTCCTGGTGCTGGTGGGGCGGGTAGAACGAGATGACCCGGTTGATGGTCTGGGTCGCATCGGTGGTGTGGAGCGTGGAGAACACGAGGTGGCCCGTGTCGGCCGCCTTGAGTGCGGTGTCCAGCGTCTCCATGTCGCGGATCTCGCCGATCAGGATGACGTCCGGGTCCTGCCGGAGGACGTGGCGCAGCGCCGAGCCGAAGGACAGGGTGTCGCTCCCCACCTCGCGCTGCGAGATGTTGGCCGAGACGTCGCGATGGAGGAACTCGATCGGGTCCTCGATGGTGATGACGTTGACCCGGCGGTGGTGGTTCACGTGGTTGATCATGGCTGCGAGGCAGGTGGACTTGCCCGAGCCGGTCACGCCGGTCACCAGCACCAGGCCGCGGGCCCGCATCGAGATCTCCTCGAGCACCGTCGGCAGGGCCAGTTCCCGCACCGTCTTCACCTCGTAGGGGATCGCGCGGAACGCAAAGGCCAGGGTGCCGCGCTGCTGGTAGATGTTGGTGCGGAAGCGGCCCACGCCCGGCACGCCAATCGCGAAGTCCGCCTCCTTCTTCTCGGCAAACTCCTTCACCTGCCGCGGCGTCATGATCTGCTCGGCCAGGAGCTTGAGGTCCTCCGGCTTGAGCGGCTGCATGTCGAGGGCCGTGAGGTCGCCGTTCAGCCGGATGGTGGGCTGGCGCCCGACCTTGAGCAGGAGGTCCGAGCCATTCCGCTGGACCATGTGCGAGATCGCCTGCTTGAAGTTGAAGGCCGGCAGGCTCCCGGCCGCGGTCGGGTCAGCCATTCGGGTCCACCCGGAAGAGGACCTGCCCGTACTCCACCGGCGTCGCGTCGTCCACGAGGACCTCGCGGACCACGCCGGCGACCTCCGCCTCGATCTCGTTCATGATCTTCATCGCCTCGATGATGCAGACGGTCTGCCCCGGCGAGACCCGGGTGCCCACGGAGACGTACGGGTCGGCCCCGGGCTCGGGCGCCTTGTAGAACGTCCCCACCATCGGTGACTTGACTTCCTTGAGCGTGGAAGGCGCGGCCACGGGGGCCGTCGCCTGGGCGCCCTCCCCGGCCGCATGCAGCGCCGGCGCGGCCGCAGCCATCGCCACGGGCGGCGCATACGTCCCGACCGCGGGGTACGCCGCGACCCCACCCTGCGCCGTCCGGGTGATGACCACCCGGGTGCCGAAGAGCCCCTGCACCTCAATGGAGCCGATCTCGGGCGACTCGCGCAGGAGGTCGGCGAGGCGCTTCACGTCCTTGAGCTCGATGGCCTTCAGGCCCGGCATCTTCTGCAGCATCTGCGCGAGTTGCTTCATCTCGTCGGGCGACAACGGCGTCCTCCGTCCGTGTGGGACTGCAGGCTACGTGAGCTCGAGAAGGTCGGTCCGGCCGTCGGAGAGGAGCTCCGGGCCCGCGGGGCCGAGGTAGACATCGTCCTCCAGACGGACCCCGCCCCAGCCCGGAAGATAGATCCCCGGTTCGATCGTCACCACGGCATGCACCGGCAGTGGCGCCTCGTTCACCTGGGACAGCCGCGGCGCCTCGTGCACCTCAAGCCCGAGCCCATGACCCAGCGAGTGCCCGAACGCCTCGCCATGGCCCCGGGCAGCAATCACGTCGCGTGCCAGCGCATCGGCCTCCCGGCCGGTCTGCCGGGCCCGCACCCCGGCCCGGGCCCGGGCCTGCGCCTCGGCCACGATCGCATGCACCGCGCGTTGCTGGCCATCGGCCCGGCCCAGCACCGCCATGCGGGTGAGGTCGGCGCAGTAGCCATCCACCTGGGCCCCGAAGTCGAGCAGCAGGAGCTCTCCCTGGCCCACGGGCCTGGTGCTGCTCCGGGCATGCGGTAGTGCCGCACGCGGTCCCGATGCGACGATGGTCTGGAAGGGGTGCCATTCGCTGCCCCGCCGGCGCAGGGCCGCCTCGAGGCTGGCCGCCACATCCACCTCCCGGTCGCCCACCCGAACCCGCGGCAGCACCTCGGCGAGCGCCTCCGTGGCCAGGGCCGCCGCCGCACGAATGGCGGCCACCTCGCCGGGATCCTTCGCCACGCGCAACGACTCGACCAGCTCCGCGACCGGCACCACCCTGGCGCGGGTGAGGCGACTGAGCCGATCGGCGTCCCGCGTGGTCATCACGTGCGACTCGATCCCGAGCCGCTCCACCTTGTGCGCCCCCACCACGCGCCCGAGCCGGTCCCATATGGACGTGGCGTCCACCTGGACGTCGATGTCGCGCGCCTCCTGCGGCGCCTGCGACGCATAGCGGAAGTCCGTGACCAGGATCGTCGCATCACGCGCCACCAGCAGCAGCCCTGCCGAGCCGGTGAACCCCGTCAGGTACCTGACGTTCGGCAGGTGCTGCACCAGCAGGGCATCGAGACCGTCGGTCCCGAACGCGGCAACGAGTGCCGCGCGCCGATCGGCATAGGGCGGCGCCGTCACCGGAGCTTGCCGGCGAGCGCCCTCAGCGCCAGCAGGTAGCCGTCGGCCCCGAATCCGCAGATGAACCCGAGGGCCAGGTCCCCGAGCACGGTGTGCTGTCGCGCCATGTCGCGCGCGAAGAGGTTGCTGAGGTGCACCTCGACGAAGGGGACCTTCACCGCCAGGAAGGCGTCGCGCAGGCCCAGGCTGGAATGGGTCAGCGCGCCGGCATTGACGATGGCACCATCAGCCCGGCCCGGCAGGCCCTGCACCGCGTCGATCAGGGCCCCCTCGTGGTTCGACTGGAACCAGTCGATGTCGACGCCCACCTCGCCCGCCACTGACCGGACGCGGGTCTCGATGTCCTGCAGCGTCTCGCGGCCGTAGAGCTCCGGCTCGCGCCGACCCAGCAGGTTGAGGTTGGGGCCGTTGAGGACGGCGATGCGCATCAGCGCTTGAGGTTCTGCAGCCAGTCGTGGAACTGGTCGAGGTCGTCGTCACCATCGGGCAGGCGCGTCGAGCGCTCGTGCCCGCCGGCGGCAGGCTGGGCGGCCGCGCCGTAGAACTCGTCGAAGGTGACGCCGGGATCGACCGCCGGACGGGCCGGTGGTGCGCGCATGACCGGAGGCATGGGTGCGGCATCATCGCCGAAGATGGCACTGAGCGTGAGGTGGTCGGGCGCCGGCCTGGTGGGAGAGCCCGGGGCATCCGGGCCCGTGGACGCCGGGGCGACCACACGCTCCGCTCCATTGGGCCGCGAGGTCAGCAGCGAGCGCATCATCTCGCGCACCGAGGTGCCGCCCGACATGCTCGCGGCAAGGCGCGGCGTCGGCTCCTCGGCGATCGCCTCCACCTCGAGCTGGGCCACCAGCCGCACCAGGCGCTCGTCGCCCGGGCGCCGGTCCAGCAGCTGCCGGTACACGCGGAGGGCATCAGCAGAGTGCCCCTGGGCCAGGAACAACTCGGCCATGCTCTCGGTGACGACCAGCTCGGCCTCGACATCATAGTCGTCCCCCGCCACCACCGTATCGCCCGGCACCCCGTCACTCGCGACCGAAGCCTCCGGGGTGGCGACAGCCTCGGGTTCAGCATCGGGCACTCCCGGCACCTCGGCATCAAACCCCGAACTTGCCAGTGGAGCAACGGGCTCGACTGGTGCATCGGCCGGCGGGGCATCCGGGATCGCGGGTGGCAGGGAGGCCTCGACCGGCGGCATCCAGGCGGGCGGCTCCGGTGCCTCTGCCTGGAATGGGGCCGCTGCGGGATCGAGCGCGGCATCGGACCAGGTCCGCCACTCTCCCGGTGCCACGTCGGGTTCGCCCGCCGGTTCCGGTGCGTCCATCAACGGCACTGGCGGCGCGTCGGCCGGCACTTCGCCGGCCGGATCGCCAGCTGGTGCCGCTGCCGCCAGCGGAGCGGGAGCAGCGGGCACGACGTCATGGCCTGCCAGGTCATGGGCGGCATCGGGAGCCTGGAACTCGTTGTGCTCGGTGCCAGTCAGGGGCACCGTGCCCAGGTCGCCGGCAGCGTCCGGGAGCTGGAACTCCGACGCCCCGCCCATGGACGTCATGTCAGGCAGGGACAGGTCGTCGCTCGCGGAGGGAAGCTGGTACTCCGACGCCCCGGAGGATGGCGTCAGGTCAAGCTCTTCCGATGCCGACGGGAGCTGGAACTCGGAGGCCGTCCCGGTGGCTTCCACCGACGGCCTGCCGAAGTCCTCGGATGCGCTGGGAAGCTGGTACTCGGTGCTCGGTGCCGCCTCCAGCACGATGTCCTCGCCCCCGCCCAATTGCGTCACGCCCAGGATCGCATCGTCCAGCACCGATGCATCGGAGTCCCGGTTGCCATAGGCCAGCGATGCCGGGTCGAACGCCGGCGTCACGGGTGTGGTCGGTTCCTCGTCGCCCAGTCGAGCCGTCTCGGTGGCCCGCTCCACCGTGGACAGCGGGGGCAATGCGTCAGCGGCGGGTTCCGGCTCGGGCGAGGGTGGCATCTCGACCTCCAGCCCCTCCACCGCAGGCACGACATCGTCCCCCACATCCAGTGCACCCGTCACGAGGGCACCTTCCCCGGCCGTCGCGGCCTGGTCAGCTGCAGACCGCACCCGATCGAGTTGCGCCCCTGCGACCTCATTGGTCCGATCGACCGCCAGCAGTTGCTCGAGCCACCGCACGGCGTCGGGGAAACGCGCCCCCCGTTCGGCAATGTCCGCCAGCGCCTTCAGGGCAATCACATTCTCGGCGTCAAGCGACAGGACGTGGGCGAACGAGGCCTCGGCCCCGGCGTCGTTGCCCATGTCGAGGTGGCAGCGACCCTGGACGATGCTGGCCGGGATGTAGTCCGGGTGCAGCTCGAGTCCGGGCAGCAGCCTGGCCAACGCACGTTCGGGATCCCCGGACTTGCGATATGCCTCGGCCAGCGGGGCGAAGGTGAGCCCCTGCGGGTTTTCCTGGTAGCGTCGTTCCAGCTTCTCGATCTCGCTGATCGCCATCCGGGGTCCGTGCGCGTAAGTTGTTGGGGGATAACGCCCTAAGTTAAGGGCATCTGTCGCAGGTGTCAACAGCCATGACCATTCCTGCGCTTGAGCTTTCGTGTTGTCAGTCTTAGTCTTATGGCCCTTTTCGCACCTTTTGGTCCGCCGGGAGCTTCTGCATGCAGTCAGTTCGCAACTTTTCGACCAAGATCGCGGCCGTCCTCTTCGGCTTCCTCATGCTGCTCTTCATGGTGTCCCTGAGCGGCATCTTCGATGGCGGCGGGACCACGATGTTCAGCCGGACGTCTGCCGGCTCCATCAATGGCCAGTCGGTTGATGGTCGCGTGTACGAGGCCGCCGTCCAGCGGACGCTCGACGCCCAGCAGCGGCAGGGCCGGATGAGCCTCGAGGAGGTGCAGCAGGTCCGGAACTCGGTCTGGGACCAGTTCGTCAACGACGCGGTGCTCGAATCCCAGTACAAGCGCTACGGCATCACGGTCTCGCAGGACGAAGTCATCGAGGCCATGCGGAACGAGCCGCTCCCCGAGTTCATGCGTGCCTCGGAGTTCCAGACCGACAGCCAGTTCGACCTCGCAAAGTACCGCCGCTGGCTCACCTCGCCAGTGGCGGCCCCGATGCTCGACGCCCTCGCCTCGCAGTACCGGGCCGAGATTCGCCGCAGCAAGCTCCTCGCGGCTGTCACCGCCGACGTGTACCTCTCGGACGCGGCGCTGTGGCAGCAGTACCGGGACCAGAACGAGCAGGTCACGATCTCGTTGACGCCGATCCTGCCGCGAAACGTGGTGCCCGACTCGGCGGTGAACGTGACCGCCGCCGAGGTGGCGGAGTACTACCGGCAGCACGAGGATCGTTTCTCGCGGCCCCGCACGGCATACCTGAGCTATGTGCAGATGCCGCGCCTGGCAGATGCCTCGGACTCGGCCGCCGCCCTGGCGCGTGCCACCCAGGTGCGGAACGAGATCGTGGGCGGGGCGCCCTTCGCGGACGTGGCGCAGCGCGAGTCGTCCGACTCCGTCTCTGCCGTCCGGGGTGGCGACCTCGGCGAGTGGACCCGGGGCAGCATGGATCCGGCCTTCGACCGGGCGGCCTTCTCGCTGCCGGTCAACGCCATTTCGGAACCGGTGCTCTCGGCGTTCGGCTACCACATCATCCAGGTCACCAGCCGGACGGGCAACAAGGCCCGCGGACGGCACATCCTCATTCCGGTCGAGATCGTGGGGGAGCACCGGGACCGGCTCGACAGCGCCGCCGACTCGCTCGACCGCGTGGCCGACGCCACCGATCCCGCGTCGAACTTCACCGAGGTGGCGGCGAAGCTTCACCTCGACGTCCGGAAGGCGGGTGGCGTGCAGGAGGGTGCCAGGGTGCAGGCGGGGAACCTTGTCGTTCCCGATGCCGGCGTGTGGGCCTTCCAGTCGCGGGCGGGCGACGTGAGCCAGGTCATCGAGACCGACTACGCCTACTTCCTCTTCCGGCTCGACAGCATCACGCCGGCCGGGACCCCACCACTCGAGGACATCCGTGGCTCGGTGGAGCAGGCCATCCGGGACGAGAAGAAGCTGGTCAAGGCGCGCGACGTGGCGCAGGCATTCATTGCCCGGGTGAAGGGCGGCGAAACGATGGCCGCGGCGGCCGCTGCCATGCACCTCCCCAACCGGGAACTGGGGCCCTTCCCCCGCGTCAACCCGCCGCTGCAGGATCCGGAACTCGTGGGGACGGCGTTCGCACTGCCGGACGGGGGCCTCTCGGGCGTCATCGAGACGGGCGACGGCCTGTACGTGCTGCGCACGTTGAAGCACACCGTTGCCGATTCCGCCGAGTTTGCCCGGAAGCTGGATGAGGACCGCCGGATGGCCATTCGCGTGGCGCGGCAGAACCGGGTGCGGAACTACCTCGACGCGCTTCGGTCCCAGGCGAAGATCGAGGATCACCGGGCAGAGCTGATGGAGCGGGCCCGCACCCAGGCGGCGCAGCCGCAGATATAGGCGTCAGGGCGTCAGGGCGTCAGGCAAAATGAGCGAGGGCGGCCATACGGGTCGCCCTCGTTTGCGTTCCTGACGACATGACGTCCTGACGCCCTGACGCCCCCTACTGCGACAACCGCTTCGGCTCCCCCGAGTTGGGCGGCGCTCCAGCCTGGGAATCCATGTGGCGCGGCGGCAGCGCACCCGGGTCATCGGCGCGCGTGATTGCGTCCTGCGTGTCGGACAGGTTGCGCTTGAACTCCCGCAGGCCCTTGCCGATCGAGGCGCCCATCTCGGGCAGCCGCTTGGCCCCGAACACGAGGAGGACGACCACGAGGATGATCATGATCTCGGAGAACCCGAGGTTTCCCATGGTGACCTCCTGCTAGAAGAGTGAGCGCGCGACCAGGTAGGCCAGCACGACTCCGACCAGGCTCAGCAGGGACACGTGGAGCCCCACCGGTCCCAGGGTGAAGTTTAGCACCAGGAGGTCAGCCGACACAGGGCCGATCGTCGGGGTCCAGGTGGTGGTGAAGAAGGTCCTGGCGGCACTCTCCGGCATCCACATCCGCAGGAAGGCATTGAGGAATCCCCCTACCACGAACCCGGCGATGAGGACGCCAAGGTAGAACCCCGGTCGACGCGGTCCGACGGCCATCAGCTGCGACGCTCCACGACATAGGTGATGGACGCCCGCAGGGCTTCCCGGGCCGGCGACGGCGACAGGACGTCCAGTTCCACTTCAGCATCCGAGGCGAGGCGCAGGGCGCGCGCCCGGGCATACTCGAGGCCGCCGGCACGCGTGACGGCCCCGATCACGTCCTGCACCTGGGCCTCGCTGGGCTCGTCTGCCTGCATCAGGCGACTCACGGCCTGGCGTTCCGCCTCGTGCATGTGCGGCAGGGCGGCAATGAGCGGCAGTGTGACCTTGTGCTCCTTGAGGTCGAGGCCGGAGGGCTTGCCCGTGACTGCGGCGTCCTCGGTGTAGTCGAGGAGGTCGTCCACCACCTGGAATGCCATGCCCAGCGCCTGCCCGAAGCGGCGCAGCGCCGCGCGGACCGCCGGGGCCGCGCGAAGGGCACCCACTTCGCACGCCCCGGCAATGAGCGATGCGGTCTTGGCCTGGATGAGGAGGTCGTACTGCTCCTCGGTGAACTGCAACCGATCGTGGGCCAGGAGCTGGCGCATCTCCCCCACGGTCATCTCGTTGGTGATGCGACTCAGCACCCGGAGCGGCTCCAGGTCGCCCAGGCGCACCAGCTCGATGACGGCGCGGGAGTACAGGTAGTCGCCCATGATGACCGACACCTGGTGGCTGAACAGGGTGTTGATGGTCGGCATGCCCCGGCGAAGCACCGAGTGGTCGACGGAGTCGTCGTGCACCAGCGTGGCCAGGTGGATGAGCTCGATCGTGGCCGCCAGGGAGATGGCGCGCGGGTCAGGCTCCCCGGTGGCCGCGTTGGTCAGCAACGTGAGCGTGGGACGGAACAGCTTCCCCTGCATCTGGAAGAGGTGCGCATTGACGTCGGTGATCAGCTTGAAGTCGGCTTCCACGATCCGGCGCAGCTCCGCCTGTACCTCCGGCAACCGTGACCGGATCGGCGCCTGGATCGTGGCGAGGCTGACGGGCTCGACCGACGAGTGGGTCATGGCTTGGCCGGCGCCAGTCGCGCCATGCGGTCCTGGAGGTCCATGAAGCGGATGTCCTGCGCCATCGCCCGCTGGTAGTTGCCCCGCGCGTCGGCGTCCTTCCCCTGGGCCTCGCAGGAGCGGCCCAGCCAGTAGATCAGCCCGATCTTCTGGTCATCCCCGCCCGCCAGGGTGTCCACCGCCCGCCGGAGGACCGCCTCGGCCACCGGATGCTGCCCCTTCTCGAAGAAGGCCACGCCCAGCGCCTCCGAGGTGCGCAGGCGCCCGTCCGGCGAGCGAAGCGCCTTCTGGAACTCGGCGATGGCCTCGTCGAGGAGCCCCATTTCCTTGAAGGCGATGCCGAGGTCGTAATGCGCCTCGTAGTCATCGTGCCCGAGGTTCTCGTCGATTCCCTTCTTGAACTGTGCCAGCATCTCCTCGAAATCCCGCTGCTCATCGCCCGTGGTCTCGAGCTGCTCCCCCTTCATCCGGCTGTCGCGGGGCGCCTCTTCCTCCATGATGAGCGAGCCCAGGTCAACGAAGTCCAGCGGGTCGCCAGGCGCCGTCGCCCGCGGCGCCGGTCGCGGGGAGGGCGGCGCTGGCACCGGAGCTGGCGCCTCAACCACGTGCTGGCTCGCCTCCACCGGCTGGGCGACGGCGACCTCCGGCTCGACCTCGGGGGTGACCTCCGCCTCGACCTCCGGCCCCCCGGCGAGCACGTCGGACCCTGCCAGCACCTCCGGTTCCGGCGCCACGGGCTCCTGCACCGGCTCGGGTGCATCCTCGTCGATCCCGGCGTCGAGGTCGATGAGGTCCGCCTCACTGTCCGCCCCGTGCCCGGCATCCACGGAAGGCTGCGCCGGCTCGGTGACCGCAAGGTCGTCGAGCGGTGCCAGGTCTGCCTCGGTCCAGAGTGCTTCGTCGGCGGCATCCGCCGTCGCGCCATCCCCGTCGACGGCGTCGACCGACCATTCGGCATCATCATCGGTGACGGGTTCGGACTCGGGAGGCTCCGCTTCCAGCAACCCCATCTGCTCCAGGCCATACCGGGCCCTCGAGTTGTGGGGATCGTGCTCGAGCACGCGCCCGTAGACCGCCGCGGCCTTGTCCTCCGCCTGGGCGCGCACCAGGGCATCCCCAAGGTCGAGGTACGCGACGAGCAGCTGGTCCCGCTCCCCGCTGCGGGCCGCATACTCCACCCGCCGCTGGTAGTAGCGCACGGCCTCGGGGTGCAGGGTGATCAACAGGCCCAGCAGCTCCTCGGCCGGCTCGCGGCGCTCGCTGCCCTCGTAGCCCACCAGGGCCAGCTCGAACTCATCGGTCGCGCGGCCCGTTTCACCCTGCAGGAGGAGCGCTTCACCCAGGCGGCGGTGCACGTCGGGATTCTCGGGATCATCGAGGATCAACTCCTCGAGCTCGTGGATGCTGGCCACGTCCACTGCTGGCGGCGGCGAGGCAAATTCATCGGCCAGCGCTGCAGAGAGGTCGCCTCCTGCCGCCTCCTCCGCGTCCGCCACCGCACCCGCGAGGTCGTCGCCGGCGTCCGACGTGAAGAATGGCTCCTCGGCGGCCACCTCCCCGTCCGCCAAGCCTTCCACCGGTTCCACGGAAAACTCACCGGCGCCGACCTGGTCCGCCCCGCTTTCGAGGTCGTCCGGGAGTTCCTCGCCGAACTCCTCCATCGGCTCGAAGCCCTCCGGGGCCTGGGCATCCTCAGGGGCTTCCAGGACCTCCAGGCCCTCGACCCGTTCATCCGGCGCATCCGACTCGCCCTCATCCGCTCCGAACGCCGGTTCGAGCATGATGTCCACGTCGGGAGGGGCGGCGTCCTCGGGCGACGCCACCTCGTCCTGCATGAGTCCGTCGAGCGCCTGCACCTCGCCATCAAGCACCGACGGTTCCGGCTCGAGGATGGACCCGGAAGGCGCGGCGGGCATCACCTCGGTCTCGATGAACGAGAGGCCACCTGGAGGCGGTGGCACCCTGGTCACGTCGGGGCTCCTGGGCACCGGCGAGGCCGGCACACTGGCACCCACGTCGAGGAAGATGAGGTCGGCGCCGCCAGCAGGCGCCCTGCCCTCGGCCCGTTCTGACGCGCCCTCCCGCGTGCGCTGCGCCCCAACCTCGTCGCCGCGCGCTTCCAGCTCCGTGGCGACCTTCTCCACCTGGGCGCGCGCCTCCTCCTCGCGCGAGGCCGCGCGGAGGAGGTCGATCAGCATCATCCGGATGTCCTGGTTCGCCGGGAAGTGGTCGGCGAACACCTTCACGGCCTCGAAGGCCGCATCGAGCTCGCCTGCGTGGTTCATGCGCTCGAGGTACTCGATGAGGTTCCGCTTGGCCTCGAGCAGCATGTTCTTGCGGGCGTGGATCTGGGCCAGCTTGTAGTACGTCTGGACCCGTCCCGGGTTGATGCGGAGGATCTTGCCGCAGAGGGCGATGGCGTTGTTGAGGAAGCCCTGCTCGGTGTAGAGGTCGGCCGCGCGCTCGTACGAGCGCACCGCAGCCGCCGGGTCGTTCACCTTGATGTAGAGGTCGCCGACCCGGTTGTAGAGGGAGAGGTCGGGGTGCGGTTCCTTGCCGGACTCGAACTCGGCGATCGCCTTCAGGTAGACGTCAATGGCCCGCCGCCAATCCTCCTTCTGCTCGTACTTCCGCGCCGTGTCCTTGAGCTTCTCGAGATTCATTCGGCTCGGTCGGGAAGAGGGGGAAAGTGCGCCCGGGACTTGAACTTAGGGAAGATAGGAAGGCGCAAGCTCCCCCGCCAGCACCCGGGAGGTCAGGTTGGCCAGGTCGGGCGCCGGTGGCCGGTCCGCCGCGAGCGCCGACACGCCCCGCGTCGGGTCCCGGACGGCATCGTAGAGCCGGGCCACGCCCCTCCCCGGGCGCAGCGGCTTCAGGAACTCCAGCCCCTGGGCTGCGCAGAGCAGCTCGGTGCCGATGACCTGGGCCGCATTGCGGAGGATCCGGGCAGCCTTCCACGCGGCCCCCATGCCCATCGGGACGAAGTCCTCCTGGTTGGCGTCGGTGGGAATCGACCCGACGCTGGCAGGCATGCAGAGGGTGCGGGACTCGGCCACGAGGGCTGCCGCCGTGATCTGCACCATCATGAACCCGGATGACAAGCCGGGATCAGTGGTGAGGAACGCGGGGAGCCCATGCGAGAGGTCGGGGTTCACCAGCCGCTCCACGCGCCGTTCCGAGATGGCCTGGAGGGTGGTGAGCCCGATCGCGAGCACGTCGAGCGCCTGGGCCACCGGCTGCCCGTGGAAGTTGCCGCCCGACACGACGTCGCCGTTCTCGAAGACCAGGGGGTTGTCGGTCGAGGAGTTCAGTTCCACGTCGCACGCCTGCTCCGCAAAGCGGATCGCGTCGAGCGTGGCGCCCATGACCTGCGGCGCACAGCGCAGGCTGTAGGCATCCTGGACCCGCGGGTCGTTCTCCCGGTGCGATTCGCGGATCTCGCTCTCCTCGAGCAGGCGCCGCATGAGGGCTGCGGCCTCGACCTGGCCGCGCTGCGGCCGGTTCTCGTGGATCCTGGGGTCGAGCAGCACCGGCGTGGCCCGCAGGGCCTCGTGGGCCATCGCGGCGGCACCGATCGCCGTGCGCCAGACCACACCGGCATCGTGCACCAGCAGCGCCAGCATCGCCGTGTGCGCCTGGGTGCCGTTGATGAACGAGATGCCCTCCTTCGGCGCAAAGGTGAACGGGGCCAGCCCCGCCGCCCCCAGGGCCTCGCGGGACGTGCGCCCATCGAGCAGTTGTCCCTCCCCGATGAGCGCCAGGGCGATGTGGCTGAGCGGGGCGAGGTCGCCGCTTGCCCCAACGCTGCCCTGCTCCGGCACCGCCGGTACCAGGCCCGCGTTGATCATGGCCAGGAGCGCCTCGACCAGCGCGGGACGGACGCCGCTCGTGGGCCGGAGCAGGACGTTGGCCCTGAGGATCATCGCGGCGCGCACCACGTCGGCGGGCAGGAGCGAACCGACACCGGCGGCATGGCTCCGGATGAGGTTCACCTGCAGCGCCTCGAGCTGGTCGGGCGCCACCCGCACGTTGGCGAGCTTGCCGAAGCCGGTGTTGATGCCGTAGATGGTGGCGCCGCTGGCGATGGCACGCTCGACCAGGTCGCGGCTCCGGGCCAGCGCCGCGCGGGCCGTGGCATCGATGGACACCGGCACGTCCGGGTTGCGGGCTGCGCGAACGACGTCCGGGATCGTGAGGGTGCGGCCGGTCAGGACCAGGGGTTCTGGCATGGGGGACAAGATAGGCATGAAGCGCTGGAGGCGTGAGGCAAGCTGCCCCACGCCTCCAGCGCCGCGCGCCCGGTCCCTACCGCCGGATCAGCTCCGGGTTTCCGGGATCGGGCTGGTAGCTCCAGTCGAGGATGATGAAGTCGCGCCCGACATGGGTGACGCGCACCGCACCAAAGCGGGCAAAGCCGTCGGCGGCACCACTGATCTGTGCCACGTACCCGTAGCCCGGCTGCAGCTCCACCGGGACCCTGGAGTACCCCGAGACGGGGGCTCGGTCGATGGCCGAGAGGTCAGCCACCGGGCCGCCCCCGTAGGTGGCCACGCTCGCCTCGGCCCGTTGCGGGGTGAGGTACATCGCGTTCAGGGCATCGCGCTCGATCGAGAAGTCGGCCTCGGTTGCGTTGCCGGCCACGACGAGGCCCAGCTCGCTGCGCTGCACGACGTTGTCACTGTTCACGTCCCGCCAGAACCGGAACCCACTGCTGGCCGCGTTCACCTGGGACGCCTGGATCGCGACGTTCCGTGATTCGGGGCGCGGGGTGTCATCGACGATGGGCGACCAGAGGCTCTCGAAGCCCTCGACGGTTGCGGCCGAGACACCGAAACAGCGGGGCACCCCGTTGGGCAGCACCCCGGCAATGAACTCCGGCGCCACCGTGGTTCCCTCCAGGCTCCAGGCATCGGCGCACTCGTCGGCGTCGAGGTCGTACGCCGCGCTGTACACGCGGTAGTTGCGGAAGCCGGCCGGGTCGGCCTCGAAGGGGTTGTCCGACCAGGTCAGCGCGATCGCCCCATCCAGGCTGGTCGACGTCAGGCTCGTCACGCGCGGGAGGGTGAGGCGCTCATCAATGCGCACCGTGCCGCTGGGCGACGACTCGAAGCCGTCCACGTCGATGCTGGTGACATGGTAGTCGAGCTCGGGCACGCCGTAGTCGTGGAAGCTCGGGGAAGTGGTCGTGCCCCGGAGCCCCCACGAGCCCGAGGTGGTGGTCCGTGAGTAGACGTTCCAGCCCACCACCGCCGGGTCGTCCACCAGGTCCCACTCGAGCAGGGTGGCGATGGGTGCGTTGCCCGGCCCGCCCGGCGTCACCTCGTATCGGAGCCCGGTCGGCGTGGGCAGGGGGCCCGTGCCGCCGCCACTGTTGTTGTTGAATCCGTCATTGACACACGCGGCCAGCGCCACGGTGAGGAGGATCGTCCAGCGGGACATGTCTGGCTCCGAAGGAGGTCGCTGGGCGGGAAGGCAGGGAGCATGCCAGTCGGATGTCAGGCGTCAGGGCGTCAGGGCGTCAAGGCGTCAGGATGGCCGTTCGACGCATGGCCTTCCCTTGACGCCCTGACGCCCTGACGCCTTTCGCAGACACCCCCGTCCCCCCGGCCGGACACCCGCCCTCAGTCCTCGAAAGTGGTCTGCTGGTAGTCGTACCGCAGGTCGGGGAGGTCGGTCAGGAAGACCGAGAAGAAGAAGGCGAAGTTGCCGTTGGCGTTCTTGGTGAAGCTGAACCCGGCACGCCATTCGTGGAGTTCACGCTCCAGCTTCACCGACTGGGACTCGAAGCGGCCCTGTGTGGCGTTGTACTGTGCCGTCCACTGCAGCGCCCAGAAGCGGGTCGGCGAGAACCCGACCGAGTACTGCAGGTTCACCTGGTCCTCGGGCTTCACCATCGGCGCCGGGTAGCTGGATTCCCGGAACCGCTGCAGCGTGACCGAGAAGCTTGCGTTGAAGGCGCGCTGGGTGCCGAAGAGCGAGGATGGGGCGTTGTTGAACCCGGCGTTCACGCCCATCTGGCGGGTACCGGGGTTGGCCATCGTCGTTCCCTGGCCCGGCCGGTTGATGCCGCTGGACTGCCCGCCCAGTGGCTGGTTGCCGTGCACCAGCCCCAGGCCGCCAAGGATGGAGCGGACCGTCGCCGCGCTGATGGAGAAGTTCGCGTTCAGGTTGTCCACGAAGGGCTTGAACTGCACCGTGTCCGACCCGGCCACGCCGCGCCACAGGTCGGTCCGGAACCCGAGGTTGAAGCCCGGGAGCAGGTCGCTCAGCAGCGAGTTCGTGATCGCCTGCGTGACCCACCCGGACTGGCCGGGTTGCCGTGCACGCTCGAAGTCGTAGCTGAAGGGGCTGGTCTGGAGGCTGAGCAGGCGAAACTTCCGCGTCTGCGTGCCGAGGGTGTCGCCGGGCACCGGGCGGCCCTTGGCCTCGAAGTTCTGGTTCAGCGCCACGGTCAGGAGTTGCTGCGGCTGGCTGCTGAGCTGGAGCTGCCCCCCGGGCCCGGCCACGGCCTCGGCGTACGCCCGGGGCACCGACGCCGCAGGCGCGTAGCTGAAGGTGACCAGCGGGTTCACGCTGTGCCGGATGCGGGAGAGCCCCGGGATCAGCCCCGGGAAGAACGCAAAGAAGGTGGGGGTCATCGACACGCTGAACTGCGCCCGCTTTCCCTGCACCACCCAATCGCCGTTCGTGTTGCGGTTCCGGAGCGCAAACGGTCCCGACGTGACGTTGGTGACACCGATGGTGGGCTGGATCTTCCACGTGCCCCGGAAGATGAACGGCAGGTTGAAGCCGGTGTCCCAGTTGAACTCACTACGGAAGTCGCCCGAGACGATCCGGACCACGTCCACCGAGTCCGAGGGGTCCGGCGTGCCGTTGTCGGGCTCGCGCACGATCACGGTGTCCTGCCCCGTCTCCGCCTGGTCGGTGAGCAGCACGGTGTTCGCCCAGTTGAACCCGCCGAAGCGGAACGGGGTGTCGAGCCGCGCCGAGGTGAGGTGCCGGTCCCGGCGAGCCTCCACGGAGTCGAGCGTGCCATCAGGCCCGACGAACCGCACGGTGCCCGCCACCTGGTCGATCGCGTCGTCCCGGGTGAACAGGAACCCGGGTGACCAGGTGGAGTTGCCCCCGAGCGTCACCGGCTTGGGGGAAATGCTGAAGCTCGGGAGTTGCTGCGTGTAGCTGCCATCCGAGATGTTCTGCCGCCGGTTGGCGCCCAGGGTCACCGAGCCCCAGCGGAAGCGCCGGTTGAAGTTGGCCTGGCTTGTCACCTGCTGCGTATTGAGCAGCGGGTCCACCGCGTTGTCGTTGATCACCGTGGTGTTGGTCACGTACCCGAGCGACATGTTGAGTGACGTGGACAGGTTGAACTGCTGCTGGTGCGCCCAGTTGTAGATCGTGCTCCGGCCCCCGCCCGACTGCCAGACCTGCTCCACCCCGAGGCGCCCGGTCATGAAGCGGTCGAGCCACCGGTAGTTCATGAGCAGGCCCAGGGACACATACCGCCGGGAGAACCAGTCCACCTTCCCGGTCAGGTCCATGTAGTCGTTGGTGGCCCAGTAGTAGCCCAGGTTGGCGATCTGCCGCTGGTAGCCCTCGGAGGGGCGCACGATATCGGAGAAGCCCACCTGGGGGATGAGGAGGCCCGAGTGCCGTCCCGGGGTCAGGTCCTGGAAGATGAACGGCAGCCAGAGGACCGGGACATCCTGGATGTAGAGCACGACCGGGCGCGCCACGAACACCGTGTTGGAGATCCACTTGAGTTCGCGGGCGGCAAAGTGGTAGTGCGGCACCGGCAGGTCGCAGCTCGACACGTTGCCCTGGCCGGCGAAGATGCGGTTGTCCAGCGAGTCCTTGGCGATGTCCCCCCGGAGGAACCAGACGGTGCTCCCCTCCTGGAAGTTGGTGAGCGCCTGCCGCACGACCCCGCGGCGGCGGCAGGTGTCGTAGCGGAGCCCGTCGCCCACCAGCACCTGGCCCTCGTTGAAGAGCTTGGGATCACCACGGGCCTCGAGCATGCAGTCCCGCTCCAGGTAGGTGATGGAGTCGGCCTCCATCGTGGCGCCATCGCGTTCCACCATCGCCGCGTCATTGAGCTGGAGCTGGCGGTCGTCCGCCCGGATGGTGGCGGAATCGGCCCGGTACCTGGTGACGGCGTATCCCTGTCGGTCGAGCAGCGAGCGGTAGGCGGAGTCCTCGGGGGCGAACTGGTGCGAGGGCTGGGTGGGAAGGCCCAGGCGACGCGCCTGGGCGGTGTCGAGCGCCTGCCCGGTGGGTTGCGGTGGCGCGCGCGTGGTGTCCTGCACCCGCTGCACCCCCGGCTGCGGCACCCCCTGTGCCCGTGCCCGCGCTGGCGCCCCGATGAGCAGCGCCACGACGAGCAGGCCAAGGGCCGGGGGCAGCGCACGCCGCCGCTGGATGATGGCGGCCCCCGCCACCCCGAGTTCGTACAGCAGCAGCAGGGGTACCGTCATCATCAGCATGCTGAGGATGTCGGCGCCGGGCGAGAGCACGGCCCCGGCGATGAACGCCAGCACCACGGCATACCGCCGGAAGCGTCCCAGCCCGGCGGGCGTGACGAGGCCAAGGGCCGCAAGGATGATGATGACCAGCGGAAGCTCGAAGGAGATGCCGAGCGCCAGGACAATCTGCAGCACGAAGCTGAACCAGTTGTCGTAGGTGATCATGGGCTGCAGGGCATCGGCCTGGAAACTGAAGAACACCCGGAGCGCCTGGGGAACCACCAGCAGGTAGCCCAGGGTGGCGCCGACCAGGAAGAGCCCCAGGCCGGCCACCAGCGCCGGCACCAGCACCCGGCGCTCCCGGTCGTACAGCGCGGGCGCCAGGAAGGCCCATGCCTGGTAGATCAGCACGGGCGACGCCAGCACCAGGCCCACCACGAACCCCAGCTTGAACACGATCATCAGGGGTTCGGTGGGGCTCGTGAATGTCAGCTTGCCATCGGGGAGGTACGGCGCGATGGGCGCCTTGAGCAGGATCACGAGCTGGAACCGCTGCACCAGCCAGAGCCCGATCCCGAACGCCGCGACGAGCGCCCCGAGCGACCGGAGGATCCGGCGCCGCAGTTCCTCGAGGTGGTCGAGGAAGGGCATCTCACCGCCGGGACCGGTCATGGCCTGCCCGATGGGGTCAGCGGCCGATGGCCTTCAGCCGGTCGCGAGCCAGGCCCGCCTCGTCAGACGTCGGGTGCTTGGCCAGCAGCTCGTCGTACGCGGCCCGCGCGCCGGTGCGGTCGCCCCGGCGCTCCGCGAGCAGGCCCAGGCTGTACAACGCCGCTGCCGCCCTGGCGTTCGTGGGGTGCTCCCGTGCCACGCGTCCATAGTAGAACGCCGCCGAATCGGGGTTCTCGGACGAGAAGCTCTGCCCGATGAAGTAGAGGGCGTCGGGCACCAGTTCACTCGATGGGTGCGCCTGCAGCAGCTCCCGGAGCCCGGCGCGCGCCGTGCCGGCACTGCCGCGCCGCAGCTGGGCCACTGACGCATCGAACATCTGCTGTGCCGAGGCTGCCGCCGGCCCGGCTGCGGCGGCCACCGAGTCCGGCGTGCCAGCAGCCACGGGCGGGGCCGCGTTCATCTGCTCCGCACGGGTCTCCAGCTGGCCCCGGAGTTCGGTGAGCCGCCGCTGGCTCTGGCCGGTGAGTTCCTGCAGCTGCAGGAGCTGCTGCTGGATGTTGTAGAGGTCGTTGGCGAGGTCGCCCTTCACCACGGCGAGGGCGCGCCGCATGGCGGACAGGGAGTCGATGGTGCGCTGCTGCAGCACGATGACCTCGCGCAGTTGCGCCGCATTGGCCGAGTCCGCCCGGCGCTGGTCAGCCCGCAGGATCCCCACCTGCGTTTCCACCTGGCGCACCTGCGCCGGCGTGGCACAGGCAGCCACGCCGAGCAGGCAAAGGCCCAGCAGCTTCCTCACCGGGGCGCCGCCAGCGAGGCGCCACCCGCCGTCACCTCGAATTCGTCGCGCCGGTTCTGGGCAAAGGCTGCCTCATCCGAACCCTGCTGCAGCGGCCGCTCCTCCCCGAACGACACCGTCTCGATCCGGCTCCCATCGACGCCCTTGGCCTCGAGGTAGCGCTTGGCGGACGCCGCGCGCCGGCTGCCGAGGGCGAGGTTGTACTCATCGGAGCCGCGCTCGTCGGCATGCCCGGCAATCCGCATCCGGGTGGACGGGTTGGCGCCCAGGATGGCGGCCTTGCGGTCCATGTTGCCCATGTCGTCGGAACGAATGTCCGAGCGGTCGAAGTCGAAGAAGATCATCCCCGTGAGCTCGGCCGTGAGGGCCTTCTGCCGCTCGGCCGCTGCGCGGGCCTCGGCCTCCGCCTGGGCCCGGCGGGCCGCCTCGCCGTCATCCGTCGTGGGCGCCGGGGCCACCGGGGCTGGGGCCGGTGCCGGGGTCGGCTGCGGCGTGGGAACCTCCGGGGGTGCCTTCCCGCCGCAGGCGGCGAGCAGCACGAGGGCGGCAGTGGACAGGGTCAGGGAGCGGGACATTGCTATCCTCCGGACGAGGGAAATCAGGGAAGGCGTGGCGACCACGCCGGCAATCGGGCCGCGCCGGGCGTGATCAGCTGGCGGACGCGACCGGTGTCGATGTCGATGATCCACACCTGGCGCCGTCCAGCGCGGTCAGAGATGTATGCCAGGTGCCGGCTGTCCGGCGCCCAGGTCGGGTCCTCATTGCGGCCCGACGACGTGAGCTGCCGCACCCGGCGGCTCGCCACGTCCATGATGAACACCTGCGGGCTCCCCGACACGTCGCGATGGAAGGCGATCGTGGTGCCGTCGGGGGACCAGTCGGGCGCGTTGGAGCTTCCCGTCACGCCGAAGTCGAAGGGCACCAGCAACTCCGGGTTGGTGCCATTCGCGCCCATGACGTAAACCTGCGGCGGACCCGCGCGCGTCGAGACGAACGCGATGCGGCCCCCATCGGGGGAGAAGGTCGGTGAAAGGTTGTCCGCAAAGCGCCCCGTGGTCAACCGCTGGGGGCAGCACATGTCCCCGACATTGGCCAGCACCAGGTTGGTGCCCTGCTCCCCCGAGTTGGCAAAGGCAACCAGCCTGCCGTCCGGCGAGAAGGCTGGCGTGATATTGAGCGCCTGCTCCGACCCGGGGACGCGCACCGCCGCACCACCAGCCAGCGGCTGCACCAGGACGGGCCCACTACCCTCCCCGAGGCGCGTGTAGGCCAGCCGGTCGCCACTGGGCGACCAGGTGGGCGAGAGCGCCGTCTGGCCCGCCGGCGTGAACGCACCGTTGCCCCAGCCGTCGGAGTCCACGAGGTAGATTCGTCCGCCGGCGACGTAGGCCATCCGCGTGGACGCGACACCGGGCCGGCCCGTCACCCACCGCACGATCTCGTCGCTGGCCTTGTGGGCCTGGCGCCGGGCCTCGGACGGGTCAGCGGCCGCCAGTGACACCTCGGCCGAACTCACCAGGCGTCCGGCGGTCACGTCGTGCAACCACACCATCGTTCGCCCCGTGGCCGACACTGGTGTCAGGTCCACGGCGTACGCCGCGCCGAGCTTGCGGTACAACGCATAGTTGAGGGCCGCGCCAGGCTTGGCGGCGGGGGTGCCGGGATCAGGCTCCGGCGCGATGACCGCCTCGAACCGGTCGCTGAAGTCGAGGTCGCGCTTGATGATGGCGCGCGCCGAGTCGAGCCCCGACCCCGGCACCAGCACCAGTGAGGGCCGGTTGCCCGGGTCGTACTTGAGCACGAGGCGAACACCCGGCGCCTGCGCGGTGTCCTGCGCCAGGGCAGGCGCAACGTTCCAGCCGCCCAGGGCAACCAGGAGCACCCCCGCCCGCACCGCCCGCGTGGTGCCACGCGTCCTCACGACGCGTTCCTCGGCTCGAATACGAACGTCACCGGGAGCACGTTGGCGTCCCAGCCATCGGGGAGCGGCCCGAAGGCCCTCGCATTGCCGGCCGACTCGATGGCCCCCTGTGCCTCGAGGTCGAACGTGAAGTTGCCCGATCGCTTGATGAAGCGAATGTCGGTCACCGTGCCATCCTTGAGGATCAGGAACGCCACCTCGGCGCGCAGCCGGCTGGTGGGTTGCGTCCAGCGCTTCAGGATCTCGTTCATGATGTTGCGGAGGTAGTCCGGGTAGGGGAACTCGATCCCGGGGATCCGGACATTCGCGACGTCACTGCCCGTGCCGGGTGTCTCCCCCGGGAGGGGCGCCGCCTGGCTTCGGGTGGGCGGCGCCTTCTCGGTGCTGGTTGCCGTGCTCGGCGTTGCCGGTGGCGTGGGTGCCGCCTGCCTGGCCTGGGGCTTCACCGGGGCCGTCGCATCCGGTGCCTTGGCAGGTGCGGGCTTCGCGGCTGGCGCCTCGGGCGCGGGTGGCGTGGGCCGCGCCACCGCCTCGGGGGCGAGGCGCCTGGCGTTCGTGGGGAGCGGCGCCGCCACCAGCTCCACGGCATAGACCAGGGGCGCCGGCTTCCGGGCCGGGAGGCCCACGAGGAGGAGCACGACGACACTCCCGTGCACCAGCACGGTGCCCGCGACACCGACCGTCGTGGCCCGTGAATCCAGCGCGAGTGCCGGCCGCATCCTCACCGGTTGTTCTCGTCCTCGGCCACCAGGCCCAGGTTGCGGACCCCCGCGTTGCGAATCACCGCAACCACGCGAACCACGTCACCATACTCGGCCTTGTCGTCGGCCCGGAGGTAGACGGCATCGGGCTTCCGGGTCGCGACGATGGAGCGGAACGTCGCCCGGAAGTCGCGGTAGGAGACCGGCGTCTCATCGAGGTAGATCCGGCCCTGGCGGTCGAGCGACACCACCATGCCCTGCTTGGCGGTGAGGGGCCGGGCCGCGGCCCTGGGCAGGTCCACGTCCACGCCCCCCGACATCATGGGGGCGGCGATCATGAAGATGATGAGCATCAGCAGCGTCACGTCCACCAGCGACGTGACATTCACGTCCGCCATGAGGGGCAAGTCGCCCTCGCTCCGCAGGCCACCCAATCCCCCCATCTACAGCAACCCCTCCTTGGCCATGCTCCCGATCACCTCACTCGCGAACCCCTCGAGTTCCCCGGCAATGAGCCGCACGCGGTTCACGAAGAGGTTATAGGCAATAACCGCCGGGATCGCCGCAATGAGGCCCCCGGCCGTGGCGGTCAGCGCCTCGGCCACCCCGGGGGCAACGGCACCGATGTTTCCGGAACCTCCACTGGAGATGCCCAGGAACGCATTGATGACACCGACGGTCGTGCCCAGCAGTCCCAGCAGGGGGCCCACCGACCCGATCGTGGCCAGCCAGGGCACGAAGTGGCTCAACTGGTCCTTCTCGGCCGAGACCTCCTTGGAGAGGACCAGCCGCAGCGATTCGAGCTGGGTGGTGGAGAGCGGCACGCGCTGGGCCTCGTCCTTCAGGGCCCCCGGCCGGAGTTCCGAGTAGAAGCTGATCGCCTCACGGAAGAGGCGGCTGTACGGCGACGGCGGCTGCTTCATGGCGGCGCTGTAGGCGTCCTGGAGGCGCGTGGTGCGCTCCAGGTCGCTGAAGAAGCGCCGGCCCTGCTGGTTCACCCGCCGGAACTGCCACAGCTTCAGGCCGATGATGAACCAGGAGATGAGGGAGAACACGGCCAGGATCGCGAGGACGATCTTTGTCTCGGGGCCGGCAAGCTGGAGCAGTTCGAGCGGTGAGGAGGCCACGGCCTTCCCGGCCTGCAACATCACGCGGCCTCCTTGCGGAACCACTCCACCAGCAGCGGAAGCCCGTCATCGAACCCGTGCTGCGGCGCCCAGCCCAGGAGCCTCTGCGCCTTGCCAATGTCGAGCGAACTGCGGAACAGCTCTCCCGCGCGCGCCGGGGCGTGCTCGATCGTCGCCTTGCGACCCATCACCCGCGCGACCACCT
>CAZWXD010000025.1:0-41412 GCA_964638035.1 uncultured Gemmatimonadaceae bacterium | reverse complement strand
CCAGGGCCAGGGGAGCGGCGCTCGACCGGGGGTAGGTCGCGACCACGTCGCGGAAGTACAGGATCGCCGAGTCGTATGCCTTGAGGCGGGCGTAGTACATGCCCGCCTTGTAGTCCTTGTAGGCGAACTGGTCCTGGAGGGCCTGGGCCCGGGCGGTGGCGAGCGGCGCGGCCGACGACCCGGGGAACCGGTTCAGGACCTCCTGGTACACCGCCAGCGCAGAGCGGCCGTACGTCGGGTCGAGCTCCGGGCGCCGCCAGAGCGACGCGTACGCATCACCCGCGCGCACCAGTGCCTTCGGGGCCAGCGTGTCGCTGGGCGTGTCGTCGGAGGCGCGCCGGAACTCACGCACCGCCTGCAGCGCGTTGCCCTGGCCCAGCAGGGCCTCGCCCAGCATGAAATGCAGCTCGGGAAGCCGCGGGTCCCCTGCCTGGATCTCGAGGTTCATCCGCTCGAGGGTGGTCTGCACCTCGGGCCACTTGCCCGCGCGAAACTGCTCGTGCGCCACCTTCCACGACGAGTCGATGGACGCCTGGCTCCCCGGGGCACCCCTCGGCAGGGAGGCCAGGTTGGGTCCCCTCGCCGCCTGGCCACAGGCGCCAAGCACCGTGAACGCCAGTACCATCCACATCCTCATCGTCCCGCCCCGCTGTCGTTGGCCTGGGCCCGGTTCCGGTCACGCACGGCCCGCATGATGGTCGCTCCGGTGGTGTCCCCCAGGGACTCCACCGCGTCGGCCAGTGCCCCGAGGGCCGCAATGCCGGCTGGCGACATCGAATCCGCGGCCACCGCGGCCTGCAGCCAGGGCAGCGCATCCGCGGGCTTCCCCGCATCCACCTGTTCGCTCCCAACGCGCTCGGCACAGGTCGCGAAGGCGGCCCATGCACGCCGCGAGCGATCCCGCAGGGACGTGCGCAGGGCCACCGCACGGTAGAGCCCGGCCGCGGCCGCGCAGTCACCTGCATTGGCCTGGTCACGCGCCAGCCGCAGCAACAGCGAGTCGGCTGCGTCTGCGTCAGGCGCGGCCGCCAGTGCGGCCGGGCCCAGGACGTCGCGATCAGCCGCGGTCAGTGCCCCACGCTGTTCCAGCGCCAGGACCCACCGCCCGGTCGGCCGGCTGGGGCTCACCTCCGCCAGGGCCATGACCGCGCGGCGAAGGGAAGCGGTGTCCCCGCTGCGCTCCGCGGCCCTGGCCACGGCCTCGAGGCCGTCGGCGGCCTCGCCCCGTCGAGGTGCATCGGTGCGGCCAAGCCGGAGGTACGCATCGACCGCCTCCGCCAACTGCCCGCTTCGCAGCGACGCGCTCCCAAGCTTGTCGAGCACGCGCCCACCTCCGTCCCGCGCGGCCACCTGTCGGTAGGCGGCCACGGCCTCGCCCAGGCGCGAGCTCCCCACGGCCTGGTCACCCTGACGCTCGAGGTTGGTGGTGCCCTGGCATCCCGTGACGAGGAAGGCGATCGTGACCCACCGTCTCACGCGGGAACGCGTTCCAGCATGGCGAGGTAGGCCTGCACTCGCGCCTGGGCCGGCCGCCGGATGAGGCACTCGCGCCAGACCTGCTGCGCGGCTCCCGGGTCGCCGCCAAGGTACATCGCCAGCCCCAGCGCGGCCTGCGCGTCCACGAAATGCGGTTGCGCGGTGACGACCTGCGCCAGCGTCTCGCGTGCCTCGAGCACGCGTCCCGCCTCGAGGAGGACGCGCCCCAGGCGATACCGCAGGTCGTGGAAGCGGGGCCCGAGTTCGAGCGCCCGCCGGTACTCGGCGATGGCGCGGTCACGGTCGCCCGCCTCGGCATAGGCCTGGGCCAGGTTCGCGTGCATGTTGGCGAGGCTGCCCGCGACCGCGGCCGGAAAGCCCGCCACGGGCGCCGGGGTGATCTCGCTCGCCCGCTTCAGCGCCGGCGCCACCTCGTCGGCGCGGCCCACCGCCGCGAGGGCCAGCGCCCGGTGGATCGTCGCCTCGAGGTACCGCGGGTTGAGCGCCAGGGCGGCGTCGAATGACGCGAGTGCGCGGTCGTGCTGGCCCAGGAAGGCGTAGGCCAGCCCCATGAGGTGGTGCACGTCGGCGAACGCGTTGCCCCGGTCGAGGATCCGGCTGCACAGGTGCACCACGCCATAGTAGTCCTGCAGCGCCAGCCGCTCGCGGGCCTGGCCCAGCAGGTGCTCCACCGATTCGATCCGGTCGATCATTGCGCCCTCCGCTCCACGAAGTAGGGCACCGTGAGTTCGAGGCCCCGCACCAGCGGCACCGCCGGCTCCCAGCCGAGGATCGACCGGGCACGGGTAATGTCGGGCTGGCGTACCTTGGGGTCGTCCTCCGGCAGCGGATGCTTCACGAGGGGGGACGCCGACCCGGTCAGGCGGAGCACCTCGGCCGCCAGCTCGCGCACGGTGAACTCGGTCGGGTTGCCGATGTTGACCGGCATGGTCTCGCGACTCTGCAGGAGGCGGTAGATCCCCTCGACCAGGTCGCTCACGTAGCAGAACGACCGGGTCTGGTTCCCATCGCCGTAGAGAGTGAGGGGCTCGCCGGCGAGCGCCTGCACGATGAAGTTCGACACCACCCGGCCGTCGTGTGGCCGCATCCGCGGGCCATAGGTGTTGAAGATGCGCACGATCCGCGTGTCCACCCCATGATAGCGGTGGTACGCCATCGTCATGGCCTCGGCAAACCGCTTCGCCTCGTCATAGACGCCGCGGGGACCGATGGGGTTCACGTGGCCCCAGTACGACTCGGGCTGCGGGTGCACCTGCGGATCGCCGTACACCTCGGAGGTGGACGCCAGGAGGAAGCGGGCGCCCTTGGCCTTGGCAAGCCCGAGCGCCTTGTGCGTCCCGAGTGACCCCACCTTGAGCGTCTGGATCGGCTTCTCGAGGTAGTCGATGGGGCTCGCCGGCGAGGCGAAGTGCAGCACGGCATCGAGCGGCCCGGCCACGTAGATGAAGTTGGTGACGTCGTGCTGCACGAAGCTGTAGCCTGGGTGCCCCACCAGGTGGGCGATGTTGTCGGGCGAGCCCGTGAGGAAGTTGTCCATGCCGATGACCTCGTGGCCCTCGGCCAGGAGGCGATCCGTCAGGTGCGACCCCAGGAACCCCGCGCCCCCCGTGACCAGGATCCGCATCAGCGCCGCCCCATGCTGGCGTAACGGAACCCCAGCCCGCGCACGCGTGCCGGGTCGTAGAGGTTCCTGGCGTCCACAACGACGGGCGACCGCATCGCCTTCCGCAGGCGCTCGAAGTCGGGTGTCCGGTACATGAGCCACTCGGTCATGACCACCAGGGCATCCGCGCCCTCGGCGGCCGCGTAGTTGTCATCGAAGTACTGCACGCGGGTGCCGAAGACCTCCCTGGCACTGTGGATCGCCTTGGGGTCGTGCACATGCACCCGGGCCCCTCCCGCCAGCAGGCCCTCCACCACCGTGATGGCTGGCGCCTCGCGCATGTCGTCCGTCCCGGCCTTGAAGGCCAGCCCCCACACCGCGACCGCCTTACCCGACACCGAGCCGCCGGTCGCCGCCACCACCTTGGCCAGCGGGATCCGCTTCTGGCGCTCGTTCACCCGCTCCACGGCCTCGAGCAGGTCGGGCTCCAGGCCCTCCTGCCGCGCCGAGTGGATCAGGGCCTTCACGTCCTTGGGAAAGCACGATCCACCATACCCCGGGCCGGGGAAGAGGAAGGCAGGGCCGATGCGGCGGTCGGACCCGACGCCGCGGCGCACCTCGTCGACATCGGCGCCCACCCGTTCGCAGAACTCGGCCACCTGGTTCATGAACGAGATGCGGCTGGCCAGCATGGCGTTGGCGGCGTACTTGGTGACCTCCGCGGATGCCACGTCCATGAAGAGGAGCGGGTTGCCGGTGCGCACGAACGGGGCGTAGAGCTCCGCCAGCACCTCGCGTGCGTCCGCATGGTCGGTCCCGATGATGACGCGATCGGGCTTCATGAAGTCGTCGATGGCGGCGCCTTCCTTCAGGAACTCGGGATTCGAGGCGACGTGCACCTGGTGTCCCGTCTCGGCCTCGATGGCGCTGCGCACCCTGTCCGCGGTGCCCACCGGCACCGTGCTCTTGGTCACGACCACCTTGGGGCCGTTCATCGCGCGCCCGATGTCCCGGGCCACCGCGAGCACGTGCTGCAGGTCGGCCGACCCGTCCTCGCCCGCCGGCGTGCCGACCGCAATGAAGACGACAGCCGAGTCCGCCACCGCCGCCGTGAGGTCCGTCGTGAAGCGAAGCCGCCCGACCTCCACGTTGGACCGCACCATCGGCTCCAGGCCGGGCTCGAAGATCGGGATGTCGCTCCGCTGCAGGCGCGCGACCTTCGCCGCGTCCTTGTCCACGCACCAGACGCTGTTCCCCGTCTCGGCAAGGCAGGCCCCTGCCACCAGCCCAACGTAGCCCGACCCCACCACCGTGACGTTCATCGCTGGTCAGCGCGCCCGCACGAGGGCATTGCGGGTGTCGACGATGGTGCGGGCCTCCCGACGCAGCATGGCGTAGTCGAGGGCCGAGTGGTCGGTGACGATCATGACCGCGTCGGCGGCGCGCACGGTTTCCGGCGTGAGCGGCACCGAGCGCCAGGCGTGCCCGTCCTCGGTGAAGTGCGGCACGAAGGGGTCGTGGTAGCTCACCTCCGCCCCCCGCTCCCGCAGGAGGTGGAGGATGTCCAGGGCCGGGCTCTCGCGAAGGTCGTCGATGTCCTTCTTGTAGGCGACGCCCACCACCAGCACCTTCGACCCCTTCACCGACCGCCCCTGCTCATTCAACCCGTCAGCCACCTTCCGCACCCAGAACTGCGGCATCTCGGAATTGAGCTCGCCCGCCAGGTCGATGAACCGGGTCTTGTAGTTGAGGCTCCGCATCTTCCACGCGAGGTAGTGCGGGTCGATGGGGATGCAGTGGCCGCCCAGCCCGGGCCCCGGCAGGAACTTCATGAAGCCGAACGGCTTGGTGGCCGCGGCCTCGATGACCTCCCAGACATTGACGCCCAGCTTGTCGCACACGATCGCCATCTCGTTGACCAGGCCGATGTTCACGCTGCGGAAGGTGTTCTCCAGCAGCTTCACCAGCTCGGCCGCCTCCGTCGTGCTCACGGCCACCAGGGTGTCGATGGCCGGCCGGTACAGCGCGATGGCCACCTCGTTGCAGCTCCCGGTGATGCCTCCCACCACCTTGGGCGTGTTGCGCGTGTGATAGACCGGGTTGCCCGGATCGACCCGCTCGGGGCTGAAGGCGAGGAAGAAATCCACGCCCACCTTGAGCCCCGTGGCCTCGAGGGCCGGCAGCATGATCTCGCGGGTGGTCCCCGGGTACGTGGTGCTCTCCAGGATGATGGCCTGGCCGGGACGCAGCGTCGCCTTGATGGCGTCGGTGGCGGCCACGATGAAGCTCACGTCGGGGTCCTTGTACTTGCTGAGGGGCGTGGGGACGCAGATCGAGATCGCGTCCGGCTCACCCAGCCGCGCGGGATCGGTGGTGGCGGTAAAGCGGCCCGCCGTCACCTGCTCCGCCAGCTCCGCGTCCTTCACGTCCTTGATGTGGGACCGGCCCGCATTCAGGCCGTCCACCACCTTCGGGTTCACGTCGTAGCCCAGGACGCGGTAACCCGCACGGGCCAGCTCCACCGCGAGGGGGAGGCCGACGTAGCCCAGGCCGATGATGCCGAACAGCGCCTCGCGCGACTCGGCCTTGCGAATGAGATCCTGCGCAGTGCTCATGCGGGTCAGTACTCCAGTGGCAGGGCCACGCGCCGTCCGTCGCGCGCCGACAGGTAGGTCGCAATCAGCAACTCGAGGGAGTGCAGGCCCTCGCGTCCATCCGTCTCCGGCGCGGCGCGGCCGCGCAGCGCCTGGATCACGTTCTCGTAGTACGGGCGGTGCCCGTGGCCGTACACCGAGGTCGTCTGGTACGACGCCTCCTGCACCAGCGCATCGTCCGGATGGGGCTCGGCAAACTCCCAGTGGTCGATCCGGTTCACCGCCACCCCGCCCACGCGCACCGTGCCCCGTTCCCCCAGGAGCGTGATCGAGCCCTCGAGGTTCTTCGGGTAGGTGAGCATCGTGACGCTCATGCTGCCCAGCGCGCCGCTGCGCCAGCGAATCGAGAGCACCCCGGTGTCCTCGACCTGGATGTTGCGCGCCAGCGTGGCGGTATAGGCCTGCACGCTCTCCACCGGCCCCACCAGCCAGTCGAGGAGGTCCACGTAGTGGCTGGCCTGGTTCATGAACGCGCCCCCGTCAAACTCCCAGGTGCCCCGCCACGCCGCGCTGTCGTAGTAGGCCTGCGGGCGCGACCAGAAGACGTTCACCGACACCATGTACAGCCGGCCGAAGCGGCCGCTCGCCACCGCGTGCTTCAGGAGTTGCAGGGTGGGGTTCCGGCGGTTCTGCTTCACCACAAACAGGTGCACCCCGGCATTGTCACACGCCGCCACCATGCGCTTCCCGTCCTTCCAGCGCGTGGCCATCGGCTTCTCGGTCATCACGTGCCGCCCGGCCTGGGCCACCCGGATCGCTTCTTCGGCATGGAGCCCACTCGGGGTGGCCAGCACCACGCAGTCGGCGTCGGTGCCCGCCAGCATGGCGTCGAGGGAGTGGAAGCCGGGTGCGCCGGTCTTCGCCACCGCCGCATCGAGGGCCACGGGGTCCACGTCGGCCACGCCCACGAGCTCACACTCGCCCGCATGCGCCGCCATGGCCTCGAAGTGGTTGGCGGAAATGCGCCCGCACCCGGCAAGGGCGAAGCGGACCTTCCGGGTGTCCACCACCGGCTTGGTGACGAACATCGAACGCGCCGAATGGCCTTCCGTGTTCATGCGTAGAACCTCCGGATGGCGTCAACCACCTGGCCTTGCTGGGACTCCGTGAGCTCCGGGTAGATCGGGAGGGAGAGCACCGCGGTCATGGCCCCCTCCGTCGCGGGCAAGCTGCCCGGGGTGTAGCCCAGGGGGCGGAAGCACGGCTGCAGGTGCAGCGGCGTCGGGTAATAGACGGCGCAGCCGATCCCCTGCCCCTTCAGGTGCGCCAGCAGGCCGTCGCGGCGCTCGGCGCGGATGGTGTACTGGTGGAAGATGTGCTCATTCGCCGGGTCGGTGCGCGGGGCCTGCACCGCGGGAACCCGCTCGAGCGCCTCGGCGTACCAGGCAGCGCGCGCCCGGCGTGCCGCATTCCATGCCGCCAGGTGCCGCAGCTTGACCAGCAGCACGGCCGCCTGGAGCGAGTCGAGCCGGCTGTTGAAGCCAACCTCGTCATGCTCGTACTGGCGCGCACCGCCGTGGAGGCGAAGGCGGGCCAACCGTGCGGCAAGGGCCTCGTCCTGCGTCAGCATCATCCCGCCGTCTCCCCAGCCACCCAGGTTCTTGCTGGGAAAGAAGCTCAGTGTGCCGACGTGGCCCAGCTCACAGGCCATGCGCCAGGTTCCGTCAACCTTCCGCCGCGCGCCAACCGCCTGCGCTGCATCCTCGATGACGGGAATCCCGTGCTTCCGGGCGATGGGGAGGATCCGCTCCATCGGCGCCATCTGCCCGAAGAGGTGGACCACGATGATGGCCCGCGTCCGCGGCGTGATGGCCGCCTCGATGGCATCCGGGTCGATGTTGAAGGTGACCGGGTCAATGTCGGCGAACACCGGGCGTCCGCCCGCATTGTGCACCGCGCCCGCCGTCGCGAAAAAGGTGAACGACGGCGTGATGACCTCGTCACCCTGGGCCAGGCCCAGGGCCCGAAGGGGCAGCAGGAGCGCATCTGTTCCACTCGCGCACCCGATGGCGTGCTGGGTGTGCGATAGCACGGCGACCTGGCGCTCCAGTTCAGGAATCTCCGGCCCCATGATGAACGCCTGGCGCTCGATCACCGACCGGAGCACCGGCTCGACTTCATCCCGGATGGTGGCGTACTGCGCGGCGAGGTCGAGCAGGGGTACGGTCATGGCTGGATGACACACCGGAGCGCGCGAGGGACGCGCGCCGGGATGCGGCTCGTGGCGGGACGGGGGTGGCGCGACGTAAGTATCTGCAAGCGCTAACTTTAGCTGACTGCGGGCGGCCGGTCAATTGGCACGATGAGCCCATCCCGCTCGGCGTAGGTCCAGCCGCAGGCGCCACACCGCGCGGCGCCGCTGCTGACCTGGAGCCGCACCCCGCACTGGCACATCCAGCCCACCCTGCGCGCCGGCACCCCAACCATGAGGGCGAACGGCAGCACGTCCCGGGTGACCACGGCCCCGGCGCCCACGAAGGCATACTCCCCGATGGTCACCCCGCAGACCACCGTGGCGTTGGCCCCGATGCTGGCGCCCCGCCGCACCAGGGTGCGCCGGTACTCCGCCTTGCGGGAGACGTGGCTGCGCGGGTTCATCACGTTGGTGAACACGCAGCTCGGGCCACAGAACACGTCATCCTCGAGGGTCACCCCTTCGTAGATGGAGACGTTGTTCTGCACCTTCACGTTGTCCCCGAGGCGGGTGCGCGGCATCACCACCACGTTCTGGCCCAGGTTGCAGCCGGCGCCGATGACGGCACCCGGCATCACGTGGCTGAAGTGCCAGATCTTCGTCCCCGGACCAACCACCGCCCCGTCATCGACGTACGCCGACTCGTGCGCGAAGTATCCCGCCTCACCCATGGCCGGCCTCGTCGTTGAGGTAGCGCCCATTTGGGCCGATCAGCTTCACCTCGGGCTCGAGCGTGACCCCAAACTCCGCGCGCACCCGTTCGACGGCGACGGCCATCAGCGCCCGCACGTCGGCGGCCGTCGCGCCACCAGTGTTCACGAAGTAGTTGGCGTGCATGGGCGACACCTGGGCGCCACCCACCTGCCGGCCCTTGAGGCCCGCGGCCTCGATGAGCTGTCCCGCCGTGCGCGGCGCGTCGGCACGCTTCCAGCTCGGCCCACCGGGGTTCCGGAAGACACTGCCGCAGCACGGCTGGTTGAATGGTGTTTCCTCACGCCGCCAGCGATGCAGTTCCTCCAGCTCGGCCGTGACCGCCGCCGGGTCGGCCTGGGCCAGTTCCACCGTCACCTCCAGGACGATGCGGCCGGTGAGGCCGCTCGTCCGGTAGGCAAAGGGCACCTGGTCGCGTGGGAGGACGCTGTCGCGCCCGGTATCGTCCACCACCAGCACCGAGCGGGCAACGGCGGCCCAGTCACCGCCATGGCAGCCGGCATTCATGTACACACCGCCACCAACCGAACCCGGCACCCCGACAAAGATGTGCAGTCCGGCGAGCCCCGCCTCCACGCTGCGCCGGGCAGCGAGGGGCGCCGGCAGGCCAGCACCGATTCGCACCGAGGTGCCTGTCCGGTCAAAGTGATCCAGCCCCTTGCCCAGCCGGATGACGAGTGCGGTGAGGCCCTCGTCCGGGAAGAGCAGGTTGGAGCCCAGGCCCACGGCAAACCAGGGGACACCGTGTCCCGCCGCATGGACCAGGGCCACGCCCACGTCCTCCGCGCTGGCCGGGAGCAGCACGGTGGCCGGCCCGCCGATGCGATAGGTGGAATAGCGCGCGAGTGGCTCCGCCTCCCGGACCTCACCTCGCACCCGCGCCCTGAGCCCGCTGATGAATGCGGCGTCGCGGGCGGTCATCCCGCCCATTCGGCAGACATCTCGCGCGCGAACTCGTGCCACTCCTGCAGCGACCGCACCTCGCCCCCGCTGCTCCTGAGGGCAATGATCCCGTCGCAGGCCGCCGCCGCCCCGGACATGGTGGTGGTGTAGGACACACCGTGCTGCAGCGCAGCCCGGCGGAGGAGGTAGTCGTCCTGCTGCGTGAGCTTGCCCAGCGGTGTGTTGATCAGGAGCTGGATCCGGCCGGAGACCACCAGGTCGATCGCGTTTGGCCGCCCCTCGTGCACCTTGAGCGCCCGCTCCGCCGGGATGCCGCGCGTGCGGAGGTGCCGGGCCGTGCCCTCCGTGGCATGGATCCGGAAGCCCATGGCATGGAACCGTCGCATGATCGGCGTGACCGTATCCTTGTCGTTGTCGTTCACCGTTACGAAGATCCCGCCTTCCAGCGGCAGCGACCCGTCGGCCGAATCCTGCGCCTTGGCGAAGGCCATGCCGAAGCTGTCGGCAATGCCCATCACCTCGCCGGTCGAGCGCATCTCGGGCCCCAGCAGGAGGTCCACCCCGGGCAGCTTGTTGAAGGGGAAGACCGCTTCCTTGCAGGAGACGTACGGGTGCATCACCTCGTCGGCCAGGCCAAGCTCATCGAGCGTGCGGCCGGCCATCACCGCGGCCGCGAGGCCGGCAAGCTGCACCCCGGTGGTCTTCGAGACGAACGGCACCGTGCGCGAGGCCCGCGGGTTGACCTCCAGCACGTAGACCACGCCATCCCGGATGGCGTACTGCGCGTTGATGAGGCCCTTCACGCCGAGGCGGAGTGCAAACTGACGGGTGTACTCCCGCATCTGCTCCACCTCGCGCTCCTTGATGAGGTACGGAGGCATGACGCAGGCGGAGTCGCCCGAGTGGATCCCCGCGTCCTCGATGTGCTGCATCACCCCGCCGATCACGCAGCGCGTGCCGTCGCTGATGGCATCCACGTCGGCCTCGAAGGCATCCTCGAGGAAGCGGTCGATGAGCACCGGCTTGCCGGGCACCACCCGCACGGCGCGCTCGAAGTAGCGGCGAAGCTGCTCGTCATCGTAGACGATCTCCATGCCGCGCCCGCCCAGCACGTAGGAGGGCCGGACCAGCACCGGGTACCCGATGCGCCGGGCGACCTCGAGCGCCTCCGCCTCGGAGAGGGCCGTGCCGGCCTCGGGTTGTCGCACGCCGAGCTCCCGGGCCATCGCCTCGAAGCGGCCCCGATCCTCCGCCAGGTCGATCGACTCGGGTGAGGTCCCCAGGATGGGGATGCCGGCCTTCTCGAGCTGCCGGGCCAGGCGCAACGGGGTCTGGCCACCCAACTGCACGACCACGCCCATCGGCCGCTCCAGCTCGACGATCTCGAGCACGTCCTCGAAGGTGAGCGGCTCGAAGTACAGCGCATCGGAGATGTCGAAGTCGGTCGACACCGTCTCCGGGTTCGAGTTCACCATCACCGCCCGGTACCCCATCTTCCGGAACTCCATCACGGCGCGGACACAGCAGTAGTCGAACTCCACCCCCTGCCCGATCCGGTTGGGCCCGCTGCCCAGGATGACCACCGTGCGATCGCCGGCTGCCGCCGACTCGTTCTCCTCGTCGTACGAGGAGTAGAGGTAGGGCGTCTTCGAGGGAAACTCCCCGGCGCAGGTGTCCACCGTCTTGTAGGCGGGCCGGATGCCGAGGGCGTGACGGCGTGCACGGACCTCGTCCTCGCCGACGCCATCGAGCAGCGCCAGCTGGCGGTCGGAGAACCCGAGGCGCTTCATCCGGCGGATCGCGCGCGCCTCGGTGGCGTCGTCGTCCCGGGCCACCCTGGCCACCCATTCCGCTTCCGCGTCGAGCAGTTCCTGCAGCTGGGTGGTGAACCAGGGGTCGATCCCGGTACGGGCCGTCACGTCGAGCGGCGAGTAACCCGCCTGGAGCGCGCGCCGGACCTGGAAGATCCGTTCCGGTGTGGGCCGGCCCAGGGCCGCCAGGGCCGTCGCGCCATCGCCGTCGTCGAGCCGGTCATCCGCCGGCGTCGCACCCGCCGTCCACCCGATGCGGTCGGCCTCGAGGCCGCGCAGCCCCTTCTGGAGCGCCTCCTTGAAGGTCCGGCCGATCGCCATGACCTCGCCCACCGACTTCATCTGGGTGGTGAGCGTGGGGTCGGCCGCCGGGAACTTCTCGAACGCAAACCGCGGGATCTTCACCACCACGTAGTCGAGCACCGGCTCGAACGAGGCGGGCGTGGTCTTCGTGATGTCGTTGGGGAGCTCGTCGAGCCGGTACCCCACCGCCAGCTTGGCGCCGATCCGAGCAATGGGAAACCCGGTGGCCTTGGACGCCAGGGCCGAGCTGCGGGACACGCGGGGGTTCATCTCGATGACGAGCTGCTCGCCCGTCTCGGGGTTCACCGCGAACTGGATGTTGCACCCGCCCGCGGCCACGCCCACCTCGCGAATGATGGCGATGGCGGCATCGCGCATCAGCTGGTACTCGCGGTCGCTCAGCGTCATGATGGGCGCGACCGTGATGGAGTCGCCCGTGTGCACGCCCATCGGGTCCAGGTTCTCGATCGAGCAGACGATCACCACGTTGTCGGCGCCGTCCCGCATCACCTCGAGCTCGAATTCCTTCCACCCGATGATGCTCCGCTCCACCAGCACGCTGCCCACCGGCGACAGCTCCAGCCCGCGACGGATGAGGGCGTCGAACTCCTCCAGGTTGTACGCGATGCCGCCGCCGGACCCGCCCAGCGTGAACGAGGGGCGGCAGATGGCCGGGTACCCGGTCACCTCCACCGCCGCGAGGGCCTCCTCCACGCTGTGCACCGTGGTGCCCTCCGGCGTGGCCAGCCCGATCCGGCGCATGGCGTCGGCAAACTCCGAACGGTCCTCGCCGATGCGGATCGCCCGCTCGTTCGCGCCGATCAGCTCCACCCCGAACCGTTCCAGCGTCCCGTCCCGGTGCAGCGCCATGGCCACGTTGAGTGCCGTCTGGCCGCCCATCGTGGGGAGCAGGGCATCGGGCCGCTCCCGCTCGATGATCTTCGCCACCCACGCTGGCGTCACCGGCTCGATGTAGGTGCGGTCGGCCAGCTCCGGGTCGGTCATGATGGTGGCAGGATTCGAGTTCACCAGGATGACGCGGTATCCCTCCTCCCGCAGCGCCCGCACCGCCTGGGTGCCGGAGTAGTCGAACTCGGCGCCCTGCCCGATCACGATCGGGCCGGAGCCGATGAGGAGGATGGAATTGATGTCAGTCCGCTTCGGCATCGACCACGTCCCGGAGAGTCTGGTCCAGCGTGATGCGCGGCGACCACCCGGTCGCCGCCCGCAGGCGCGCGGCATCACCCACCAGGTGGGTGATGTCGGAGGCCCGCACCAGCGCCGCACTCGGTTGCGGCACCACGTCCATCCCGAGCAGCGCGGCCAGCCGCGCCAGGACTTCTGCCAGCGCGATCCCGTGGCCGCTCGCCACGTTGTACGCCTGCCCGGCCTCGCCCCGCTCGAGCAGCGCCACGTAGGCCAGGGCCACGTCGCGCACGTCGAGCAGGTCCCGCACCGGCGCCAGGTTCCCGGTCTCCACCACCCGTTCACCCGCCGTCCGCGCCGCCCGCAGCCGCCGCACGAAGGCCGGCACCACGTAGGCTGGCGCCTGCCCCGGCCCCGTGTGCGCGAAGGCACGGGCAATGATCACCGGCAGGCCGGTCCGGCGCCCAACCTCGCGCGCCGCGAGTTCAGCGCCCGCCTTGCTCGCGGCGTACGGTGAGCAGGGCGCCAGCGGGTCATCCTCCCGGCGTGGCCGGGCCGCCCCTGCCCCGTAGACCTCGCCGGTGGAGACCACCAGCGTCACGGGCCGGCGGCCGGTGGCGCCAAGCGCCTCGGCCAGCCGCGCGGTGCCCGCCGCGTTGACCGTCCAGGCGAGGCCGGGATCCTGCCGGGCCGCCTGCCCCGATGCCAGCGCGGCCAGGTGCACCACCGCGTCGCATGGTAGTGCCGCGGCCCGCGATACGCTGTCCCTGTCGCCCAGCTCCAGCGCCGTCCACTCGAGGCGGGCGGCGGCGCCCTGCCGCGCCCACGCCGGCCGGGCGTCGCCCGGGCGCTCGCACGGCCAGGCGACGTGCCCCCGCTCGGCGAGCGCCGCCAGGAGGTGCCGGCCCACGAACCCGCTGGCGCCGGTCACCAGCACGTTCATGCCCGTGGCCGGAGCCTCGCGAGGTCGGCGTCCACCATCATCGTCACGAGTTGCTCGAAGGTCACCTTCGGTGACCAACCCAGGTCGCGGCGCGCCCGCGACGGGTCCGCGACCAGGACATCCACCTCGGCGGGCCGGATGAACCTGGGGTCCACCACCACGTGCTTCCGCCAGTCGAGGCCGGCGCGGTCGAAGGCAATCTCGACCAGGTCCCGGACCGTGTGCATCTCGCCCGTCCCCACCACGAAGTCCCGGGGCTCGGCCTGCTGCAGCATCAGCCACATCGCCTCGACGTAGTCCCCCGCGAAGCCCCAGTCCCGGCGAGCGTCGAGGTTGCCCAGGCGCAGCTCGGTGGCGAGGCCGGCGCGGATCCGCGCCGCCCCTTCCGTCACCTTCCGGGTGACGAACTCCAGTCCGCGTCGCGGCGATTCGTGGTTGAAGAGGATCCCGCTCACCGCGAAGAGGTTGTACGATTCCCGATAGTTCACGGTGATCCAGTGACCGTACACCTTGGCGACCCCGTACGGCGACCGGGGATAAAAGGGCGTCGTTTCCGACTGGGGTGTCTGCTGCACCTTCCCGAACATCTCGGAACTCGACGCCTGGTAGAAGCGCGCAGCGGGGTGGACCAGCCGGATCGCCTCGAGGATCCGCGTGACGCCGAGTGCCGTGAACTCGCCGGTGAGCACGGGCTGGGTCCACGAGGTGGGCACGAACGACTGGGCCGCCAGGTTGTAGACCTCGTCGGGCCGGTGCTCCTGCAGCACCGCCGTGAGGGAGTGCTGGTCGAGCAGGTCGGCCGCCACGATGGTCAGCTGGTCGAGCAGGTGCTCGATCCGCTCGTAGCTGTGGTGGCTGGTCCGCCGGACCACGCCGATGACCTCGTACCCCCGGGCCAGCAGGAACTCCGCCAGGTAGGATCCGTCCTGGCCCGTCACCCCGGTGATGAGGGCCTTAGGCACGGTCGCCCCGGCCGCCTTGCCGTCCCGCTACCGGACGGGCTATCTTTACGGGCTTGTCGGTAATCACGAGATCTCTGGAGAAGGACAATGGCACGCGTTTGTACCGTCTGCAGCAAGGGGCCGTCTTCCGGCAACAATGTGAGCCACGCCAAGAACCGGACCCGCCGCAAGTGGTATCCGAACCTGCAGGTGGTCCGGGTCATGGTTGCGGGCGCCCCGCGCCGCGTCCGGGTGTGCACGCAGTGCCTCAAGAGTAACCGGGTCACGAAGGCGTCGTAGGCTCGCCTCGCTGGCGCCGGGCCGGAAAAAAGGGGACCCTCGGGTCCCCTTTCGCACATCCGGAAGCAGGTCGGCTCGCGTCACTCGGCGAGCAACTCGATCCGCGCGATGTCCGCGCCGTCACCAGGGCGGTGCCCCAGCTTGAGGATGCGGGTGTAGCCACCCGGGCGGCCGGCGAACCGCGGGCCGATTTCGCTGAAGAGCCGGCCCAGGGTCTCGCGGTCACGGATCTTCTGCTCGGCCTGGCGGCGGGCATGAAGGTCCCCGCGCCGCGCCAGCGTGATCAGCTTCTCGGCGTAGGGCCGCAGCTCCTTGGCCTTCGCCTCGGTGGTCGTGACCTGGTCGTGGGTGAACAGGCTGGTCGCCATGTTCCGCAGCATCGCCCGCTTGTGCTCGGACGTGCGCGAGAGCTGGCGCCCCTTGGCGCGATGGCGCATCAGGCCGCTCCCTCGTCCGGGGCAGGCTCCACAGCCACCGCGGCAGACTCGCCCGACTTGGCCCGCACCCGCATCTCCCCGTCAACCTCCTCGAACACGAGCCCGAAGGCCAGGCCCTCGCGCTGCAGCAGGTCGCGAATCTCGGTCAGGGCCTTCTCGCCCACGTTCTTCACCTTGAGCAACTCGTCCTCGGTGAACGCCACCAGGTCACGGATGGTCCGGATGTTGGAGTTCTTGAGCGAGTTGAGTGAGCGCACCGAGAGCCCGAAGTCGTCGATGAGCCGTCCCAGCAGGTTGCGCAGGCTCTGGCTGGCCACCGAGCCCTCGGTGACCGGCTCCCGCGCCGCCGGCACCTTGCCGAACTCGACGAAGTACCGGAAGTGCTCCTGGGCGAGGGCGGCGCCGTAGGCGAGGGCGTCCTCGGGGGTGATGGTGCCGTTGGTCTCGACCGTGACCGTGAGCCGGTCGTAGTCGGTGCGCTGGCCGACGCGGGTCTCGGCCACCATGAAGTTCGCCCGGCGCACCGGGTTGTAGATGGCATCGATGCGGACGGTGTCCACCGGCATGGAGCGGTCCACCGGGTGCATTTCGCTCTCGACGTACCCGCGGCCCTTGTTCACGAAGAGCTCGGCGTTGATCTCACGCTCGTCCTGCACCGTGAAGAGCAGGTGGTCGGGGTTCACGATGCGGACCGACGCATGCGGCGTGATGTCCCGCGCGTACACCGGACCGGGCGTGTCCCGGCGGATGACGAGGGTCGCCTCGTCCACGTCGGCGTCGAGGACCAGGGTGAGCGCCTTCAGGCGCTGGATGACCTGGTGCACGTCCTCGAGCACGCCCTGCACCGTCTGGTGCTCGTGCACGACGCCGTCCAGGCGGAAGGCCCAGACCGCGCTGCCCCGGAGCGACGACAGCAGCATCCGCCGCAGCGAGTTGCCGAGGGTGTAGCCGAAGCCCCGCTCCAGCGGCTGGAGCCGGAACTCGGCGACGTTGGGATGGTCGTCCCGCTTCGACATCTCGACGAGGTGCGGGCGAACAAGGCCGGTAAGGTCGATGCTCATGGTCACTTCGAGTACAGCTCGACGATGAGCTGCTCCTGGGCGTTGATCGGGATGGCCTCACGCGTGGGGCGCTCGAGCAGGCGGCCCGTGGCCTTCTCGGCATCCACATTGAGCCACGACACCGGCTGTCCCCGTGAGGCGTACTCCTGCGACGCCTTCACGCTGGTGAGCTCGCGGCTGGATGGCGCCACGCGGACCTCCTGGCCCGGCAGCACCCGGAACGACGGGATATCCACCCGCCGCCCATTGACTTCGACGTGCCCGTGCCCGATGAGCTGGCGCGCTGCCTTGCGGCTCGACGCGAAGCCGAGTCGATAGACGATGTTGTCGAGCCGGCTCTCGAGGGCCACCAGCAGGTTGGTGCCCTTGACCCCGGGCTCGCGGGTCACGCTCTCGAACAGGTTGCGGAACTGGGACTCGGAGAGCCCGTAGATCCGCTTCACCTTCTGCTTCTCACGCAGCTGCTTCGAGTATTCCGACGCCTTCCGGCCGCGGCCCTGCGTCTGCTGGCCGTGCTGGCCCGGCGCGTAGGGGCGGCGGTCCACCGGGCACTTCTCGGTGAGGCACTTCGGGCCCTTCAGGAAGAGCTTGGTGCCTTCGCGGCGGCAGAGCTTGCAGCTGGCCTCAGTGTAGCGTGACATGTCAGACCCGCCGCTTCTTGGGCGGACGGCAGCCGTTGTGGGGGATGGGCGTCACGTCGCGAATGGACACCACGCGCAACCCGGCGGAGGCCAGGGCCTGGATGGCCGACTCGCGCCCGCTGCCCGGGCCCTGCACGCGGACATGCACGCGGCGCAGGCCCATGTTCATGGCCTCGCGGGCGCAGTTCTCGGAGGCCACCGTCGCGGCGAAGGGCGTGGACTTCTTGGAGCCCTTGAAGCCGGCCTTGCCAGCCGTGCCCCACGCGAGGGTGTTGCCGCGCATGTCGGTGATGGTGATCAGCACGTTGTTGAACGTGGCTGAAATGTGCACGATGCCTTCGGACTCGACGACCTTCCTGGTCCGCTTCGCGGCGCGCGGTGCTGCCGCGGGTGCCGCCGGCGCGCTGCCGGCCGTGGGCTCAATGGGAGTGGTCATTACTTCTTCGTTGCCTTCTTCTTGCCGGCGATGGCGATGCGGCGGCCCCGCTTGGTCCGCGCGTTGGTATGTGTCCGCTGTCCACGCACCGGGAGGCCGCGGCGATGGCGCGCGCCACGGTAGCTCCCGATGTCCATGAGGCGCTTGATGTTCATGGCGACCTCCGTCCGGAGGGCGCCCTCCACCTTCACTGACCGCTCGATCATCTGGCGCAGCCGCGCCACCTCGGCGTCGGTCAGGTCGCGCACGCGCGTGTCGGGGCTCACCCCGGTCTCGGTGAGGAGCCGGCCGCTGGTGACGCGGCCGATCCCGAAGATGTACGTGAGGGCCACTTCCACGCGCTTCTCGCGCGGCAGGTCTACCCCGGCAATACGGGCCATTGGCTTACCCCTGCCGCTGCTTGTGCTTGGGATTGCGCTTGCAGATGATCCGCGTCACGCCCTGGCGCTTCACGACCTTGCAGAACTCGCAGATGGGCTTCACACTCGAACGAACCTTCACGCCTGCACTCCCCCGCGCGCGTTATTCCTGGAGCCCAGACGGGCCGGTTCCAATAGAGCTTGTGAAAGTAGCACGCGCCGCATCCCGACGCAAGGGAAGGGGTTAGCTCACCCCAGCGGCCTCCGCCTGCAGGGCGGCCAGGGCCGCTGCCGGGTCTGCCGCCTGCAGGATCGGCCGACCCACCACCAGGTGCGTCGCGCCGACCCGGGCGGCCTCACGCGCCGTCGCCACGCGCACCTGGTCCCCGCGGGCATCGCCCGCCGCCCGAATCCCGGGCACCACCACCGCCCTGGCACCCGGGAAGGACGTCCGCACCAGGCCGACCTCATGTGGCGAGCACACCACCCCGCCCAGGCCCGAGACCGCCGCCAGCCCAGCCATCCGCACCACGGCCCCGCCCACCTCAGGCACCGCAGCGCCCACCGCGTCCCCGAAGCTCTCCGCACTGTGGGAGGTGAGGACCGTGACGGCGACCACCAGGAGGTCCTGGCCCGCCGCCTCCGCCGCCGCCGCGAGCATCTCGCGCCCACCCAGGGCATGGACCGTGGCCATGGACACGCCAAGGTCACGCGCCGAGCGCACCGCCCCGGCCACGGTGTTGGGGATGTCGTGCCACTTGAGGTCGAGGAACACCGCGAGCCCCCGCGAGCGGCATTCCTGCACCACCGCGGGACCGCTCCGGGTGAAGAGCACCGAGCCCACCTTCGCCCATTGGGCGGACGGGAGCCGGTCCAGCAACCGGATTGCTTCGGGAAGCGAGGGCACGTCCAGTGCGACGACGACCTCAGCCATGGCGCTCCAACTCCAGGGCAACTCGCACCGGCAGCCGGGGGTCCGCAAGGCCCGCCGTCCCGATCGCGACCAGGGACGCGCCCGCACGGAGGTACTGCCGGGCATCGTCCGCACTCGTCACCCCGCCAACCCCGATGACCGGCATGCCCCCGGTTCGCTCAATGACGCGACAGGTGGCCAGGACCCCAATGGCCAGCAACGCGGGGCCGCTGACGCCACCAGTGCCGTGCCCCAGGCGAGGGCGGCCGTCGGGATGCGACACGCGGCCCGGCATGGTGTTGACGAGGGAGACGCCGTCTGCCCCGGCGTCCCGGGCAACGAGGGCCATGGCGGCAATGTCCGGCAGGGCGGGCGACAACTTCACCACCAGCGGGCGCGAGGTGCGCCCCCGGCACGAGGCCACGATGCGGCGCACACACTCGGGATCAGCCCCGAACTCGATGCCGCCGGCACTCGTGTTGGGGCAGGACAGGTTCAGCTCGAAGGCGGCGATGCCGGCCGTGGCGGAAAGCCCGCTGACGACCTCAGCGTACTCCTCCAGCGTGAAGCCCACCACGTTGACGAGGATGCGCGCCGCCCCTGCATGGGCGGCGAGCCATGGAAGTTCGTCATCGCGCACCCGGGCGAGCCCGGGGTTGGCAAGGCCCACGGAGTTCAGCATGCCACCCGGGAACTCGGCAACCCGTGGCGGGGCGTTGCCGGCCCGGGGAGCGAGCGACACCGCCTTGGTCACGAGCCCGCCCAGGCGGCTGAAATCCACCGTCCCGGCGAGTTCGCGTCCAAACCCTGCCGTGCCCGCCGCCAGGATGACCGGGTTCTGGAACCGGATGCCAAGGACCTCCCGGGCCAGGGACGCCATCAGGGCAGTTCTTCCACCTGGCGGCCCCGCGGCTGCGGGCGGGCGCCCTGCGTCGGCCGGCGTGCGCCCGGGGCCTGCGTCGCCGGTGCTGCCCCGGGACGCGCCCGCGCCCCGGCCGTACCAGCACCAGGGCGCGGCCTCGGTGGCACCAGCTCGGCGCGGGCAAACCGGGCCAGGGAATCCTCCAGCGCCGCGTACTGGGAGGCATCGCCGCCCCTGAGCACCGCCAGGTAGGGACTGCCTTCGTATGTCGGTGCCCAGGCGGTATCTCCCGTGAGTTGCCGCGCCGCCAGCCAGGCCTTCGCCGCATAGGGCGAATCCGGCCATCCCTCGGGAATGCCCTGGAAGAGTTGCACCGCAAGCTCGGGAGCGTGCACGACGTCCCGGGCAAGCTCCGCGGCGAGGAAGCGGCGCAGGTCACCCTGCGGTGCACCCGGAGGGGCCGAGTCCACCCAGGTCGTGATGCGGCGAATGGCGCGCTCCACGGAGTCGGCCGCCGTCCCGGGAGTCGCCGTGCCGAGCTCCGCCAGCGTATCCAGCACCACGACCAGGTCCGAGACCTCGGTGCTGCGGGATGCCGCATCGAGGGCAACCTCCCGCCGCGCCCGAATCCCGGCACTACTCGCCGGCGCCAGCTGGAGCAGTTGCTCCATGCGCGCCTGCGCCGCCACCGTATCCACGGCGGCCAGGCGGGTGGCATCGGCAAGGAGCGCCTCGGGCACCCGGCCAACGGGGATGGCCCCACGGCCCAGGAGCCCCGTGAGGAGCGCGGACGCCTCGACGGGATGGTGCTGGCCAATGTCCTGCACGAGGCCGTCCCAGGCGATGGACGAATCCCGCAGCGCCAGGACGCTGTCCACCAGCGCACGGGCGGCATCGACGTGCCCTGCGCCAACGGCGGCGGCGGCGCGCTCCAGCATGGCGGGCTTGCCGCGGATGCCGGCAAGCAACTCGAAGGCGACGGAGTCCCGGCCCTGCCGTCGCTCCGCGCTCCCCATGACGAACCGCGCCTGCTCCTGCCGGCGCCGGTCCCTGCTCCCCAGCACGGGCTCCGTGGTGGTGACGGCGCGGGCGTACTCGCCGAGTTGCAGCTGGCACCGGCCCAGCGCCAGCTGGGCATACTCCCGATCGTCCACCTCGAGCGGCTGCACCAGGGCCCGCTGCAGCGACGGCACCGCCTCGGCGCATTGACCCAGCGCGGCCCGGGCCTCGCCCTGCACCGCCAGCGCCGTCCCCGCCTCGGGACCCGACCTCCGGTGCGCCAGCACCGAGTCAGCCTTGACGGTGGCACGCCCCCAGTAATCGTTCGCTTCGAACCGGCGGTTGGATTCCTCCAGGCGCCGCGCCTCGCTGGCATAGCGGTTGAGGTAGTGCATCCGGTTGCTCATGCTGCACGCCGAGAGGAGCAGCATGGCGGCGATGGCCCGCCTCACGTTTCGTCCCCTGTCAGGGTGGACGTCTTCCGCTCATAGTCGGCCAGCCACTCCACGATGGCGTCGGCCAGGGCCGCGGCCATCCGCCGCTGCGAGGTGCGTCCGACCATGAAGCGCGCATCGCCCGGGTGCGTGCTGTAGCCCATCTCCACCAGCACGGCCGGCCGCCGCGCGGTGTTGAGCACGGCGAGGCGATTGGACTGGCGCACGCCGCGATTCACCCCGGTGTGCACCTCAGCGAGGTGGGACTGGATCAGCGCACCGGCCCGCTCCGACTCGCGCAGGAACTCGTTCACCTGCAGGTCCTTCAGGATGAAGTCCAGGGCACTGGCCGCCTCATCACGGTCGGCGGCAGTCTCGTAGCGGAGCGCCTCGTTCTCGAGGGCGGCCACCCGGTCCGCGTCCTCCGTGTTCTCCTCGCCGATGATGAGGGTGTGGAACCCGCTGATGGAGCGGTAGTCGCGGCGCCGGCGCGGGTCGAGGGCGTCCACGTGCAGGCTCACGAAGAGGTCGCAGGAGGCATCGCACATCGGGGCCCGGGTGAAGAGGCCGGGGCGGACATCGGTCGTGCGCGTCATGCGGACGGAGACGCCGCGCCGCTCCAGCTCATCCCGGAGCAGGAGCGCCACCTGCAGCGTGACGTGCTTTTCCCTGACCCCCGCCGGGAAGAAGCGACCCGGGTTGCCGGGGTCGTCACCGCCGTGGCCGGCATCCACCACCACCAGGTGGGCGCGGCGCAACTTGCCATCGGACGGCCGGGGTGTGGGCCGGCGGATGGGCTTGTCGGTGGCCGCGGGCGCCGGCTCGCCGCTGCCCTGCACCAGTTGCCACCCCGCATCCATGAGGCGCGCCGTGGCCGGGTCGTAGTGATAGCGCTCGGCAAAGAGCCGGGGGAGCACGTCGCTGACGAGCTGGAGCGGGAGGTAGAGCGAGTCCGCCATGGCCAGGGGCGCCGACACCAGCGGGGCCACGTGCCCGTTGTACACGAGCCACGGTGCACCAATCAGCAGCCGGAGCTGCTGGCGCGCCACGTAGACGTCCACCCAGCCATCCTGCTGCTTGTAGGTCCCCCCGAGGGCGCCGAGCAGCGCACGTGCCGCCAGCACCGGGGAGCCGTCAGGCGCCACCTGCACCGTGACCTGCTGCTCCCCGCGGACAGACGCAATCGTGACGGCTGCAGGCACGACAGGCAACCGCGGGGAACCGGTCGCGCCCAGCGCCAGCACGGCAAGCCACGCGAGCGACATCACGCGCGCCTCCGGGTGGCCAATGCGCGCGCCACGTCCCGCTCGGCCTCGCGCTTCTTCAGGTCCTCGCGCCGGTCATGCTGCTTCTTGCCCCGCCCCAGGCCCAGGAGCAGCTTGGCGCGTCCGCGCCGGAAGTACAGTTCGAGGGGCACCAGGGTCAGGCCCTTCTGCTCCGTGGCCCCGATGAGCCGCTCCAGCTCCTTGCGGTGCAGCAGGAGCTTGCGGGTGCGCATCGGGTCGTGGTTGAAGTGCCCGGCCTGTTCATAGGGCGTGATATTGAGCCCGTCGACCCACCCCTCGCCATGGCGCACGCGGGCGTAGGCCTCCTTGATGGATGCCTTGCCGGCACGCAGCGACTTCACCTCGGTGCCGGTGAGGACCAGCCCCGCCTCCCAGGTCTCGAGGATGTGGTAGTCATGGTGCGCCCGGGGGTTCCGGGCGACGGAATGCTTGTCATCCGTCGCGGGCTTCGTACGGTTCACCATCAGTGCGTCGAAGGATAGACCGCCCCCTCGGGGGAATCAACGAACTGCCTTGCCGCGCCCGGGAGGCCCGGATAGCTTTGTCGCCCCTGCCGAAGTGGTGGAACTGGTAGACGCGCTGCGTTCAGGGCGCAGTGGGCGCAAGCCCGTGGGGGTTCGAGTCCCCCCTTCGGCACTGAAGGAGACGTGCAGGCGTGAGGACGTTCGGCGGGACTGCATAGCGAAGGGGCGCCCGTGACCGGGCGCCCCGTTTCGTTTTCTCCCCGAACGTCCAGGCGTCAGAACGTCCGGACGTCCTTCCCACCCAGCGTCACGAGGTCCTGCACCTTTGCCTCCTCCTCCAGCAGGTCGGCGAGGGTGATGCCCGCCAGGAACTCGTCGATCCGGTGCTGCAGCGCAAACCACATCGGCCGGATGCTGCAGCTTGCCCCGCTGCCACAGCGTCCCGCATCAACGGGGTGGGTGTCGCAGTTCACCTCGAACACCTGCTGCTGCGCGGCGGTCATGACGTCGCGAACCGAGACTTCGCCTGCTGGCCGGGCGAGCAGGTAGCCGCCCCGCGCGCCCCGGACGCTCGTCACGAGCCCCCCGCGCCGGAGCCGCAGGAGGATCTGCTCCACGTAGTCGGCAGGGAGCTGCTCGGCGTCGGCCACTTCACGCGCCGAGACCGGGGCACGGGAAGCCCGTGCCTGTCGCGCCAGGTGCAGCGAGATGATGAGGGAGTACTCGGCCCAGGTCGTGACCCGCATGGCACCAAGTTAAGCCCGGACAGGCCCCGGGCGCATCCGGGTGCCTCAGCCGCCGGCCGGGACCGGCTTCCCGCCCGGGACGCCGATCTCGGTCATGGCCCGGAGGTCGAGCACCTCGTCCAGCTCGCTCCCCTGCAGGAGCCCCTTTTCGGTCACGAGGGCCTTCACCGTGAGGCCGCGCTGCACCGCCTCCTTGGCCAGGGCCGCCGCCGCGGCATAGCCGATCTTCGGGGCGAGGGCCGTCACCAGCGCCGGGCTCCGCTCCAGCCAGTAGGTGCACTGGGCCTCGTCCGCCTCGATCCCGTCCACGCAGCGCTCGGCGAAGGCGCGCGAGGCATTGCCCACGATGATGAGGCAGGAGACGATGTTGTGGGTGATGACCGGCATCATCACGTTCAGTTCCAGCTGCCCCGCCTCGGCCGCCATGGCCACCGTGGTGTCGAACCCCAGGGCCTGGAAGCAGACCTGGTTCACCATCTCGGCGATGGACGGGTTCACCTTTCCCGGCATGATGCTCGAGCCGGGTTGCACCGCCGGGAGGAGGATCTCGGCCAGGCCGGTCCGGGGTCCCGAGGCGAGCAGGCGAATGTCGTTGGCGATCTTGTTCAGGTCGAGCACGAAGGCCCGCACCACGCCACTGAAGGTGGCGATGTCGCCCATCGACTGCATGAGCTGGATGCGGTCCTCGCCCACGCGCAGGTCGAGCCCGCTCACCTCCTCCAGGTACTTCCACATGAGCTCGGGGTACTGCGGCTCCGCATTGAGCCCCGTGCCCACGGCCGTGCCCCCGATGTTCAACTCGCGCAGCCACTCGGCGGCACGGGTGACCTTCTCGCGATGCCGCGCCACCGTGCGCCCGTACGCCGCGAACTCCTGCCCCAGGCGGATGGGCGTCGCGTCCTGCAGGTGGGTGCGACCCGACTTGATGATGTGGTCGAACGCCACGCCCCTCGCGAGCAGGCTCTCCGCGAGCAGGTCGAGGGCCTCGATGAATGCCGGCAACGTGGCCAGGGTGGCCAGCCGCATGGCCGTCGGGATCACGTCATTGGTGCTCTGCGCCATGTTGACGTGGTCGTTCGGGTGCACCGGCTGGTAGGTGCCACGGGCCCCTCCCAGGATCTCATTGGCCCGGTTGGCCAGGACCTCGTTGACATTCATGTTGTGGCTGGTGCCGGCGCCGGCCTGGTACACGTCCACGACGAACTGGTCGCGGTGCTTCCCGCCCAGCACCTCGTCAGCTGCCTGCACGATGGCGTCGGCGAGGCGCGCCTCGAGCCGCCCGGTCTCCCGGTGGGCGAGCGCGGCACTCCGCTTGATCCAGACCACCGCGTCCACGAACGCAGGCAGGGGCCGGAGGCCGGAGATCGGGAAGTTCTCCACGGCGCGGAGGGTCTGGATGCCATAGAGGGCCGAAGCAGGCACCGGCTTCTCGCCCAGCGGGTCCTTCTCGATGCGTGCAGTCATGTCGTCTGTCGTGTGTCGTGAAGCGTGGATGCCAGCTGCGGGAGCATGGATGTCAACATACTTCCTCGCCCCCGCCGGCGCCGGGTCGCGCCGGGACTGGCACACGCCGGCCGACGACGCGTCCCAGCAGGTCGCGCAGCACGGGAAAGCCGTAGTGGCGCAGCGCGAGGCCCACCCCCAGGGCCGTTCCGATCCCGCTGCTGTAGAACCGCCAGGCCAGGAGCAGGCCGGCCCCGCGGCCAAGGTCGCCCGCCGCCCCACCCAGGAACCCGAACTCCACGACGCCGGCACCGGCCGGGGTGGGCAGGACCAGCTGGCTGTAGACCAGGGCGAACGACCCCACCAGCAGCACACCGAAGGGCGGCGGATTGGGTACGGTGGACGCGAGCACCGGGAGAATGGCCACGCGGGATAGCACGTTCACGGCTGACAGCGGGATGCTCGCGAGGAGTGGCCCGCGCGGCATGCGCCGCCAGTAGACCGACACTCGTCGCAAGGGTCGGCTGACACGCCGGGGAAGGACATGCGCGAGGCGGCGCGCCGCGAGCCAGGCGCCGAAGCTCGCCCCCACCACGCCCAGCGCCCAGGGCCATGCCTCCCGCACGTTGGCGGCCAGGACCGGTGCGGCCGTCGCCCACCACGCAGGTGCGTGGCGAATGGCCACGGTGATGGCAATGGCCAGGAGCACGGGCCAGGCGGTGAGGACCTCATAGGCAATCGCCACAAACGCTGCGGTTGCCGGCACGCGCGCGGCCAGCATGCCGGCGAGGCGGGCGGGTTCCCCACCGAGGCGCATGGGCGTGAGCGTGGCACCTGCTTCGGCAAAGACATTGACCCGGAAGCTGTCACGCCAGCCCAGCGGGCTGCCCACACCGCCAAGGAGCAGGCGGAGCCGGAGCGTTCGCGCACCCAGGTCCAGCGCCACCAGGCCAAGGCAGGTCGCATGCGCCTGGAGCAGGGTGAGCTGCACTCAGCCGCCGGACGGCCCGGTGGCCTCGAGGCGGTTCACGCCCGGAGCCCTGCGTACACGGCAAAGAGGCGGTCGAGGACCACTGCCCAGTCGTGCGTCTCGGCGTGGGGCCGCGCCCGGGCGGCAAGCGCCGGCGTGCCGAGGAGCGCTTCGACCCCGCTGGTGAGCGCCTCCGGGTCACCCTGGGCGTAGAGCACCCCGGCACCGGACTGTTCCACCTGCTCCACCACAGCCCCCTGATTCACCGACAGGACGGGGGTGCCGCACGCCAGCGCCTCCAGGGCCGCCAGCCCGAAGGTCTCCAGCGGCCCCGACGCCACGTAGCCATCGGCCGCGGCAAGGAGGTCGGCCAGCAGGTCGCGGTCACGGGTGTAGGGCAGCAGCACACGGCCATCCTGGCCGGAGGTTGCCGCGAACCGGGCCCGCAATGGGCCCGCGCCGACCATCGCGAGGGTGGCCCCGGTCCGTTTCCACACGGCCGGCCACGCTTCCCACAACCAGTCGGATTGCTTCTCCTGGCAGAGCCGTCCGGCATAGACGAACAGCGGGCCCCCGGGAAGGCCCATTCGTGCGCGGGTGTCGCTGGCCCACGCCCGACGCGAGGGCGTGAACTGGTCGAGGTCCACGCCCAGTGGCACGTGCACGAGGTTGGGCGCGCCAATCGCCTCGAGTTCCCGCCGTGCGAACTCGGACGCCACGATGGTGCGATCCACCAGGCTGGCGATGCGCCGCGTGTAGGCGCCCGCGGCGGTCCCGAGCCAGCGGCGAGGGAGCAGCTCGGCCGGTCCGCGCGGGGCGGCCAGGCGCGGCAGGTGCGCGTGATAGAACCAGGCCACTGGCGCTGCGTGCCGGCGCCGCGCGCGAAAGACGAGCCAGGGTGCGAAGTAGGCGCTGCCAACCTCGATGACGTCGGGTCGTTCATGCGCCACGATCCGCGTCGTCGACCGCGTGGCCAGGAGGAAGCGGTAGGCCGGGTTGAATGGGATGGCCGGCCCGCGGAGGCGGTAGCAGCGCACGCCGTCGCCCTCGACGATGCGATCATCCTCGCCGGGAATCAGCACCACCTGCCGCAGGCCGGGTCGCGCCGCGACGTAACGCGCCTTCTCGGTGAGGTAGGTGCGGACCCCGCCCGTCTGCTCACCCACGTACTCGGAGATGTCGAGCACGCCGAGCGCCGCCTCGGGCCGCTGCGGCGCCGGAAGCCGGGAGTGCGCGATGTCGAGCCGGCGGCCGGCGGCATGGGCGAGGACGCCGGCGTCCGCCGCGAGGCCCGTGGTCAACGGGCCTCCACCACGCCGGTGATGAACGGGTTGGTGCGGCGCTCGACGCCGATGGTGGAATCGGGGCCATGGCCCGCGTGCACGATCGTGGCGTCGGGCAGGACGAGCACCTCGGCATGGATGCTCTTCATCAGCACGAAGAAGTTGCCGCCCGGGAGGTCAGTGCGCCCGATCGACCCGGCGAAGAGCACGTCGCCCCCGAAGACACGGTCACGGCCCACGAAGGCCACGCTGCCGGGCGAGTGACCGGGCACGTGGCGGACGGTGAACGCATGCGAACCCACGTGCAGCACCTGGCCGTGCGCCAGTGTTCCATCGGGGTCGGCCATGGGCCCGGCCTCGAATCCCATGGAGCGGGCCTGGTCGGCGACGTGCCGGTACAATGGCAGGTCGGCCGGATGGAGGAGCACGGGTGCGCCGGTGGCCGCACGGATCGCAGGCACGCCCTGGATGTGGTCGATGTGGCCGTGGGTGAGCCAGACCTGGCCCACCCGCCAGGTGCCCGCCGCGAGCTCGGCCAGGAGGTCCGTGGTGTCCTCGCCGGGGTCAACCACGACGGCCTCGCCCGAGGCCGGGTCGCCCACGAGGTAGGTGTTCTCCACGAAGCGACCGTTGGGAAACTGCCGGACGAGCAGCTCCGGCACCGGCCCGGGCGTCATGCTATTTCCGGTCCGTGAGGTACTTCTCCACGGCGATGGCCGCGGTGGTGGCGTCGCCCACCGCAGTGGTCACCTGCCGCGTGAGCTGCACGCGCAGGTCACCCGCCGCAAAGAGTCCCGGAATCGAGGTCATCATGCGGTCATCGGTGATGATGTACCCCGAGGGGTCGTGGGCAACGTGCTGCTTGACCAGGCCGGAGTTGGGGTTGAAGCCGATGAACACGAAGGCGCCGGTGACCGCCAGGGCCGAGGTGCCGCCGGTCTCGGTGTCCTCGAGCAGCACCGACTTGAGCCCGGCAGGGTCGCCCAGCATCTCGGTGACCTTCCGGTTCCAGAGGACCTCGACCTTCGGGTTCTGGAAGAGCCGCTCCTGCAGGATGCGGGAGGCACGCAGTTCGTGGCGCCGGTGGATGAGGTACACCTTCTCCGCATAGCGCGTGAGGTAGTCCGCCTCTTCGACCGCCGCGTCACCGCCCCCCACCACGGCGATGGTGTCGCCCTTGAAGAAGGCGCCGTCGCAGACCGCGCAGTAGGACACGCCGCGGCCGGCGAACTCGAGCTCCCCGGGCACGCCGAGCTTGATGGGCGTGCCCCCCGCGGTCAGGATGACGGTCGGGGCCTCGAACACGGTGCCGAGGGAGGTGGACACCTCGAAGGTGCCGTCATCCCGCTTCACGATGCCCTCGACGTTCTCCATCCGGATGTCGGCGCCGAAGTGCTTCGCGTGCTCGGTCATGAGGCCAGCCAGCTCGCGGCCCTTCACCTTGAGGAAGCCAGGGTAGTCCTCGATCCACTCGGTGTTGAGCAACTCGCCGCCGGGAAGCCCGCGCTCCAGCAGCACGGACTTGAGCATGCCCCGCCCGGCGTACATGGCCGCACAGAGCCCGGCGGGCCCGCCCCCCACGATGATGACCTGGAACGTCTCGCGCACTGCCATCAACCCCATCTCCTGAAGACGCTGGAATATAGGCGCCAGCGGAACTACCTGAGCACCCGGCCGCCGTCGACGACGAGCACCTGGCCGGTCATGAATGACGCATCCTCCACCAGGAACAGCAGCGCCTCCACCGCGTCCCGCGGCTCGCCCAGGCGCCGGAGCGGCGTCGTGTCCGCCAGCCGGCGCCGCTCCCGCTCGTCGTAGTCATCGGGCACGAGCACGGCCCCGGGCGCGATGGCGTTCACCCGCACGTGCGGCGCCAGGTCCCGGGCCAGGACGCGCGTGAGCATCACCATGCCCGCCTTGCTGAGGGAGTGCGCCGCATACCCGGTCCACGGCTCGAGCCCGGCGAGGTCGGCAATGTTCACGATGGTGCCGTGCCTGGCCTTGAGTTCGGCGATCGCCCCCTGCGCCACGAAGAACGCGCTCCGCAGGTTGAGGTGCATGACCTCATCGAAGAGGGCTGGCGAGGTCTCGCTGACGGTGGCCCGGCGCATGATCGCGGCGCTGTTCACCAGGACATCGAGGCGGCCCAGCTCCGCGATGACCCGCCCTGCCAGGGCCGCGGCCGCCGTCGGGTCCGACAGGTCGGCCTGGAAGCACTCCGCCGACCCGCCCGCGCCGATCACCTCCGCGCGGAGCGCCTCCGCCCCGGCCCGTGACCCGTGATGGTGGATGGCCACGGTCGCGCCGCGGCTGGCGAGCGCCGCGGCGAAGGCCCGTCCGAGCCGGCGGCCTGCACCGGTGACCAGGGCCACCTTGCCGGCGAGCGTCACTCAGGTCTGGCCGCGGGTGATGGGCAGGACGACGCCGCTCACGGCGGCCGATGCGTCGCTCACGAGGAAGAGCAGCCCGTCCGTCAGGTGCTCCATGTCGATGTAGGTGGCATCGGGACCGGCGCTCGCCACGTTCTCCGGCGTCCGCACCATCGCGGGGGCGATGGCATTCACCCGCACCCCCCGCGGCGCCAGCTCGAGCGCCAGCGCGCGCGTGAACCCGGCAATCCCGGCCTTGGCCGCGGTGTAGAGCGCCATGTTGGCCTGGGGCTGGATGGTCGCGATCGATGCGACGTTCACGATGGCGCCACCCGTCGCCGCCAGGGCGTCGACGGCGGCCTGGGACACCACGATCGTGGTCTTGAGGTTGATGGCGATCTCCCGGTCGATCGCCGCCACCGACACCTCGCCGATGGGTCCCCATGTGGTGAGGCCACCCGCCAGGTTGATGACGCCGTCCAGCCGACCATGGTGCTTGAGCGCCGTCTCCACCGCGAGCCGCGCGATGTCGGGTTCGGTCAGGTCGCCGGCCGCCGGCCGCGCGTCGAATCCCTGCGCCTGGAACTCACGCACCCGCTCGGCCACGCCCGTGGCGTTCACGTCGCACAGGACCACCCCGGCGCCGGCCTGGGCGCACGCCAGCGCGGTGGCGTGGCCGATCTGGCCGGGGCGCCCGACCCCCGTGATGATGATGCTGCGTCCCGACAGGTCGAACTTCACCCTCGTGCTCATGCCCCCTCCATCCCTTCCATGATCATCGTCGCCGTGGGTGCGCCGTGCTGCGCGTAGCGCACGCGGCCGTCGTGACCCACCAGCACCACCGACCGCGCCACCCCGTTGCCATCGGGCCGGACGGCGCCGTATCCGCGTGCCACCGCCAGGCCGGGATCACTCAGGAGTGGGAACGGCAACCGAAGCCGCGTCGCATAGTCCGCGTGGGCGGCAGCGCTCGCCGGGTTCACTCCCAGGGGCCGGATGCCGGCGGCCACGAACCGGTCAATCTCATCGCGCACGGCGGAGAGTTGCCGGTTTCAGCCCGGTGTGTCGTTGCCGGGATAAAAGAGCAGCAGGACCATCGCCTGCTGCAGCAGGTCGGCAAGCCGGACCCGCGCCCCATCGGAGGACTCGACGTCGAACACCGGTGCCACCTCGCCGGGGCGAATCAGCATCGCGGCACCGCGGGCGCCGGCCGCCGCGCCTCGAGCTCATCCAGCCAGGCCAGCGGCACCTGCTGCGATCCGAGCGCCCCATGGCTCCAGCCATCCTCGGCTTCGCCGTGCCAGTCGGATCCCCCCGACCGGCCCAGCCCGAGGTCGAGGGCCAGGTCGGTCAGGCGCGAGCGCAGGTCGGGATCGTGGCTCGGGTGGCGCGTTTCCACGGCATCGAGGCCCTCACCCCGAAGCTTGAGCAGCGCGCTGCGCGTGCCGCGCTCCTTCAGGTGCGCCGCCGACACCACGCCGCCCAGGCGGTGCACCAGGGTGGCGACGGCGGCGAACGCGGGCAGGGCCTTGGGCACGAAGGCCGGCCGGCTCCGGCCAAGGAACCGGTCGAAGGCTTCGTCGAGCGAGCGCACGACCCCACGGCGCCGGAGGGCCCGGGCCACGTGCGGGCGCCCGACGGCCCCGCCCTGCGCCTCCTGCGCCACGTCCGCATCCTCGATGGTGATCCCGAGCGCCTGCAGTCGCCGCACGATCTCGGCGCCGCGGCGCACCCGATCGGCACGGCATTCGGCCAGGAAGGCAAGCAGCTCAGGCGCATCGGGCGGCAGGAAGTAGCCGAGCAGGTGCATCTCACCCCACGGCGCCTGGACGGAGAACTCGCACCCCGGCACGACGCGCACGCCCAGCTCGCATCCCCGGGCCGACGCGGCCGCCACGCCATCGGTCGTGTCATGGTCGGTGAGCGCGATCGCGGCCAGGCCCTGCGCCGCCGCGCGCGCCACCACTTCGCCGGGTGGGAAGGATCCATCCGAAGCATTCGAGTGGACATGCAGGTCGACCTGCGGCGTTGCCGTGTCCGGTGCGGGCTGCGTCAGCGCTGGTACCCCGTTTCAGGCGCGGTCCAGGCGGGCTGTGAGTGCGCCAGGAGGCGGGCAAGGTCGGCATCGGTGAGCTCGGCCAGGGACCGGTCCCGGGACTTCGGCCCGAGCGGCGCGTAGCGCACGACGCGCTCCTCGCGCGGCCCACCCTCGATGCGGACAAAGGAGAGGCCGAACTCATCCTTGGTGTACTGGGTTCGCCGGCCACTCGGACCGACCTCCCACCGCTCACCGCGCACGTCGATCATCCGCCGGGGCATCAGGATCCTCCGTTCCTGGGTGGAGTGAGCGGCACTTCTTCCCAGAGCACCGACGCGTCGGCGGCGTACCCGCCCAGGTCGTGCAGACGCGCCTCTAGCGCGCCGGCGCCCGCGGCCGGCACCGCACTGCGATGCCCGGTGGCATCACCCTCGCTGAACTCCAGGAAGAGGTCGCGTTCGGCGGGGTGCCGGAACACCCACAGGTGCCGGCCCGCGGCACGCTCCAGCGCCTGGAGGTCACCGAGCGTGGCGAGCCACGCGGCCTGCTGCGCGGGCGCCACCCGCACCCGCGCGACGGTGAGCGCGCGCGCCACCTACAGGGCGCCCTCCGGGAAGGACTCGATCGACTTCTTCACGTCGGCCATGAACCGGTCGGCATCGGCACCATCCACGATGCGATGGTCGAACGACAGCGAGAGCATGCCCATCGTCCGGATCCCGATGCTGTCCGCCCCGTCGACCGTGACCACGGCGGGCTGCTTCGTGATGGCACCCACGGCCAGGATCGCGACCTGGGGCTGGTTGATGATCGGCACGCCAATGGTCGAGCCGAAGACGCCCGGATTGGTGATGGTGAAGGAGCCCTTCTGCACCTCATCCGGGCTCAGCTTCTTGCCGCGGGCCCGCTCGGCAAGGTCGTTGATGGCGCGCGACACGCCCAGCAGCGACAGTTCGTCGGCATGCTTGATGACGGGGACGATGAGGCCCCAGTCGAGCGCCACCGCAATGCCGAGGTTGATGTCGCGCCGCAGGATCGTGCTGTCGCGGCCCACGGATGCGTTGACCGTCGGGTGCTTGCGGAGGTTGTCGGCCACGGCCTTCGCGATGAACGCCAGGAAGGTCAGGTTGACCCCGCGCGCCGCGTACTCGGCCTTCTTCTTCGCGCGCAGCTGGGCCACGCGGCTGTAGTCGATGTCGAAGAAGGTGGCCACGTGCGCCGAGGTGCGCCGCGACATGATCATGTGCTCGGCGGTCAGCTTCCGGATCCGGGACCACGGCTCCACGGTGTCGCCATCCCACGGATCAGCGGCGGGGTAGCCGGCGGCAGGGACAGCAGCGGCAGGGACAGCGGCAGCGGCAGGTGGAGCGGCAGGCGCCGCGGCTGGCGCTGGCGCCACCTGGCCTCCCGCGATGTAGCCCAGGACGTCACTCTTGGTCACGCGCCCGGCCATGCCGGTGCCCGCCACGGCCGCGATGTCGATGCCGTGCTCGGCGGCGATCTTCCGCACCACCGGCGTTGAGCGGCGGCGCAACCGCTCCTCGAGCGACTCGGCCCCGTTGGAGGGCGGCGTGGGCGCCGCAACCGGGGCAGGCGTCGCAACCGGCGTGGGTGCCGGGGCGCTCGCGGCCGGCGGTGCCGGTGCTGCCCTGGGTGGCTCGGCGGCCGGCGCCGCGGGAGCAGCCGGCGCGGGCGCCTGCGCCGCCGCTCCCGCGTCCGTCTCGATCCGTGCCACGACGGTCTGCACCGCCACCGTCTGGCCCTCCTGCACCAGGATCTCGGCCAGCACGCCAGCGGTGGGCGACGGAATCTCGGCGTCCACCTTGTCGGTCGAGAGCTCGAAGATGGCTTCGTCGCGCTTCACCGCGTCGCCCACCTTCTTCATCCAGCGCGAAATGGTCCCCTCGGCAATGGACTCGCCCATCTGGGGCATGATCACGTCAACTTTCGCCATAACCCGTCGTCCTCCCCCGACCTCTGGTTGCCAGGCCTTCCGTTCTTTCGCAGCCCTGGGACCCGCTCACCTCACCCCTGACGTCCTGACATCCTGACGCCCTGACGTCCTGAGGTCCTGCTCAGTATGCCACCATCCACCGGGCCGCACGCACGATGTCACTGGCCTGCGGCAGCACGAAATCCTCCAGTGCCGGGGCGTACGGCAGCGGCACGTCGTGTGCCGCCACGCGCCGCACGGGCGCATCGAGCCACTCGAAGCACAGCTCATTGATGCGCGCGGTGACCTCGCCCGCGATGCCGCCGGTCACCGTGTCCTCATGCACCACCAGCGCACGGCTGGTCTTCTTCACCGAGGCCACGATGGCCTCGTCGTCCATGGGGAGGAGTGAGCGGAGGTCGATCACCTCCACCGAAACGCCGTCCTCCTTCTCCAACTGCTCGGCAGCCTCCAGGGCCTTCCAGACCGTGGCGGCATAGGTGATGATCGAGAGGTCCTTCCCTTCCCTCGCCACCCGCGCCTTCCCGATCGGCACCACATGGTCGCCCGCCGGCATCGTCCCCTTCACCCGCCGGTACAGGTACTTGTGCTCGAAGAAGAGCACGCAGTCGTCATCCCGGATGGCCGCCTTGATGAGGCCCTTCGCGTCCTCGGCCGTGGCAGGGTAGACCACCTTGAGCCCGGGGGTGTGCAGGAACGCCGCCTCGGGGTTCTGCGAGTGGAACGGCCCACCGCGCACGTAGCCGCCGCTCGGGCCCCGCACCACCATGGGGCACGGGAGGAAGGCCCGGTAGCGTGCCGTGGCGACGTAGTTCGTGAGCATGTCGTAGCCGCAGGAGATGAAGTCGATGAACTGCATCTCGCACACCGGGCGCATGCCCATGTGGGAGGCGCCGGCCGCTGCCCCGACGATGGCCGCCTCGGAGATGGGTGTGTCGATCACCCTGGACTCGCCAAAGCGCTCGAGCAGCCCCTCAGTCACCTTGAAGGCGCCGCCATACGCCCCGATGTCCTCGCCCAGGCAGAAGACGCCCGGGTCCCGCGCCATCTCCTCGGCCAGGCCCTCGCGGATCGCCTCCAGGTAGGTCACCTCAGCCATTGTACGTGCCCCACCCCTGGGCTCGCTCGTTCCGGTCCACCGCACTGCGATGCCCCTCGCGGTACCACAGCACCGGTGCCCGCGGCGGGTCGGCGTACACACCCTCGAGTGCGTCAGCCGGCTCGGGCGGCCCCGACTGCTCGGCCTGGTCCGTCGCGGCGTCCACCTCCGCCTGCACCCTCGCATCGATGGCGGCCAGCGCCGTCGCCTCGAACCGGTACGTGCCCGTCAGGACCTGCTGGTAGCGGTCGAGCGGGTCGTTGGTCGTGGCCCACTGCTCGACCTCGCCGGGCGGCACGTACGACTGGTTGTCGTGCTCGGCGTGGCCCTTCCGCCGGTAGGTCATCAACTCGACCAACGTGACGCCCTCGCCCGCACGGGCGCGGGCCACGGCATCGCGCGTGACACGCCAGGCCTCGAGCACGTCATTGCCGTCAGCCCGGACACCGGGCACGCCATAGCCGATCGCCTTGTCCATGAGCTGCTTCGCCGCCGTCTGCTTCGTGGTCGGGGTGGAGTAGGCATAGCCGTTGTTCTCCATCACCACCACCAGGGGGCACCGCTGCACCGCGGCGAAGTTCACGCCCTCGTGGAAGGCACCGGTGCTCGTGGCGCCGTCACCTACGTACACGAGGCCGACCCGCTGTTCGCCCCGCATCCGGAAGGTCAGCGTCACGCCGGCCATTACGGGCACCATGTCGCCCAGGTGCGAGATCTGGCCGATGAAGCCGCGGTCGAGGTCGCCGATGTGAATGTTCAGCTCGCGGCCGCGAGTCATGCTGTCGCCCTTGGCCATGTACTGGCGGAGCACCTCGAGGGGGGTCGCGCCCTTCACCAGCATCGAGCCCAGGTTCCGGATGAGCGGCGACATGATGTCACGCCGCTCCAGTGCGAACGCCGAGCCGACGGCACACGCTTCCTGGCCCAGTGACCGGAACAACCCGCCCACGACCTTGGTCTGGCGGTAGAGGTTCACCAGTCGCTCCTCGAGCGTGCGGGTGAGCCGCATCCAGTAATACAACTCGAGCAGTTGGTCGCGAGTGAGGCCGTGGGGGGCAGGCGGTGCGGCCGTGGCGGGAGCGGTCATAAGCGCTCAAAGATAACCGCCGGGAAGCGCGCTGGAATCCCTTGTCCCACCGGGGTTTGCGGCCCCGGGCTCAGCGCCCTGGCGTGGGGGTCGCCAGGTAGTCCAGCACCAGTGCTGTCATGGTCCGGACGCCCACCGGGATGGCCTCGTCATCAGCCCGGAAGGTGGGGGTATGGTGCCCGCCGGACGCCTGGCCCGGGGCCACCGATCCGAGCTTGAAGTAGAACGACGGTACCTGGCGCGCGAAGAACGAGAAGTCCTCGGCGCCCGTTCGCGCCGGGGCGATCCGTGCGTTGCCGGGCCCGACCACGCGCGCCAGGACCTTCCCGAATCGCAGGGCCAGCGCCGAGTCGTTCACGGTGACCGGGTCCCAGCCGGTGAACTCCAGCTCATACGTCGCACCGGCCGCCTCGGTGATCCCGGCGAGGATGGCCTGCATCCGCTCGCGGATCACGGCCGTGACCGAATCGTCGAAGGTTCGGATGGTCCCCGACAGTTCCACGCTCCCCGCGATGATGTTGTTGCGGTCCCCGCCGTGGAACGTGCCGACCGTCACCACCGCCGGGGTGAGCGGGGGTACCGTGCGCGAGACGATGGTCTGCAGGGCCATGACAACCTGGGACGCGGTCACGATGGCATCAATCCCGACATGCGGCATGGCGCCGTGTGCCTGTCGGCCCACGACCCGGGCCCGCCACGACGTGGCAGAGGCATATTGCGGCCCGGGGGTGTAGGACACGTGGCCCACCACCTCGTGGTCCCCCGCGGCGTCGGGCGGGTCCCCGTTGGTGTGGAGCGCCAGCATGATCTCGGGCTTCCAACGCGTGAGGACCCCCTCCTTCACCATGAGCTCGGCGCCCCCCTCCTCACCCACCGGCGCACCCTCTTCCGCGGGCTGGAAGACGAACACCACGGTTCCCGCCAGCTGTCGCCGCATGCCCGCCAGCACCTCGGCCACGCCAAGGGCAACGGTCACGTGGACGTCGTGCCCGCAGGCGTGCGAGACCCCGGTCTCGCGCCCGAGGTAGGTGGTGGTGGCCACCGACTTCCAGGGGAAGTCGGACGCCTCGGTGACTGGCAGGGCGTCCATGTCGGCGCGAACCCCCACCACGGGGCCCGGCTTCGCGCCGTAGAGCACCCCCACGACGCCCGTCTTGGCGATGCCGGTGTGCACCTCGAGGCCCAGCCGCCGCAGCTCGCGTTCGACCACACCCGCCGTCCGCACCTCGCGGTTGCCGAGCTCAGGGTGCTGGTGCAGGTCGTGCCGGATCTCGAGGAGGTGAGGCATGATGGCGTCGGTGGCGCGCGCCACCGATGCGTCGGCCTGGGCGTGGCCCAGCCCCGGCAGCAGGCAGGCCAGGGCAAGGACGCGACCGACCGAGCGCGCGTGCGCCCATGTGGCCGGGAGGACGGGGCCGAAACGGGTTGGCAGGGAGTGCCGCATGGCCCGCCCCTTCACGGGAGCAAGCGGAGTGGCGTGCGCCCAATGCGCACGGCGCCGAAGTGGCGGCGATCGGTGGTCACGACGGCCTCGACCTCCAGCCGCTGTGCCAGGGCGACGATGGTGGCATCGACCAGCCCGATTGGCATGTCGCCATAGCGCGCCATGACCCGTGCGGCGACCGGGAGGTCCTCCTCCTCGAGGGCAGTGAGCAGGAACTCCCCGGCCCCCAGCGCCTGCGCGAATGCCAGTTCGGCGCGAGGTCCGATGCGCGAACCGAGCAGGTACCCTACCTCGGCCAGGATCGTGACGGGCAGGACCACGGTGGCAGCACTCGACGCCCACCACGCCCGGATCCGCTCGTGCCAGGCATCGTCCCGATCGAGCAGCGCGTAGACGGCGCCCGTGTCGGCGAGCACCATTTACGCGTGCGGGTCCTTCCAGAGCAGCTCGTCCACCCGCACGGAGGTGTCGGAGTGCCCGCTGGCAAACTTGCCCGTCAGCGAGGGCAGGTTGCCACCTTGCGTGGGCTTGCTGAGGTAGGACACGAGCGCCTCCCGCACGACCGCCGCAAAGCTGCGGCCTTCGCGTCGTGCTGCGGTTTGAGCTGCCTTGAGCAGCTCGGGTTCGAGGAAGATCGTTGTACGCTTCACGTCATACATATTACACCACACCTATGTCGTCCACAAGCCCCCCCACGCGTCGCGTCGCCGCGCGTCGTCCGGACCAGTATTGCCTTGCCGACGGCGGGCGGCGCCATCCTCGTGCGACCGGTGCCGGAAACGCGCGGGGCGGACCAGTCGCCCGGTCCGCCCCGCCTCCATCGCGTGGAGGTGCGCCCTACTTCGACTCGATCCGCATCCCGTGGAACGAGCGATACACGAACACGAGCGACAGGACGAAGCCCAGCACCGCCAATCCCTGGGTGAGGCTCCCGCCCTTCTCCGCCGAGAGGTACACGCCGAGTTCGACTGCCAGCAGGCCGAAGAGGGTGGTGAACTTGATGACGGGGTTCATGGCCACCGACGAGGTGTCCTTGAACGGGTCGCCGACGGTGTCGCCCACGACCGAGGCCGCGTGCAGGTCGGTGCCCTTCATCTTGAGCTCGGTCTCCACGATCTTCTTCGCGTTGTCCCACGCGCCGCCGGCATTGGCCATGAAGATGGCCTGGTAGAGCCCGAAGAGCGCGATGGAGATCAGGTACCCGATGAAGAAGAACGGCTCGACGAAGGCGAAGGCCAGGGTCGAGAAGAACACGCCGAGGAAGATGTTCAGCATCCCCTTCTGGGCGTACTGGGTGCAGATCTCCACCACCTTCCGGCTGTCCTCGACCGACGCCTTCTCGACGCCCTCCAGCCGGATGTTGGCCTTGATGAACTCGACCGCCCGGTAGGCCCCGGTCGTCACCGCCTGCATCGAGGCGCCGGTGAACCAGTAGATCACCGCCCCGCCGGTGATGAGCCCGAGCAGGAATGGCGGGTGCAGGATGGACAGGTTCTCCATCCCCTGGGTCAGGCCGTGGGTCAGCGCCATGATGATCGAGAAGATCATCGTGGTGGCGCCCACGACGGCCGTGCCGATCAGCACCGGCTTGGCCGTGGCCTTGAAGGTGTTCCCGGCGCCGTCGTTCTCCTCCAGCAGCTCCTTCGCCACCTCGAAGTTGGCGTCGATCCCGAACTCCTTCTTCAGCTCGGCCTTCGCGTTGGGGATGCCCTCGATCACCGAGAGCTCGTACACCGACTGGGCGTTGTCGGTCACCGGGCCATAGCTGTCCACCGCGATGGTGACCGGGCCCATGCCCAGGAAGCCGAAGGCCACGAGGCCGAAGGCAAAGATGGCCGGGGCGTTCATCAGCCCGGGCGGGAAGCTGGTGCTCACCCCGTAGGCCACCGCCATCAGCAGCATGATGGTCATGCCAAGCCAGTAGGACGAGAAGTTCCCGGCCACGAGGCCCGACAGGATGTTGAGTGACGAGCCGCCCTCGCGCGAGCTGGTCACCACCTCGCGCACGTGGCGCGACGAGGTGGAGGTGAACACCTTCACGAACTCGGGGATGATGGCGCCGGCGAGCGTGCCGCAGGTGATCACGGTGGAAAGCTTCCACCACAATGACGGGTCGCCGCCCAGGGTGGGGATCACCGCCCGCGAGAGCAGGTAGGTGAGGGCCACCGACAGGAGCGAGGTGATCCAGACCAGCTGGGTCAGCGGGTGCTCGAAGTCGAACTTCACGGCGTTGCCGAACTTCGCCCGTGCCAGCACGTCGTTGATGAGGTAGGACACGCCCGACGCGAGCACCATCATGACGCGCATCAGGAAGATCCACACCAGCAGCTGCACCTGGACGACCGGGTCCGGCACCGCCAGCAGGATGAAGGTGATGAGCGCCACGCCGGTCACGCCGTAGGTCTCGAAGCCGTCGGCGGTCGGGCCCACCGAGTCACCGGCGTTGTCGCCGGTGCAGTCCGCGATGACGCCGGGGTTCCGCGCGTCGTCTTCCTTGATCTTGAAGACGACCTTCATCAGGTCGGAGCCGATGTCGGCGATCTTGGTGAAGATGCCGCCCGCGATGCGGAGCACGGCGGCGCCCAGCGACTCGCCGATGGCGAAGCCGAGGAAGCAGGCGCCCGCCACGTCGGCCGGCACGAACAGCAGGATGGCGAGCATGAACAGCAGCTCGACCGAGATGAGCATCATGCCGACGCTCATCCCCGCCCGGAGCGGGATGGCGTAGACCGGGAAGCCCTTCCCCGCCAGGCTGGCGAACGCCGTGCGGGAGTTGGCCAGGGTGTTGATCCGGATGCCGTACCAGGCCACGCCGTAGCTCCCCGCCATGCCGATGAGGCTGAAGAGCAGCACGATCGCGATCTTCGACACCTCGAGGCCCGTGAGCAGGAAGTAGGCGACGATGACGGCGCCAATGAAGGCCAGCAGCACCAGGAGGAACTTGCCCTGCTGCACGAGGTAGGCCTTGCAGGTCTCGTAGATGAGCTCCGAGACGTCGGCCATCGCCCGGTGCACCGGCAGCTTCTTCACTGCCGCATAGCTCCAGAAGCCGAACAGGAGCCCGAGCGCGCAGACCACCAGGCCCGAGAGCAGGATCTGGTAGCCGGTGTAGCCGAGGAAGTCGCCCTGCCGCAGGTCGGGCAGGAGCAGGTTCACCTCACCGCCCGGGCGGTGCTGCTGCGCGGCGAGGAGGGCGGGCACCAGGGCCGCCAGGAGCGCGGCCGCGGCGCCGCGCACGACACACGACGTGCGGCGCATGACGTTGTGCAGGACGTCCGGGAAGGTCATCGAGTTCACTCTCGTGCTGGGGTGGTGGGAACGGGTCGGGTCAGTAGGCGCCGCGCAGGACGTGGCCCGGGTGGGCCACCGCATGCACCTGCGCCAGGAAGAGCTTCGCCAGCCGGTCGAGCTCGCTCCGGCTGGTCTGGTCGGTCTCGACAGTCACCAGCGTGCCGTGGCTCTCGTGCTCGACGGCCACGCCCACGCGGCCCAGCGACCCGCTGAAGCGGAGCCGTGCCGGGCCTTCCTCCACCGGCGCCAGGTGCGCGCCGAAGAACTCCGCGCCCTGGCGGAGCACGTCGGCGGGCGGCCTGGGGGTGCGGTGCAGGTACTTCACGCCTGGTAGTACTCGATGCCGAGGTGGGTGATCTGCTCCTCGCCCATCAGCCACCGCAGCGTGTTCTTGAGCTTGGTCTGCTGGATGAAGAGGTCGTGCTCCGGGTAGAGGCCCGGGGCCACCTGCGGGCTCTTGAAGTAGAAGGAGAGCCACTCCTGCACCCCGGACATGCCCGCCCGCTGGGCCAGGTCCGAGAAGAGCGCCAGGTCGAGCACGAGCGGCGCCGCGAGGATCGAGTCGCGGCAGAGGAAGTCCACCTTGATCTGCATCGGGTAGCCCAGCCACCCGAAGATGTCGATGTTGTCCCACCCTTCCTTGTTGTCGCCCCGCGGCGGATAGTAGTTGATCCGCACCTTGTGGAAGATGTTGCCGTAGAGGTCGGGGTAGAGCTTCGGCTGCAGGGTGTGCTCGAGCACGCCGAGCTTCGACTCTTCTTTGGTCTTGAAGCTCTCCGGGTCGTCGAGG
>CAZWXD010000024.1:26735-45719 GCA_964638035.1 uncultured Gemmatimonadaceae bacterium | reverse complement strand
GCGACCCGGCTGGGCCTGGCCCGCGCACGCCTCGAACTGGTGGCGAGCCAGGCGGCCCTGCTGCGTGCCACCGGCCAGGACCTCACCCGCCTTGCTGATGCCCTCGAGGGCGAGGGAAGGAACACGCCATGAAGCGGCTGCTTTCAGGGACCCTGCTCGTGCTCACCATTGGCTGTGCACGCGATGCGGCGCACCCGCCCTCCCGGGCCGTGCCGGGGCCGCAGGGTGACACGGTGGCGGTGCGCGACACCACCTGGCCCGACCTGCTGGAGGCATCAGGGGTGGCCGAGCCGGTGGAAGAAGCCACCCTCAGCACCAGGCTCATGGGGACGGTGGAGGCCGTGCTGGTGAAGGAGGGCGACGTGGTCCGGTCGGGCCAGGTGCTGGTGCGACTCGACCAGCGCGACGTGGCAGCTGGTGCCGGCCAGGCAGCCGCCCAGCTCGCCGCGGCCCGGGCGGCGCAGGACGAGGCCGAGCGCCATGCGGTGCGGCTCCGGAACCTGTACGCCGACAGTGCGGCGCCCAGGGCGCAACTCGACGCGGCCGAAGCGAGCCTGGCGCGGGCAGCCGCGAGCGTCCATGCGGCCGAGGCTGGCACCCGGGCCGCGGAGGCGGCTGCGAGCTATGCCGTGGTGCGGGCACCGTTCGACGGCACCATCACCGCACGCCATGTCGATCCGGGTGGGTTTGCGGCGCCCGGGGCGCCGTTGGTCACGCTGGAGAACAGCACGAGCCTCAGGGTTCGCGCCACCATCCCGGCGGGCGAACTGGGCAGGGTCCGCCGCGGGCAGGTGCTCGACGCCCGGCTGGAGGGTCGCGCCGCCAGGGCAACGGTGGAAGGCACGAGCCGCACCGGCGGAAGCGTGTACGTGGTCAACGCCATCGTGGGCAACAGCGGGCGCGCGTTCCCGAGCGGGAGTGCCGCGACGCTCCTCATTCCCGGCGCCATGCGGCGAGCGCTGCTGGTGCCTGCGGGTGCAGTGGTGCGCGAGGGTGACCTTACGGCGGTGTGGCGGATGGCGGGGGGCAATGCGACGCTCACCTGGGTGCGGGCAGGGAGCGAGCGCGACGGGCAGGTCGAGGTGCTCTCCGGCCTGGCGGCGGGTGACCGGGTCATCGTGCCGGCCCGGCACGGGGCGCGCTGATGGGCATCGCCGGGCGGATCGCACGGACCTTCCTGCACTCACGGCTGACCCCCCTGGCCGTGGTGGCGGCACTGGCCATGGGGTTCCTGGCACTCCTGGCCACGCCACGGGAGGAAGAGCCGCAGATCTCGGTGCCGATGATCGACGTCATGGCGGCCATGCCCGGAGCGTCACCGGCCGAGGTGGAGCAGCGGCTGGTGCGGCCGATCGAGCGCCGCATGTGGGAGGTTCCCGGCGTCGAGCACGTGTACTCGGTGGCAGGTGAGGGCCAGGCGCTGGTGACGGTGCGGTTCAAGGTGGGCGAGCCCATGGACGCCAGCACCAGCAAGGTGCACGCGAAGCTCGCGTCGGCGATGGACGAGGCCCCACCGGGCGCCCTGCCCCCGCTGGTGAAGCCGCATGGCATCGATGAGGTGCCCATCGTCACGCTCACGCTGCACGGCGCGGGACTGGGCGCCGATGCGCTCCGCCAGGTGGCGCTGCACCTGGAGGACGAGGTGCGCACCGTCACCGACGTGGCCCAGACCTTCGTGACCGGTGGTGCGCCGCGCCAGGTGCGGGTGCAGCTCGATCCCGCGCGCCTCGCCGCCAACCGGGTGACGCCGGCCGAGGTCATGGGGGCCCTCTCCTCGGCCAATGCCCGCCTCGTGCCGGGGGAGGTCGCGTCGGGTGACCAGGCGATCCTCGTGAGCGTGGGTGCCCCGATCGCCTCCGCCCGTGATGCCGGCGAGGTGGTCGTGGCCATGCGCAGCTACCCGGTGCGGCTCGCTGACGTGGCCGTGGTGGACGAGGGCTTCGCCGAGCCCGGGTCGTACGTGATGCACTCGGGAAGCGAGGGGACGCGGGCGGCAGTGACGCTCGCCGTGGCCAAGCGACCGGGTGCCAATGCCACGCACGTGGCGGAGCAGGTGCTGTCGCGGGTGGAGGCGGCGCGGGCCCGGCTCATCCCCGGTGGGGTGACGGTGGAGGTGACCCGCAACTACGGCGAGACCGCGAAGGAGAAGGCGGACGAGCTGATGCTCCACCTCCTCCTCGCCACGGTATCGGTCACCGCGCTGATCTGGCTCTTCCTGGGCTGGCGCGAGGCAGTGGTGGTGCTGGTGGCGGTGCCGGTGACCCTGGCCCTCACCCTGTTTGCGTACTACCTGGCGGGGTACACGCTCAATCGCATCACCCTCTTCGCGCTGATCTTCTCGATCGGCATCCTGGTCGACGACGCCATCGTGGTGGTGGAGAACATCTACCGCCACCTGTCGATGGGCGACGCACCACCGGCCGAGGCCGCGGTGCGCGGGGTGGATGAGGTGGGCAACCCGACGATCCTCGCCACCTTCACGGTGATCGCCGCGATCCTGCCGATGGCGTTCGTGTCGGGGCTGATGGGCCCGTACATGCGGCCGATCCCGGTGGGCGCATCGGCCGCGATGCTCGCCTCGCTGGCCGTGGCGTTCATCGTGACGCCGTGGCTGGCGCTCCGGCTCCTGGCTGGCCACACGGGCCACCACGCGGGGGCGGCGCCCGGTCGCTTCGATGCGCGACACTGGTATCCGCGGCTGATGCGACCGCTGCTGGCGAGCGGCGGGCGGCGCCGGGCGTTCTACGGTGGCGTGCTGCTGGCCCTGCTGGGCTCGGTGGCCCTGCTGGGGCTCCGGCTGGTGCAGGTGAAGATGCTGCCCTTCGACAACAAGAGTGAGTTCCAGGTGGTGCTCGACCTCCCGGAAGGCACCACGCTCGAGCGGACCGCCGCGGCGGCGGCCGACGTGGCCCAGGCGCTTGCCGCCATTCCCGAGGTGCGGGGCACGGAGGTGTATGCCGGCACCTCGGCGCCGTTCAACTTCAACGGCCTGGTGCGGCACTACTTCCTCCGGCGCGGGCCGAACGTGGCCGACGTGCAGGTGAACCTGCTGCCGCGGGAGGAGCGGTCGCGGCAGAGTCACGCGATCGCGCTGGAGGCACGCCAGGTCGTGGAACCGGTGGCGGCACGCCATGGCGCCAACGCGAAGATCGCGGAGATCCCGCCGGGACCGCCGGTGCTTGCCACCCTGGTGGCAGAGGTCTACGCGGCTGACGACAGCACGCGCCGGGAGGCGGCGGAACGGGTGCGGGCGGTGATGTTGGCCACGCCGGGCGTGGTGGACGTGGACTGGACCGTGGAGGCGCCGCAGGCGCGCTACGCCCTGCGGGTGGACCGCCAGGTGGCGGGCCGTGCCGGCGTGCCGGTGGAGCACGTCACCCAGTCGCTGGCGATGGCGCTCGCGGGTGCGCAGGGGGGCATCCTCGCGAGCGGGTCGGCGCGCGAGCCGGTGGGCATCCTGGCCCGCCTTCCCATCGAGCGTCGGTCCTCGCTCGGGGCGCTGCTCGCGGTGCCGGTGGCCACGCCCACCGGTCCCGAGCCGCTGGGCCGCTTCGTGACGGTGGACAGCCAGATGCGCGAGCCCTCCCGTCACCGCAAGAACCTCCGCCCGGTGACCTACGTGACGGCCGACGTGGCGGGCGAGGTCGAGTCGCCCGTGTATGCCATCCTCGCGATGAACCGCGCCCTCGACACGGTGCAGGTGGCCGGCGCCGGCATCACGCGCTACAACGCCGTGCAGCCGGAGCAGCTGGACGAGACGGCGATGAAGTGGGATGGCGAGTGGCAGGTGACGATCGAGGTCTTCCGCGACCTGGGGATCGCGTTCGCGGTGGTGCTGCTGCTCATCTACCTGCTGGTGGTGGGGTGGTTCGAGTCGTACCTGGTGCCGCTCGTGATCATGGCGCCGATCCCGCTCACGCTGGTGGGCATCCTGCCGGGGCACGCCCTGGGCGGGGCGTTCTTCACGGCCACCTCGATGATCGGGATGATCGCGCTGGCGGGGATCATCGTGCGGAACTCGATCCTGCTGGTGGACTTCATCCAGCAGGCCGAGGCCCGCGGGGTGCCGGTGGGCGAGGCGGTGCTGGAGGCGGGGAGCGTGCGGTTCCGGCCGATTGCGCTGACGGCGCTGGCGGTGGTGGTGGGCGGGCTCGTGATGGTGCTGGACCCGATCTTCCAGGGGCTGGCGGTGGCGCTCATCAGTGGCGCCATTGCAGCAACGGCGCTCACGATGGTGGTGGTGCCGTTGCTCTACTGGGAACTGGCGCGGCGGCGGCCGGCCGCGCCGACGCAGGAGGTGTCACGTGTGCAATGAGATGGTGATCCGGCGGTTTGCCGGGAGTTTCGTGCTGGTGTCGCTGGCGCTGGGGTGGTGGGTGCACCCGGCGTGGTTCCTGTTCACGGCGTTCGTGGGGGTGAACCTGATCCAGTCGAGCCTCACGGGGTTCTGCCCGCTGGAGCGGATGCTGGGGGCGGCTGGCCTGTTCGGCTGTACTAGCCGGCGATCAGGCCCGTCTCCAGCGCAAACTTCGTGAGGCCCGCCACCGTCCTGATCCCGAGCTTCTTCATGAGGCTCTCGCGGTGGGTCTCGACGGTGCGGTGTGAGATGCCCAGCTCCCCGGCGATCTCCTTGTTGGTGAGGCCCCGGGTAATGCCCGCCAGGACCTCGCGCTCGCGGGCGGTGAGGAGGTCGAGACTGGCCTTCTGCTGCTCCCGGTGGATGTCGCCGCGCATGGCCTCGGAGAGGCGGGTGGCCACCGCGGGACTGAAGTAGGTCTCGCCGCCCAGGATGATGCGGATGGCGCTGGTGAGTTCCTGCGCGGCGGCATCCTTGAGCAGGTAGCCGTGGGCACCGGCGCGGACGCTCTCCAGCACGTACTCGGTATTGTCGTACATGCTGAGGATGAGCACGCGGACGCCCGGCAGCACCTCGCGCAGGCGGTGCGCCGCCCGGAGCCCCGTCTCGCCCGGCATGGAGATGTCGAGCACCGCCACGTCGGGCTGGTGCTGCTCCGCCAGCGGGACCACCGCCGTGCCGCTGGAGGCCTCCGCCACGACCTGGAACCCGGGCTCGCGTTCCAGCACGCTCCGGATCCCCTCGCGCACCATCGCATGGTCATCGGCCACGAGGACCCGGATCACGCCCTCACTCACGCTGCCTCCGTCGTCAGTGGAACCTGGACTTCCACCCGGGCCCCCTGCCCGGGCTCGCCGCTGAACTGCACCCTGCCACCCAGGGCCGCGATGCGCTCGCGCATGCCGGTGAGGCCCATGTGGCCCTCGCGCTCCAGCGCCCCCGCGTCGGTGCTCGCCGGTCCCGAGCCGTTGTCGGCCACGGTGAGCGCCAGCGCGCCGGGTCGCACGGCAATCCGGACGTCGACCGCACTGGCATTGGCGTGCCGCACCACGTTGCTCAGCGCCTCCTGCAGCGCCCGGAAGAGCGCCAGCTCGGCGTCCTTGCTGAGCGGTGGCAGCTGCGGCGGCGCCTCGAGCGTGAGGCGGATGCCGCTCCGGTCACCGAAGTCGGCAGCCAGTGACCGCAGCGCCGGCAGGAGGCCCAGATCGTCCAGCAGGGAGGGCCGGAGGTCGTTGACCACGCTCCGGATCCCGCGGATGCCCTTGTCCACCAGCGCCATGAGCCGGTCGAGCCTCGTGGCCGCGCCCGGCGGCACCTGGCCGCGCAGGACGGCGAGTTCCATCTTCACCGCGGAGAATACCTGTGCCGTCTCGTCGTGCAGCTCGCGGGAGAGGCGCTTTCGCTCGTCCTCGTGCTGCTCCACCATCCGTGCGGAGAGCCGGGCCAGCTCGACGGTGCGCGCACGCAATCGCTGGTCGAGGTCGGCGTTCTCCAGGGCCGCCCCCACCTGCCGCCCGAGCGCCTCGAGGAAGGCGTCGTCGAGCGCGGTGAAGGGGTCGCGCGCATCGCCCACCAGCACCAGCGCACCGGTCACGTCCTGCCCCACGAAGAAGGGAATCACCGCGCAGTACGCCGGGCCCGGCGCCCCGTCGCCGCCGGGGCGCAGCGTGGCCGACTGCTGGCGGCGCGTGGCCATGGCAGCGTGCACCGCCGGCGCCAGGGTACCCGCAGGCGGCTGTCCGCTCCATGAAGCGCACCGGCCGGCACCGCGCACGATGCGGCCGGGATCGCGAAGGTAGATCGCCGTGCCCCGAACCGCCGGAAGGGTGAGGGGCCGCGCCAGCAGCGCCCCCATCACGTCACCGCTCCTGTTCTGCAGCTCGCCAGCCAGGTCGGCAAGGGCGTCGAGGCCGCGGCCGAGGTCGTCCATCACCAGGATCACGATGCCGGCGCCGATCGCGAGCACGAAGCTGATGTCGAGGTAGTAGCCCCACGGGGCCCATGCACCGCGGGCCCGCAGGAAGGGATAGTCGAGGTGATGCAGGCTCCAGAGGATGAAGGCCCACGCCAGCAGGCCTGCGCCCACGGAGCCGACCAGGCGCCAGTGCCGGAAGAACACCCAGCCAGTCCAGAGCGTGGCCAGGCTCAGGAAGGCCACCGAAGGTCCGGCGGCCAGGAGGAAGTTGTCGAGCTGGTAGATCGCCACCCAGGACCAGAGGAGCGGGAAGAGGGCGACGGCGGCGTAGGCCCGGCGCCACTGTGCCTGGCGGGAGAACACCAGCGCCGCCCAGAGGAGGGCGAGTGCGGTCCAGCCGGTGATGACCTGGTGCCAGTAGAGCCAGGTCCAGTTGCGGGTGACCAGGAACCCGAGGATGACGCCGAGCCGCAGGACGTAGAGGGACCAGGCGACGGCGAACCAGGCAAAGTAGGCCTTGCGGTAGCGGTGATAGAGGAAGAGCGACAGCAGCGCCAGGCCGGTGGTGATGGCGGCCTGGAGGATGGCGGCATCGAGTTCGAGCGTGGTGGCGAGCGGGGCAGGGGCCTGCAGCATGGCACAAACAAACGGCAGGGTGGCGTTACTTTCAACCACCCCAATGCCGCGAACCCCTGTCGTCGAGTTCCGGGGCGTCAGCAAGCGCTTCGGCGTCACCGAAGCGGTGCGCGACGTGTCCTTCGCCATCGCCCCGGGCGAGTTCTTCTCCCTCCTGGGCCCCTCGGGCTGCGGCAAGACCACCACGCTCAGGCTCCTCGCCGGCTTCGAGGTACCCGACGCAGGCGAGGTGTGCCTGGACGGCGAGGTGGTGAACCAGCGTCGGCCATATGAACGCGACCTCGCGATGGTGTTCCAGTCCTACGCCCTCTTCCCCCACCTCACCGTGGCCGGCAACGTCGCGTTCGGGCTGGAGCAGCGGAAGCGCCCATCCGCGGAGGTCGCCGAGCGCGTGGGGCGCGCCCTGGAACTGGTGCGGCTCGACCCGGCCGCCTTCGGGGCGCGTCGCCCCCAGGAACTCTCGGGGGGACAGCGGCAGCGCGTGGCGCTGGCACGGGCGCTGGTCCTCGAGCCGCGCGTGCTGTTGCTGGACGAGCCCCTCGGGGCACTGGACCTCAAGCTCCGGAAGGCAATGCAGCTGGAGCTCAAGGCACTCAACCGGCGGCTCGGGATCACCTTCGTGTACGTGACGCATGCCCAGGACGAGGCGCTGGCGATGAGCGACCGCATCGCGGTCATGGACCAGGCGCGCATTGCGCAGCTCGGCACCCCGGCCGAGGTGTACGAGGATCCGCGGACCCGGTTCGTGGCGGGGTTCCTGGGCGAGGTGAACATCGTCGCAGGCATTGCGACCAGGCGTGCGGGCCCCGATGCGCCGGGTCGGCCGGGTGAGGCATGGGAGGTGGGCGGGGCCGCGGGGGCGTTCCTGGTTCCCGATCATCCGGGCATCAGCGATGGCGTGGAGGTCGCCGTGGCCGTCCGCCCGGAGTGGCTGGACCTCTGGCGCCCGGGCGAGGCCCCGCAGGGCGAGAACGTGCTCACAGGCACGGTGCGGGACGTGACCTACCTCGGCGAGACGATCCATGTCCGCGTGACCCTGGCAGACGGCACCGTTGCCTCGGTGGCGCTCCGGAACGAGGGACAACGGACCCGGCCGCTCCCGTGGCAGCCGGGTGACAGGTGCCAGGTGGGCTGGCACCCGGACGACTGCCAGGTGCTCGAGTCGTGAACCTGCGGCGGCAGGTGCTGGCGTGGGTTGCGAGGAAGCCGGGACGCGGCACCGCGCTGCTGGTGGCACCGGGCACCCTCTGGCTCGCCTGTTTCTTCCTCGTACCGTTGCTGGTGCTGCTGGGGTACAGCGTGATGGAACGCGGGCCTCACGGCGGCGTGGCGCCCGGCTTCACGCTGGCTCACTACCGGCGGTTCCTCGACCCACTCTATCTCGGCATCCTCGGTCGCACGGCCTGGCTTGCCTTCCTCACCACGGTGGTGTGCCTGGTCCTGGCCTATCCCACCGCCTGGGCCATTACCCGGAGTGGCCGCTGGCGGAACCTGCTCCTGTTCCTGGCAGTGCTCCCGTTCTGGACCAGTACGCTGGTGCGAACGTATGCCATGATGTTCCTGCTGCGCGACAGCGGAATCCTCAACCGGCTGGCGATGGACCTGGGCCTCGTCACCACGCCGGTGCGGATGCTCTACACCGGGGGTGCCGTCCTCGCGGGACTGGTGTACTCCGGCCTCCCGTTCATGATCCTCCCGATCTACGCCTCGCTGGAGAAGCTCGATCGCTCCCTCCTCGAGGCGGCAGAGGGGCTGGGTGCGCGACCACTCGCACGGTTCACCCGGGTGGTCCTTCCGCTCAGCCTGCCGGGCGTGCTCGCCGGCTCGCTCCTCGTGTTCATCCCCTCGCTCGGTTCCTTCGTGGTGCCCGACCTGCTGGGCGGCGCCCGGCAGGTGCTGGCGGGGAACCTGATCCAGGCCCAGTTCGGCCCCGCGAGGAACTGGCCGTTCGGCTCGGCGGCGGGGTTCATCGTGATGGCCGCGGTCATGGTGGTGCTGATGGGATGGGTGATGTGGGGGCGCAGGGTCGAGAAGGCGGAGCAGTCCCCGTGAGGAGCCGGAATCCTGCCTGGGGTCCCTTCACGGTCGCGGTGGTGACGTACGCATTCCTGCACCTCCCGCTGCTCGTGCTGGTGCTCTTCGCCTTCAATCGTTCCCGGTTCGGGGTGCAGTGGGGCGGGTTCACCCTGGAGTGGTTCACCCGGCTCTTCCGGCGCCCCGAGATCCTCCGGGCGCTCGGGACCAGCCTGGTGGTGGCCACGACCTCGACCCTCCTCGCCACGGTGCTGGGCACCCTGGTGGCGCTCGGCCTGGCCCGCTTCGGGGTGCGTGCCCGGCGCGTTGCCTCGGGGGCGCTCTACCTCCCCATCGTGACGCCCGAGGTCATCGCCGGCATCTCGCTCCTCGTGCTGTTTGCCAGCGCCGGCATCACCCTGGGTGTCGGCACGATCGTGATCGCCCACACGGCCTTCAGCCTGCCGTTCGTCGCCGTGGTCGTCCTGGCACGGATCGCGGGCACCGACCGCTCGCTCGAGGAGGCCGCCATGAACCTGGGGGCCGACGAGCTCACCGCCTTCCGGCGCGTCACGCTGCCGCAGCTGGTCCCGGGCATCCTGGCCGCGGCGCTCCTCGCGTTCACCCTCTCGTTCGACGACTTCGTCATCACGTTCTTCGTGGCCGGCGTGGGGTCGTCCACCCTGCCGCTGGTAGTGTGGTCCATGGTGCGGAAGGGTGTGGAGCCCACGATCAACGCGATCTCCACGCTGATGCTCCTCGTGACGGTGGTGCTGGTGTTCCTGGCCGACCGGCTTGCCCGGGGGAACGGGCGACAGCAATGAAGCGACGGACCCTGGTCGGGGCGATGGCAGCACTCGGGGCAGGCAGGCTGGCCGCGGCGAGCGGGGCACTGGCGTCGCTCGGGACGCTCGGCGCGTGCGCGGAGCGGCGCCCGCTGCAACCGGGCCTCGAGCCCGAGCTCAACATCTACAACTGGTCGGACTACATCGGCCGCGAGACGATTGCGGGCTTCGAGTACGAGACCGGCGTCCGCGTCACCTACGACACCTACGAGAGCAACGAGGAGATGGCGGCGCGACTCGTGGCGGGAGCCACGGGCTACGACCTGTGCGTGCCGTCGAGCTACCTCCTGCCACCGCTGGTGGCGGGCGGACTCCTGCAGCCGCTTGACCCTGCCCGGTTGCCGGGCTGGGAACACCTCGAGCCCCTCTTCACCACTCGTGGCGTGGCGGGTGGCGCCACCTACGGTGTGCCCTGGCAATGGGGCATGACCGGGATTGCGTACCGGGCCGACCTCCTCCCGGTGGCGCCCTCGAGCTGGCGAGCCTTCCTCGAGCCGGGCCCGGCGGCAGCACGGATGACCATGCTCGACGACGGCAGGGAAGTGCTGGGTGCGATGCTGAAGATGCGGGGGCGCTCGCTCAACAGCACTGACCCGGCTGAACTGCGTACCGCAGGCGATGACGCGCTCGCGGCCAAGGCCAACCTGGCCGCCTACGTCTCGGCGCCGGTCAAGGGCCAACTGGTGGCCGGGGACATCTGGATGGCCCAGCTCTGGAACGGCGACACGCGCCAGGCACAGCTCGAGCAGCCGCAACTTGCCTTTGCGCTCCCCGAGGAGGGAAGCCTCCTCTGGACCGATTACCTCGCCATTCCCCACGGCGCCCCCCACCCCCGCTCGGCGCGCGCCTTCGTGGAGTACGTGCTGCGGCCGGAGGTGGCGGCGGGGATCAGCGAAGCCACCGGGTACGGCTCTCCCAACCGCGGCGCCATCGAGCGGATGCGTGACCCGATCCGCTACCCGACCGTGGAGCAGTTGGCACGGCTCGAGTACCAGCGCGACCTCGGCAGTGCCACCGAGCTCTGGGACCGGACCTGGACCGAAGTGAAGGCGGGCTAGTAAGCCCATGATTCTGCCCACTTTCTGAGACTTGGGCACCGCCCTTTCCCTTTTCCCCGGAATACTGCACCTTCCCGGGGAGACAATCATGACCACACCGTACCCTGCGGCTCCGCAAGCGCTTTTCGCGCAACGGTTTAGTGACTTGGTGGCCCTGCTCCGTGCAGAGCCGTCCAATGACGCTGCCCAGGACCTGGCCCTGGAGACCTGCACCGCGATCGCGAACACCCAGCCGATCCGGCTGGAGGCCGGGGTGGAGTCGTTCGACGGTGTGGACCCGCTGTCACTCAAGGCGCGGCTGCTGGCACGGCAGGTGGATGTGGTCCACATCGCGGCCGGGGTGGAAGAGGAAGAACTCCTTCGGTTGGCCCGCGCGCTGGCGCACGACACGGCGCCGGTGGCATCCTCACCGCACGTCACGGTCGAGTTCGTGGTCCCGATTGAGCGGCACCTCACCCTGGTTCCCGCGACCGAGGAGTACAGTCCGCCGCGTGACGGGGGCGACCGGCGGCTGGGCTCGGATCGCCGCAGCCTGCTGCGGGGTGTGCGGTACCGGGGGCCGGAACGGCGCAAGACCGACCGGCGGGTGACGGGCGAGCGGCGCGTGGTGCTGGTCAAGCACCACGCGGGCGACGTGCAACGCTTCCTGGAACGCTTGCAGCGGGCGGTGCAGGAGGGGGCCTGGAGCACGGCGCTGCAGCAGGCGTACACCCTCCTGCACCTGCTGCCGGCCGTGCCGTTCGACGAGCGGCGCCGGGCAGCGATCCAGGTGAAGCGGCTGCTGTCGCCCACCGCGCTCGAGGGGATGGCCCGTCTGGCGCTGGCCGACCCGGTGGAAGCTTCCCGGGCGGCGACCGTGCTGCACTGGATGGGCCTCCCCGCCGGCGAGGCGATGCTCAAGGTGCTGATGGAGGCGGAGTCGGTGGGTCCGCGGCGCATCCTCTACGAGGTGCTGGGGACGATGCCGGCCATCTATCCGATGGTGGTGCCCTACCTCGCCAATGGGAGCTGGCACGAGGTGCGGCATGCCGCGGAGATCGCAGGCCGCCTGGGGAATCCCGCGGCGATCGGCCCCCTCAAGCGGCGCCTCACCGACCCGGACGAGCGGGTGCGGAATGCGGTGGTCCCGGCGCTCGCCGAGTTTCCCCTGAGCGAAGTGGCCGAGTCGATCCGGATGGCCCTCGCCTCGCCGGCACCCAGTACGCGGCACGCGGCGGTGGAAGCGATCGGCCGCCGGCGTGCCACGGCGTTCGCGATGCCGCTGCTGACGCTGGTGCAGGGCGAGCGCGACCCGCAGGTATGGCGGTCGGCGGTGCGTGCGCTGGCCATGCTGGGCACGCCGGACGCGGTGCAGGGGCTCTCGCAGGTGACCCTGCACCGGCGGACACTGCTCGGAAAGGGCTTCGGGGTGGAGCAGCGCGTGGAGGCGGTGCGGGCCCTGGCCCTCATTCGGTCCGGGGTGACGCGGGCGGCGCTGGAGCGCGCGGCCCGGGAGGGCGATGCGCCGGTTCGGGCAGAGGCGCTCAAGCACCTGCAGGAGGCGGTGGAGGCGGCCGGGTAGCACCCGCCTTTACCTTTGCGGATTCACACCTTACGGTTCATGCCATGTACACCATCATGATGGTCCTGGCGGGCGTTGGTGCGGCGGCGATCCTCACGGCCCTGTTCGTGGTCGTGCCGGTGGCGGTGACCGGGCTCATTTCCGGCTCCATCATGCTCATGTCGGGTCCGCTCATCGACAAGCTGGTCCCCCTGCTGCCCCGGCCGCTCCGGGACTGGCTGGACGGACGGACGACGAGCTAGTCGCCCTGGCGCTCGCCGGGCTCCTCGGCGACGGCGCCGGGTGTGCTGGCCCGCTTGAGGGCGCCTTCGTGGTTGGTCTTCAGTGATCCCAGCAGTTCCCTCAATCCCCGCACCTTCATCTGGACCCCACCGCCACGGCGACCCATGGTTGCCATGAGGCCGGCGGTTTCCGCCAGGCCGTTGAGGCTGTACTGCTGGCACCCTGCCCGCATCTCGTCGAGGATCCGGCAGAAGGCACGAATGGTGGCGTCGTCGGCCTGGAGGGTCGCCATCTGCTCGATCATGCCGTGCAGGCGCTGGAAACGCGCTGGGAGGGTGTTCAGGTACTCGCGCTGCTGGAGTTGCCTGGACGTTAGCTTCAGGGCCACCTTGGGCTCCCGGTTCCGTAGCGGGGAACTGGAATGTAGCCGTCCCGGCTCCGTGAAACCGGCTGGGGCTGGAATCGTATGTCCCCGCGAGTCCCCGGGCCGCGGGGTGCCCTGTCTTGTCACCGAGATCCGTCCATGATCCTGTCCGACCTGTCCATTCGCCGGCCGGTGCTCGCCTCCATGATGAGCGCCGCGCTGGTGCTGTTCGGCATCATCGGGTACCGGCAGCTGTCGGTGCGCGAGTACCCGGACGTGGACCCCCCGATCATCTCGGTGCAGACCTTCCTGGCGGGAGCCAACCCGCAGGTGATGGAGTCGGCGGTCACCGACATCCTCGAGGAGGAGCTGAGCACGGTCCCCGGGCTCCGCACCCTCACCAGCTCGAGCGCCGAGCAGAACAGCAACATCACGCTCGAGTTCACGCTCGACCGGAACGTCGACGACGCCGCGCAGGACGTGCGGGACAAGGTGTCGCGTGTCCGCGGGCGGCTGCCGCTGGACATCGAGGAGCCGGTCATCGCGAAGCAGGAGGCCGATGCCCAGCCGTTCTTCTGGCTGTCGCTCAACGGGCAGAACTACACCCTCCTGCAGCTCAGCGACATCGCGGACCGGGTGGTGAAGTCGCAGCTCCAGACCATTGCGGGGGTGGGCCGTGCGTTCATCGCGGGCGAGCGCCGCTACGCGATGCGGGTCTGGCTCTCCTCCGCGGAGCTGGCGGCGCGCGCCCTCACGGTGCAGGACGTGGAGCGGGCGATCCGCACCCGCAACGTGGAGGTGCCGGCCGGGCGGATCGAGTCCGACCGGCGGGAGTTCACGGTGCGCTCGCTGGGGGAACTCAAGACGCCCGAGGAGTTCGGTGAGCTGGTGGTGGCGAGCACCGGCGGCCAGCTCACGCGGCTCAAGGACATCGGCCGGGTGGAGCTGGGGCCGGAGGACGACCGGAGCGCCCTGCGGTACAAGGGCGTGCCCACGGTGGGCCTCGGGATCGTGCGCCAGTCGAAGGCGAACCTCATCAAGGTGGCGGACGCCATCCGGGCCGACCTGCCGCGCATCGCGGCCTCCCTCCCGCCGGGGGTGAGCCTCGAGGTCGCCTATGACGGCTCGAGCTACGTGAAGCAGTCGATCCTCGAGGCGCAGGAGACGCTGGTGATCGCGGCGGGCCTCGTGGTGGTCATCATCTTCCTGTTCCTGCGGAACGTGCGCTCCACCATCATCCCGGGCCTCGCGATCCCGGTGTCCATCGTGTCCACGTTCGCGGTGATGTACTTCCTGGGCTTCTCCATCAACAACCTCACGCTGCTGGCGCTGACGCTCGCCATCGGCATCGTGGTGGACGATGCCATCATCGTGCTGGAGAACGCCTACCGGCACCAGGAGGAACTGGGCAAGGACCCGGAGGTTGCGGCGGTCGACGGCACCCGGGAGATCGCGTTCGCCGTGATCGCCACGACCATCGCCCTGGTGGCGGTGTTCACCCCGCTCGCCTTCCTCAAGGGGAACACGGGTCGGCTCTTCAACGAGTTCGGGATCGCGGTGGCGGGGGCGGTGATCGTCTCGGGTTTCGTGGCGCTCACACTGACGCCGATGCTCTGCGCCCGGATCCTCCGGGTCCCCAAGGAGCACGGGCCGCTGTTCCGCCGGTTCGAGGATGCATTCAACGCGATCACGGCGGGCTACCTGCGCGGGCTGCGCTGGGCGCTGGCGCACCGTGGCGTGATGCTGGCGGGTGCGCTGGCCACGGTGGTGGCCGCGGTCGCGATCTTCCGCAACCTCAAGCGGGAGTTCGTGCCGCCCGAGGACCGGGGTGCCTTCCGCACCATCGTGATTGCCCCGGAAGGATCCACCCTGGAGTACACCGACCTCTACCAGAAGCAGGTGGAGGCGGTGCTGGGCCGGACGAAGGACGTGGACCGCTACTTCTCGATCGTGGGCGGGTTCATGGGGAGCCCGAGCCGCGGGATGGTGTTCACGCGGCTCACGGAGGACGGGCCGCGGCGCTCGGTGCAGCAGGTGATCGCGGAGGTGCAGCCGCAGTTCTTCCAGATCCCCGGGGCGCTGATCTTCGCCAGCAACCCGCCGGCGTTCGGCTCCGGCCAGCCGGTGCAGTTCGTGGTGCGCGACCCCGACTTTGCCCAGCTCGGCCGGATCATGGACACGCTGGTGACGCGGGCCCGGCAGGTGAAGGGGCTGGTGAACGTCGACACCGACCTCCGGTTCAACAAGCCGGAGCTGACGGTGGCCTTCGATCGCGACCGGGCGGAAGACCTGGGTGTCGCGGTGCAGGACGTGGCCTCGACGCTGCAGACGCTGCTGGGCGGGCGCCGCGTGAGCACCTTCACCCGCGACAACAAGCTGTACGACGTGATGGTGCAGCTCGAGCCGTCGGAGCGCGCCACCCCGCGCGACGTGTCAGGCCTGTACGTGCGCGGCGGGGCCAACGAGCTGGTGCAGCTCAGCGCCGTGGTGCAGGTGGCCGAGGGCGTGGGCCCCCAGCGGCTCAACCACTTCGACCGGGTGCGCTCGTTCACCCTGACAGCCGACCTGGCGCCGGGGTTCACCCTGGGCGAGGCGCTGGACTCGCTCGACGCCATTGCGCGCGAGGTGCTGCCGGCGACCTCCACCACGCGGCTGGCCGGCGAGTCGCGCGAGCTGGCCGAGAGCGGCTCCGCGCTCTACTTCGCGTTCGGGCTGGCGCTGCTCGTGGTGTTCATGGTGCTGGCGTCGCAGTTCGAGTCGCTGGTGCACCCGTTCACCGTGCTCACGGCGGTGCCGCTCGCCGTCACCGGCGCGCTCTTCACGCTGCTCGTGTTCGGCTCCACCATCAACCTGTACAGCCAGATCGGGATGATCCTGCTCATCGGCCTCGTGTCCAAGAACTCCATCCTGCTGGTGGAGTATGCCAACCAGCTGCGCGAACGGGGGCTGTCGGCCTACGAGGCGGCGGTCGAGTCCGGGCGCATCCGCCTGCGTCCCATCCTCATGACCTCGGTGGCGACCATCATGGGTGCGCTGCCGATCGCGCTGGGCCTGGGCGCGGGGGCGCAGAGCCGCCGGCCGCTCGGCTATGCCATCGCCGGCGGCGTGCTCTTCTCCACGGTGCTGACCCTGTTCCTGGTGCCCACGGTGTGGCTCATGTTCGAGGGCCTCCGGCACCGGCGACATGCCCACGCGGGTGAGGTGGTGCCGGCGCTCGCGGGAGAGCCGGAGTGATCGCCGCCGCCCTCCTGCTGCTGCAGGCCCAGTTCACGCTCACCCCGCCCGCCCCGGCCGACACCGCCCTCCCCAGGGTGACCCTGGGCGAGGCAATCCGCCGGGCGGCGGGGGTGAACCCCGACTACATCCTGGCCACGGGACAGGTGGACAACGCCGAGTGGGGGCGCCGCGCGGCCATCCTCGCGTTCATCGTCCCGTCCATGAACGTGTCGCTCACCGCGTCGAAGTTCACCGAGCCGTTCTTCAACATCGGCATCGGGGCACCCACCTCGAGTGCCGTGAACTTCGTGGGCAACGCCAACTACGAGCTGCTGAGCCTCCGGAAGTTCACCGACCTGGGGTTCACCAGGGCGGAGCTGGAGGCGGCGAAGGCGGATGCGGCGCAGCAGCGCCTCACGCTCATCTTCGACACCGAGAACGACTTCCTCAACGTGCTCATTGCGCGGGAACTGGTGCGGGTGGCGCAGAGCCGTTATGACCGCGCCCTGGAGCAGCTCGAGATCTCGCGCGCGCGCGTGCTCTCCGGCGCCACGGTGCAGAGCGACTCCCTGCAGCTCGTGGTCGAGACCACCCAGTCGCGGCTCGACCTCCTGCGGCGCCAGCTCGACCTCCGGGTCAACCGGCTGCAGCTGGGCCGGCGCATCGGGGAGCGCGGCCCGGTGGATGCGCAGGTGCTGGACTCGATCCTGCCGCCCCCGCTGGCGTACAGCGACGAGCAGCTCGTGGCCATGGCACTGGCGCAGGGCCCGCAGTACCGCGCGGCGCGGGAGCGGGAGGCCGCGGCGTCGAAGTTCCTGCTGGGCACGAAGAGCACCTACCTGCCCACTGTCGACCTCCGGGCCGGGGTGCAGATCTTCGACGACAACTTCTTCCCGACAGCACGAACCATCGGCTCGTTTACGGTGGGCGTGACCCTCCCGATCTGGAACCTGGGCGTCCGCGAGATCCAGGTGCAGCAGGCGAAGGTGAACCGGGACGTGGCCCGGGCCATCCGGGCCGACCTCGAGCTGGCCGCCGAGCGCGACGTGGTCCGGGCCGCGCAGGCCTACCGGATCGCCCAGGAGGCCGTGACCATCACCAACGTGCAGCTCGCCGCTGCCGAAGAGACGTACCGGGTGCAGGAACTCCGGTACAAGAGCGGCGCCAACACCATCCTCGACCTGCTCGAGGCGCAGTTCCAGCTGGCGCGGTCGGAGGCCGAGCAGGTGCAGGCCATCTACGCGCTCTATCTTTCGCTGGCTGGCCTCGAGGCCATCGTCGGCGAGTCGTTCTTCACGGGGAGCATCCGGTGATCGTGGTGCAGATGATGCGAGTGGGCCTGGGGATCGCCCTGCTGGCGGCGGCCGGGTGCCGGAAGTCCGCCGGGCCAGCCAATGCGGCCACGGCCGGCGGGGCCGCACCGGCCATGCCGGTCGACGTGGCGGTGGCCACGGCGGATACGGTGATCGACGCGATCGCCGCCACCGGACAGATCGAGCCCCTCCAGTCGGTGGAACTCCGGCCGGACGTCGAGGGCCGCATCAGCGAGATCCTGGTGCGCGAGGGCTCGCCGGTGACCAGGGGCCAGCCGCTCTTCCGGATCGACGACGCGGAGCTGCGGGCCCAGGTGGCGCGGGCCACTGCCGACCGCGACCTCGCCAACCAGTCGCTGGCGCGCACGAAGGAACTGCTGGAACAGCGGGCCTCGTCCCAGGCCGACCTCGAGCGCGCCGAGGCCACGGCACGGAGCGCGGAGGCCTCGCTCGACCTGCTGCAGGTGCGGCTGGATCGCACCCTGGTGCGCGCCCCCTTCACCGGCGTCGCCGGCCAGCGCTTCGTGAGCCTGGGCGACTACGTGACCACGGCCTCGCGCCTGGTGATGCTGCAGACGGTCAACCCGCAGCGCGCCAGCTTCCAGGTGCCGGAGCGGTATGCCGCCCTCCTGAAGCGCGGGCAGAGTGTGACCTTCCAGGTCGCCGCCCTCCGGGACCGCACCTTCACGGGCACGGTGGATTTCGTCGACCCGGTGGTGCAACTCCCCGGGCGCACGATCGACGTCAAGGCCATCGTGGCCAACCCGCGCCGTGAGCTGCAGGCAGGCATGTTCATTGAGGTGCGGCTGGAGACGGCGGTGCGGCCCGATGCCGTGGTGATCCCGGAGGAGGCGGTGCTGGCCCTGCGGGGCGTCAACATCGTCTGGGTGGTGAAGGACGGGAAGGTGAGCCGCCGCACGGTCGACCTCGGCGTCCGCAGCCCGGGCTTCGTCGAGGTCACCAACGGTGTCTCGGCCGGGGAGCAGGTCGTCATCGGCGGGCTCGAGCGGCTGATGGACGGCGCCGTGGTCAAGCCCAACGTGGTGGACCGCCGCCGGCAGGCCGCATCCGAGCGCCCGTGACGCCGGACGGGGCCCGCGCGCAGTGCGGGTGATGCGGCTCCTGCTGTCAGTGCTGGCCCTGCTCCCGGCCGGCAAGCTCCCGGCCCAGGCTCCGGGGCTCGCCGGCCGGTGGCGCGTCGAGGTCTCGGACCTCACGCCCCAACCCCTCACCGGCGAGCTGGCGGTGCACGATTCAGCTGGCCGCCTGACCGGCACCCTGCTCCTCTCCAGCCACGAAGGCCCCCCCGCCCCCCTCCGCGCCGTCGAGCAGGACAGCGATGGATCCTTCCAGTTCGACGTGCGGGAGGCCGGGGCAGTGCTCACCTTCAGCGGCAGGGCCGACCGCATCCGGTTGGCTGGCCAGGTGCGCGGACCCGACGCCGCCGGACGGTGGAGTGGCACCCGGCTCGACCCGGCAATCGC
>CAZWXD010000024.1:25048-26635 GCA_964638035.1 uncultured Gemmatimonadaceae bacterium | reverse complement strand
GCGGTGCTGGTGGAGCGGGGCCAGGAGCGGCTCCGCGTCGTGTCGGTGCCGCAGCGCAACCGGGAATCGGGCGGTGGCTTCCTCGCGACGGAGGACGCGATCGTGGTGGATCCCGGCTACGTTCCGCTGCTGGCCCTGGGAGCGGTGCTGCACGAGTGGGGGCACCTGCTGGTGGATGGCTGGCGGCTCGACCGGGCGATGGCGGAGCGGAGCGCGAGCGAGATTGCGCTGCCCGAGGTGAGCCCGTGGCTGAACGAGGGCCTGGCCGAAGCGTGGACCGACCTGGTGCTCACGCCGGTGATCGCGGCGCAGCCGCTCGCCGGGGTGGGCGAAGCCGAGAAGCGCGAACGGCTCGCGGTGTCCGACCCCGCTGATGCGCACGTGGCGGGATACCTCCTCGTTCACGGCATGCTGGCCTCGCCCGAGGGCATGCGCGCCGGAACCGCTTCCATCCTGGGCCGGCTGGTGGAGCGTGAACAACCGGGCCAGGTCCTGCAGGATTCCATCCTCGGGCGCACCGTCCCGGCGGCCACGGCGCAGGCCGACCTGCACCTGCCCGTGGAGAGCCGGCGGTTCCTGGTGCCCGAGACCGAGTTCACGGTCGAGGACTTCACCGCCGACCTCGTGGCCACCACCATTCGCTCGAGCACACCGTGACGCGCACGTACACCCTGGCCCTGGCCCTCGCTGTTGCCGGCACCCCGCTCCAGGCCCAGTCCACCCGGCCGGAACGCACCAACGGCGCCGAGACCTCCACCTATGCGGACGTCGTGGCCTTCGTGGACACGATCCACCGGCGGACCGGCTTCCCCGTGGGGTGGATGGGCACGACCACCGAGGGACGGCGGCTGCCGTGGGTACTGGCCGCGCGCGGCGTGCGCACCCCGGCGGACGCGCGGAAGAAGGGCCGGCTGGTGGTGTGGCTGCAGGGGAACATCCACGCCGGCGAGGTGGAGGGAAAGGAAGCGGCCCTGGCCACCCTCCGCGCCCTCGGCACGGGAGACCTGAAGCCGCTGCTCGACAGCCTGGTCGTGATCGTGGTGCCGATCTACAACGCCGATGGCAACGAGGCGTTCGCGGCCGGCGACCGGAACCGCCCGGGGCAGAACGGGCCGGCATGGGTGGGGCGGCGCTCGACCACCCTCGGCCTCGACCTCAACCGCGACTACGTGAAGCAGGAGGCGCCGGAGACGCGCGCGGCCATGCAGCTCATCAACACCTGGCAACCCGACCTCTTCGTCGACCTGCACACCTCGAATGGCAGCTATCACGGGTATGCCCTCACCTGGGCCCCGGGACTCAATCCCAACGAGCTGCCCGCCAACAGCTTCGTGCGCGACTCGTTCCTTCCCGCGGTGCGGCAGCGCATGCGCGCGGCGGGCTTCGAGACCTTCCCGTACGGGAACTTCCGCAGCCAGCACCCGGACTCCCTGGTGCTGGGCTGGGAGACCTACGACTCGCGGCCGCGCTTCGGCACCAACTGGTTCGGGCTGCGTGGCGGGATGGCGATCCTGAGCGAGGCCTACAGCAATGACCCCTTTCCCCGGCGCATCGCCTCCACCGAGCAGTTCGTGCGGGAGATCCTCG
>CAZWXD010000024.1:0-24948 GCA_964638035.1 uncultured Gemmatimonadaceae bacterium | reverse complement strand
CGGGTGCCCGCCGCCCGGCGCGTGCGGGGCGAGGCCTTCCGGGTCGACTCGCTGCGCGCGGCGCCGTTCGCGTTCGAGGGGCACCGCACCGTCTCGGTCGAGGGGGCGTGGCAGCCGGCCGACTCGATCGACGTGGCAGCCGGGAGCTGGTACGTGCGCACCGACCAGCCGCTGGGCACGCTGGTGGTGTACCTGCTGGAGCCGGCCTCCGAGGACGGCGTGGTCACGTGGAACTTCGTGGACCGCCTCCTGGGCCGCCGGCGCAACTATCCCATCACCAGGGTCATGGACCCACCAGGGAGGCAAGGCCGTGCTGAAGCCAGGGGACAAGGCGCCGCCGTTCACGCTCGAGACTGACCGGGGCGAACGCGTGGCACTGAAGGATTTCGCCGGGAAGCCGGTGGTGCTGTACTTCTACCCGAAGGACGACACGCCGGGGTGCACCGTGGAAGCGTGCGAGTTCCGCGATGCCTGGACCGACGTGCAGCAGGCCGGCGCCGTGGTGCTGGGCGTGTCGCCGGACGACGTGGCCTCGCACGGGAAGTTCAGGGACAAGTTCCACCTGCCGTTCCCGCTGCTGGCGGACCCGGAGCACACGGTGGCGGGGGCCTACGGGGCGTGGGGGGAGAAGTCCATGTATGGCCGCAAGTACATGGGCATCCTGCGCAGCACGTTCATCATCGGGGGCGACGGACGGATCACCCACGTCTTCCCGAAGGTGACGCCGAAGGGGCATGCGGCGGAGGTGCTCGAGGCGCTGGCGGGCACCGGTTCGTAGCCGGCCCGGCAGGTTGGCGTGGTATCTTCTCCAGACCAGTCACGAGGATGCGCAGCACCATGGCGAACGAACCGGCACGGAAACCAACTCCCCCTGTGGACCCGGCGGTGGCGAGGGCGCTCAGCCGCGGCGGGCCACGCGGCTCGGGCGCGTGGTTCCTGGAGTGGGCAAAGTCCATCGCGGTGGCGCTGGTGGTGTGGTTCTTCCTTCGCACCTTCCTGCTGGAGGCCTTCCGGATCCCGTCCGGCAGCATGGAGAACACGCTGCTGGTGGGTGACTTCCTCTTCGTGAACAAGTTCCTCTATGGCGCGGAGGTGCCGCTGGTCAAGGTGCGGCTGCCGGCGGTCCGCGAACCCAGGCGGGACGAGATCCTCGTCTTCGACTCGGTGGAGGACGAGGGGCTCAAGGTGGTGAAGCGGATGGTGGGGATGCCGGGCGATACGCTCGCGATGGAGGACGGCGTGCTGGTCCGGAACGGGGTCAGGGTGAGCGAGCCGTTCACCGTGCACGCCAACCCGTCCTGGCTGGCCGAGCCCGACCAGCGTGACCGGATGCGGGCATGGCAGGTGAAGTACCTCGTCGGGCCAGCGGAGGGCTACGCGCCCGACCTGCAGAACTGGGGGCCGATCGTGGTGCCCCCCCACTCGTACTTCATGATGGGCGACAACCGCGACAGCTCGTACGATGGGCGATACTGGGGCTTCCTGCCGCGGCAGAACGTGCGGGGGACGCCGATGTTCATCTACTACAGCTTCAACGGCCAGAGCTGGAAGCCCCTGCCGTTCTTCAGTGACATTCGCTGGGGGCGGATCTTCTCGGTTCCACGATAGCAGCCGCGGCCGCCCCGTCGGTGGCGCGCGTGGTCGCCGCCCCCGTCCAGCGCCCCACTACCACGCCAGCCACGGCGGCCGCTCCCGCCGCCACCACGAACGCCATGGCCAGGCCACCTCGCTGGCCCACGAGGCCCAGCACCGGCGGTCCCACGATGCGCGCCCCCGCCGCGATCGCCTGGAGGGTGCCGAGCACCCGCCCCTGGTCGTGTGGCCGCGACTGGCGGGAGACGAAACCGGTGACGCACGGACCGGTCAGGCTGAATCCCGCGCTGAGCATGCCGATCGCCAGGACCAGCAGGGTGCGCTGCACCGCGGTGGGTGACACCGCCGGCAGGAGGGGAAGGAGCAGCAGGCCGGCCGCCATGAGGATGGCGCCGGTTGTGGCCAGGCGGAGCTCGCCGAAGCGCGGCGTGAGGCTGCGAATGAGCCGGCCCTGCACCAGCACGCTCACGAGGCCCACCACCACGAACAGGTAGCTGATCCCCGCCCGCCCCAGTCCGAGCGCGGTCGTGCCGAACTGCTGGAAGACGACGTACATCGTGGTGAAGGCGAGGGTGGCCAGGAACACGGTGCCCACCGCGGCCCGCGGCACCCGCGTCGTCTCACCCCAGGCCTGGGTGGATCGGACGCGGCTCTCCCCCAGGGTGAATCCCGCCACCACGGCGTTCACGGCGCAGATGGCGGCAGCGAGGAGCCCCGGCGCCCCGAGTCCCCAGCGGGTGGCAATGCCGCCCAGCATCGGGCCCACCGTGAAGGCGAGCCCGAACGCTGCGCCCACGAGCCCCATGGCGCGGGCGCGCTGGTCGGGACGCGTGATGTCGGCCAGGGCCGCCTGCGCCACGTTCACGGTGGCGCCCATGCCGCCCGATATGATGCGCGAGAGGACCAGGACGGCGAGGCTCCCGGCCAGGCCGAAGACGAAGTAGGCGATCGCCGACCCGGTGAGGCCCAGGAGGAGGACGGGCCGCCGGCCCACCCGGTCGCTCAGCCGGCCCCAGCGCGGTGCGAGGAGGAATGAGAGCAGGGAATCGGTGGCGACCACGAGACCCACGACCAGGCCGCTCGTGGTGAACCGGCCGGCGGCCAGGGGGAGCTGGGGAACCACGATCCCGAAGCCCACGAGGTCGAAGAAGACCGCCGCGAGGATGGCCTTCGCGGCGGTCCGTGCCGGTACGGGAGCTTGTTCAGCGGGCACACATCATCCTGTCCCGGCGGGCGGGTGACGCCAACCGGGACGCTTGGCGGGGTGCTCGACTACTTCAGGGCGGGTCGAGGCGCTTCGGGAAGCGACTCGCGGTTCAGGGCGCGGTCGATGTACACCGCCGTCCTGCCGCACTCCGAGCAACTGAGGGTCACGCGACCCGAAGGGATCGATGGATCGGCCCCCCTCCGGGGCGAGCGCTGAACGGATGTCTTCTGGCACGTCGGGCAAACCAGCGGTTGGAAGTCCCGGTCGGCTGAGATGAGCAGCAGCGCCTCCGGTGCCCGATACTCCTTGATTCCCCTTCGACCCACGATTGTCCTCCCAGGCGGCTCGGCGTCAATGTGCCGTCAGTGCCGCGAACTGGGGAATCTACCCCCAAACTGGGGTCGGGGCCACCGCCAGGCCGCAAAAGACGGCGGGAGCGCCCCGGCCACAGGTCGCCACCATCGAAGCATTATAAACACACTATCGCGACAATATGTGCCAATCTGACAGCTTGACGCAGTATCGTGCCCGGTATACAATGCCGCCTCGCCGACACTGTCGTGTAAGCGAACGGTTTCCCTCTCCCGAAGGACGGTTGGTGTGGCGACTGAGCTTGGTGGCAACCAGATCACGAACCTGATGGAAGCCCTGCCCGGGATCGCCAACGTGCTGCGCAACCCGGTGGCCGATGCCATAGTGAATTCGCTGCGTGCCGCGGTCCGGCTGCGGGAATTCCAGGTTGCTGACGCCGACGAGCTCATCAAGTACGCGGTGCGCCGGAACCTGCTTGGGAGCGACGAGGGGGACCGGGTCCTGGCCGAGGTGCGGGCAGCCGACCAGAAGCGACAGGAGCGGGCGGCCGAGCGCCAGAAGGCACAGCACGGGCACGTGGCCCATTCCGGGCGGAAGGCGCCGAAGGCCGAGAAGGCGAAGCCGAAGCCCAAGGCGGCGGTGAAGTCGGTGAAGCCGGTCCGCGCGGCCAAGAAGGCGGCCAAGCCGGCGCGCAAGCGGTAGGGCAGGACCCGGGCTCCCCGCCCGGGCTAGATCCGGAACTCCGTCACGAGGGCGGCGAGCCGGTTGGAGGCCTGCAGGAGCTCCGCCGCGGACGCCGCCATTTCTTCGGTCGAGGCGCTCTGCTCCTCGGCTGCCGCGGTCACTTCCTCACTGGCTGACGCATTCTCGCTGGCCGACGCTCCCGCCTCGGCGGTGCGCTCGGCCAGCGACGCCACGACCTCCTCGTTCCGTGCCGCTTCCCGCGCCACGTCCTCGGCCGCGGTCCGCACGTTGTGCACTGCGGTCACGATCTCCTCCAGCGCACGGGCCGCCGCCCCGGCCACCGTCTCGATCCCCGACACCTTGGACGAACCCGAGTCCATCGTCCCGGCCACCTCGGACATCTGTTGCTGGACCTGCACCACCGTCCGGGTGACGTCCTCGGCGGCCTGGGCGCTGGAGTCGGCGAGCCGGCGGACTTCGTCGGCGACCACGGCGAAACCGCGTCCGTGCTCACCAGCTCGCGCGGCCTCGATCGCGGCGTTCAGGGCCAGCAGGTTGGTCTGCGACGAGATCTGCTTGATCAGGTCGATGAACTCGGTGATCGCGCGCGAGGTCCGGGCGAGCGCCTGGACCTGCTCGGTGGAGGTCTGCACCACCTCACGCACGTCGAGCAGCGCGCGGCTGGCATTCTGGACATCGCCCTGGTGGTACTCGGCGAGCCGCCGGATCCGCTCGCCCACGTCCACCACGCGCCGCGCGGCGTTCGAGTTGCTCTGGGCGGTGTCCCGCAGGGCGACGAGGAGCTTGTCGGCGGCCGTCATGCCTGCCGCCTGCCGCTCGGCGCTGTCGGCCACCCGCACCATGGCGGTGGAGATCTCGCCGCTCGTGGCGGCCAGTTCCTCGCTCATGGCGGAGAAGTCGCCTGCGTTGGAACTGATGGCTCGCGCCTCCCCGACCACCGACTCCACCAGGGCACGGAGCCGCGTGCGCATGCGGTCGAGGGCCTGGGCGAGGCGGGCCAGCTCGTCGGGCATGTCGCCCAGGTCGAGGGGGCGCAGGTCGCCGGCACCGAAGCGATCGGCCGCCCCCACGAGGCGCTTGAGCGGGCGGTCCAGGTTCTGGATCACCCAGATGACGGTGCCCAGCCCCAGGACGAGGGCGGCCCCGAAGAGGAGCCAGAGAATGCTGCGGCGCTGGCGGGTCTCGTCCTGGAGTTGCTGCTGGCTCCGCATTGCGGCCTGCGCCTGCGCCTCGGACAGCCGCTGGACGTCCGCGGTGAGGCGGGTTGCCGGCCCGCGTGCCGCCTCGGCGGCGACACGGGCGTCCTCCTGCCGGCCCAGGTCGGTCAGGGCGAACGCACGGGCGTAGGCCACCTCGATCTCGGCCTGGGTGTCGGCGATGCGGTTGAGGGCTACGCGGTCGGCGGTGCTCAGCGTGCGGAGGTCGCGGTAGCGGCGCTGGAGGCGGTACGCGGCGTCACCGCGGTCGATGAATGACGTGCGCAGCGAATCCGTGGGGCGCACGAGGTACTGCTCCGCTGCGCGGATCTGCGCGTTGGACTCCGCCACGAGGCCGCTCCCCACCGTGCTGATCTCCAGGCTGGCGGCCAGCTGGTCCTCGACCAGGCGATCGAGCGTGCCGATGGTGTTGACCGCCAGGATGGCGAGCGCCAGCACCAGCACGAGCAGCAGCGCCATCCCGGCGAGGACCCTGCTGCGCAGGCTCCCGAGCACTAGAGGCCCCCAGCCAGGAGGACGGCGCCGTTCCGCACGACGGTGATGTACACCTGGCGGTTGGGCACGTCGCCGAGGGAGTCGAAGGCGATGCGCCCCGAGGCGCCCTCGAAGGGGGCACGCGCGCGGCCCACCTGCTCCAGCGCGCGGCGCACACCCGCGCGGGACGCCCCGCCCGCCTCGATGGCGGCTGCGAGCAGGTGCACCGCATCATAGGCGGCGGCAGCGGGCTGGTTCGGGACTGGCGCATCGGGGTACTTCTGCGCATACGCCGCAACGAACCGGCGATTGGCCTGCGAGTTGAGGCTCGGGTGGTAGGCGGCGCTGACGTAGGAGCCTTCTGCGATGCTGCCGGCGGCCTCGAGTCCCTCGAGGCCGTCGCCGCCCAGGAGGGGAACGCTGAGGTCGCGCGCGCGTGCCTGGCGCAGGATGGCCTCCGCCTCGCCCCGGTTCCCCGCCACGAAGAGGAACTGCGGCCGCTCGCGTCCGGTGAGCCGCTCGAGCTGGGGCGCCATGTCGGGGGCGTCGCCCAGGTAGGGCTCGAGGCCCACCAGGCGGCCGTCACGCTCCCGGAACCGGGTGGCGAACGCCTGCCGGATGCCGCGGCCGTAGTCGTCGTTGAGGTAGAACACGGCGCCCTGCCGGAGCTGGAGCCGCTCCGACACCCAGCGGGCGAGTGCCGCACCGTGGGCCAGGTCGCTGGGACAGAGCCGGAAGGTCCACGGCCCCGCCTCGCTCACTTCCGGCGCCGACGACGACGGGGTGAGCTCGACCATCGGCCGCGGGCCACCGTTGTAGATGGGGGAGGCGGCGAGCGTCGTGCCGGAGAACAGGTGGCCCACGACTGCCAGGGCATCGCTGTCGTAGAGCTCGGCGGCGACCTTGACGGCGGAATCGGGGCTCGCGAAGTCGTCCTTCTCGATGAGCGCGAGGGGCCGGCCATCGACGCCCCCGTTCGCGTTGATCTCCTCCACGGCGAGCCGCGCGGCGCGCGCCATCGGCATCCCGGTGGGATCCGTCAGTGCACCGGCCACACCAATCACGAGGGGTTGCTTGGCACGGCTGCAAGCCGCGAGGGCGATGAGCACGGCCAAGCCGAGGTGCCGCAGGCGCGGCACCGGCTTCTTGCCATGTGAGGGATAGGGCATCGGAGACTGAGGCTAGTCCGCGGGTGCGCGATTGGCAATACCCGGGACGCACGCGCCGGCGGTGTGTGCCCTATCGCGGCCGATCGCTCTCGATGGTGACGAGTCCCGCGGTGTCCGGCGGGGCGGCCGGCTTCTTCTTCGCTGCGCGAGGCTTGCTGGCGGAGCGCGGCGTGCCGCGGCGGGCCGTCCACCCGTCGAGGACGCGCCCGTCAACCAGGCTCACCGAGGCGGCCTTGGCGCCCTGACGTGCCCGCCAGGTCAGGCGGACCATCGTGCCCTGGCGGACCCACTGCATCATCCACTGGTCGTTCTGCACCCGGGCCCCGACCCGGCCGTACCTCCGTTCCAGCTCGCTCCGGAGCATGTCGAGTTCATCGGGGGCAAAGTTGCCGGCGATGGTGACGACGCCCGAGATGCTGTCGATGGCCGAGAGCCAGAGCTCGAGGGGCTCGCTGACCTGGGGCAGGGTGAGGGTGGCGCGGCACTCGCTCACCCGCACATCGACGCTGGAGCGATCGCAGCGCAGGCGTCCCCCGTCGGCGTCGTTGACGGCACTCGCCACCTCGGCGAGCGGTGCCCCGGGGCGCAGGCCGAAGACCACGAGGGGGTCGGCCGGGGCCTGGGCGGCGACAACGCCCGGTGCGAGCAGGACGAGGGTGAGCAGGGACGAACGCGTCACACGGTACCCCGGGAATCAGGTGTGGGCGCGAGGCGTGCAAGGAATGCGCCCCGGCCTGCCGGAACAGGACGATGGGCGTGGAACCGCGTCCCCTCCCGGGGCGCCAGCGGATGCCGCGGGGTCAGGCCGGCCGGACGTTGGCGGCCTGCAGGCCCTTCGGTCCCTCCACGATGTCGAATTCGACCGGGTCACCCTCGGCGAGGGTACGAAACCCATCCATCTGGATTGCCGTGTGGTGCACGAACACATCCTTGCCGCCATCCTGCGCGATGAAGCCAAAGCCCTTCGCATCGTTGAACCACTTCACCTTGCCCTTCGCCATGCGCCTTGCCTCGCTGCCAGGGAGCGCCCAGCGCCCCAGACCACGGCCGGCCGGAGTAGCCGGGCCGCAAACAACGGCGCGCCGCACGGGATCACTCCCGCCGGCGCACCCACCGACCTGCTCCTGCACCGACCGGACTGCATGGGTATAGGTTCCGGCGCCCTGCCGCATTTGTCAATGCGGAAGTGTCCCTGCCGTGTGTCCCCTGCTGCAACACGCTGCACCCGGCCCCGTCGCGGGCCTTGCCCCTCAGGTGAGGCCCGACTTCATCGCCAGCCGCACCCGGTCCACGAACAGGTCCACCTCATCGGGGGTGGTGTAGATGTTGGGCGTGATCCGGAGCCCGCTGAACTGCGGGTGGTTGATGGGGGTGGTGACGATACGGTGCTTGTCGAGGAGCCATCCCTGCAGCCGGTTGGTGTCGAGGCCCGACACCGAGAGGAGGCCGATGGCGCCGGCATCCTGGCCGGTGAGCGGCGTGAGCACGGTGACGCGGTCGGGGTGCTCGAGGAGCTGCGTCGCCCAGCGGTCGCGGAGCCAGCGGAGGCGCGCCACCTTGCGGTCGGCGCCGATGGCGCGATGGAAGGCGAGCGCAACGCTGATGGCGTTGTGGTTCGCGGCGGGGTGGGTGCCGATCTCCTCGTACTTGCGGATGTTGGCATCCATCGCCTTCGGGGCCGCCATGAGGGGCCAGATGCCGGGGATGCGGTCGCGCCGCACGTAGAGGAAGCCGGTGCCCACCGGGGCAAGGAGCCACTTGTGCAGGCTGGTGCCGTAGTAGTCGCAGTCGAGGTCGTCGCGGGTGAACGGGAAGTGGGCATAGGCATGCGCGCCATCGACGAAGACCGCGATCTCGCGGCGGCGTGCCAGGGTCACGATGTCGCGCACCGGGAGGATCTGCCCGGTGAGGTTGGTGATGTGGGTGACCTCGATGACCCGGGTCCGCGGGGTGATGGCGGCGGCGAAGCGGTCCACCACGTCCTGCGGCGCGCGGGGCGGGACGTCGAAGCTGATGGTCTTCACCACGACGCCCTCGCGGCGGGCGCGCTGGTCCCAGGCGGTGAGCATGCGCCCGTAGTTCTGGTCGCTGACGATGACCTCGTCGCCGCGGCGCAGGTCGATGCCGAGGCTGAGGGTTTCGAGCGCCTCGGAGGCGTTGCGGGTGATCGCCATCTCCTCGGGGTCGCAGCCGAAGTCGCGCGCGAGGTCGCGGCGCACCGATTCCACCCGGGGCTCGAGGACGCGCCACATGTGCTCCACCGGGAGCTCGTTGGAGAAGCGCAGGTCCCGGATCATCTGCTCGAGCACGTGCGTCGGGGTGGGGCTCACCCCGCCGTTGTTCAGGTTCACCATCGTGCGGTCGGCATCGAAGGCGCGCTGGATCTCGCTCCAGTACCGCTCGTCGTCGGGCGCCCCGTTCGCCGCCGCCAGGGCATCGGCCCGGGCGAGGTAGCGGAAGGCCTTCGGGGAGAAGGCGGGAGCCGCCAGGGCCATCGAGTGCATGAAGGCGCGTCGTTGCATGGCGTGAGGGCATGAGGAGGTGAAGGGGCGCCGCGTGGCCCGCGGTGCGTGCACGGCATTAATGTACGGCGTCCCGCGATCCCCCGCTCCCTCTCCCCGCCGGGTGTCTCCATGTCCCGCATCCGCTCCTGCTCGATCCTTGCTGTCCTCGCAGTCCTCGCCGGCCCTTCCACCCTCCGGGCGCAGCAGACGCCGCCGCCCCCGGCCGTTCCCCGGATGCCAAGCCGCATTGCACGGGTGGTGGTGGAGCCCGCGGAGGTGGTCATGCAGGCCGGCGACACCCTGCGGCTCCGGGCCCGGGCACTCGACTCGGCGGGCTACCCCCTGGCCGGCGCCACGACGCGGTGGTTCCTGGCGGGCGGCGGCTTCGAGGGCGGGGTGACGCCGGAGGGCCTCGTCACCGCGGGTTCACCCGGGACGATCCGGGTGGCGGCCATGGCGAGCGTGCCGGGGAGCCGACCGGGCACCGGGTTCGGGCGGGTGACCATCGTGCCGCAGCCGGCCGCACGGATCGACCTCGCGCCGCGGCCCGCGCGACTGTACGTGGGCCAGGGCCTGGGACTGCAGGGCGCGGTGTACTCGGCGAGCGGGGACCAGCGGCAGGACCAGGTGGCGTGGAGCAGCGACAACCCCGGCGTGGTGAGCGTGGGTGCGGGCGGGCGCATCACTGCGGTGCGCACCGGGAAGGCGACGATCACCGCGCGCGCGGGGGCCGCGACGGCGACGCTCCCCCTCGTCGTGGAGGCAAACCCGGTCGCCACGCTGGCGCTCGAACCCCAGGCCACCGACGTGCGCACGGGGGATGTCGTGCCGTTCCGGGTCACCGCGCGCACCGCGCAGGGCAAGGTCGTGCCGGAGGTGGTGCCCGAGTTCCTGCTGGGGCAGGGTGCATCCGCCAGCATCGATGGCGACGGGATGTTCGTGGCGGAGCGACCCGGCACCTACCGCGTGCTGGCATCGTTTGCGGGCCGCTCGGCCGACGCCATCGTCACGGTGCGCCCTCGCGACGTGGTGCGCCCCACCACCCTCGTGGGCCGGCTCCCGGTGACGGGGATGGCCGCCACCGAGTTCTGGCTCCATCCCGACGGGCGCCATGGGTACCTGGCCACCCTGGGCGACCGGCTCTATGCGCTGGACCTGGGGGACCCGGCGAAGCCGGTGATCACCGACTCGGTGATGGTTGACGCCCGCGTCATCAACGACGTGATGACGACCGAGGACGGGCGCTACGGGGTGCTGACGCGCGAGGGTGCGAGCAGCCGGAAGAACGGCATCGTCGTCCTCTCCTTCCTGGACCCGGCCCACCCGGTGCCGGTGGCGGAGTTCACCGAGACGGTGTCGGGCGGCGTGCACAGCACCTTCATCTACAAGGGGTACGTGTACCTCACCGACGATGCCACCGGGAGCATGCGGGTGATCGACATCCGCGACCCGAAGGCGCCGCAGCAGGTGGCGCGATGGGAGACGCCCCGCACGGAGTCGGGGCGCATGCTGCACGACATCGACGTGCAGGATGGGCTGGCCTACCTCAGCTACTGGAACGACGGGCTGGTGGTGCTGGACGTGGGGAATGGGATGAAGGGCGGGAGCCCCGAGAACCCGCAGTTCGTCACCCAGCTCAAGTACGACCTCAACGCACTGTACCGCGACGTCGAGGCGGTGGGCGGACCCGGCTTCATTCGCGGGACCCACACGGCGTGGCGCAGCGGCAAGTACGTGTTCGTGGGCGACGAGGTCTTCTCGGCGAAGCCGGTGGGCACCCTGGGCCCGATCGGGCTGGGACGCGCGTATGGCCGGCTGCACGTGGTGGACGTGTCCGACCTTGCACGCCCGCGGATCGTGGCGTGGTATGAGCCACGCGATGGCGGGACGCACAACGTATGGGTGGCCGGGGACACCCTCTACCTGGGCGATTACCAGGGCGGCCTCCGGGTGCTCGACATCTCCGGCGAGCTGCGGGGCAACCTGCTCGAGCAGGGCCGCGAGATCGCGCACGTGCACACCGGCGATGGCAAGGGGCACGTCCCCAATGCGCCGCTCGCCTGGGGGGCCGTGTACCGGAACGGGTACGTGTACGTCCCCGACATGAACTCGGGGCTCTGGGTGGTGAAGGTGGACGGGGGCGGGAAGGCGACGCCCTGACCCCACGGATCGGCGGCCCCGCCGGTTGCACCCGGCGGCACGGTAGGCTGCGAAGGGCCACGGGATTAGCATTCCCGGCCCATGAAGTCCCTTGTGAACCGCAGCATGGATCGATGATGCGCAGCCTGGTGCTCTCCCTTGCCCTCCTGGCCCCCGCAGTGCCCCTGTGGGCGCAGGCGGCGGTCGTGCCGAAGTCCGCGTTGACTGCCCAGCAGCAGGCAGCGCTCACGGCCATCCGCGACCTTCGCGACTCGGTAGTGGTGACCAGTTCACTCCTGGCGTCGCTGCAGCGCGACCTCGCGCAGAAGCCGGCGCCATCCCTCGAGGCGCTGGCTGGTCGCATCACCAGCCAGTGCGAAGCCTCGGAACGCCAGCGGGTGTCATCGCGCAAGCTCCTCGCGAGCCAGAAGTTCACCGACAAGGTGATGCTGCAGGGCCAGAAGAACATGCTGGCCAGCATGGACCAGCTGCAGAAGCCGCTCGCCACCTGCGGGGCCGTGTGGCGCCCGCTCTCGCAGTCAGGCCAGGGCGAAGAAGTGCGCGGCTACGGAATCAGTCGGTCGAAGCCGGTCGTCGCGGGCCTGAATGCCTTCGAGCGGTCGGTGGTCGATGTCTCGAAGGACCTGCAGCTTCCGGTGCGCGCGGTGCTTCGCGCCGGCGCCTCGCCGGCCGACCTGCCACCGAGCCAGTTGCAGCAGAAGCCCGCACCGCACCCCTGATCTGTTGATAGCCTGCACCCAGCCTTCCGACCACATCGTCCACACGGTGTGGATGGAGGCCGGAGGTGCAGGTGGCATCGTTGCTTACCTCTCCACATTCCGCTCACATCGAAGTGGCGTAAGCCGAAGAAAATCAGGCACTTGCAGGATTCTCCCGAATACCTAGCTTGGAGTCACGCGCTTGGTGCAGGCGCACTGGAACTCGGTTCCAGCAGCGAGCAGCAAGCGGGTTCGAGCGGCAATTCGGGGGAGGCCGTGCTGCCTTGCAAGGGCAACCAGCGGCCGGTGATCCCGGTGATCACGCCGGCTTGAACAGGTGGAGCCAGTCGCGCGCTCCATCCACTCCGACGTAGCGCCTCGGGGTGCAGTGCGAAGGGTCGGTCCGCGACCTGATCCGAATCGCAGCGCTGGCGCTGACGAACCGTACGGGATGGCCATCCAGGTACGGGGATGGAAGCCGAAGCCTCGTGGGGCCCTACAGTGGCGCACCAGCCACCGGTGGCCAGCGGGAGAAGAACGGAGGCGGCAACGCCCCGACTTCGGGTAATCAGCGCAGGGGACGGCCGCGCGAGCTCCGGGCTCGGCGGCCGTTCCTGTTTTCTGCGCTACCTTCATGGTCATGGCGCACATCCTCCTCGTGGCCCGCGCGTCGGCCGCGCGTGATGCCCTCGCCGCCTCGTTGCGGGCGCAGGGACACGTCGTGGCCGTGGCGGACGAAGCCCGCCACGGCGCCCTGGCGCTTGCGGAACCGGGGATCGAGCTGGTGGTCCTGGATGTCACGCTCCCCGAGTTGAGCGTGGCGGCGCTGCGCGGCGTGCTCGCGGCGGGCGAGGCGGTGGTTCCTGATTCACTCGATGACGCGGAGCGTCGGCACATCTCGCTGGTGCTCCGCCACACGGGCGGCAACCGGCGGCAGGCGGCCATGGTGCTGGGCATTTCCCGCTCCACCCTCCTGAACAAGATCCGCAAGTACCGGATCGTCAGCCCCCGGGCCTGACAATGCGAGCGCGGCCCAGCCGGGACACCAGCACGGCGAGCCGCGCGCGGCCACGGGCCAGGTCGTAGCGGACGTTGGCGGAGCCCATCGCCAGGCCGTTCGGCGCGTACAGCGTGACGGGGTCCCCGCCACTCAGGGCGGCGCCCACCGTGCCGGGACCCGGGAGGCTCCAGTGCAGCGTGTCCCGCACGCGCACGGTGACGGATTCGGCGGTGACGGTGAGTTGTGCCACCGCCTGCATGGCAAGGGCAACCTGCCGCGCGCGCTGGTGCCCGAGAACGATCCGCTCTGCTGCCTGTCGGGTGAGGATGCCGTCGAGGGCGGTGACACCACGCGGAATGGCGACGGCGGAGAGCACGCTCGCCACGGCGAGCACGAGGAGGAGTTCGAGGAGGGTGGCACCGCGTGACATGCCCCATAGTCGCATGGACGCCGTTGCGCCACGGCATCCCGGAACGGCGAGCCGGTACCTCGTGACGCGGACATCTTGCCGCGCGCCGAACGGCGCTTCATACTGTCTCCAGCCGCGCCGTCCGATTCGCTACCCCCATCAACGGAGCCTCCGCTGACCCGTCACCTTCCCGCGCCACGCGTGTGCAGTGCCAGCCTGGTGCATCGCCTTGCAGGGGTGGGCGCGCGATGACCGCCGGATTCGCACCGCTTGCCACGCCGGCCGCCGCCGAGCCGATCACTGTCCTGCGGGAATACCGCACGCTGGCTCCCTGGAGCCTCCGCGACCTGGCGGCCGTTGCGGCCGCAGTGCTCGAGGCCTCCGACGTGATCCCGCTCAATGCCGCGGCCCGGGCCCGGCCCACCGAGCGCACCATCCGCTTCTACGTGACCCGTGGCCTGGTGAGCCCGCCGGAGGGGCGTGGCACGGCGGCGGTGTACGGCTACCGGCACCTGCTGCAGGTGCTGGCCATCAAGCTGCGCCAGATGGAGGGCGCCACGCTCGATACCCTCTCGGCCGAGTTTGCCGGGATGACGGGCGACGTCATCGAGCGCCGGGTGGCATCAGCCCTCGGGACCACGCTGCCCACCCCCGAACGCCTGCCGCTCCTCCGGCCCGCCGGGGCATCGCGCGGCAAGGTCGGCCGGGCGCTGCAGCAGTGGCTCGCGTCCCCGGCACCTGGCGTCGAGCGGAGTGCGGTGTGCCGACGCATCCCGGTGGCGCCCGGGCTCGAGGTGCTGGTGGACGAGCACCACCCTGCGCTGCGCGTGCCCGGTGGCGATGCGGCGCTGGGCGAGGCGCTCCGCCGGGCCGTCACCCAGCTGGTCGCAGGCGAGTAGCGTGTTCCTGGTCTTCCTGGTCCTCGCGGCCCTGGTGCTGTTCTGGGGTGTCGGGACCTACAACGGCCTCATCGCCCTCCGGAACCAGGTTGCGAACACGCTGAAGCAGGTTGACGTGCAGCTCAAGCGGCGGCACGACCTCATTCCCAACCTGGTCAACGCCGTGAAGGGCCACATGTCGTTCGAGAAGTCCACGCTCGAGGCGGTGGTCACGGCGCGGTCGCGTGCCATGTCTGCGAGTGGGGTGGCGGCGCAGGCGCAGGCCGAAGGCGCACTGACCCAGGCGCTGGGGCGGTTCTTCGCCCTGGCGGAGCAGTATCCCGACCTCAAGAGTTCGCAGAACGTGATGCAGCTGCAGGGCGAGTTGTCGGCCACGGAGGGCGCCATCGGGCAGGCGCGGCAGCTGTACAACGACACCGCCACGCGGTACAACACCAAGCAGCAGCAGGTTCCCACCAACTTCATTGCCTCGCTGGCTGGCATGACGCCGTCTCCGCTCTGGGAAATCGACGTCGCGGCCGAGCGCGAGGTCCCGAAGGTCGACCTCTCCCTGCCGGACCGCCCTCCGCCGCAATAAGCGCCAGCGCGCGCACGCGACCATGCACGTCAGCGTCGGACTCTCCAGGACTGCCATGGCCATGGGTGGCGCAGGCATCGCCGCCCTTGCGGTTGGGGGGGTGAGGGCTTCCGGTGCGATGGCCCGTGCTCGGGGCCTGGAGAAGGTCGTGGCCCTGGGCAACCTGTGCTTCGCGGCCCCCTTGGCGGCGTTCGGCGCACTGCACCTCGCTGCCCCGCGCCTGGTCGTGGACCTTGTGCCGATGTACGTGCCCTGGCGCGTGTTCTGGGTGTACGTGGTGGGGGGTGCCTTGCTCGCCGCCTCGCTCAGCATCGCCGCCGATGCCGGCGTCCGCTGGTCGGGGCTGCTGTTCGGCACCATGATGTTCCTCTTCGTGGCCATGATCCATCTTCCCGGAGCATTGGCCAGTGGCGGTGACAGGGTAGCCTGGACGATCGTGGTGCGTGAGACTGCGTTTGGCGGAGGCGGCTGGCTCCTTGCTGCAGCTGCCCTTGGTGGATGGGGGGACCGGAGCAAGGTCGTGCTGGCGGCGGTGGGCCGGGCAGGTGTCACCCTGGCCCTCCTGGTGTTCGGCCTTGAGCACTTTTTCCATCCCACCCTGCTTCCCGGCGTGCCCCTTCAGCAGGAAATGCCCGCGTGGGTTCCAGGCCGCGCGATCATTGGCTACCTGACGGGCACGGCACTGCTGCTCACGGGCGCGAGTGCACTGCTGGAGAGGCAGACCCGTGCGACTGCTATCGGTCTCGGCGCGTGGCTGCTCCTCCTCGTCCTGGTGATCTACGGCCCGTTCCTGGTCGTGTCGCTTGGCGCACCACAGGAATCAACCCAGGTCCAGGGCATCAACTACTTCGCGGACACCCTCCTCTTTGCAGGCGTCGTCCTCGCCCTCGCCAAGGTGAGTACCACTCAACACTGATTGGGTCGCGCACGTTCCGGGCGCTCGCCGTGGCGGGGCCTGCGAGGCATCCCTGGTATTCCGGATGGGTATGCCTGGGTTCCCGGTCATCGCGGTGCATCCGCAGATGTGTGATGGTTGTGGTCGGTCGCCCATCGTTGGGGCGGGGGGCGCACGTGTAACGCGCGGCCTTGCGAAGCTCGGGATGCGACGCTTCATCAACACGCTGCGGGTGCCTGCGGTCAACGAGAAGGTGAAGGTCGCCCGGCAGTGGAGCACCGGCGCCGCGGCTGATGCGTACTGGTTAGGCCGGGTACCAGGCGCCGGGCAACACAATTGGTCATCCAGCACACATTGACCTCTGGATGCCGGTGAGCCTATGATAGCACGCTTCTTTAAGGACCTGAAGCACATTCTCTCACCATGAGGTACAGTCTTGATCGTTGCAAGCACGTCAATCCGCTTTGTCCTAGCCACAGTCTCGCTACTCTCCCTCGCCGCATGCGGAAGCCACCTGTCCGATCCCAACGCACCAGAGGCCTCTCAACTGCCTGTGGCTACGGTTCGCATCGATCCCATGATGACCGAGGAGGGTTGCCGTCTAACCCCTGGATGCTGGGATGGCGGAGGACCCGGGGCAGGGGTAATTCATGATGGCGACCTGTCTCTGAGCCTGCGGGAGTCTACTGCGCCTGACCCATCGCCCGGAGCGCAAGGGCTTTGGTTGGGGATCCGTTCCTATGATTGCTATCTCGCCCCACCGTTCAATGCGTCAACCGCGGGCCACTTGGACATCGATGACGATAAGCTCGACGACAACTGCGAGTACGTACTGGCGCAAGCCTTCGCCCCATTGCTTGCGATAGATGATCGGGAGGGATGCCTCGCAGGGGAGCCGTACTGGGCAGCAAAGTACCTTGACAACCTGCCCCCGTTCGACACTGGCGACATGGTCAAACTGGCCTACCTTCCCGCGTACCACAAGGATTGTGGTTCTGGCAGTCACATCGGCGACTCCGAGCTCATCCAGCTGACCGTTGGCTACAACCCGACCACGAAGCACTGGGAAGTACTCAATTCGTGGCTTTCGGCCCACGTGTGCGTAAATGACGGCTTCGAGTGTCAGTTGCCTTGGAACTCACTAGGCGCTTCAGCAAGCTGGGGTCGGAACTTCGAGTGGCCATCCGGCCGGCTGCTCGCTTTTCCCCGAGTCTGGATCTCCCTTAACAAGCATGCCAACTACCGCTCCCGCGCGCATTGCGATGCTGGTAGCACAACATCGGCAGCGCTCGATTTCCGATCCGCGACTGCGTCGAATCGCAGACCGACCTGCCGCTATTTGGGGTGGAGTGCTTTTGGTCGGGCGCGAAGTTCCGTGGATGGAAGACAAACGTACCGGGAGTCACGCCATACAAGGACCTCCTTCTCAGCGTAGTCTTCCAAGGCACCCAGGTCGATCTCAATACCTGGTGGCTTGGTTCATTTGGGCTCTGAGCGATGGCCATGACACCCACTCGAATCCGCATGATGCTGCTTGCGGCCGCCATGAGCATTGCCATGGCGGCCCCTGCGCTTTGTCAGGTCCATGACGAAGTTGCTCGCACTTTCACCCCTGCTGTTGGAGCAGCGATGGCACGTCTTGCACCTGCTCCGGCCGCGGTTCCGGATGAACGGACAGAGGCGCTCTCCCTTGGCATGGCGGAGGCGCGACACAAGGGACTACTGGGTCTTGCAATCGGCGGGGTAGGATTGGGGCTTGTCGGCGGCCTGCTCGGCCATGCACTTTGTTCGCGTTACAGCTCTGATCCCAACGACAGCTGTACGGGCGAAACACTCGTCGGCGCCGGGATAGGAGCAGCGCTGGGAGCCGGGTTGGGTTTCCTGATTGGCAAGCAAAGCAAGAGGTCCCCCTAGACTCGCCCTACGGCTCGCTGTCGTCCAGGAAGGTGAGCGCCTGGCGGCGTCGCACCACTGCCTCGAGGGCGTCATGCACCGGACGGTTCAGTACGGTCCCGATCAGGTCGCGCATCCGGTCCACCGCCGTCTCGGCGGGCATCTTCTCCTGGTAGGGGCGTGACGTGGTCAGGGCGTCAAAGATCTCCACCGCCCCCACGATGCGCGCGCCCAGCGGGATGGCCTCGCCCTTCAGGCGATCGGGGTAGCCGTAGCCGTCCCACCGCTCGTGGTGGTTCCGCACGAAGCTGATCACGTCGCGCAGGTGCACCAGGGGGGCCAGGATCTGGCTGCCCACGAGGACGTGCTGCTTCACGTGCTCGTACTCCTCATCGGTGAGCGGGCCCTGCTTGTTGAGCACGTCCTCCCGGATCCCGATCTTGCCGATGTCATGCAGCCGCCCCGCGGTGCGGATCATCTCCACGTGCTCGTCGGAGAGGCCCAGTTCGGCGGCGACGCCGGCGGAGAGGTCGGCCACGCGCGCCGAGTGGCCGCGGAGGTAGGTGTCCTTGGCCTCGAGGGCGTTGACCAACGCCTCGAGCGTGGCCACGGAGATCCGTTCCAGCGCTTCCCGCTCCCGGCGCAGCTCGGCGGTGCGCTGGTTCACGTCGTCACTGAGCCACCGGTTGAGCCGCTCGGTCTCGACCTGGCTGCTGCGGCGGGCGAGGGCCCGGGCCACGGCGTGGCCGGCAAGCGCCAGGTCCACGGGCGAGGTGAGGTAGTCCATGGCGCCGCGCTGCATGCAGAGGGCGGCGGTCGTGGCATCGCCCTCGTCGGCCACCATCAGGATGGCAAGGGCGCGGTCCAGGTCGAGGAGGGTCGGCACCAGGTCGATCGCCTTGCTGCCGGCCATGCGGGTGTCGAGCAGCACCACGGCCACCTTGTTGCGCCGCACCGTTTCGATGGCGGCGGCGGCCCCCGCCGCCGTGAGGACGCGATATCCCTGCTGGGTAAGGTGGCGCGCGAGGGCGTTCCGGACGGCCTCGTCGTCGTTGACGACCAGCAGGGCGCGGTCGTCTCCGGCGCTCATACGAACGTCACCTGCACCGGGGCCGGGATGATGCCGGCAGCGGCGGCGCGGTCGAGGAGGAGCTGCACGGCCTGCCGCCCCCGGGGCCCGTAGTCCACGGTCCACTGGTTCACGTACATGCCCACGAATGTATCTGTCCGTTCGGCACCGATGCCGCGGTTGAAGCGGCTGGCGTGCGCCAAAGCGGGCTCGCGGTGGGCGAGGGCGTACACGATGCTTGCGCGAAGGTCGCGCGCCACCTGGGACACGACGGCCGGGCCCAGGTCGCGCCGCACCACGTTCCCGCCGAGCGGGAGGGGGAGCCCGGTGTCGGCGAGCCACCAGGCGCCGAGGTCCTGCCAGAGGTGCAGCCCCCGATCCTGGAAGGTGAGCTGCCCCTCGTGAATGAGCAGGCCGACGTCCACCGTTCCGTCGAGCACGGCATCCTCGATGGTGTCGAACGGCATCACCACCGGCACGATGCCGGGCTGGAAGAGCTTGAGGGCGAGGTACGCCGTGGTGAGGAGGCCGGGCACCGCCACCCGGCGGCCGTTCAGTGCCGCGGCGACGTTGGCGGGGGCGGAGTTGCGCGCCACGAGGCGCGGCCCGTAGCCATCCCCCATGGACGACCCGCTGCCCAGCAGCGCGTACCGGTCGGCGAGGTAGGCGTACGCATGGATCGAGACGGCGGTGACCTCGAGCTCGGCGGAAAGGGCCCGCCGGTTCAACGACTCGATGTCCTGCAGCTCGTGCACGTACCGCAGGTTGCCGGTGTCGATCTTTCCCTCGGCCAGGGCGTAGAACATGAAGGCGTCGTCGGAATCGGGGCTGTGGGCGACGCGGATCACCTGGGTCGGCACGACGGTCCTCGAGCGAAGGGCGTAGGCGCCGGGCGTCTACTGTCCGGCCCGGTAGGCATCAATCACGGCACGATGGTCACGATACTCCGGCCGGTCGGTGCGGGCCAGTTCGCGGTCCACCGCCGCATTGAACGCCTTGCGTGCGGCGGCGGCCCGGGCGGCGTTGCCCTGCCGGTCGGCCACCTCGGCCCGCGTGAGGTAGCCGAAGAGGTGGCCGGGCGCCGTGGCCAGGATCGTGTCGGCCAGGGCCAGCGCCGCGTCGTAGTTCCCGCCCTCGGCCTGCAGGATCGCGGCGTGGTAGCGGAGGTCGGCGTTCACGCTGTCGAGCATCCCGTAGGCCATGAGCGCCATGGGGAGGAACTGCCGGGCCCCGGCAGTGTCGCCGGTCGAGGCGGCGCGCATCACCCGGTCGAAGAGCCGGTTGAACCGCTCCTCGGGCGACATGCTGCCGATATCGGGCGGCGTGGCGGCGCCGGCGTTGGCCGGTGGAGCGCCGTCGGGGGCGCTGTTGCCGGCGTTCGCCATGTCCGGCACCGCGCCAGGGGCGTTCCGGTTGATCCCCTTGAGCGCGATCCAGCCCAGCAGGACGATGATGAGCAGCCCCGCAATGAGCCAGGGCGCGCGCCCGCCGCGCGACCGGGTCTCCGGTCCACCCTGTGGTACGGGGGCACCTCGCACGGCGGCGCCACAGCGATGGCAGAAGCGGGCCGCGGGAGAGAGCGGTGCGTGGCAGGCGTCGCAGGACCGGGGCACCACGGCGGCGCCACACTGCTCGCAGTACCGGCCGCCGGCGGGGGTGCCACAGATGGGGCAGGCGATGGTTGACACGGGCACGCAATCTACTCGTGCGGGACGGCGCGCGGTGACCCGGGCGCCCCGGGGCGGGTCGCTGCCTGTACCGCCTCGTCCCTGTCCTGTTATCCTGAGGGCATCGCGACAAGGACGGACCGTGCAGCCATCACGCAACGTGCCAGTCGAGGCGCCCCACGGCCGGTGCCTGGGTGAACTCAGCCGGGGCGAGGCGACCTGGACGGTATACCTCGAGACGGTGACCGAGCCGCGCGGAACCGGGGTGAAGCAGGGCACCATCCACGGGCGCCTCCACTTCGTGGACGGCGAGACCGTCCGGAGCACGGGGTGGATCTTCGCCACCTGGAACGACGCCGACATCCTCCAACGCTTCAACCAGTTCAGCGCCGCGGAGCTGTGGCTCCTGCTCGAGAGCCTGGCCTGACCCGCTGACGGGACGGGTCATGCCAGCCGGCTTCCTCCTCGACCTCGAGGGCACCCTCTACCAGGGCAACACCCTGTTGCCCGGCGCACGGGAACTCCTGGCCCGGCTCGAGGCCACCGGGATTCCCTTCGGGTTCGTCTCCAACACCACCAGCCGCTCGTCGGCGATGCTCGTGTCACACCTCGCCACGCTGGGCATCACCACGCGTGCGGAGCAGTTCACCACGGCGCCGGTGGCGGCGGGGCGGCTCGCCCGCGAGCGGGGATGGAACCGGGTGACGCCCTTCCTCCCGTCCGCAGCGCTGATCGACCTGGCCCCGCTCACGCTGGTGGGCGGTGCGGCCGACATGCAGGACGGCAGCGAGCGGACGGGGCCGGCGGCCGAGGCGATCATCGTGGGCGACATGGGGGCGCGATGGTCGTTCACGCTGCTGCAGGAGGCGTTCACCTGCCTGCGCCAGGGCGCCGGCTTCATCACCTGTTCGCGCGACCGCTACTATCGCCAGCTGCAGGGACTGGTGCTCGATGCGGGCCCCTTCGTGGCGGCGCTCGAGTATGCCACCGATACCACGGCGCTGCTTGCGGGCAAGCCGAGCCCGGCCATCTTCGAGGCGGCACTGGCCGCGCTCGGCGTGCCGACGGAGGCGCGGCACGATGTGGTGATGATCGGCGACGACCTCCGGACGGACGTGGGCGGTGCGAAGGATGCGGGGCTCACCGCCTGGGCGGTTCGGACCGGCAAGTACGCCCTGGAGCACGCCGAGCAGATCGGTGTCGTGCCCGACCGCATCCTCACCGACCTTCGCGACGTCCTGGCCGACGGCCTGGCCTGAGATGCGCGCGGGGACCGTGCTGGGCGCGGCCCTCAGCCTCGCGGTTCCCTGCAGTGCGCTCCCGCTTCATGCGCAGGACAGCGTTCCCCGCCTTCGCGCGGTGGAGATCGTACGCGAGGATGTTGCCGACGCCAGCGAGGAGGGCCTGCTGGCGGACATGGCCAACGCCCTTCACTGGCGCACGCGTGAGTGGGTGGTGCAGCGTGAGCTCCTGCTCCGGCCGGGGAGCCCGTACGACTCCGCACTGGCGGCGGAGACGGCGCGGAACCTCCGGAGCCTCGGCATCTTCCGGCGGGTGCTGGTGGACTCGGTGCATGCCGACAGCGGCACGGTGCTCCGGGTCGTCACCAAGGACGGCTGGAGCACGCTGCCCATCTTCGACCTCACCACGGGAGCGGGCCAGGCCGCGTGGACGCTCGGCGTGCAGGAGCAGAACCTCTTCGGGCTGGGTGGGCAGGGGGCGCTCTCGTACCGCAGCACGCCCGACCGCACTGCCTGGACCGTGCAGGCTCGCCAACCCCGGCTCATCGCCCGGCGGGTGAACGTTGCCGGCACCTGGGAGGAGCGCTCCGACGGTCGCTACGTGGTGGCGAGCGTGGCGCAGCCCTTCTTCACGCTCTCCAGCCGCTGGGCGATGAGCAGCGACTTCAGCTACTTCGATGGCGACGTGCTCGTGTTCCGTGGCGGCGACCTCACGCCGGAGCAGGTGTACCGGCGGCAGTGGACCCTGGCGCGGGCCGGCGTGGCCCATGCGATCCGGGCGTCGCCCGGGGGGTACCTCCGGGTGGGGGCCACGGCGCAGCTCGAGGTCAACGCCTTCCAGCCGTCGCCGGTGAGTGCGCCCTTCCGTGACACGACGCGGCTTGCGGTGGGGCCGTACGTGGCGTGGGCGAGTGCGCGCTATGCCGTAATGCAGAACGTGCGGAGCTTCCTCCGGGAGGAGGACGAGTTCGTGGGCGCCACTGTGCGCCTTGGTGTGCTCGCCGCGCCCCGGGCATTCGGCTTCGAGGACGATGGCGTGGGGTTGCAGGCGTCGGTGGGAGCGGCGCATGCATTCGGGGCGGGGTACCTGCGGGGCAGCATCAATGCGAACGGGTTGCTTGCCGGGGGGGCCATCGACTCGGGCACCGTCGTGGTGCGGGGTGACGCCGTGTTCCAGCCGGGCAGGCACCACGCCTTCGTGACGGGTGGGTTCATCGGGTGGCAGAAGGCCCCGGTACCGGCCCTCCAGTTTGACCTGGGCCTCACCTATGGGTTGCGTGCCTTCCCGCTCCATGCCTTTGTGGGCGACCGTGGCTACCTCATCTCGGCGGAGTACCGCTGGACGGTGGCGGACGACTGGCGTGAGGTCATCGGCGTGGCGCTCGGCGCGTTCGTGGACCATGGCGGGGCGTGGTACGTGGGGGATCCGGAGCGGCGCGGGACGGATGTGGGCATCGGGCTCCGCTTCGGGCCGAGCCGCCTGGCGAACGGGTCACTCTTCCGGCTGGACCTTGCGTATCGCTTCGAGGCGGCGCCATTCGGCGCGGGGTGGTCGGTCGTGTTCGGGCGGGGCTTCGTGTTCTGAGGTATCTTGGCTGCACCCCAACCCCATGCCCATGACTGATCCACAGGCTCCGCCCGCAGCCAAGCCCGTCCGGAAGCGCCGTCGCTGGCCCGTGGTGGTGGCGGCACTCGTCCTCATCCCCCTCCTCCTGGGCAGCATCTACACCGCGTTCGTGCTCAGCTGGGCGTATGCGGATGGCGATCGTGCGGGGGTCCTGCAGAAGTTTGCCCGCAAGGGGTGGCTCTGCAAGACGTACGAGGGTGAGCTGGCCCTGTATGTGGTGGGGGGCGTGGCGCCCCAGATCTGGTACTTCTCGGTGCGCGAGGCCGACGTGGCCGAGCAGTTGAATGCGGCGGTGGGGAAGCGGGTCCAGCTGCACTACACCGAGCATCGCGGGGTTCCCACGTCGTGCTTTGCGGAAACGCCCTATTTCGTGGACCAGGTCAAGGTTTTGCCGGAGTAGGCGCTTCCGCGGCACGCACCGCGTTTTCTCGCCCTTGCCAGATTCCCTGATATTGTGAAGCGTGCGGGGTGAGCCTTTTTGCCCCGCGCCCCCGCCTCCTGCCCAGTCTCCGCGCCGAGCTTCGGCTGCGGCATTACAGCCATTCCACGGAGGAGGCGTACGTGGGATGGGTGCGCCGGTATGTCCGCTTCGGTGGCATGCGGCATCCTTCCGAGTGGGGCCGGAGGATGCGCGGGCGTTCCTCAGCGACCTTGCGGAGCGCCGGCGGGTCAGTGCGTCGACGCAGACGCAGGCATTGAGTGCGCTGCTGTTCCTGTATCGCCATGTCCTGGGCACGGAGATGGGTTGGCTTGACGGCCTGGCGCGGGCGCGGGGGCCGACGCGACTCCCGGTCGTCCTCACGCGGGAGCAGGTGGACGCGGTGCTGGCGGGGCTGGAGGGGTGCCCAGGCTGGTCGCGATGCTCCTGTACGGCAGTGGGCTCCGGCTCATGGAGGCGCACCGGCTCAGGGTCGAGGACCTCGAGTTCGACAAGGGCCAGGTCCAGGTACGGCGGGGCAAGGGCAGGGCGGACCGCCTCACCATGCTGCCCAGGGCGCTGGTGGAGCCGCTCCGGGAGCACCTTGGCGTGGTGCGAGGCGGGTTCGAGCGCGACGTGGCGGACCGTGTGCGGGTGCCGTTGCCGGAGGCGCTGGAGCGCAAGAAGCCGGGGGCGAGCCGCTCGTGGGCGTGGTGGTGGGTCTTTCCGGCGGGCCGGCGCCTGGTGGGGGCGGGGGAGGTGGCGTGGCGCATGTACCTCCACCCGTCGGTGGTCCAGAAGGCGGTGGTGGTCGCGGCGCGGCGGGCGGGGCTGGACCAGCGGGTGACGTGTCATGCGTTCCGGCACTCGTTTGCGACGCACCTGCTGGAGGGCTGGTATGACATCAGGACAGTGCAGGAGCTGCTGGGCCACCGGAGCGTGGAGACGACGATGATCTACACGCATGTATTGAACAAGGGAGGGCGGGGTGTCCGGAGCTCGCTGGACCTTTGACGCGGCGGCCCTGCAACGCCATTCTGACACGGCGGGGGTGCTGGCATGGGGAGTGGGGTTGGGGGATGGGGCTATGGGCTGATTGGCCTATGGGTTACAGGAGAGGTGGGTGGGAGGTAGACTCTTGGTCCGGCCCGGGCGCGGTCTAGGTGTAGATGATGAAGACGTTGTTCACTGTCGTTCTGCCATGCGCTGCGCTG